>DASPTZ010000164.1:0-9984 GCA_035623155.1 Casimicrobiaceae bacterium | reverse complement strand
GATGGTCAGCAGGTCGCCGCCGACCTCGGTCCAGGCGAGGCCGGTGACCTGCCCGACCTGGTTCTTCTTCTCGGCGATGCCGTAGGTGAAGCGACGAACTCCAAGGTACTTGTCGAGATTCTTGCTGTTGACCTCGACCGGGCCCTTCGCCGCGCGCGGCTTGCCCTCGCTCGCCTTGAGAAGCAGTCCCTTGACCACTTTGCGGCAAATCTTTGAAATCTCCCGCTCGAGCGCGCGCACCCCCGCCTCGCGCGTGTAGTAGCGCGTGATGTCGCGCAGCGCCGACTCCGAGATGCGCAGCTCGTTCTCCTTGACGCCGTTGTGCTTCATCTGCTTGGACAGCAGATACTGCTTGGCGATCGCGATCTTCTCGTCCTCGGTATATCCGGCCAGGCGGATCACTTCCATCCGGTCGAGCAACGGAGCAGGGATATTCAGCGTGTTCGCGGTGGTGACGAACATCACGTCCGAGAGGTCGTACTCCACCTCGACGTAGTGGTCGACGAACGTCGTGTTCTGCTCGGGATCGAGCACCTCGAGCAGCGCGGACGATGGATCGCCCCGGAAATCCATCCCCATCTTGTCGACCTCGTCGAGCAGGAACAACGGATTGCGCACGCCCACCTTGGTCATGTTCTGCAGAATCTTGCCCGGCATCGAGCCGATATAGGTTCGGCGGTGGCCGCGGATCTCCGCCTCGTCGCGCACGCCGCCCAGGCTCATGCGCACGAACTTGCGATTGGTTGCACGCGCGATCGACTGGCCGAGCGAGGTCTTGCCCACGCCGGGCGCGCCCACGAGGCACAGGATCGGCCCCTTCAGGCGATCGACGCGCTGCTGCACTGCCAGGTACTCGACGATGCGCTCCTTGACCTTCTCCAGCCCATAGTGGTCGGCATCGAGCACCTTGACGGCGTTGGCGAGGTCCTTGTTGATCTTGCTCTTCTTCCTCCACGGCAAGCCCAGAAGCGTGTCGACGTAGTTGCGCACTACCGTTGCTTCGGCCGACATGGGCGACATCATCTTGAGCTTCTTCAACTCCGCCAGCGCCTTGTTTTCGGCCTCCTTCGACATCTTGGCGGCCTTGACCTTCTTCTCCATTTCATCCAGGTCGGCGTTTTCGTCGCCCTCGCCAAGCTCCTTCTGGATCGCCTTCACCTGCTCGTTCAGGTAATACTCGCGCTGGCTCTTTTCCATCTGCCGCTTGACGCGGCCGCGAATGCGCTTTTCGACCTGGAGGATGTCGACCTCGCCCTCGAGCAGGCCGAGCAGGTGCTCGAGGCGCTTGGCGACATGCTCCATCTCGAGGATTTCCTGCTTCTGCTCGAGCTTGAGCGGAAGGTGCGCGGCGATCGCGTCGGCCAGACGCCCGCCGTCGTCGATGCCCGACATCGACGTCAGGATCTCCGGCGGAATCTTCTTGTTCAGCTTGACGTACTGGTCGAACTGGGCGAGCAAGGCGCGCCGCATGGCCTCGATCTCGTTGCTGTTCGCTTCCACACCCGGGAGCATGGCAGCGCTTGCCGCAAGGTAATCGCCGCTTTCGTCGACGCGCACGATGCGCGCGCGCTGCGTGCCTTCGACGAGGACCTTCACCGTACCGTCGGGGAGCTTCAGCATCTGCAGGATGGTGGCCACGCTGCCGATGCTGTAGAGATCCTCCGCGCCCGGCTCGTCCTTGGCGGCCGACTTCTGCGCAGCCAGCAGGATGTGCTTGCCGGATTCCATGGCGACGTCGAGCGCCTTGATCGACTTCGGCCGCCCGACGAAGAGCGGGATGACCATGTGCGGGAACACGACCACGTCGCGCAACGGCAGCAGCGGGAAGGGGTTCAGGCCTGTGGGGTTCTCGGTATCGGTAGCCATAGCGCGTGGTGTTCGAGGGGCTGGATTGGACAAATCCTTAGATGGGGGGTATGCCCGAGAGGTTCAAGCATCGGCCGTGCCAGCGGGCGTTCGCCGGCGCGTGGTAGAGCGCGGAGCCGAGGTCCGCGTCGCGGCATCCGCTCTAGGAATGCGCCGCCGCCACCTTGGGCGCCTCTGCGAACATCAGCAGCGGCTTCCCGTCGTTGGCGATCGTCGCTTCGTCGACCACGACGCGGGACAGGTTCGCCTGCGAGGGCAGGTCGTACATCACGTCGAGCAGCACTTGCTCCAGTATCGAGCGAAGGCCGCGCGCTCCGGTCTTGCGCGCCAGCGCCCGGCTCGCGATCGCTCGGAGCGCGGGCTCGCGAACCTCCAGTTCGACACCTTCCATGCGAAATATCTTCTGATACTGCTTGATCAGCGCATTCTTCGGCTCGACCAGGATCTGGATCAGCGCCGACTCGTCGAGCTCCTCGAGCGTGGCGACGACCGGAAGCCGGCCGACGAACTCCGGGATCAGCCCGAACTTGATCAGGTCCTCCGGCTCGGTCTCGCGCAGCAGGATGCTGATGTCCCTTCGATCGTCCGGGCTGGACACTTCCGCGCCGAATCCGATCCCCGTCTTGGCGGTGCGCTGGCGGATGATCTTCTCCAGCCCGTCGAAAGCGCCGCCACAGACGAACAGGATGTTGGTGGTGTCAACCTGCACGAACTCCTGGTTGGGGTGCTTGCGCCCACCCTGCGGCGGCACCGAGGCGATTGTGCCCTCGATCAACTTCAGCAGCGCCTGTTGCACGCCCTCACCCGAGACGTCGCGCGTGATCGAGGGGTTGTCGCTCTTGCGCGAGATCTTGTCGATCTCGTCGATATAGACAATCCCGCGCTGTGCCTTGTCGATGTCGTAGTCGCACTTCTGCAGCAGCTTCTGGATGATGTTCTCGACGTCCTCGCCGACGTAACCGGCTTCGGTCAGCGTAGTCGCATCGGCGATGACGAACGGCACGTCGAGAAGGCGCGCCAGGGTCTGGGCGAGGAGCGTCTTGCCCGAGCCGGTCGGCCCGATGAGCAGGATGTTGCTCTTGGCGAGCTCGACGTCGTCTTCCTTGACGCTCGTATCGAGCCGCTTGTAGTGATTGTAGACTGCAACGGACAGGATCTTCTTTGCCAGATCCTGGCCGATCACGTACTGGTCGAGAATCTGCCGGATCTCGTGCGGGGTTGGGAGCTTGTTCTTGTCCGAGCGGGCCGCGTCGGCGGAGGCGCCCTCCTCGCGGATGATGTCGTTGCAGAGCTCGATGCACTCGTCGCAGATGAACACCGAGGGACCGGCGATGAGCTTGCGCACCTCGTGCTGGCTCTTGCCGCAGAAGGAGCAATACAGAAGCTTGTCGCCGGACGTCTTGTCTGCCATCAGCCGCCTCTAGATCCCGCCTGACCGCACCGCCTGGGTGCCAATGAGTGTCGACTCAGCGCCAAGGCGGCCGGGGGCTCCACCACACTCTACAGGGCTCAAGCCCGGCTCTGCAAGACTTTGTCGATCAAACCGTAACTTAGGGCGTCCTCAGCTGTGAGGAAATTGTCACGGTCGGTGTCCTTTTCGATCTGCTCGACCGGCTTTCCGGTGTGCTGTGCAAACAGCCGGTTGAAGCGCTCACGCAGGCTTAGGATGTACTTGGCATGGATGGCGATGTCGGAAGCTTGTCCCTGGAAGCCGCCGCTCGGCTGATGGATCATGACCGTGGAGTTGGGCAGGCAAAGGCGCTTGCCCTTGGCTCCCGCCGCAAGCAGGAACGCGCCCATGCTCGCCGCCATCCCGACGCACATGGTCGACACGTCGCACTTGATGAACTGCATGGTGTCGTAGATGGCCAGACCCGCCGAGATCGAGCCGCCCGGCGAGTTGATGTAGAAGTTGACGTCCTTGTCGGGGTTCTCGGACTCCAGGAACAGCATCTGAGCGACCACCAGGTTCGCCGTCGCGTCGTCGACCGGCCCGACCAGGAACACGATGCGTTCCTTGAGCAGTCTCGAGTAGATGTCGTAGGCCCGCTCGCCGCGCCCGCTCTGCTCGATCACCATCGGGATCAACCCGAGTCCCCTGGGTTCTTCGCGTCTGCCGTCGTTCATGATTCGTCCGTCCGTGATTTCCTTCAGACCTCGATCGCCCACGGCAGTTCAGGCCGCCGGCTCCATCAGCGTTGCAAAGCTCGTTGGCGCATCCTCGACTTGCGCGTTCCCGAGCATCCACTCGACCACGTTGTGTTCCATCGCGACGAGCTCGAACTCGTTCAGCCGCTCGGGCTTTTCGTAGTGCCAGCGGATCACCGCCTCGGGCTGTTCGTAGCTTTGTGCGGTCTCCGCGACCAGTGCCCGCACCTGCTCGGGTTTGGCCTGCAGGTCGTGCGCGCGCACGATCTCGTTGAGGATCAAGCCAAGGGCGACCCGTTCCTCGGCCTGCGGCGCGAAGTTTTCCAGAGACAGCTTCGCGTCTTCGGGGTTGACGCCACGGCGCTTGAGCTCTGCCGCGGCCCGGTTGAGCAGGGTCTGCGCCTCGATCTCGACCAGCGACCTGGGAACGGTAATCTGGGTTCTTGCTCGGAGGGCGCGCAGCACCTGCCCCTTGAGCACCGCTTCGATCTTGCGCTTGAGCTCGAGCCTCAAGTTGCCCTCGATTTCCGCGCGCAGCTCGTCGAGGCTGCCACTAGCGATGCCGAAGTTCTTGGCAAACTCGGAGTCGACAACCGGCAGCCTGGGCTCGCTCACCGAGTGCAGCTTGAGCTCGAATTCCGCGCTTTTGCCTGCGACTTCCTTGCCGTGGTAGTCGGCAGGAAAAGTAAGCGTGAACCTCTTCGACTCTCCCGCGGACATCCCGGCGAGCGCCGCGTCGAACTCCGGCAGCATGCGTCCTTCGCCGAGCACGATGGCAAAGTCCTTGGCCTCGCCCCCGGGAAACGCCACGCCATCGATGCGCCCGGTGAAATCGACCCGCACCCTATCGCCGGGCTGCGCCGGGCGCGACACCGCCGCGTAGGCCACGCGCTGCTTGCGCAGTATCTCGATCGTGCGATCCACATCGGCAGAAGTGACCTCGGCGATCGGTCGGGAGATCTTCGTTCCCGAGAGGTCGCCGAGCCTGACTTCCGGATAAATCTCGAAGACCGCCGAGAATTCGAATTGATCGCTGGCTGCCGCTTGCTTGGGCTCGATCCTGGGATAGCCTGCGACGCGCAGATTCTGCGCGCGGACCGCGTCGTTGAAGCTCGACTGAACCGTGTCGGAGATGACGTCGGAACGCACCTGAGGCCCATACTGCTGAGCGATCATCTTCAGCGGCACCTTGCCCGGCCGGAAGCCGGCGATCTTGACGGTCTTGGCGAGGCGCGCCAGACGCTTTTGCACTTCGCTTTCGATCTGTTCCACGGGCACCGCGACGTGCAAGCGCCTTTCGAGCTGTCCGAGCGTTTCCAGCGTCATTTGCATGCCCGATGATTCCTTGCTAGATTTCGTTGATTCCCCTGCCGGGTTCTGGTGCGAAAGGAGAGACTCGAACTCTCACGCCTTTCGGCTCCGGCTCCTAAGGCCGGTGCGTCTACCAATTCCGCCACTTTCGCAGCCGGTATCGCGAAATAGGTAAGTATAGCGGAAATCATACATTCGCGCCACGCAAAAACCACTGCGCCGGCGCTTGAAACGATACTTTCCGTGGCGGTCGACCACTACGAAAACTTCCCGGTTGCGTCGTGGCTCGCGCCCGCTGCGCTGCGCGGCGCCATCGTTGCGATCTACGCCTTTGCCCGAGGTGCCGACGACGTTGCAGATGAAGGCGACCTCGCGCCGGCGACGCGGCTTGCGCAACTCGACGCTTACGCGAAGGGACTCGACGCCATCGAGTGCGGCGAGACGCCCGACACAGCGCCGCTGGCCGCACTCGGTGCCGCGATCCGCACCCACGCGCTGCCGGTTGAGCCGTTTCGCGCGCTGCTCTCGGCGTTCTGCCAGGATGTGCTCAAGACCCGCTACGCAACCTTCGCCGAGCTCTCCGACTACTGCACGCGCTCGGCAAATCCGATCGGGAGGCTGCTGCTGCATCTCTACCGGGTCGACTCCGATCAAGAGCGGCTTCGTGCCGACGCGATCTGCACCGGGCTGCAGCTCGCCAACTTCTGGCAGGACATCGCCCTCGACTGGGACAAGGGTCGGGTCTACCTCCCCAGCGAGGATCTCGAGCGCTTCGGCGTTACCGAGCAGCACATCGCCAACCGTCAGTGCGACGAGCGCTGGCGGCGCCTGCTCGAGTTCGAGGTTGCCCGCGCTCGCGGGCTGCTCGAATCAGGACGCCCGCTCTCGCGCGCCCTGCCCCTGCGCTCGAGCCTGGAGTTGAAGGGCGTGATCGCAGGAGGGCTGCGAATCCTGCGCGCCATCGATGCGGCACGCGGAGACGTCTTTCGCCGGCGTCCGGTGCTGTCGAATCGCGACTGGGCGGCGATCTCGGTTTCGGCGCTGTTTGGTTGAGATGAATCCTGAAGCGTACTGCGAGGACAAGGTCGCGCGCAGCGGCTCGAGCTTCGCGGCGAGCTTCCGCGTGCTGCCGCAGCCGCGTCGCCGGGCAATTACCGCGGTCTACGCCTTCTGTCGGGAAGTCGACGACGTGGTCGACGAAGTCAGCGATCCCGCCATCGCGCGCATCAAGCTCGCATGGTGGCGCAACGAAGTCGCGGCCGCCTACGACGGCTCGCCGCGACATCCGGTGGCACAGGCGCTCAAGCGCGCGGTGGGCGAATACGCGCTGCCGCGTGAGCATTTCGAAGCCGTCATCGACGGCATGGAAATGGATCTCGAGCAGAACCGCTACCTCGACTTCACAGCCCTCGAGCGCTACTGCCACTGCGTGGCGGGCGCTGTCGGCCTGTTGTCGGCGGAGATCTTCGGCTACGAGGATCCGGCGACGCGCGGCTATGCGCGGGACTTGGGGATCGCTTTCCAGCTCACCAACATCATCCGCGACGTGGGCGAGGATGCCCGCCGTGGGCGGGTCTACATTCCTGAAGACGAGCTGCAGCGCTTCACAGTGACCGTGCCGGACATCCTCGCGCGCAGAGCCACCGCTGAATTCCGCGCGCTGATGGAGTTCCAAGTCGAGCGCGCCCGGCAGCGCTATGCTCGGGCGCTCGCCGCGCTGCCGGCGAGAGACCGGCGGGCGCAGCGGCCGGGACTGATCATGGCGGCTGTTTACCAAGCGCTGCTCGACGAGATCGAGCGCGACGGCTACCGCGTGCTCGACCGGCGCATCGCGCTGACGCCGCTGTTCAAGGCATGGATCGCCTGGAAGACGTCGTGGTCGTATTAGCGGCGGCTCCGCCCGAGGCTGCGGCGTGAGGCAACGCATCGCCGTCATCGGCGGCGGTTATGCGGGATTCGCGGCTGCGGTGATACTCGCGGCCGCCGGGCGCGCCGTCACCGTATTCGAAGCGTCGCGCACGCTGGGAGGCCGCGCCCGGAGGGTCGATGCGTACGGCACCACGATCGACAACGGCGCGCACATCCTGCTCGGCGCGTACCGGCAGACGCTGGCCCTGCTGCGCACGGTGCACGGCGCAGGCGCCGAAGCCGAGCTTCTGGACCGGCGGCGCCTGGTTCTGGAACAACCCAGCGCGTTCCACTTGCGCACCGCCGCCTTGCCCGCTCCCTGGCATCTTGCCGCGGCACTGTTCACCATGCGCGGTGTCTCGCCCGCAGACCGCCTCGCTGCGATCGCGTTCGTGCGACGACTGGGTCGCAGCGACTATCGCTGCAAGCCGGAGCTCACCGTCGCAGCGCTGCTCGCCGATTCGCCGCCGCGCGTTACCGCGCTATTGTGGGAGCCACTCTGCCTGGCAGCCCTGAACACACCCATCGAGACCGCTTCCGCGCAGGTGTTTCTCAACGTCATGCGACTGGCTTTCGCCAGGCGCCTTCAAGATTCCGACCTGCTGCTTCCGCGCGTCGACCTCTCGACCCTGTTTCCCGATGCCGCCGCGGCGTATATCGCGGACCATGGGGGCGAAATCCGTGCCGGCACGACGGTGCGCAGCATCACTGCCAGCGGCGACGGCGTCACGTTGGTGTCGGATTACGTCGAGCACGAGTATGCCGCAGCGGTGATCGCTGTAGGACCGCATCAGGCGATGCGGCTGCTCGGCAGCAGCGCAGATCCAGTCACGCGCGACGCGCTCCAGGCGATGACCTTCGAGCCGATCGTCACCGCGTATCTCAAGTATCCGCTGGCGCTACCTTTCGCGTGCCCGATGCTCAAGCTCGACGGCTGGCCCGGCCAGTGGGCTTTCGACCGCGGCGCGCTCGGCGGCCCGGAGGGACTCGCCGCCGTGGTCATCAGCACGCGCACACCGGGTGCGCGAGTCTCCAACGAGTCGTTGGCGCGGGCGATCGATGCGCAGTTGCGCCGTCTGTGGCCGGAGCTGCCTACGCCGGAGTGGACGCAGGTCATCGCGGAACGTCGCGCTACCTACGCCTGTGTGGCGGGCCTCAAGCGTCCATCACCCGGGATGATCGCACCGTGGATCTATCTTGCCGGCGACTACACCGATCCGCAGTTGCCCGCGACGCTGGAGGCCGCCACTCGCAGCGGAGTTGCGGCGGCGCGCGAGCTGCTTCGTAGCCTCGGTTGAGCGCTCTTCGATTTCGCTCAGGACAGCGTGCGCGCGAAACCGAGGGCGGCGCTGCGACATGTTCTTCCCGGGTCTCGCAAGCTCGACCCAGGCTACGTGATTCGTTTGGCCTGTTCCCTCAGTACGAACTTCTGGATCTTGCCCGTGGAGGTCTTGGGCAACGGGCCGAACACGACGGTACGCGGCGCCTTGAAATGCGCGAGCCGCTCGCGGCACCAGTCGATGATGTTCTGCGCGCTCACGTCGCCGGCCCCAGGTTTGAGCGTCACGAACGCGCACGGCGTCTCGCCCCATTTGGGATCCGGACGGGCGACCACCGCCGCCTCCATCACTTCGGGATGACGATAAAGACACTCCTCGACCTCGAGTGAGCTGATGTTCTCACCGCCCGAGATGATGATGTCCTTGGAGCGGTCCTTGATCTCGATGTAGTTGTCGGGATGCCAGACAGCGAGGTCGCCCGTGTGATACCAGCCTTCGCGGAACGCGTCCCCCGTGGCCGCCGCGTTGTCGAGGTAGCCTTTCATGATGGTGTTGCCGCGAAGCATGACCTCGCCGAGGGTACTCGCGTCGCGAGGCACCGGCTGGTGCGTCTGCGGGTCGGCCACGGTCAGCTCGGCGAGTGTGGGCATCGGCACGCCCTGCCGCGCCATGTTCCGCGCCCGGTCGGTTGGCGAGAGGCTCGTCCATGTGTCTTGCCATGCGCACAGCGTTGCGGGGCCGTACGACTCGGTCAGGCCGTACAGATGCGTGACGCGAAACCCCATGCGCTGCATCGCCTCGATGACGGCCGATGGCGGCGCCGCGCCACCGGTGGCGACTTCGACCACGTGACCGAATGTCCGCTTGGCCTCAGCCGGCGCATGCACCAGCATATTGAGCACGATCGGCGCCCCGCAAAGGTGCGTGACGCGGTGCTCGACGATCGTCTCGAAAATCGCCGCAGGCTCGACGCGGCGCATGCAGACGTGGGTTGCGCCCACAGCAGTGACCGCCCAGGTGTAGCTCCAGCCATTGCAATGGAACATCGGCAGCGTCCACAGATAGACACTGTCGGGCTTCAATCCGAAGGCGAGCGCGTTGCCGAGCGCATTCAAGTACGCGCCGCGATGATGATAGACGACACCCTTCGGATCGCCGGTGGTGCCGGAGGTGTAGAGCAGCGACAGGGCGGCCCATTCGTCGTCGATGCCCGGCCAGCGATACCCAGGATCGCCCTCGGCGAGCAGCTCCTCGTAGCTGAGTGCACCGAGGCGCTCGCCCGGAGGCGCCAATGAATCGTCGATGTCGATCACGGTGAGCCCGCCACTGCTGCCAGCAAGCGCGGCCTTGACGGTCGATGCGAACTCGGGATCGGTCAGCAGCGCCTTCGCCCGGCCGTGGCGCAGGCAGAAGGCGATGGTCGAAGCGTCCTGCCGCACGTTGAGCGCATTGAGCACCGCCCCCAGCGCCG
>DASPTZ010000163.1:0-170025 GCA_035623155.1 Casimicrobiaceae bacterium | reverse complement strand
TTGTTGATGGTCGGTGCGTCTTCCCACACGCCCTGGAACGCCTGCGCCACCGTGGTCCACGCGTTGACGACCGGCGTAAAGATCGACAGCACGCTGCCGGACTTAAGCACCACCCCACCCGGGAACTGGAAGACCCCGCTTGTCCCTCCCGCCGGAGCCGGCGGGAAGAACGCGAACCCGTTAAAGCCAACCGGCTGCACGTCCAGAGTACCCGATGCTTGCACGATCAACTGGCTGCCGCCGTTGCCGATCAGACCACCCGCGGGGAAGAATCCCGAAGTAAGCCCGACGTATTGGAAAGGCGTTACCGTCTGACCGGAATCCATCGACACGTTGCCGCTGACGTTCAGGTTGATCGCCTGCGGCCCAGCACCGGCCGCGGTGAGACTGATATTCACCGGAGCCACTGGGACCATCGGCGAGATCGGCATGCCGTTCATTAGCCAGTTGGTGTTGGGGGCAGCGAGCGGAGCGTTCACGCTGCCCAGAGCATCGATCACCAGAGCGTTGGTCACCAACTGAGCCGCCGGCTTCTGGCTGGCCGAAGTGTACGGCGTCGACGTCCAGGCAGGCCCGCCGCTGGCGCTGGCTACACCCGTGAAGTTAAGCACACCGAGCCAGGTCCCGGAGAAGTTATCGTATCCCAGGTCGATCTCGGTCCCCGCCGTCAGCACCGCCGCCGGAGTCAGCGTGGTGATGGCGTGCGGAGCAGCGTAGGTGATGAAAAAGTTGGTTGCCGTCATCGGACCGGCCAGATTGCTGTGCAGGCCCTTCACCGTGACGTGCACGTCGTCATCGCCCGTCGCCGAGCCGGTAAAGTTCAAGTTGCCGTTGGTGAACAGGTGGACATCGGCACCTCCTCCTGCGGCCGTTGTCAGGTTCCCCGAGACGTTGAGATTGCCACTGGTGAGGCCGTAGTTGTAAATATAAATGCCACCGAAAGTGGGATGCTTCGCTGTCCCAGTCGTCAGATTGCCGCTGATGGTCGTCTGGCTTGCCCCCGTGCCGAAGTTGGCGATATAGATGCCACCGCTACCGCTCTCATTGGTGTCGCTCAGGACGTTGCCGGAAATGGTGATCGGGCCAAGACTATTGAGGTAAACACTCTTGCCGGCGCCCACGTTGCCGCTGACGGTTAACGACTTGGTGCCAAGGACGTAAAGGTTTACGTCTGTTTGCACGCCACCCTTGCTGTTGAGCTTGTCGTTGATCGAGCTGGCGAGGGTGATGTTGCCACCATAGATCAGGACGTTGCCGGTGGTCGTCACCGTGGACGGGTTGGAGCCCTCGGTGATGGCCTGAATGACCACATCCCCCGTGGCCGTCCCCGAGAAGGTCGGGAAAGCCGGTGCGGGAACGTTTTGCTGATTGATATGCAGGAACGGCAGCGTCACCCCGGTGGTGTAGCCTGCTATGCCGTTGTAGAGCGTGGTCGCGCCGGCGCTGTCGAACGTATCCATCACGATGCCGCCGTCGGCGAACAGCCCGACCAGCTGATTGGTGTCGCCCTTGGTGCCGCTGCTGATGTTGTGTTGCGCTTCGATGCCGATCCAGCCGGGACCGAACAATGTATTGGCGGCCACAGAACCCAAATTGACGAAGTTGCCGCACCCCGGCGCCGCGCAACCGGCGGCGAGCGCCACATGCGGGGCCGCGGCCCCAAGCACACCGTCCACGGCGGCACCGGGCGCGTCCACGTTCCACAGGCGATTGACCGTGGTCTTCGCCACGCCGTTCACCGTGTCGGTGCCCGGAGCGGCAATGATGCCCGCAGCGACGTCGACCTGGGATCCAAAGATGTTGCCGGTGGCGGTGTTGGTCACGTTGCCGCCCACCAGCAGAACATACTGGGCCGGAAAGTTGAGGATCGGATCGCCGTTGATGCTGCCGCTGATGGTGACCGCGGACTGGCCGGTGGTCACGTCAATGAACGACGTCGCCGCACCATTGTTCCTGACGAAATCGTACTTCGCGGTGGAATTGGTGAGATCCGCCCCGATCAGGCCGACGCCAGCCAACGAGATGATGCGCCCACCCGGGCCGAGCGTGATGCCGTTTGCATTCGCGAGGAAGAATGCCGTGGCGTTGGTCTGAACCGTTCCGAAAATGCTGGACTGGCTGCCGCTGGCGTCGATATTGAGCAACGCGCCGGTGCCGCCACCGGTGTTAGTGACCGTGAAGTTAGCGGCTTGGCCAACGTTGAAGCCCGGGGGGTTCAAAACCTCACCCAGGCCGCCGGTGCCGGCGCCACCCCATTGGATGACTGCCCTCGGACTGGCTGCACCACTCAAGGTGATAGTCCACGGCGGTGGGCCAGGCGGGGTAGGAGTGCCTATAAGGTTAACAACGCCTGTGCCGACACCGCCACCATTGACCGTTGCCCCGGTACTCACCGCCGTAACCAAGCCTGCGCCGGGCATTTGATTAGGAGTAACTGCTTCGGCAGTCACCGCAGAGAAGGCCAGCGCAATCGCCGCCACCACGGGCTTAACCGGGAAATTCTTAACTGCTGCGGTGTTCATAATGGTGTTTCTCCCATGCATGTTGATGACTCCTACGATTGTTGTAGCACCGGTGTGCCCGGCTTGAGCCACATGTGAATGCTACCGCGGTCCCGGCGCGCTGGCAACGTGCGCCGCTCAATCAGCCGAGCCTCTCCTGACGAATGGGCCCTCGCCGTATTTAACGATGCAAACACGAGGCTTGCAAGGATATTCGCACTGGAGAAAATATCCAAGAAGCATCTTTGTTGCTTCCGTGCAACATAGTGGACCCTGGCGGCTGGAAACACAAAAAATAGTCGCCGATGCCCGACACTTTCCGGACCTTAGGCGCTGCTTTTTCTTCTCGGGCTAAAACGATTGATTGAGGCTGAAGTACAAATAGGCCCGATTGTCAAGGAGGCTCCGGTTCACATTGTGCGATCCCCAGGGCCACGCATACGCGACAAGCAGGCTCGTGCCGCTCTTGAGGCTGCCCGAGAGGCTTATGCCGGCATCGTCGAGACCGCGTGAAACCGGGGTCCCGATCGGCGTGTAATAGGTGCGCACGGTCCCGGCCTCGACAAAAACGCTTCCCGCTACATTCAAGCCACCCAATTCCCAAGCTGGCGTCGCCACGCTGGCGCGAGTGAGCGTGCCGATATCGCCGACCATGACCGCCGGCAGCCAGGCGGTGAGGTTGCCATATCCTCCGAGCACCCACTGCTGGTTCTGGGGAAGGGTGGCATCGGCCCACTGGCCGCTCCAGCTCAATCCGGCGCTGTAGCCGTCGGGCAATGGCTGGGTGTAGCTCAGGCTTGCCTGGTAGAGCGTAAAGCGAGGATTGGGCACCCCGGGTAGAGCCGGGTCCAGACTGCCGGAGCGAGACGAGAGCCCTTGGGATACCGTCAAGCCACCGGCGAGACTCGCGTTTTCGCCAAGCACCGCAAGCGACCTGCTGAAGCTCGCCCCGACGCTGACAAAGTCGTAGTGCTGATCGGTGATCGTCGCGAGCCCCTGAAAACCGGTGACGACATTGCTCGTCCGGGTGAACGACTCGGTCAAGCCGATGCGTCCCGCCTCGTCCGCGTAGGCGAGCTGCGTACCGCTGATGCTCCCGACCTTGATGGTCCCGTCGGGATTCAGCGGCGCGGCTTTCTCGCCGATGTGGTAGTCGGTCTGGTAGTAAGTCGCCCCATAAACGCCCCAGGGGGTGATGGCCGTAGCGCCGACGCCACCGGTCTTGTAGAGGCTGCCAGCGCTGTCCGCCGAGAGGCCCGGCAGGCCCTGGCCGAAATTGGCACTCAGCTCCAGCCCTGCGCCAGGGCGCACTGCGCCGCTCGCCTGGGCAATATAGCGGCTGGAGTAGCGGCTCCCGAGGTTGCCGAAGTTAAGGCCGGCGTTCCACCACTTCGCGCCTTCGATCGGCTCTTCGGTCACCGTCATCTTGCTGCCGCCCACCTCCTCCGCCGGGGCAAAAGCGACTTTGGGTTTCATCCCCTCTCGCGCCGCGTACGACTCAGCCAAAGCCGATTTGCGGATCAGCGTGTTGCGCTGGAGGTCCTCGCGCCCCTCCATGCCTGCGTAGAACGGGACCAGCGACGGCTCGATGTCTTCCTCGGTGATGCGGCCATGGAAGACTCGGATTGAAACCGTCTGGAAGGCAACCTCGGCACGCAGCGCGGTCAAGAAATAACCAGCGTTCTGGTATGCCTGGTTGAGCGACTCAACGGCGGCCTTGGGAGTGTCGCCAGCCTCGAGACTCGAAGTAACGGCTTCCGCTGGGAGCAGCAGATTGCCGGTTACGACGTAATGGTAGCCATGGCTGTCAATGACAATCGGTTCGGCCGCCTGTTTCGCCGGAGCAATGATGGCGGCCTGGGGCGCTTCTACGGGTGGATTCGGGGGAAGATCGGATCCCATCAGGGATTGGTCCTCAAATGTAGCGAACGATCGGAGCTTCGACGAACGAGCGGGCCAAGTCTCGAGTTGAGTTGCCTCGCGCCCATCCGAATCTTGCTGTGCCACGACCCGCAGATTGCCTGCGCCGAGCACCTAGTTTGCGGAGCATGTCGCTGTCGGCACGCGCTCCTGATCCGCATGAAGGTCTGGGGCCGAGCCGTGGTACTCGGGCGAAAATGGCTTCGCATGCAAACTTTTTGATCATACCAAAAAATCTGCCACTGCTGCTAGCGGCAACCTGGGCCAACGAGCCCACGGCGTATTCCCCGTAAGAAGTGCGCGGGCGCCTTTGATGGAATGAGCCACGGTATTCACGAAGCAAATTGTGCAGACCTCGATGCGGGGCCTTAGTTCCTGTCTGCCCTGCGTCACACCGCCTGCTAAACTTCTCGCCGATCATGTCCGGCGCCAATCACTCCGACATCTCTCTGCCGACGTCCGATGCGGTCGGCCCGCGCTCGTCGCGGCGGGTCTTCGTGGTGGCGGGCATGCACCGCGCCGGCACGAGCATCTTGGGAAGGGCGTTGCAAGCCCTCGGGGTCGATCTTGGCGATCGCCTGATGGCGGCCGACGTGCGCATGAACGCGCGCGGATTCTACGAGGACCTCGATATCGTCAAGCTCGACGATGCCCTCCTCGATATTCTCGGCGCCGACTGGAAGAGCGTCGCGCTGCTGCACGGCATCGACTGGGATGAGCAAAGGTTCGTCGGGTTGCAAGCGGACGCCGAAGCCGTGCTCGGTGCCCGCTTTTCGCGGACTGCGACGTTCGGTTTCAAGGATCCGCGCATTCCGCGCATCTTGCCTTTCTGGCAGCGCGTCTTTGCACGGTTCGGCGCGGACGACGCGTACGTGATCGCCGTGAGGCACCCGTTGTCAGTGATCGACTCGCTTGTCGTCCGTGACCGGCTCGATGTGAGACGCAGCGGCTGGCTCTGGCTGACGCACCTGCTGTGCGCGCTTCGCTACACGATGGGCAAGAGGTGCGTCGTCGTCGATTACGATCGGATGCTCGACGCGCCCCGTGCCGAGCTCGAACGTATCGGCGCGGAATTGCGACTGGACGCAGCACCGGTTCCTGAGCGCGAGATCGATGTGTTCACCGCGCAGTTCTTGTCTACGGAGCTGCGTCACGCGTGGCATGCCGATGCCGAGATCGCGACACTGCCATCGCTCGTCCAGGACGCTTACCGGCTCGCCCAGCGACTCGCGAGGGGTGACGCGGGCGTCGGCAGTGAGGCGACGAAGGACGAAATCGGCGTCCTGTTTGCGCGATTGCTCGACTTCGCCCCGCTGCTCGATTACGCCGGAGGCGTAGAACGATTCGCCGACGAGGTCCCGCGTCTGGAGGCAGAACTCGCCTGGGCGCGCGACTCATTCGCCGAGTCCAAACGGCATTGCGAGAGCTTGGAACAGGGATTGCAGCGCTCCACGACCTATGTCAGCGACCTCGAGGCGACGCTCGCCCGCAAGGAAGCTGAACTCGTGGCCGCGCATGCGAAGCTAACGCAAGTGGCCGAGCACGTGCTCGGGCGATTTGTGCTGCGCGAAACAAAGGGTTGAGGGCCTTGGCTCCTAGGGAGGGCGGTTCTTCCAGCCGACCCAGGCGCGTCGAACTGCGCGAGCCGGCGAGTCTAACGATGTCGACACTCCCAAGAAACGCTGCGCGCGTTCATGCGCTACCGACCTCGGTTGCCCGCACCACCGCTACCTGCACCTCGAAGTCGACATAGCCCGACTGCTTGCCTGAGTTATCGGGCCGCACGCGAAACGCTACTGCGTCGACCAGCCGGTGAAGGTAGGTTTCCGTGCCATCGGCTTCGCCCACGACCCCTGCGTTTACGAAGTACATGCCGGTGAACAAGTGGCAGCGAAACTCGAAGCGTACGCTCAGCCGCGAGCCCGCGGGAATCTCGGCATCGAGCCCACCGGACTGCGGATACGTTCCGCCGCCGAGTTCCAAGCCGGTGGTGGTCTTGATCATCATCCCGAAGCGTACGCGTCGCGCCGCGGTGAGAAATTGCACGTCGTAAGAATAGGCGTAAACCTCTCCGCGCGTCAGCACATTGACGACGTCTCCAGTAGCGGTCGTGATGCGGGGGGCGAGAATACGCGCTCCGTGCGAAGCATATTCGACGGTACTCATCGAACGCAGATCCGGATCGAACCCGCCTGCGAGCCGAGATTCGTCCCCCTGCCCGCCCGCGCCGGGCGCCATGTCCGGCTGCGTGGTGTGCGAGGCAGCCGGCAGCGCCGTCGCAACGTCGCGGTCAAGCGCTGCCGTCCCCTCCGCCTTGATTCGCTTCCGCAGGCGCACCGCGGCATCTGGCGCGGCATAGAGGATACGCTGATACTCAGGCACCACCCGCTTCGGCTCGTCGATGAGCAGCATCTCGCCACCGTCGAGCAGCAGGGCCACGTCGCAGAGCTCGAGGATCTGGAGCGGGGAATGCGAGACGAACAGCACCGCCGTGCCGGTTTCACGAATCTTCTCGATGCGCGCAAAGCACTTGCGCTGGAAGGCCTCGTCGCCGACCGCGAGCGCCTCGTCGACAATCAGGATATGCGGAGCAACCGCTGTGGCCACCGCAAAGGCCAACCGCAGCGCCATCCCGCTCGAATAAGTCTTGACAGGACGGTCGACAAACTCGCCAATGTCGGCAAACGCCAATAGCTCCGGCATGAGCGCGCGCACTTCGGCGTGGCTGAGGCCGAGGATCGCGCCGTTGAGAAACACGTTCTCGCGACCGCTGAACTCTGGGTTGAAGCCGCTGCCCAGCTCGAGCAGCGCGGCTACGCGGCCGCGGGCTTCCACTTCGCCGGCCGTCGGCGTGAGAGTACCGGCGACGAGTTGTAGCAGCGTGGACTTGCCTGAGCCGTTGCGCCCTATTACACCGAGCGCCTGCCCTGGTGACAACGTAAAACCGACCTCGCGCAGCGCCCAAAACTCCCGATAGAACTGGCGCCGGCCGCGCCAGAGCGTCTGCTTGAGACGATCAACGGGGCGTTCGTATAGCTCGAAGCGCTTGGAGAGGGACCGGACTGAGAGAGCGGGCGCGACCATTGGAGTGCCGTCGGGTATTTGGGCTCAGGTGTTGCGACCCGCACTGGGGCCGGCTTTTCGGTACCAGTGACGAGTCAATTTAGTTTGTCACAAGACATCGGCAAAGCCCTTGCGCGTGCGCTGGAACCAGAAAAACCCGATCCACACCGTAGTGAGGCCTAAGACCCACACGCTCGCGAGCGAGCTTACGGCTGGCCAGGCGCCGAACAACAGCACGCCGCGGGTGAGTTCGATGAAAGTCGCGATTGGGTTCAACGCGATCACCCACTGCCACTCCTGCGGCACCGCCGAGACGGGGTAGAAGACCGGGCTTAGGAAGAGCAAGGTCATCGCGAAGAACCCCACTAGTTGCCCAAGGTCGCGCAGGTAGACTCCCAGCGCGGAAAATGCGTACGCGAACCCAAGTGCGACCAGTGCAAGCGGCAGGACGATCAGCGGCAGCGCAATAATCGCAGCTGGCAGAGCCGCAGTTTTCATCAGCACGACGAAAATGATTAGCGAGACGCCAACTAGAAAATGGAACGAGGCGACTACCAACACCGTCCAGGGCAGCACATGCAGCGGGAACACTACCTTCTTCACGAGGTTGCGATTCTCCACGATCAGCAACGGCGAGCGCATGATGCATTCGGCGAAGAAGCCATGGACGATCATCCCGGTGTAGATGACCAGCGCGAAACCTGTGCGATCAGAAATCGGCCCGTCCCAACGCATCCGGAACACGACGCTAAAGACGAACGTGTAGATCGCGAGCAGCAGCAAGGGGTTGAGCACCGCCCAGCCAAAGCCGATGAGCGAGCCGCGGTAACGCCCGGATATCTCACGTCGCGCGAATTGCCAGAGCAGGCTGCCGTACTCGAGCACGGCACCGAACAGCGCTTTGGGGCTCGCCGAGTGGCGAAGTTGGGTCACGCCGTTCTCTTGGTTCTCGGTGGCCACGCCAGCGCGTAGGCGTTGCCTTTCAGCGTCAGATTGGGGTTATACAGCGGATCGCGAGCGAGTTCCTGCTGCCACAGTTCCGCAAAACGCGCTTCCTCGGTACGACATAGCTCCTCGTTGACCGGACCGTCCGCGTAGCCCCGCGAGGCGGATTCGCGGTGAATGAGTTCGGCGTGCGGCGTCACTAGATGGCGGCACCCGTCGCGAGTAAGGCGTAGGCACAAATCGAGGTCGTTGCACGATACCGCCAGCATTTCATTCATACCACCCGCGCCAAGGTAACGCTCGCGCGAGACGACGGCGCACGCGGTGATCATTGCGCTAACCTCACGCACGGCGCGGGCGCGGCCGTACGGGCCTGCGAAGCCCCTCGGCGTGCCGATCCAGGGCCGATCGCCTACGCCGTTCAAGCCGAGGACTACGCCGGCGTGCTGCAGCGTGCCATTCGGATAGTAGAGCGTCGCGCCGACGAGCCCTACACCCGGGCGCGCGGCGAGGCCAACGAGCTCATCGAGCCACCCGGGCGTGAGGACTTCGATGTCATTGTTGAGCAGGGCGATCATCGCACCACGCGCGTGCTGTACACCAAGGTTGCACTGTGCCGCATAGTTGAATGGCTTGACATATGGCACTACCCGCGCCTCGCCGGTGCGAGCGAGTTGGTCGAGATAGACCCTGGCTTGCGGTTCCTGCGAATCGTTGTCGACCACCACGATCTCGTAGGGGTGATAGCTTGTGCGCGCATGAATGGACGCGATGCACGAGCGCAGCAAATCGACCCGGTCACGCGTTGGGATCACGATCGACACCAGCGGCCGCGGGTTAGGCAAGCCGTACTCAATCCGCCAGCCACCTACGCCCAATCGGGGCTCGCCTGCTTCGCCGCGGCGGCGCAGCGTTTCAGTGATCACCCGCCGCTGCGCCGCGACGAGTTGCGGCTTCTCGAACATTGCCGCCGCCGTCGAACCTGGTAGCTCGCGCCAGTGGTAAAGCACCCGTGGCACGTGCCGGATCCCCGCACGGCCGGCGACTTCGGCCACGCGTAGCACCAGGTCCCAATCCTGCGCCCCGTCAATCCCGAGGGCCAGGCCACCAACGACGCGCAGTGTGCCCGTTCGCACCAGCAACAGATGCAGCACGCAGTTGGTTGTGCGGATCCACTCCCCGTCCCACTCCGGCTTGAAGAAGGGATTGGTGCGCTGCCCAGCCGCGTCGAGCTTATCCTCGTCGGAAAAGAACAGTACGGCGCGCGGACTTTCGGCTATTGCCTCAACCATCGATAGCAGCGCGTCCCGAGCCAGTGTGTCGTCCTGATCGAGGAACGCGCAATACTCGCCCTGGGCCAACGCAAGTGCGTCGTTCGTGGCCTGCGCGATGCCGCCATTGGAGGCACGGCGCCGCACGCGGATGCGGGGATCGCTGCCCGACTCGCGCTCGAGATGTTGGCCTACCCCGGCCGCAGTCGAGGCATCGTCGACGACGCACAATTCCCAGTCAGGATAGGCTTGCACTCGCACCGACGCGATCGCCTCGGCCAGAAACTGCGCCTGCGGGTTCCACACTGGTAATAAGATCGAGATCAACGGTCGGCGAGCGAGCGCTTCGATGCGGGGCGAGAAGTCGGTGGCTTCGGCCGGTTCGTAGCGGGCGCACCACGCGGCGTAGTTCGTGTACTGCGTTTGCTCGACCAGGTGGCGTTCTAATACGCCAGCGATCGCCCCCTCACGGGCAACGCTCACCGCGCGGCGCGCCACCCAATACAGCTTCCTCGGATCTCGCCCAGCGTAGCGTAGGTGCCGCCGCAGGACGCGCAACCCGGCGCGAAGATGGGCAGGCCTGATTAGGCGCACACGTGGATCCTGTCGATGTCGCAGATTCCAAACGCGCCACGGTTCGACGCTGGCCTTGCGAATCGCTTCACCGAAGAACGCGCTGCGCTACCGTTTCGCAGAGGCAACTTCAAGACTTGTCATTCGAAAACGCTGCCATGATCTGCCCTCTTGGGTGGCCCCATACCCCAACCCGTTCCACCTTCATGCGCGCGGCTCCCGCCATCCATTGCACCTCTTCGAAGGCATAATGGTATGGGTCCGCGTCACAGTTGGTTACGATGTCCCCGGGGACGTGTTGCAATGGGTCCAAGTACGCTTGGGTCGGAGCCTCGAAATAGCTGGCGAATAGACGCGCCTTCGGTCTAAGCGCCTTTCGTGCCTCGACGAGGCACCTGACAATGTGATTCATTGGCAGGTGCGTAAAGACCGACACCGCAACTGCATAGTCGAACATGGTGCCGAAGCGGCCGAGCTCAAACTTGTCGTTAACGAGTAAGTGCGGCATCTTGTGCTCCAGCTTCGCTTCTCCAAGCTCGCGCTTGCCGGCTTCGATGAGTGAGGCATTGATATCGATGCCATAGTAGTGCTCAGGATCCAAATAGCGTATAAAGTGCACGCCTCCTCGTAGCGCACCACAACCGACATCCATCAGTTGATGGTGGGGTTGCAGCCCTTGGTCCTTCAAGAAATTGAATTGAAGGATTCCAATCTCCTCCCACAGCCCCCCGACGAAGTTCCGGTGTTCCTTCCTGTCAATTTCTGCGCTCAGTAGCTGCCGCCCGTAGGCATTTACATCCATGAGAAGTGGCTCCGTGCGCGGCTCGGCATTCGACAGTTCACGTGACAGTTCACGTATAGGATGACTGCACGAAGCGATTGTGCCTGAGATGGGCATGATCTTGACGCCGAAGCGCGATGCCATGACGCAGCTCGGCGCGTCCAGCGAGGTCGAGTCCTCTTAGGACCCCAAGACATCGAGTTGGCATTGCGTCGTCATCCGCGTTAGGCTGCAGTTGGCGCACCTTGCTTCTGAACGTGCATCGGCTGAAGCCAGCGACCAGGTCGTGCAGTTAGCGACTGTTTGATCACGGCGTTGCAAGGGCGGTGATCTCGAGGCCTGGAACATCGGGGGAACTTGACGGGAGCGTTCTATTGTACCGGTTCCGAGAGTGACTGGTCGGTGTCAGTCTTTTCCACGTGCGGTATAAGGCTGAATGCGCCGTGGTTCCAACGAGGCATGAATTTGAGGTAAGGCGCAGCCGGATGCGCTGGATCGATCATCAGGGGCACGGCGATCAACGTGAGCGAGCAGAGTGACACTGTCGCGGCCGCGTATGCCGACGCTTGGGCACAAGGGTCTATAATGCCCCACCGGTCTGCGCGCTGCCCGCGCAGCTCAGGTTGTCGGATCCACGCCCTCGCGCTTCCACCGAGCGACTGTGCCGATATTGTCTGGGCCATATAGTTTCGCCTAGAAGCAATCCTTGACGGAGCATGGATCTGGCTACAAGCCGCGAGCACGCAGCGACTTCGAGTCGAGCAGCGCGAAAAGCGTCCGGTTTCATGCCTTCGGCAGTGCTAGCTGTCACCCTCTTCCTACTCTCGGCAGATCTGCTGTTTGTGAATGTTGGAGGCATCAAGATCAAGTATGGCTACTTCTTGATCGCCAGTGTCTGGCTCCTCAAGCCGGCACAGATGTGGGAAGCTGCGAAGAGTGCCGTTGCCAGAACGCCAAGTTTCGTATGCTTACCGCTATTCCCACTCTCGGTGTCCATCGTCACCTCAGCCAACCTGAAGAGCTCCATCCTGTGGACTTGCTGGCTCGGCTTTGACGTGTTTACGGTGATCACCCTCTACTGCTTCCTGAAGGTCCACCAGTTTTCGACCGATCAGATTCAACGATCCGTTGCAGGAGCTTTGGCTCTCATAACGTCTGCGGGCATGCTTCAATTCGTATCCATCTATGGCTTCCATCACATCATTTTGCAACCGCAGAATCACTTCAACGTGTACCGTATTAACGGAATCTCGGGTTGGCCTCATTTTCTGAACATTTTTTCTTTCCTGCTGCTGCCGTTGGTCGTGACACAGGAAGAACTGCCGTCATGGGCCAAGTTGGTACTGGTAGCGCTGATGTTTGTCTTGGTTCAATCAACCGCTAAAACCGGTTGGGTCCTGTTCGCGGCGTTAGGCGCACTGCTTTTCTTGCTTAATCGACGAGTATTCTTGAAAAAGTATCTTCTCTTTCTGCTGCCCGTGACGCTCGCGGCGCTCCTGATCCCCACCCCAGCCTATGAAGGCAAAGGGGAAACAGTGCGCGGTGCAGAAAAGATCGCCGAATTCGCAGCCGACCTGGATGTTTCGCGCGACACGACCTCCGGGACCGATCGGCTATTGATAAACAAAATGGGGCTCACCGTGTGGGCGAAGCATCCCTGGTTTGGGGTAGGCCCCAGGGCGTATAACACCTATGTGTTCAGCCGCTTCGATCAGGAGCTCCCCGCTGCAAACAAATACGATGCGAACCATCAGGTCAATGCAAAAAATGAAAACATCTGGATCGAACTGCTATCTGAAACCGGTGCCCTATTCACGCTTGGCTTTGTCAGTATTCTGGTGTTCGCTCTATGGGTCCGTAGGTGGTACTTTGAAAACTCGCCGCATCTTGGTGCGTGGATGGCCTTGGTGCTTTATTTTCTTATTAGCGGACAGGTTTCCCAAAGCGGTCTGCTAACTATGGTCTACGCGGTGTTCGGAATCTTCTTCTACGCTCGGGACATAAGGGTAGAGTGCGCAGGCGGCTCAACTGCGGGTCTTCCACTCGGGGCGAGGGTTGGACAAGACTCTTTGCAACGCCATTGATGACACCTCGAAGGCGAATGTGAACCTGACCAGAGAGAAGATCGAGCGCGAGGTCAACCGTCTCTCGCCCTGGCATTATCAGTTTGAACTCTGTGGGGCGTTGACGCCAATACATGCGAAAGAATGGATTAATCGTCATCAGCAACGGAAACGGTATTTTTTCGACCCGCTGGTCAAGGCGAACCTGTTCAATGGGAAGCGAGTGCTCGATCTGGGTTGCAATGCCGGGTTTTGGGCATTGAATGCCATCGATGCCGGCTGCGAATATGTGTTAGGGATCGATGCGAGAGAAGTGCACATCGAGCAGGCGAATCTGGTTTTTCGGCTGATGGGTGTCCCGGCGCCGAGGTACAGATTCATACGTGACAACGTCTTCACGGAGAGTCGTGATTTATGGGGCGTCCAGTTCGATATCGTGCTCTGCCTTGGCCTGCTCTACCATGTGTGCAAGCCCGTAGAGTTGCTGGAGAAGATTAGTCGCGTGAATACCGATCTGCTTCTGATCGATTCGACCATATGCGACAACGACGGCAGTATTATCGAGCTGCGGGAAGAACCTCTCGACGATCCACGGATGTCGGCCGACTACGAACTGGTATTTTTGCCGTCGCCAAAGGCGGTGCATAAGATGGTCGCGGCAGTAGGGTATTGTTGTCACACGCTCGAGCCTGAGTTCGACAACTGGGAAGGTTGCGACGATTTTCGTGGCGGTGACAGGTACGCGTTTGCTTGCTCAAAGCAAACCGACTTAGCCGCGGTCTATGCCAATATAATTGCGTCCACCGTGCTTTAGCGCTGGTGTTTGCGTCCCCGGAAGGGCGGGGGAACTTTGATTGCAAGCCGCTCAAGGCGGCGTATACGAGCGGGCGCTACCGCGGTTTTCATGCGAGGCCACCTCCTCGGTGGCTGATCAGCGCTACAAGTTCAACTGGTCCCGGCGTGTGCTTGACAGCTCTCGGTTGAGAAATCTTCAATGGGTTCTCAAGAATGTCGAAGTGCTATTCCCCAACCCCGGCAAAGCCGAGGGATTTCGTTTGCTAGGCTAGTATGACCCGGCTCGTCATCGATGCCCGCATGGCTGGACATTCGGGCATCGGGGTATATCTAGAGCACATTCTGCCGCGGGTTGTTCCTCGTCTCGCCTCATGGCGTCCAGCAGTCCTCGCTCGGAGCACGATGCGGGCCGACTTGGCGTCGCGCTTGGGGCGTGAGGCCGACGTCATCGAATGGGACGTGGCACCGCTCAGCATGGCCAACGTGTGGAGTGTTCCTCCGGTCGGCAGGCGCAGTGACCTGCTTTGGACGCCCCACTTCAATGTCCCCCTCTTAAGCGTGGCGCCACTCGCGGTAACGCTTCATGATCTGCTACCGATCACTGCGCCACAACTAACCGGACGGGGCCAATCGCTACTGGTCCGGATGTGGCTTCGGAACATCCGCGTGAGGGCACGGATTGTCTTCTGCGTCTCGGAGTACACCCGCCGCGAAGCCATCGCTCGCGGTGCGCTCGACGCCGCGCGCCTGCTGGTAACCCCCCTGGGGGTGGCCCGCGAATGGTTTTCCGCTTCACCGGCCGTGCAGGATCCTGCCGTCCAAGGCGATGCGCTGCGGCCGACAATTCTCTTTGTCGGCTTGCTCAAACCTCACAAGAACGTCGTACGCCTGCTGCAAGCGTATGACCGGGTCAAGGCCCTCATCCCGCATCGACTGGTGCTGGTTGCGCGCCGAACCGGTGTGCGAAATATCGATCCGGAGGTGATGCCGTGGATCCAAGCCCTTGGCGATCGGGTTGAGCTGCTCGAAAGCCTCCCTCAGGCCGAACTTGCTGCCCGCATCCGATCAGCTGACTTCGTGGCGCTGCCATCGCTTCACGAGGGCTTCGGCCTGCCGGCCCTCGAGGCGATGGCCGCCGGTACCGCACTCCTTGTGGCACGCGCCGGCGCATTGCCCGAGGTCTGCGAGAATGCCGCTGCCTACTGCGATCCGCGGTCGGTGGACGACATCGCGCGCGGGCTGCTGTTGCTCGCCTCCGACTCGTCGTTGCGAAAACGCCTCGCGGCAGCGGGCGTTGCCCGCGCGGCGACGTTCACCTGGGAGCGCTGCGCATCCACAACTGCCGACGCGCTTGCTGCCGAACTGGGCAACCTAGGCGCCACCCCCCTGCAATGAGGCAACCCCGCATCGCCATAGTCCACGACTGGCTCGACCGCTGGCGGGGAGGCGAGAACGTGCTCGCGGAAATCGTGCACGTCTATCCGCAAGCCGATCTGTTTTCGCTGGTCGATTTCCTTGCGGATTCATCTCGCGCGCGGCTAGGCGGAAAGCGCGCACGTACCTCGTTCCTGCAGCGCTTGCCGGGCGCACGCTTCTACTTCCGAGCCATGCTGCCGCTGTTTCCGCGCGCGATCGAGTCCCTCGATGTGAGCGGCTACGATATCGTGATCTCCAGCTCGCACGCCGTCGCCAAGGGCGTGCGCAGCGCAAACAGTCAACTCCACATCTGCTACTGCCACACGCCGATGCGGTATGTCTGGGACCTACGCGAGCAATATCTTGGCCCGCTTGGGCTCGACTCAGGACTGCGCGGCAAGCTCATCCGGCGTGCGCTTGACCGGTTGCGCGACTGGGATCGGCGAAGCAGCGACCGAGTCACGCACTTTATCGCGAACTCCGAATACATACGCAGCCGTATCGCCCGCTGCTACGACCGCGATGCAACGGTCATCTACCCTCCGGTCGACGTGCGCTTCTTCAACCCGGGAGAAGTGGTCTGCGCGCCGGCGGCGCGCAACTACTATCTGACGGCCTCGCGGTGGGTCCCCTACAAGCGGGTGGATTTGATCGTCGCAGCTTTTCGCGAACTGCCAGAGCGGCGCCTCGTCGTAGTCGGGGCCGGACCCGAGGCGATCCGCGTGCGGGCCGCTGCCGGGCCGAATGTCGAGTTCACCGGCGAAGTAGCACCGGAGCGCCTGCGCGAACTGTTGCGCGGGGCACGCGGGTTTTTATTCGCTGCAGAGGAGGATTTCGGCATCCTGCCCGTCGAAGCTCAAGCCTGTGGAACACCCGTCATAGCATTCGGCCGCGGCGGGTCCTTGGAGACAGTGCGTGGTCCTGAGTGCGCACGGCGCACCGGGCTATTCTTTAGCGAGCAGAGCGCGTCTGCTATCGCCGCGGCGGTGCGAAAATACGAAGCCATCCGCGTTGACTTTGACCCGGTTGACTGCCGCACCAACGCCCAGCGGTTCGCGGTGGACCGCTTCCGAACCGAGCTTGGCGAATTCGTTGCTCGGGCTTGGCGTGAGTCCGCGGCGCAAGTGCGATAATCCGCGTCGTGGCCCGCCTCGTCCGCAAGCCGCAAACCACTCTGTTCGCCGTAGTGCTGCGGGTGTCGGATCTGGTCGCAACGGTCGTGGTCGGCCTTGCGGTATTCCGCTTCTACCTCGATGTGTTGCCGCCTCCGGAGCGCTACGTGCTCCTACTTGGCGGCGCCATGCTGGCCATCTCGGCCATCTTCCCGGCGTTCCAACTCTACGAACCGCAAAGGGGAGTTAGCGTGTCGGAAGAGCTGCGCGAACTCTTGCTAGCGTGGCTTTGGGTCGGTGCACTGGTTATCGGCACGTTGTTCGCGACCAAGAGCGCAGAAACCTTTTCGCGGGTCTGGATCGGGTCGTGGCTCACCGGTAGCCTGCTGTTGACGGCCGCGTTGCGCATCCTATTCCGCTCGGCGTTGCGGGCGATGCACCGCCACGGATTGATCGAGCGCCGGATAGTCATTGTGGGTGCCGGCGAGTTGGGACGGCTGGTCGCGGAGCGAATACGGGGGTCGGCAGGATCCGGGCTCACGGTGCTTGGCTTCTACGACGATGACCCGAAAAAGCAAAACAGTCTACTCGCCGGCTGCCCCGTGCTGGGCTCCCCCGATAGGCTCGTCATTGACGTCGTCGAGTCCGCGATCGACCAGGTCTGGATTGCGTTGCCGCTTCGAGCCGAGCTGCGCATACGCAGCGTTCTTGCGTTACTGCGCGAGCACCCCATTGAGGTTCGGTTTGTACCTGACATCTATGGGTTCCATCTACTCAACCATTCGCTGACCGATGTCGCCGGACTGCCTGTCATATCATTGACCGAAACTCCGATGTCTGGCATCAATCGCCTGGTCAAGGCGCTGGAGGACTATGGATTGGCTGCGGCCGGGTTGATTCTTTTCTCGCCGCTGCTCCTCCTAATTGCCGTTGGCGTCAAGCTGTCGTCCCCCGGACCGGTGTTCTACCGCCAGGATCGCGTAACCTGGAATGGCGAGCGCTTTACCATGTATAAATTTCGCACCATGCCAACGGATGCAGAAGCCACCAGTGGTCCCGTCTGGTCACGGCCGGGCGAATCCCGCGCGACGCCGTTCGGTGCACTGCTCCGGCGTTTGAGCCTCGACGAATTGCCGCAATTGCTCAACGTGCTGCGTGGCGAGATGTCACTCGTCGGCCCGCGCCCGGAGCGGCCGGAGTTTGTGTCGCAGTTCCGCCAACAGATCCCCGGCTACATGCAAAAGCATATCGTCAAGGCCGGCATCACCGGCTGGGCCCAAGTCCACGACTTGCGCGGCAGCAGCGACCTCAGCAAGCGCATACAATACGATTTGTACTACATTGACAACTGGTCGCTATGGTTCGATCTGCGGATTCTCGTCCTGACGCTGGGGCACCTGCTTCACAGCCGTAACGCGTATTGATCAAGCAGTCATGCCGCCTCGGTGGACCCGCTAACGCCAATCGCCGCAGAGGACGCAAGCACGAGCGCGCACCCGCCCCGCCCCTTCATCGTAGGTGCGTGGGCGTTGGCGATGAGCGTCGCCGTCTGCTTGCTCGTTTACCTGTACGTTACCGTGCCGGGGCCGTGGTTGAGCCATGCACAACCCGTGCACTGGGACGCGCGCGCCCTCAGCGTGCCGCGTGGCAGTGCACAGCCTAACGCAGACGGTCTTGCGTTGCTCGCACCCGACGCAAGCGGCTTGACGCTGGTCGCGGTCAGCACCTCGCTTCGTGCCAGCGACTATCCGCAGATCATCTGGGAAACCTCGCAGGTGTCCGATGGAGTAAAGGCGACTCTGATCTGGCGCAATGACTACCAGCCCGGGCGCATCTTTAGCCGGGAACTCGAAATCGTTGGTGGTCGCATCGCGGCGGGCCAACTGGCAAGGGATTCAAATTGGATCGGCAACATCAACGGGCTAGCGCTGGTGTTACGCGGTACTTTCACACCACCGATTCTTGTCCGCGGCGTGACGGCGAAGCCAATGACCGCGGCCGAAGTCCTGTTCGACCTGGTCGACGAATGGTTGACGTTTGAACCGTGGAGTGGGACCTCGATCAATAATCGAACTGGCGGGGTCGAGGTGCAGGAGGTCCCGCTAACGTTATTGCTAGCATTCGTCGTCGGCCTCGCTGCGACAACCTATGTGACGCTTACGCGCTGGCGCACGCGCTGGGTTGGGCCATTCCGGCCAGTCGTGATCGCCGGAATGTTTCTCGTTGCTTGGTTCATACTGGATGTCGTCTGGCAGTGGAACCTAATACGACAAATCGAGCTTACCGCTGCACAATACGCCGGGAAATCATGGCGCGAGCGGCACCTGGCAGCCGAAGACGGCCGCTTGTTTGATTTCATCGACAAGGTCCGGGCCGCATTGCCGCCGCCCCCAGCGCGGGTTTTCATGATCGCAGAGACGAATTTCTTGCGCGGCCGAGGGGCATACCACCTCTATCCGTATAACGTTTACTTCGATCCGTGGCAAAATACCGTACCGCCCGCGTCGGCGATGAGATCGGGCGACTACCTGGTAGTGTTTCAACGTAAGGGTGTGCAGTACGATGCCGCCCAGCAACGTCTGCGCTGGGACGGCGCGGCGCCGGTGAGCGCGGAGTTGCTCCTCGTTGATTCCGGCGCCGCGCTGTTCCGCATTCGGTAGGCATCCCCCAGCAGAGCCCGGCGGCTTCCTTGGCAGGTTAGAATGGAATACGTTGCGCTCGCGCTGGGTCTCGCGCTCCCCTGGGCACTGGGTATCGCCGTCCTCGCCGCGCTGCAATGGCCCGTGGGCGCGGCCAGCGCGAGCGAAGCTTGTGCGTTGCGCATCGGTTACGGGTACTGCATCGGCGCGTTGCTGCTCACGCTGTGGATGCGCGGCGTGAGCGCAATTGGACTTCGGTTCGGTTGGAGTTCGATCGCTGCGCCGCTGGCGGTGATCACGGTTGGCTTGTGTGTCTACGCGGTGCGGCGGGGCCAGCTCTCGTTCACGGCGATACCCGCCACCATCAGAAGCTTGCTACGTCCCGAACTACCCCGTTGGCAACAGTTGCTTTGGACATTCATCCTGTCGTGGCTGGCGTTGCGCTACGCCTTGCTCGCGGCCGAGATCGCATGGCGACCACTCTACCCCTGGGATGCGTGGATTCAATGGGCGACCAAGGCACGCGTATGGTACGAGTTGGGTTACATGGCTCCATTCGTGACTGGCGACAGGTGGCTCGCAGGCGCGCCTGGCGCTTTCTTTGACGCGTCGCCCAACTATCCGGCCACAGTGCCTTTGCTGCAGGTTTGGAGCTGCATTGCGCTTGGTCGCTGGGACGACACGGTGATGAATTGGCCGTGGCTGTTGCTGCTCATCGCACTTGTCGTGGCTGTCTATGGCGCGCTTCGCGGCGAGGTTGTCCGGCCATTGCCCGCCCTCCTGGGCGCGTACCTTGTGGCATCGTTGCCACTTCTCGATGTGCATGTCGCGCTAGCCGGCTACGCTGACCTGCCGATGGCCGCGACGTACACGCTAGCAGCACTCGCGCTTTATCGCTGGGCTTTGCGCCGCGACGTCCGCGACGCGATCGTGGCCTTGTTTCTCGCGCTATGCGGAGCACTGATCAAGACACCGGGGATCGTTTGGATGCTCACCTTGTTGCCAGGCGTAATCGTCGCGCTGCTGCCCCGGCGCGGGATGAGGATTGTTGGCGCCGCGTTCGCCATCACGGCGCTCTTGCTGCTGGTGCTAGCCCGCACTGACACAACGCTCCTAGGGTACCCTCTGCACCTAGACTTCCAGCTGTCGTGGCGCCCGCTTAGCGAGGGTCTATTCCTGTTTGGCAACTGGAACCTGCTTTGGTATGGCGCGATCGCGCTGGCCTTCTGCGCGTGGCGTCACCTGCGCGAACCAAAGCTCGCTCCTCTGGCGGTCATCGTTGCCGCGGGTCTCGGGTTCTTGCTGATGGTCGCTTGGTTTACGATCGCCTCGGCTTGGCTTGCCGAACAGACGACATTCAATCGCGCGACGCTTCACCTGGCGCCGCTTGTGATCTGCTTGAGCGTTCTACTTTGGCACGAGCTTGTCCAGCCCATGACGGCCATGGCCGGCAGCGCCCCCGGGCCCTCGCCCGACGATCCCTCGGCACGGGGCGGTGGGATGCCTGAAGCGTGACAGCACGCGGCGGCTGGGCTTTCCGGCGGCTGTTCGAGCACAAATATGGAACTCGCGCTGGTATGGAGACAGCTTCTGTCGCCCGATCGCCCTGGTGCTGATCGCCTTGGAGCGCATCAATTCAGTGCCGCAGACGCGTCTTTCGGCGCATTCTCGATGAGCCCGCTGCAAACGCTGCAGCGGCGGCCGGCCTCGGTGAACGATCGGCAAACGCCGGAGCGTTTCCGATGACCAACCGTAACGATCCATGCCCGTGCGGCAGCGGCAGGCGCTATAAGGACTGTCACGGCGAGCTCAAGCCAACTCTTAACTTGGTCGCCACTGTTTCGTCCGAAGTCAGCGCGCTGCTCGAGCGTGCCCGCAAGACGCTTGCGGCTGGTGACCTCGCTGGCGCCGAGTCGCTTTGGCGACAGGTGCTCGTTGCGGATCCGGACAACGCCGAGGCGAATTTCTATATCGCCAATCGGCGTCGCGAAGCGGGAGACGTGCAGGAAGCCATCGCTGGCTACGAGCGTGCGCTGCGCAGCGCACCACGCAACGCGGGCGTGCTCAACAACCTGGGACTGGCGCTCGAAGCCGCGGGCGAGGGCGAGCGCGCACTTGACTGCTACGAGCAAGTGCTCGCGGCCGAACCCGAGCATCCCGACGCGCTCGGGAACCTCGCCAACGCGCTCTACGATCGTGGCAAATTCGAGGCCTGTGCCAGCGCTTACGACAGACTGTTCGCGATCCGAAGCGCACTGCCGGTGCCCGTCCTCGTCCGCCGCGGTATTGCGTTGCAGAAGAGCCGGCGCCTCGAGGAGGCGGAGGCCTGCTTCGACGAAGCCGCGAGGCATTGGCCCGACGACGCGCAGGTGCTTACAAACCTGGGCTCGGTGCGCGTGGCATTGGCCCGTTACGGTGACGCCGACGCGCCGCTCGCGCGCGCGCACGAGCTGGACGCTGCCAACCCGTATACGTTGTCAATGCTAGCGCACACGAGAGCGCAGCTCTGTCAGTGGGACGGTATCGGCACCCTGTTCGCACAGCTTCGCGACCTGCTCGATGCCGAGTCCGCCCCGGGCGCGTGGAACGTCGCTCCTTTCCCTCTGGCGGCGATGCCACTGCCGGCATCAACGCTGTTGCGCGCCGCCCGCCGCTGGGCGCAGACGTTCCGCTCACCGAGCCCGGCACTGCGCCCAGCACCGCCGGCCGCTCCCGACGGGCGCTTGCGGGTCGGCTTCGTGTCCTCAGACTTTCGCTTCCACCCGGTGGCGACGCTGATGACGGAAGTCTGGGAGAAGATCGATCGCGATCGCATCGATACGTTCGCCTACGGCATACTCCCCGAGGACACGGGGCCGATCGGGCAGAGGATTCGCCGTTCATTTGAGCACTTCGCCGATGTCAGCGCGGATCCGGTCGAGTCGATCGCGGAGCGGATACGCACCGACGCGGTCCATATCCTCTTCGACCTTAACGGCTATACGCAGAACGCCAAGCCGAATCTTTTCGCGCTGCGCCCGGCGCCGCTGCAAATTAACAGCATGGGCTTTCCGGGAACGCTCGGTGCTGAATGGTACGACTACATCCACGTCGATCGCTTCGTCGCTCCGCCGGAAGCGCAGCCACATTACGTCGAGCGCTTCTTCCATATGCCGCACGCGTATGTCCCGAGCGACACCACCCGCGCGCCGCAGGGTCCACCACCGACGCGCGTCGAGTGCGGACTTCCTGCCGAAGCGTTCGTCTTCTGCTGCTTCAACAACGCCTTCAAGCTCCTGCCTGACATCTTTGCCGTCTGGCTGCGACTGCTCGCCGCAGTGCCGGGGAGCGTCCTGTGGATGCTCGATGCAAACCCCGACGCGCGGGCGAATCTCCGTCACGAGATGCAGCGCGGGGGCGTCGCGTCAGAGCGACTGATCTTCGCTCCCAGGGTGCCTAACGCTCAGCACGTCGCCCGCAATGCCGCAGCCGATCTTTTCCTCGACACCTCGCCCTACGGTGCGCACACGACTACAAACGACGCGCTTCTGGCCGGCCTGCCTGTGCTCACCTGCACCGGAGAGACCCTTGCCAGCCGCAACCCGGGGAGCCAGCTTCGCGCTATCGGCGTGCCCGAGCTTGTCACAACGAGCTTTACGGATTACGAGGCGAAGGCGCTCGCGCTCGCGGGCAATCCGCAAGCGCTCGCCGAGCTGCGCGACCGGCTCGCCCGCAACCGCTACACGCATCCGCTATTCGACATGGCACGCTATGCACGCGATTTCGAGGACGGGCTCCTTGAAATCTGGAAGGATTATGCGACCGCGTCGCGATAGAAGGCCTCGAGGGCGGCAATGGGCTCCGCGTCGTCGAACAGCCGCCCGCAGCGCTCGCGGATCCTCTTGGAGAGCGACGTCCGCCACGCTGTGTCGCCGCACAGGCGGCTCGCGATGCGCAGGTAATCGTCGGCATCGGCCGCGATCAGCTCCTCGACCCCAATGAGCCTGAGCATGCCGGCGCTCTGACGCCCGCGCATCATCGCCCCGGGAAGCGTGACGACGGGCAGGCCGCAGTCGAGCGCGTCGACGCTTGTCTGTCCGCCCGACCACCGCAGCGTGTCGAGCATGGCGTCACAAGCGAGGTTCACCGCGAGGTAGCCTTCGTGATCGAGCTGCGGCAGGACCCGTGTGCGCTCGCGGATCGCGACACCGTGGCCGTCGAAACACTTTTCGAGGCGACGCATGAACTGGTCGGTGATGGCCGGGTGACGGCCGGCGAAGAGCACGAGGATCGCATCGCGATTCGCCGCCAGCACCCTGGCGAGTAGCGCGTCGTTATCGGGATGGATCTTGAACAACGACTGCGGGCACAGCAGCAGGGTAGCGTCGCGTGGCAGGCTGAATGCCTCGCGATCGGCGGAGGGAGGCAAAGCGGGCCGAGCAAAACGAGTGCCGATCCCAGGCAGGCGAATCAGTCTCTCCGTATAGTGAGCCTGTGCATCGGCTGTCTCCATGGCGTCGCAACTGAAAAATGCGTCGATGGTATCGTGTCCCGTCGTCACCGGATGCCCCCACCCGGCGTACTGGCGCGGCGCAAGGCGCATCGCGGCAAGTGCGAAGCTGACCTGATCCATGCCCAATTCCGGGTACACCAGCACATCCAGACCCTCTTCGCGAATCACGGGCACGATTGTCGACGGGAACGCGTCGCCGCCTACGAAAGCGCGTACGCGATCCGCGCGACGACGAATGGCTTCTGTGACAGCGTCGAGGTTGTTTCCCAGCGGGTAGAAGCCTACCTCGAAGCGATCGCGATCGAGATCGGTAACCCAGCGCGCAAAATACTGCCCGACGGTGCCCTGGCGAAGAAGCGACGAGATGAAGCCGATGCGAATCCTGCGCCCGACGACCCGCTCGGTCGGCAGCGGCGCGCGCCAAGATGGATCCGTGCGGTCGAGAGCGCGCGCAACGAGCGCAGCGTAGCGAGCTTGCAGCTCGCGGTCGTTTTCGCCTTGGTATGCGAGAAAGAAGTTGCTCCAGATGAACGCGTCGGCGACCTGGGCCGAGCCAAGTCCCGCGATCCTGCCGTCGAGTTCGCGCTCGAGCATTTCCAGCCCCTGCACGTATTCCGCGCGAGCGCGCGCGAGGTGGCCGGTGTCGGCGTAGATCATGGGCAGGGTGAGGTTTATCGCCAGGGCCGCGCGAAGCGAGCGCGGGTTCATACGCAGGGCGTGGTTAAACGCCTTTCTCGCCTGCTCCGGGTCGCCTCGTTCGGTCAACACCAAGCCCAGGTCGAGCATCTCGCCCGAACTCGAATCGGGTGCGAGCTTAGCCGCGGCGAGGTAGAGCCGTGCCGCCTCGTCGAGTTCGCTGCGCGCGCGCAGAAGGTCGGCAAGCGCAGAGAACGCGGGACGATACGCGGTTTCCGGGGGGCGGCGCGCAATGCACGCGCGCAGAGTGGCTTCGGCCAGGTCGGAGCGACCCTGGTCGCGCTGGTTGACCGCGAGGTTGCACTCGGCGCGCGGAAAGTCGGGCTTGAGCTTGAGCGCCCGGCGGTACGCCCCTTCGGCGTCTAGGAGCCGGTTTGCGTGATGCAGGGCTGCCCCCAAGTTGTTCCAGCCGTCGGCGTTCTGCGGATCAAGGGCGACTGCACGCTCCAGGCTCGCCAGCGCCGCGTCAAGCTGTCCGAGATCGATCAGAAGCATGCCTAGGAAGCGATGCGATTGCGCCATCTTCGGATCGTGCTCGATCGCCCGGTGCAGGTGCTCCACGGCGGTCGCCTTGTCGCCCGATTCGTCGCAGCACACCGCGAGCGCGTAGTGCGCTAAAGCATCGCCGGGGGTGCCCGCCACGGCCGCCCTCGCGTGAGCCAGCCCGCTTTGCACGTCGCCGGCACGTCTGCTGCACTCGACGAGGATCAGCCTAGCGTCGGTAGCCTCCCGCGGGTCGACGGGCGCGACCAGGACCGCCTCGCACGCGCGGCGTGCACCCGCGATGTCCCCAGAGAAGTAAAGGTTTCGCGCGGCTTCGATGCGCTGGGTGGGGTTCATCGCCCAGACTCGACCAGCACGTTCGGGTCCCTTTGCGCGAGTGCATTCTCGTAGGCAGCCTCCAGAGCTCGCGTGTGCCGCGACATGTCGGTCAGCGCAGAGGATACAAGCCCCGCAGCGATCGCGCTCTTCACCTCCGCGCGGAACGTGGGATCGGTGGCAAGCCGCACGGCGACGGCGACGTATTCGGTACCGCTTTCGGTCACGGTTTGCGTAACGCCGAGGTTGGCGAGAATGCTGTGCGAGGTTCGCTCCCCGTGTTTGCGCCCGCACAGGGTCACCACGGGTACGCCCATGTCGAGAGCTTCCAGCGTGCTGTTAACCCCGCCGTACGGAAGCGGGTCGAGCGCGAAGTCAAGCACCGAGTAGCGCGCCCAACTCTCGGCGTCGTTGCGCCCTTGTGGGAGGACGACGACACGATCCTTTGGGATTCCAGCAGCGCCCAACAGTCGGCCGTACACGCCGCGCGCCTCGGGGGAAAGTGGCGAGATCGCCAGCACTGAGCGCGGAATCCGCTCGAGCACATCCCGCCAGAGCGACAAACACCTTCGCGAGAGCTTCAGCGGATTTACGAAAGCACCAAACACGACAGTATCCTGGGCGATGCCCAGCCGCTGGCGGCGGAACGGATGTTCGGCAGCCGGCACGACGTGGCGGAAGGGGTAGACGCAACCAGCCATTGGTAGCAGGGTCTCGATGAGATACGCCTGGTTCTCGCCGAGGTCGCAGAATGCGTCGGTAAGCTTGAAGTCGACCGCCGAAAGCCCCAAAGCGCCGCAGCTCGCGATGTGCGTGATCTGCACCCGTGCCGGCTTGAGCGCGAGGATGCCCGGCCTCGCGTTCTTGGTGTGCGTCGACAGGTCGACGAGGATGTCGAGATCGTCAGCCGCGATACGCAGCGCGGCGTCCCGCTCGGGCAAGTCGGCGACGACCTCGAAGCTGTCGGCGAAGCTGCGAAAGCGCTCGGTCCACTCGTCGCTCTCCGCTGTGAGCGAATAGCATCTGATGTCGAAGCGGTCGCGATCGTGGTGTCGAATCGCCTCCCACATCATCTTGCCCATGACGTGGTTGCGCAGGTCGCCCGACAGATAACCTACGCGGAGCCGACCCGGCCGGCGCGCTCCGCTGCGCAGCATTGGCTTTCCGTACACCCGCTTCGCCACGGCATCGTAAGCGCGATAGAACCCGAGCTGCGCTTCGGGCTCGAGATCGAAGTACAGCATTAGGAACAACAGCTGCTCGAGGCTGTCGGCGAGGTCGGTCTCGGTTTCCGGCTTGAACTCGTCCCGCCGCAGGCGGTCCAGGTAGCGATCAAGTCCCGCGAAGTCGCCGCGGTACTGGCAGACCTCGAGCGCTTGCACCGCTAGCGAAAGTGCTTTGGGGCAACTCGCCTCGAAGCGGCTGAACGCCAGTAGCCAGTCATCGATGCGTCGCACTGCAAGCAGCGTGTCGCCCAGCGCCTTGTGCGCCAGGACATGACGCGGCTCGCGCGCGAGCACTCTCTCGAAAGCGCCGACCGCAGCATCGGTTTGCCCCTGCTCCTGGAACACAACGCCGATGTTGAAGTCGGCGGCAATCATGTCGGGCGACAACGCGAGCGCGCGCTGGTAGGCGCGCAAAGCATCGTCGCGCCGGTGGAGAGTCTGCAATGCCACGCCCTGGTTGTAGTGGGTCAGAGCGTCGGTCGCGTCGAGCGCCAGCGCCCTGGTGAACGCGTCCAAGGCCACGGATGCATTCTGCCGGGCGAGTTCGGCAAGCCCGAGCGCGCGTCGTAGCGCCGCATCGTCGCGAGCGAGCGCCAAACCTTCGCGACAGAGCGTGGCAGCGCCGTCGGCGTCGCCAGCCTCGCGGCGGAGGTCAGCGAGCGCAACGCGCGCATCCACATACGCCGGTGCCGCTGCAAGCGCGGACGCGAGCTGCTCCTGCGCTTCGGCGGCACGCCCTTGATCGCGCAAGAGTGCCCCGTAGAGATATCGCGCAGGCGCGAAGTGGGGCTGCTCGGCGAGCACGCGCTCATAACCGACGAGCGCCGCATTGCTGTCGCGCCGTTGATGCGCTGCTACGGCACTGCGCCACAAGGCACTCATTGCCTTCGGCGACTGGCACGCCATTGCCTCGCGCGATACGGCGCGGCCGCAAGAGTCCAAAAGCGCAGCCTCGATAGCGGCGGCATGGGCCGATAGCGCCTGCGCATCGGCGCCTGCGGGCGGAGGGAGCGAATACGTAATCAGCGGCGCAACATGCGCCCCAGCGAGCCCGTTGACCGTCCAGACGTTGCGTGCGGGTCCCATCGCGAGCAACGGTCCGGTCGCCGCAGACATCCCGGCGAGATCGATGAGCGCATCGAAATCCTCTTCCGCGAGCGAGCGCGCGAGAGCCGGATCGGGTGCAGGGCCAAGGCGCGCAGCGCGTACTCCCTGCAGAGAAGGCGTGATCGCTGCACCGTCAACGGTGAGCATAACCGCTTCGAAACGCTCGCGCGGGTGCGCCGCGATGACGTGCTCGACGTACGCTGCTGGATCGACCTTCACACCGGAGAAGGCCAGAGGCCGTCCAAGTGCCCCGAGGTAGGCGATGCGCAGCGCAGCGCCCGCTGTCCGGCGCGGCCAGAGCAATGGAACGGGGCAAGCAAAGATCTCGATGCAGCGCATGGCGTAGCGCGCTGCCCAGGACGAGCCCGCGCCGATTGCATCGGCCACGAGTGCAAGGTGGCGCAACGCCTCCGCATCTTCCACGGGTGTGGCTACCGCGGCCGCGCGATCGACCAGTGCGCGAGCGCGCTCCGTCTCCTGCGCTACCGCGAGGTCCTCGGCCAGGAGCGCGAGCAACAGCACCGGCATGGCGTTCCCGCACGCCGCATCCATGCGCTCAAGCAGGGCCCGCCTTTGGGGTCCACGCGGCGCAGAGGCAATCAGGGGTGCGACCTCGTTCCACCCGTCGAATGCCCTGGGGTCCGCGGCGACTAGCGCTTCCAGCTCTGCGAGTGCCCCAGGGTTGCCTGCGCTCAGCGCTGCGAGCGCGAGACCGCTGCGCGCGCGCGTGTTTTCAGGCTCCGCGGAAAGCACTTGGCGATAGACGGCGGCAGCATCGGCGTTCGCGCCGGAGCGGCGCAGCAGCTCGGCCAGCGCCATGAGTGAGGGCACATGCCGGGGCTGCAGCGAGAGCGCGGCACGCCAGGCGGCAATCGCTTCGTCTCTCCGACCAAGGTCGCGCAATGCCTCGCCGAGGTTGAACTGAGCCTGAACGGCGTGCCGATTAATCTTGAGAGCCTGCCGATAGCAGAGCATGGCGTCGATCAGCAACCCAGCCTGCTGGTGTCCCTGGCCACGAGCGAGCCACTCGCCATAGGCCGCATCGATCATGACGGCAGGCGCGCCTTGAGGGCGGCAACCAGCGCCTTGGGCGCCAGCCGATAGAGCACACGTCCCGGGACCGTGTGGCGGATGCGCAGGGCGGCGCGGGCCAAGTGCGCAACCGCGCCGAGTTCTTCGGCAGGAACGCCCAGGACGGGGGCTGCGGCAGGCGGGGGTCGCCATGGCACATAGCCCAGCGCTGCCAGGCAGCGCTCGGCGGCGATCGGTGGCCGCATTCGGGTAAATGCCGAGTGCCGCAGCGCATCGCGGTAGATGGAGACCGTGCGCTGCGCCATCGCTGCGACCGTGGGCAGAAGCGCTACCCGTGCGCGCTTCGCCGCTGCTTCGAGCGCGCTACCGTTGTCCGTCATCACGAGCGCGGCGATACGATCGAGCATCCTCTCTTCCGACTGCCATTCCTTTTCGCTGATGACGAAGCCCGCTCCAGTCGCCGCGACTCGATCCGCCAGCGCCCCGACGGGCGGCACGACCACAGGCCGGCCCGCTGCCCAGGCTTCGGAAAGCGTGAAGCTGAACGTCTCCGGACACGCAGACGGATAGGCGACGAGTCGCACCCGGTAATACTCCAGCAGCTCCGGCAGTTCACGCGAATCGTACGGCCCGTGCATCGTGAAGACGGCATCGGCACTCTGCCAAGGTTCGCATCCTGTATCCAGGTAGCCGATGAGCACCCAGCGTAGCGGCAGGGCACGCTCGCGCGTGAGCTCGACCAGACGTTCCAGCCGCCGCGAGCCCTTGTCCGGCCCAACGGCCCCGAGCACGGCGATTACCGGCTGCCCGTTGTCGGGGAGCACGAAACGTTGCTTTACCGCGTCGGCCCGCGCCATGTCTGTCGAGCTACCGTGCGCGATCACCTCGACCGCTCGTCCCGGGAAATAGCGGAGTAGTGTCGCAGCTGCCCACGGGGAAGGAGCGATGACGAAAGCGGCGCCCTCGAGCATGGCTCCGTGCCTGTGGCGCCATTGAACGATGTCAACGCCGGCGAACTTCTGCTGCGCTCCCAAACATGCGTTGCACACCGCGGGTCGCGTCTCCGCGCCGCAGTAGCGGCCTTTCGCATCCAGAAAGGTGATCGTTGGACAGGCAAAGTTGAAGTCGTGAACCGTATAGCCGTAAGGGATGCCCACTTTGGCCAGCGCGCCGATCAGCCCATCGCGGCAGCCCGAGATGTTATGCAGGTGGACAAGATCGACGGAGAAGCGAGCGCAGATGCCACTGAGAAAATCACTCCACGATTCGCCCTCCCGGCGCCGGAAGTCGTATCCGCGCACGCAGCCATCTTCCTGCTCCTCTAGCCGCCAGTCCTCACCGATTGCGACCAGCAGATAGTGGCGGAAGGCTTCGCGAGATGCCGCCATCATCGTGCGCACGTGGTACTCCGTACCGCCGCCATGGCCGTGAACCACGTGCAAGATGCCTGGCAGGCCGTCGGTTATGATGCGGTAGTGCGTGGCCGCCAGTTCGCGCAGCGGCTTCAGTGGATCCGCGGCGATGAAGTCGCACACCAGTTCGAGATAGCGCGGGTGACGCGCGAGCAGGATGCGCATGTTGCGCTCGGCAAGATCGCGGCGTTTGTCGCCGAATGAGCTTCCTCCCAGGTGCAGCACGAAGGCATCTTCGCAAAGGACGTTGCGAAAGCCCGCCGCGGCGGCACGCATGCACAGATCGTTCTCCTCTCCGTAGCCAAGGCCGAAGACAGGATCGAAGGCGCCGATCGCATCGAGGAGTGCGCGGCGAACGTAAAGGCAGAATCCGACACCAGTTGGCAGATCGGGGTAGGTGGGCACCGCAGCAAGCTCGAGAGCGCGAGCAAGCGCGGCTGCGTCGCGCTCGGCAGGCCACGGGTTATTCTCGCAAAAGCGTGGCAGCGAGCATATCTCAGCGTTGTTCGAAAACGGCGTGATGGTGCCGATCGAAGGGTCGGATCGCGCACAGCGGGTGAGCGCCGCCATCCAGCCGGGCGTGACTACGGTGTCCGAGTTGAGCAGAACGACGTCGGCACCGGGGCGTGTCTTCTCAATACCCTGGTTAGCGGTCAGCGTGAAGCCTAGATTGACATCGTTGGCGAGAAGCGCGACGTGCGGCAGGCGCCGCGCCTCCATCTCGGCGAAGCAGGCGCGTACTCCGAGATCGGTCGAGGCATCGTCGATCAGCAGCAGCCGGTAGTCGCCCTGGGTATGTGCGAGCACGCTCTCCACGCAGCGTCTGAGCTCATCGGCCGCGTTGTGGATCGGGACGACAACGTCAATCGCGGGACCTGGCGCGGGCGACATCAGTGGGCGCGGGCGAGCCAAAGCCTGGTGCGCATCCACGGCAGCCGCAGCCGCCAGCGGTAGCTCTGGCGGCACGCGATGATCTGTTCTTGGGCATCGCGCGCGGTTTCGAGCCGGCTCTGCTCGGTGCGCATGGCCGCGCTGAACGCCCCTAGCTTTTCATCGAAGGCGCCTAACGCCTTTGCCTGCCGCGCAAGTTGCGCCTCGCGCTCGGCGACTTGCGCCTCAAGTTGCCGAGTGTGCTCCGCCTGGCGATGCGCCGCCGCGTCGATGTCGACACTGGTTGCAGTGGCCGCGACGGCGCCCAGGAGCGATGTTCCATGGCCGCCGCCGCAGGCCGCATCGAGAACAAAGCGATCCGTGCAGCAACGCCATGCGAAAGCGTAACGATGCCAGTGCTCGTACGCGATCGCGCCAGCGGATCCAGGCACGAAGCGCTCGCCGGTGAAGGTTAGTTCAGAGTCCATGCGGAACGGGCGCGGAAGCGCAGGCCGTGACCCCTGCGCGGCGTTAGCAAATTTTACCCGATCGAGCCAGGCTCGTCCCGGCGCCGGGTGCCCCAGTTGTGCTCGATGCGAGTCACGCCCAGCTCTCTCGTCTCGCCCTCGACGACGAACGAGCGCTCGACATGATCGAACAACCTCACGCCTTCAGGATCGAGCGCGTGCGCCCGCACGAAATACTTGCCCGGGAGCAGCGGCAGCCGCGGAAAGGTGAGCGAGAACGCATAGTGGCGCTCGGTCACACGTGCTGGCGGCACTCCGTCCATGTCGGTGGCGACGCCGTAGACCGGCGTGCCGTCAGCGCGAACCAAGCCCAGCAGGACGACAGGCACGCGATCGTCAGGGGAGAAAACCTCGCCCCAGACGGTAAGCGCGGCGCCACAGGGGATCGTCGACGGCGGGTCGACGCAAAGCGACTGGATGGCGTACACGCCTGACGCGGCCGCTTGTGGCAAGGCGATGGGCTGCCTGGCGCCAGCCGACTTCTCCTCGTGATAGGCGAGATACGCTTGACTCACGTCGGCAGCAGGGCCGTAGCGGACGACGCGTCCGTCCCTAAGCCAGAGAGCGCTCCGGCAGAGCTTGCGGACGTGGTACATGCTGTGCGAGCACAAAAGCAGCGTTCCGCCATCCGCCAAATAGCCCTTTATCCACGCAATGCATTTTTTCTGGAACGACTCGTCGCCGACCGCGAGCACCTCATCGGTGATCAGGATGTCGGGTCTGATGGCGGTCGCCACCGCAAAACCCAGCCGCACGACCATGCCTGACGAGTAGTGCTTGATCGGCTCGCGAATGTGCTCGCCGATGTCAGCGAAGGTGATGATCTCGTCGCGCTTGCTCGCGGTCTCGGCAGCAGTGAGGCCGAGCAGTGCCGCGGCCAGGTCGATGTTGTCCAGGCCCGAGTATTCGGGGTGGAAGCCCGACCCCAGCTCCAGAAGCGCGCCCACGCGCCCGCGGACGCTGACACGGCCGCGCGTTGGAGCGATGACGCCGGCGACAATCTTGAGCAGCGTCGACTTGCCGGCGCCGTTCTCGCCGATCACTGCCAGCGACTCGCCCGCCGCGAGCTCCAGCGAAACATCGTCGAGGGCGCGAAACACGTGCGCGGCGCCGCGCCCGCACAGTAGATCGCAGACGAGCCTGATGCGGCCGGCGTTAGCATCGACCCTGGCGTAGTCCTTGCCGACGCCCGAAAGCTCAAGCAGCGGCGATCCCATGACTACACGAAGTCCTCGAAAAAGGGGGAGAGGCGCAGGAACAGCCACCGTCCGGCAACGAAGATGGCAAGTGCGGCAATCAATGCAACTGCGTCGCCCCAGCCCAGCGCGAGCCGTCCGTCGAGCAACGCGTCTCGCAGCCGGTCGACCAGGTAGCCGAACGGGTTAGCCGCAACCCAGGGCTTCATGCCTTCGGGGACCATCGACAGCGGATACAGGATCGGCGTCAGGTACATCAGGATCATCAGCGCCGGCATGAGGACATGCTCGACGTCGCGGATGAACACTTGCAGCGCAGAGAGTGCGAGTGCGAGCCCCGTCACGGCGATCGCGAGCACGATCCATACCGGGATCGCCAGCACCAGGCCTTCCAGGCGCACGCCCTCTCCGAGAAGCGTCAGTGCGACGAGGACGGCAATGTAGCCAGCGAGCTGCAGCACCAGTGTCGCAGCCACTGACGCGTAGATGACGATTTCGTGGGGGAACGCAACCTTGCGGATCAGGCCCGCATACGCCCCGATCGCGACCGTGCCGCGCTGCAGCGCCTCCTGCGCAGCCAGCCATGGCCACAACGCGACTGCGACGAAGACTACGAAGCTCGTGCCGTTCATGGTTCCTGCGCGAAACACCGTCGCAAAAACGAACGCGTACACGGCGAGCAACGCCAGCGGGTGCACGAGCGCCCAAGCGAGGCCGGTGAACGTACCGAGATAGCGGGAGAAAAGCTCGCGTCGGAAGAAGTTCGCAAACAGCGCACGTTGCCGCGCGTGGCGCAGCGCGAATCCGGTCATGCCGCGCGCTGGCTGGCCGGGCGAAGGCGCCGAGAGCATGCGCGCAGGATAGCAGGCTTGCTACTTCGGCTGCACATTCTCGAGCGCCTTCTTGGTGCGCTCGGGACCGGACCCGACGACAAGCGCATCGACCGCGCTCTGATTGATCCTCGACATCGGATCGTCCCGAATTGCCACAATCGCCTCCTCCCGCTTCGCCTCGACGAACTTCGCGCGCTCCTCAGCGATAAGCGCCTCCTTGACTTCGTCGAAGCTCTTCACGCGGGGGGGCTTGCGCCCGTCGAGGCGGATCACGTGGTAGCCGAAGCTAGAAAGCACGGGCTCGCTCACGTCGCCCACATTCTTGAGCGCAAAGGCCGCGTTTGAGAAGGCTGGGTCCATCTGCCGCCTTTCGAAGTAGTCGATGTGCCCGCCGTTCTGCTGCGCCGAGGGGTCGTCGGAAAGCTGCCGAGCGAGCTCGCTCATATCGGCTCCTCCCACGATCCTGGCGCGCGTTTCCTGGGCGAGCTTGAGCGCTTCCTCTTTCGACCGCTTCTTGGTGTCGAATAGGATGTGCGACGCAGCAACTTCCTCGGCAACCCGATACTTTTCGCGGCCCGCGAGATACAGCTCCCTGGCACGTGCCTCGAACTGCGTCTTGCGAGCGTCGAATTCGCGGCCAGCGTCGTCCTCGATTTTCGCTAACAGCAGGCCTGCGTCGACGCGATCGAGCTCGAGCGCGCGCCGGCGCTGCGCCTCGAGGTCCTTGTACAGGTCACCGGCGCGCGCCTGAACGGCGAGCGACTTGGTCACCAACATGCGCACCAGCAGGTCCGTGACGCGCTTCCCATTGACCGCGAACCCACCGCGAATGTCCGTTGGCAGCCTCAGGAGTTCGGTCTCGTATTCGGCACGGGTGATTTTGGCCCAACGGTTCTCGACAAGGACCTCGTCGGGGCTGGGCGCGGGCTGCGCCTGCGCGGCGGGAGCCGCGCCCAGCGCAAGCGCAAGTGCAAGAACGCAGATCGGCAAATCGATCGAAGCCATGGGTTTCACCATCGGTGACTGCCTCGCGACAAAGAAAACGCCCCGCCGGAGCGGGGCGCGGAATCGAAGTGGTCGCTGCGCGGTTAGCCCGCGGTCACGGCGAAGCCGGCTGATCGTTCATGACGGCGTTGCACGCGGTCTGCCCGCAGGACCAGGAGTTCAAGTCGACTGACCAGTTGCGCACGCTGACGTAGTATGTGGTCCCGGCGGTCAGGTAAGCAATACCGCCGAAGAACTGCGGCGTTCCGACACCGTAATCGATCGTGGCCGTTGTCCCGTTGGATACCGACAGCGGGCCGGTAGCGCCCGTGTAATCCTTGGCCCGGAAGTCGCAGGGCAAGGTCGAGATGGTCATCTGCCGGAAGGTCGGCGGTCCACCGTATTCCGAAACCGCGAAGCGACCGAGCGTTGTGCTCGGGGCCGTCCCGGCCGGCGGCGTGATCTGGAACACCCATACCGAGGCGTCGCCAAAGTTGTTCGGGCTGGACGGCCAGTTGCCACCCCCGGCCCAGGACACATTGGTCTGACCACCCCCTAAAACGCTCATGCCCTGGTTGGTGCAGTTGCCGAGGCCGGCAGCACCGCCACCGCCGCCCCCGCCGCTGCTAACCGTAACGGTGACGGACTGAGTGTTTGCCTGCCCGGCCGAGTCCGTGGCGGTCGCAGCGAACGTGGTGGTTACCGAAATTGAATATGTGACGGATTGGGTAATATCCTTCAGTCCATTCCACTTGTAAGTGTAAGGCGGCGTCCCTCCACTGCAGTTCATAGCCACCGTGACGGTGCCACCGCCAGATGGAAGAGTGTTGTTTGGCACGTTGGTGGTGATGCCACAGGTCGGCGCCCCGGCTGGAGGGGGCGAGCCGTTGGGGGTGCAAGTCAACGTATCGTTCGGCGCGACGCCGCTCGACGTACACGTAACCCCCGAGACGCTTAACGTCGTCGCGTGCGCGGACATGGCGGAAAAAGAAAATGCCAGCGCGGCAGCTGCAAGCACGCCACCAGCCCTAAGAAACAGCGAACTGATCATCAGAAACCCCTTGCATGGCCGCAGCACGCGGCCGGTTTAGCGTCGGGCAAACGTCGGTGCCCGCGCGCGGAAATGACTTTGTCATTATAATACAAGATGCGAGCACCTCGCAAGGCTGCACGACCCGAAGCTGAGGCAGGATGAAAAAAAGGCGGAACCGAAGTTCCGCCTTTTTTGCCGCGTGTTGCACGCACGTTACTGGATTATTCGCGTGTACCTGTGCGCAAAGCTGCCGGCGTAGAAGGCCTGAACTCCCGTGCCTCCCGGGACGGTCAGCGTGCCGTTGTTGAAGTACTGGGCCGCGAAGCCGACCACCGGCAGGCCGAAGTAGGTCGCCGAAGTCTGCGTCGAGGAAAGCCCCGTCGCGGTGCTGGTGCGGATCGTCGGACCGCCGACCAGCTGGTGCGTCGTTCCCGTGACGGAACCCGGCAGGAAGTTCACGTTCCACCAGCCGTTCGCGAATGGCGTCGTCGGGTTGAAAGCGTTTGCCGACAGCAGCACGCCCGTGCCTCCGATGTTGAGGACGTTCGCTTCCCAGCAAAGGGCATCGACGAGCACCGGCGGCGGCGGCGAGAAGCTCGTCGACGATATCAGCGTCTGCTCCTCGCGGTTGTACTGGATGTCGAGCACGTCGTCGCACGCGCCACCCGCACGGAAGTTGCGCTGGAACAGCTTCGTGACGTTGTTGTTCGTGTAGTAGAAGTGCTTGGTCGGCATCGTTATGACCCAGCTGGTCTGGGAGGCGGTGACGGTATCCAGAACGAACTCGTTGTAGACGTTGTCGTGCATGAACACCGCGCTCACCGCGTCGACAGCATTGCTGGAGCCGGACCAGTCGGTGGTGACCACTTCGATGTTGTTGAACACGACCGAAGTCTTCGGGTTGACCTGCGACAGGTCTGGCTGGATCGAGGCCGGAGCCCCCCACAGCGTAGTCGCCGTGAAGCTCGTCAGCGCCGTTGCCGTGTAGGTCACATCCACGCCGGCAAACACGTTGACAAGAGAGATTCCGCCGAATAGGCCGCCCCTCCCGGGGACCAGGTCGGTCGGCGCGGTTGCGCCGCTCGCCAGGCCACTGCATGTCGGCTTTCCAGGAGGCGATGGTTGGACATGGGTAATCGCAGCGAGTGTGGCGCCGGTTACCTCGCCCATCTCGATGATTTCGACGTAGCCTTCCTTGGTCCGCGCCAGCGTCTGATCCTCGGGGTCGCCCACGTACGCGAAATTGACGAAGTTGGTCGGAGCCGCCGGGTTCGACGACACTACCGGTGTGGTGCAGGACAGATCGGTGGTGAAGATGCCAGCGCCCGCGCCCGACGCAATGACCGCCGTCGTCCACACGTCATGCGGCGAGAGCCAGAGGTTGAAGTCCAGCACTTCCTTCGAGCCCTTGCCTTCAAGGAAGCGCACCTTGACGACCTTGCCGCTGGCGGTCGAGTTGACGACCGACAGAAGCGAGTTGTACTGCGCGCTCGTGCCCTGGGTGGTGTAATACGGATAGACCAGTGCCTGGCCGAGGCCATCTGGGTTGATGTTCACCGCCTGCGCGGCGCCCGTCACGCCCAGAGCGCCTACACCCGCCAGCGCCGCGTACAGCGATTTTCTCTTGAACGTGTTCATGGTTGTTGACGACTCCTTCGTTTCGAGATTTAAAGTGATCACTTTAAGCCTACAGCAGGCGAATCTTACAGCAACTCCCTTACCCTTTACAATCATTCCACGGTCACATCGGTGGGAACCTGTGTGAATAGTGCAACGATCCTGGCTAGCCTTGGGGCCGGTAGATATACCACGCAGTCCCCTTTTCGATAATCCACTTTTCGGTGAGCGGCGTTTGGACGTCCTTCATCAGCCGGTGATCATAGGTGAGCGTGATGCTCGCGGTGCAAATCTCCGCGTCGCAGCTAACCGAGTCGATCTTTACAGCCTTCCACATTCCGGGCCTTGTCCTCTGCTTGTAGACCTCGAAAGGGTATGTCTCTCGCGACGCGGCGCTGATGAACGTATACGCCTCTGCGAGGTCTCCCTTGATCAGCGCCTGCCATCGGGCTTGAGCCCTTTCGCTTGTCACCGCGGCCTTAGCTTCCGCCGTGGAATCGCTGGATAGCCCGCCCATGGATGCGCAGCCCGCTACCGCGACACCAGCCGCAGCGACTGCGCATGCGGCTCGAAAGCTAGTGCCAGCCTTCCCTGAACGAAGCCTAGACAAGCTATCCTTTATCGTCAATCGCCGCGCACTCAATTTGTCCACCCTTTCGTGGGTGTTGCATGGGTACAACATTGTCCGCGTCGCCATTTGGCGACGGTTTATTGACTTGGCGGCTCTTCTGGAACAGTTTTCTTGACCGGGAACATCTGGTCGAGCTGCTCCATCCGACGCCGCAAATCGTCGACGATCCGGCGAACATCCGTCTCGTTTTCCACGACTCGCGGCGTTATGAACATGACCAGCTCGGTGCGATTGTTCTTCAGTTCCTGCGAGCCGAACAGCCCGCCCAGGATCGGGATGCGCGAAACCACGGGTAACCCTGAAGAGGTTTGTTCCTTGTCTTCGAGAATCAGACCGCCCATCACCATGGTTTGCCCCGTAGGCACCGCTAGCAGCGTCTGGATCGATCGCGTGTTGATCGGGGGAGCTTCACACACCTGAGTAGTTGCCCCGGCGATGCTGACCTCTGCCTGCACGTCAAGCGTCACGAGTCCGCCTGCGTTGATGTGCGGCGTCACCTGCAGGAGCACGCCGGTGTCGATGTACTGCGAAGTGGTGTTGACGACGCCGTTGACCGTGCCGCCGACGACGGACTGCTGGCAGATCGGAATACGATCGCCGACCTTGATCGTCGCCTTCTGGTTGTCGAGCGCGGCAAGGTGCGGATTCGCAATCACCTTCACGCTGCCGTACTGGTCGAGAAGGTGCAGCACCGCCTGCACGCCGAAGGGGAAAGCGGCGTTGTTGATGATGTAGAGAAAGCCCTGCGCCAGCGAGAGGCCGGTCGACCCGGACGGCGGGGGGTTCACCTGGGGGTTGAACGGCGTGCTGCTCGTGAGATTGCCGCCGCTGCCGCGTCCGGAAGGGGCGCCACCGCGGAACAACCATTCGACGCCGAACTGAAGATCGTCGGTCAGCAGCACTTCGGCGATGGTGACCTCCATGACGACCTGCCGCTGAGGCACGTCGAGCTTCCTGAGCGCCGACTCGATGATCGAGTATTCGGCTGGAGTCGCCACGATCAGGACCGTGTTGTTGTCTTTGTCGGCGACCACCTGGATGTTACGCACGACACCCGTGGCATCGCCGACGGCGCGCGCCACCGCCTGCGCCGCCGCCCCGCTGGGCTGGACCTGCACGTTCACCTGCGACGGCTGCCCGGTGACAGGGGCCGTCGTCTGGGGCTGGAAGGCCGGCGGGGAAACGATGGTCCCCGCAGGAGTACCCGGAGCGACACTCGGTGCCGGGGTCGGCTGCTGCGTCACCCGCCCGGTGAACGCCTGCTGCAGCAGTGGCCCGATGCGCTCGGCGCGGCTGTTCTGCACCTGGTAGACGTAGAAGCGCACGCCGGAGCCTTCGCCGCCCTTGTCCAGGCGCTCGATCCACTTCTTGGCTTCGTCCAAGTACTCGGGCTGCGGCGTGACGATCAGCAGCGCATTCATGCGCTCGATCGGGATGATTCGAAGGATGCCCGCCAGCGGACTCCTGTCCGGCGGGCCCATGGCTTTTTCGAGCTCGGCCATCACCGTCTTGACGTCGGCGCTCTGCAGCGTGAACAGTCCTACCGACATGCCGGCGATCCAGTTCACGTCGAACATGTCGATGGTCTCGAGGAGGTGCCGCAGCTCGAGCTCGGTTCCGGACAGGATGAGGAGGTTGCGCAGCTCGTCGACGCGAACCGTCGTCGCTTCCTTGACGAACGGCTCCAGCACCGACGCCATCTGGCGCACGCCCATGTAGCGCAGCGGAACGATCTGGACGCTGTAGCCGGGGGGAAGCGGCCGCGAGGAGCTGCCAAGCTGCGGCGTGAGGTTTCCCCTCGCCGCGCTTGCGGCAGGAAGGATCTTCCAAACCGAGCCTTCTTTGACCATCGCCGCCCCATTCATGCGCAGGAGCATCTCGAGAGTCGCCGGCAGCGCTTCGCGCGGGATGCCCGTGGTCGTACGGATGGTCACAGTGCCCCCGACCTGGGGCTCGATGGTGTACGACTCGTTGAGAATGTCGGCGAGGATGTTGCGCACGACATCGCGGAGGTCGGCAGCCTCGAAATTAAGCGTGACCGCGGGCCCTGCAGCCACTGCTCCCGGTGGAGGTACGGACACGCCACCGCCCGGAAGCTGACCTTTAAGAAGCTGCCCGGTGCCCTTGTAAATGCGCGCCTGCTCCGCCGCGCCCTCCGTCCCGGCCTGGGGGTTGGCGCCACTCGATTCCTGGGTGGGCTTGGCCTTGACCCAGGGCGGCGCGGCCGAATCGGGTGGCTGCGTTGCGCAGGCGGCGAGGCACAGGACTGCCGTCAGGCAGGCGAGGGTTGCGAAGCTGCGGCTGGAGGTTCTTGGCATCCTTTTCCCAAGCGCGCCCGCGCGCTCCAGCGGCGGATTATCGCAGTTGAAGCGTCCAGTAAGCATCATTTTGGATAATTCGGGTTGCGCTGGCGCATGCGCTCGTAGACCTCGTTCCAGGCCGGATCCGCCGAGGCGGGCAGGGCCTCCGGCGACGCGGGCGCAGCCGGGCTAGCTGGAGTTTCCGAAGGCGGTGCGCTGCCGGCAGGGGCGGGGCTCGGAGCGGGCGAATTACCTGCTGCGGCGGCCGCCGCGGCGGCCGCCGCCGCCCGGCGCCGCTGCTCGACCGGAGCCGCCTCGGCAGCAGGCACCGGTGCCGGTGCGGCCGCGGGCGCAGGGACGGGTGCCCCGGCAACTCCCGGAGGCGGGGTCGCAGCAGGGGGGACCTGCGGCGGCTGAGTCGTCGTCTTCGGTCCAGGGGCCACCTTGAGCACAAGTTCCTCGAATTCGTCACCCAGGGTGAGCTTGACCCGGTCCGGGCGCACCTCGGTCACCAGCAGGCCGTTGATCTGCTCTCCCTGGCGTACCGAGCGCGCCTTGCCGCCGGCGATCTCCTTCAGGAACGCGATGTTTCGGTCGCCCGCCACCGCGGTACCCGTCAGCATGAACTGGCCACGCTGCATCTGCCGACGACCACCGTCTCCAGCCACCGTTGGCGCGGGACGGCGGGTAGGATTGAACAGGGTGCGATTGACGGTCTCGGCATGGCCGGCCAATCCGCCCTCGACCTGGTACTCGGGCAGCAACGCGGTCGAAATCGACTTTGGCTCGACGCTCGGCGGAGCTCCCGGCAGGCGATGCACGTGGCGCCCCCAGTCGGTCTCGAGCGCAAGAAGCAATAACAGGGCCGCGACCGGAATGCCCCACCACAGAGCAGCGTGCCAGCGCGGAGCGGCGGGATTCATTTCTTGTCTCCTTCCGCCAAGGCGAATCCGCTCACATCGAGGAGCACGCTCAACTCCGGCTCCGCACCTGGCGCAGGCCGGAAGCCGCGGAATGCATTGAGCGGACGCACGGTGAGGTTTTCGACGATCAGGTACGGCTGCTGCGTCTCGATCGCGTAGAGGATCTTCTGCAGATTCGGCGTTGTCGCGAAGAGCTGGAGGTTGACGCCGATCTGGCGGAACCGACCGTCCTCCCGCGCGGTCGCGATCTGAATCGTGGTGATCCGGCCGCCGTTGTTCTCGACTGCTGCCCGAACCAGTTCCTGCAGCTCCGCCCCCGCCAGGTTGACTGCCTTATTCTTGAAATAGAAGCGTCGGCCGTTCTTGGCGCGCAAAGTCTCGAGCGCTTTCTGGTATTCGGGCGTCTGAGCGGAGACGCGCCCGTATCTCCCAAGGCGATCGAATGCGGACTCGATGGCCAGATCGTAATGGCGATGGAGCAGCAAGAACGGCGCCAGAAGAAGCGCAAGCCCGAGGAAGACACCCACAACAAGCAGCGCAACGGCCAGAGCACGGCTCTCGCGAGGCTTAAGTGGGCGGGCGATGGTCGCCATTACTTGCCTGAGCCCGCTTGAAGCGCCGGCGCGTTCGCACCGAAGCCGGCGGGCGGCGCAGGTGATGTCGAGGCCGCCGGGGGAATCCCCGGCGTCTCTGCCCCGCCTGGACGCGATACAGGCGGCGCCGCAGCGGTGGCGGGGGGCACCGCGACAGACGAATCCGCAGCGGGTGCCGGAGCCTGGGCAGGAGTGGGCGCGCCGGTAGGCGCTGGCGCGGATACCGTCCCCTGACCCAGGCTAGCGCTCGTGGCCGGGGGTGCAGCGGCCGCCGGCCCGCTGGCCTGCGGCGCGCCGGCCGGAGGCGCGCCGGCGGAAGACGCGGCAGTTGCCGCGGGCGGCTGCGACACGGCCGCTTCCGCAGCGACCTGCGGCGCCGGAGGCCCCAACGCGCGCAGAACGCCCCCGAGATCGAACACCTCGCCAGGGCCTGGCTGTAGCTTGGTGGTCGGCGAACGCAGCGCCACCTGTTCGACTAGTTTCGAGTCTTCGAGCAGGCTGATGAGCTTGCCGCCGTTCGCCGATTCTCCGCGCAGGAACACCTCCCGCTGCACTTCCTTGCCCTTCAGCGTGGTCTTCATCTCGAACTGCGTGATCCACGTGTCATCGGGCAGAATGCGAGTGACTTCGTCGAGGACCTGGACCGTGCCCGGCCACGCATATTTTTTGGTCAGCACGTAGTTGTAATCGCCTTGCTGCCGCTCGAAGTCGCGGCGAAGCGCATCGGCAACCTCCGCCTGGGCCCGCGCTTCGGCTGTTTGCTGCAACAGCGCAATCGTGTACTCGCGCTTCTGGACGAGTGGCACCAGCACTGTGGCGAGCGCGACGGCCGCCACCAGCGCGCCCGGCGCCCAGACCTGCCAGCGCCGCCAAAGCATCAGCGGCGGCCGCTCCTCTTCTGGAAGCAGGTTCAGCCGTACGCGCCCGATGGCCGCCGGCCCCGGCACGATCGCCGCGACACTGGCACCCCAGTCCTCCGCCTGCTTGCGCGCAGCGTCGACCACCGTGCGCAGCGCCGCAGCCCACTGCACGCGGATGCTGCGGTTCGCCAGATCGCGAGCGACCACGGCGGCGTCGAAATAGAGTTGCTCCGCCCGAAACGGCGTGTGCCGGTCGAGGTCGTAGGCAAGCGTGCGGTGCAGGTTCTCCTCGACCGCCGCTGGAAGCACGATGTCCTTGCGCAGAACCTGGCGCGGCGCCAGCGCGACCACCACGCGCGGTGGACCCGAAGCGGGACGTTGCGCGTCGCGTAGGAGCGCCGCGACCGCGGCGCGTCCGTCGGAGGCGACGGCGGCGGCGTCGCCGGACAGGCGAATCCTCGCGACCTCGGCAAGCCTGATCGCGGACCCTGCGAGCTCCGGCCGCCAAAGAATCGCCTCGCCTTCGCCGAACTCGATGATGGGTCGAGTGCGCCGCCGCTGGATCTCGCTGCGCGGCGCTGCGGGAACCAGCGGAGCGAGCTCTGCCGTCCACCATCGCCAGAAGCGTGGTAGCCCAACGCGATGGGCGGCATCGCGTGCGCGTGCCCAAAGCTTATCGAGTGCGCGTTCCATCGCCTGTCGCGCCTTGTGTTCCTTCCGCAGCCGTTAGAATGCGCGCGCCGCCTTCATCCCATTCCAGCACCACCAGCAGCCTTCTGCGATCGGTGCCTAGCCGGATTACGGCTTCACGCACGAAGCTCACTCCGTCGCTCATCGTCGCCTCAGCGTGAATGCGCCAGATGTTCACCGCGCCGACAATGGCTCCCGTCAAGGGAAAGGGCGGCGGAGGCAGCTTCGCCGCCAGCGCATCGCGCCGCTGCGCGATGTACGTGTCGACCATCTCGGGCGTCGCCCCGGGAAGCGACAGCAAGACCGTGCGCGATGCATACATCGGGTTGACGCCCACGGTGCGGCTGTAGACGGTCAGGCTGTCCGCGATCCCGGCGTAGAGCGCAGGCGTCATGCCCAGCACGCGCTGCAGCTCCGGCACCGCCTCGAAAGGCGCGTTGGCGGGCTTATAGGGAAGCCCAGCCGCCTGGTAAGCGGGGGCCTTGGCGCCATTCGGCCGGCCAAGGTCGCCGGCACTCTTCCAGTCGCCGATCACGTCTACAAAGCGCGCCGCCGCGTCGGCGTCGAGCCCGCCCGCCGTTTGCAGCAATCCCTTGAGCAGGTTATCCGGTGCGGTGTTCAGGTCGATCTTGCCGGATTCGTCGACCGCAGTGACCGCAATGCGCGCACCGGCGTCGTCCCAGGCGTGCACGCTGCCGTCCGGGGCCCAAACGTCCGGGGTCACCTTGGGACGCATCAACTCGAAAACCGTGCGATGAACCCCGCCGTCGGCAAGCGCGCGCGCCTGCGCCCACGACAGCGCATTGCGAGCCGCGAGCGCCTCGTTGCGCATGCCGTAGGCGAAACCGCCGGCAATCACGGTCAGCAACACCGTGAGCCACAGCACGAGGATGAGCGCGATTCCGCGCTGGTGCGATCTCATGTCCCGACGCAGCGATTGCGGTTGAAGTCCCAGGCGCGGCATCCGGCTTCCGGAGCAAGCCTGGGCTCGACGACAAGCTGAGGCCACGGCGCGCCTGCCGCCGGCGCCACGTCCACACGGATCAGCAACGGCAAGGTCTGGGGATCGTCCCAGTGATCGCGCCACGTCGGAGCATTGGCGTCGTTGGAATCCGGATCACGCCCGAAGTAACCGAACCGGACTTGGGCGATGCGATCGGCGAGTACCGATTGCTCCGCATCGCTGAACTCCGGCAACGCTGTGGCTGCGTAATCGGGTATGACTCGCGCGAGCGCCAACCGCGAGCTATCGCCTGCCGGTGTCACAGCAATCCGAAGGTAGTACGTCCCGCCACCGACTTGTCGCGGAAGCGCGGCGACGAACGCCAGCGAATCGCTCTTGCCTTGGAAATACAGCGGTTGCTCGAGGACTTTGTGCAGCCGCAACGGAAGCTGCGAAGCGAGCGACTGGCGCAGGAATTCCTCCGTGAGGCGCATGTCGCCAACTTGTGTCGCCTTCGCTTCTCCCCGGTCCCAGCTCGAGGCCGAAAGCGACAACGTGCCGTAGAGCACCGACGACATCAGCGCGAGCAGCAGCAGCGCGACGGTCAGCTCGAGCAGAGTGAATCCGCGATGGCAAATGCCGTTCATGGCGTCGGGTTGAGTTCCTTGATCGCCGTGCGCAACGTCGTCAGCGTGGTCGAACGTTCGTTGCCCAACGTTCCCGGCCAGCGCACGGTGACCACCAGCCGCCACAGTTTCGCCGCCATCGCGGGGACGGCGTTCTCCATGTCGGGCGTGGTTCCCGGCGGCGAGTACGGCTGTACGGTGAGCGTCCAGCTGTAGTACCCGTCCTCCGACGCGCCCTGCTGCGCGCCTTCCTTGAGCGGCGCGTCGACGCCCAGGGGTGCGAGCCGACTCTCGGCATAGAGCGTGGCTCGGCTGTATTCCTCGGATAGAGAGGCGTTGCCAAGGGCGCCCGAGAACAGGCGGAACAGCGCGGTGCCCACCAGCGCGAGGATCACAAATGCTGCCAGCACTTCGAGCAGCGAGAAGCCGACCGCCCGCCGCCGCGGCGGCGGGCGGTCGTCCCGGCCAAGCCCGCGTAGCGGGCGCGAGCCGGGACCCAGTGGCGTTCGCTTCAAGACACTGGATTCCCGCGACCCTGCCCCTGCGAAAGCGGGGGGCGGGAATGACGAATCAGTGGATAGTCTAGTCGCTGCGTCCATCACCAGTCAGTCGAGAATCGTCACGCGACCGGTAAGCCAGTCGACATCGACGTCGTACTTGCGCTCGCCCGCGGCGAGCGTTATGCGGCCGCCGGTCGACCCGCCGTCGGGGAAGAAGCGAATCGCTCCGATCTTGTCGCCGACGAGGTCTCGCTGCGCCGTGTACAGCTTGACCTCGAGGCGCTCAGGCAGCCGATGCAGGTGCGTGTCGGGCGGCAGGGTGAAGGTACGCGCTTCGACGTCTAGTACGAGCAGCGCTTCGCTGCGCTGCGCAATGGCCTGGCCGCGCGCGTAGCGCAATCCTGCGGCGACTTCCCGCGCCGCGCTCTTGAGCGCCGCCGTCGAGACTCCGCCGCCGAGCGTTGGGAGCACGACAGCCACGATAAACGCCATCAGCGTGAGCACGACCAGGAGCTCGAGGAGCGTTACGCCGGACAGTCGCCGAGTGGTGAGGTGCAGGCGAATCATTCCCAGCTCGTGATGTCCTTGTTCGCGCCGTCGCCGCCCTCCTTGCCGTCGGCGCCGTAGGAAACGATGTCGTAGGCGCCGTGCTGCCCCGGCGAGGTGTACTTGTACTCGTTGCCCCACGGATCCTTCGGCAGCGTCGATTTCTTCCAGTAGGGGCCGTTCCAGTTGTTGACGCCGGCCGGAGCGCTGATCAGCGCCTGCAGGCCTTCCTGAGTGGTGGGATAGCGGCCGGTCTCGAGCTTGTACAGGTCGAGCGTCTGGCCGATCTGCTCGATCTCGATTTTCGCGGCCTTGCGCTTGGCTTCCTCGCCGCGGCCGATGAAATTGCCGGCGACAACGCCCATGACGATGCCGATCAGCACCAGCACCACCAGGATCTCGATGAGCGTCATGCCGCGCGGTCGTCGATCGAATCGCTGCATCGTCTGCCTTCCCTTTTTCACCGTCTGTGCGACCCGGTTAGAGGGGGTTCCTAGCCTACAAGTTCGCTCATCCCCATCACGCCGAGCAGGATCGAGAACACGATGCCCCCGATCAGGACTGCCAGCCCGAGGATGAGCGCGGGTTCGAGTACCGCGAGAAAGCGCTTGATCGCGATCTGCACTTCCCGGTCGTAGACGTCGGCGACCCGGTTGAGCATCTCTTCGAGTCGCCCCGACTCCTCGCCGACCAGGATCATTTGCGTTGCAAGCTTCGGATACAGTGCTGTCTCCGCCAGCGGACGGCCGAAGCCCTTGCCTTCGCGCAGCCGGGTGACCACGCCGTCGAGCGCCTGCGCCATCACGGTGTTGCCCACCGTCTCCTTGACGATGGCAAGCCCGGAGAGCAGCGTCACGCCGTTAGCGAGCAGCGTGGCGAGCGTGCGCGCGAAGCGCGCGACCTCGACCCGCGCCATGAGATCGCCGATGAGCGGCATGCGCAGCACCCGCGCGTCCCAGCGCAGGCGCACCTCGGGGGAGCTCAAGCGCCAGCGCACGATCCACACGGTCGCCGCGATCACGAGGAACATCAGCCACCAGTAGTCGCGAAGCGCGGTCCCCGCCATGATCACGATCTCGGTAGGCAGAGGCAGCGCCTTTCCCGCCTGCGCGAACGTCTTCTGGAATTGCGGGACCACGACCGCGAGGAGGATCAGCACCGAGATCGCCGCGACGCAGACGAGGATCGTCGGATAGATCAACGCCGACCTCACGCTCTCGCGCAGGTCCTTGTTGCGCTCCATGGTGTCGGCGAGCCGCGTGAGCACTGCGCCTAGCGCGCCACCCGCCTCGCCGGCGCGCACGATGTTGACGTAGAAGCGCGAGAACACGTTGCGATGCGTGTCGAGTGCCTGTGACAGCGACTTGCCGCCGCGAACGTCATCGCGAATGGTCTGCAGCAGCCGCGCGACCGGCGGCGCCTGCGCCAGCCCGATGAGGATTTCCAGCGCCCGGTCGAGCGGCAGTCCGGCGCGCAACAGGGTCGCGAGCTCGCGCGTGAACGCTAGCAAATGATCGCGGGTGACCTTCTTCGGAGCGAAGAAGCGCGCGCCGCGCGGCGCGGAGGCCGCCTTGACGACGGCCCCTCGAGCAGCCGCCGCGGTCTCGACCTGCATCGGAAGCAGGCCCTGGTCACGCAGCCGATCGACGATCTCGGATTCGTTGGCGGCCTCGAGCTCGCCGGCGGCGACGTCGCCGGCGGCGTTGACGGCCTTGTAGCGGTACAGAGCCATCAATCCTCGCGCGTGACGCGCAGCACTTCCTCGAAAGTGGTGACGCCGGCCAGCGACTTGCGCATGCCGTCCTCGTACATGGTCACCATGCCCCCCTTGATCGCCTCGGCGCGCAGCTCGGTGGAGGTCGCGTGGTGCATGATCAGCGCCCGCAGCGGGTCGGTCATCGGCAGCATTTCCATGATGCTGATCCGCCCGAAGTAGCCGGTCTGCGCGCATTCCTTGCAGCCCTTGGCGTGGAACAGGCGGATCTCGCCTTGGCCGGCGAACTTGCGCAGCCCGAGTTCGTTGACCAGCTCGGGAAGCGCCGTGTATTCCTCCCTGCACTTCGCGCACAGCGTGCGAACCAGTCGCTGCGCCAGGATGCCGATCACCGTCGAAGTGAGCAGATAGTCCTCCACGCCCATGTCGAGCAGACGGTTGACCGTGCTCGGCGCGTCGTTGGTGTGCACGGTGGAGAGCACCAGGTGCCCCGTGAGCGCCGATTGAACGGCGATCTGGGCGGTCTCCAGATCGCGGATCTCGCCGATCATGATCACGTCCGGGTCCTGGCGCACGATCGAGCGCAGCGCGTTGGCGAAGGTCAAGTCGATCTGAGGCTTGACCTGGATCTGATTGATCCCGGGCATCTGGTATTCGACGGGATCCTCGACCGTGAGGATCTTCACGTCGGGCTTGTTCAGGCGGTCGAGCGCCGTGTAGAGCGTCGTCGTCTTGCCGCTGCCGGTCGGTCCGGTGACCAGCAGGATGCCGTGCGGCTCGAAGAGCACATCGAGAAAAGTCTTGAGCGTGTCGTCTTCGAAGCCGAGTCTCTTGAAGTCGAGCGCGACGCCGCCTTTGTCGAGGATCCGCATCACCACCGACTCGCCGTGCATCGTCGGCACGGTGGACACCCGTAGGTCGATCTCCTTGCCCTGCACGCGCAGCCGGATGCGCCCGTCCTGCGGCAGGCGCCGCTCGGCGATGTCGAGGTTGGCCATGATCTTCACGCGCGAGATCACGGCGGCAGAGAGCCTTCGCGGCGGGCATTCGACCTCGTGCAGAACACCGTCGATGCGGTAGCGGACGATAAGACGATTCTCGAAAGGCTCGATGTGGATGTCGGAAGCGCGCATCTCGAGAGCGTTGGTGATGATCAGCGATACCAGCCGGATCACCGGGGCTTCGGAGGCGAGGTCCTTCAACTGCTGCACGTCGGCATCGAAGCCGATCTCGTCGCGCTGCTCGACGTCGCCCACGATCTGGCCCAACGCCGACTTCCCAGCGCCGTAGAGCCGCTCGAGCGCCGCCTCGAGCTCGGTCGGGATCGCCACCAGGGGCTTCACGCGGCGCCCGGTGACCATCTCGAAAGCGTTCACCGTATAGCTGTCAGTGGGGTCGGCCATCGCCAGCGCAAGCTCGCTCTCGTCTTCGGCGAGTGGCAGCGCGCGCGCCTCGCGCAAGAACCGTGCGGAAACGCGTTCCTCGAGAACCGGAAGCTCGGGATAGCCGGTAGCTTCGACCAGCGGCAGTCCGAGCTGTGCTGCGAGCGCTTCCGAGACGTCGCGCTGGGCGACGACGCCGAGCGTGACCAGCAGCACGCCAAGTTTGTCGCCCGATTCCTGCTGCAACCGGAGCGCGCGTTCCAGGCCCGCCTGATCAAGCCTTCCGCGCTCGATCAGGATCTCGCCGAGACGTTTACGCGGCGCTTCGCTCACACATTCATGGTGCAATATTTCATTGTTCGATAATAGCATAGGGCTATTGCTCAAATCGTCGTCAGTCCACTCGAATCAAGATGTTGCGACCGCTTCTTCATCAAAACTGTCGCTCGCCGGCGACGCTGCACAGCTAGAGTGTCGCCCTCGCCCGACGCATTTCCGCGTACGGCATCGTCACCTTCCATCTGTGGAATCTGTTCCGCATCGAACCCGGCTGGGACCGCCTTGCGTCGAGTTCGCCCAACAGCATGATGGACGGTATCGCCCCGCTTGCTGGAGTGATCGAGACCGGCTGGCTGCCTATCCGTTCATCATGAACTCGCAGATGACGCGCGTCGGAACGGGCCATATCGGACGAGCCGCTATGCATGCACTTTCCGGTGCTGCAACGGTCGAGTCGGAAATCCTCGAGCTCGATGACAATCCTGAGCTCAAGACGCAGACGATGGCGTGGGCCGCAACGAATTCATGCAGAAGTTCAACGCCCGCGACGCGCTGACGTTAAGGGAAGTTTGGCAGCGGTTCTATCTCATCGGACAGATGCCGCACGGTTCGCAGAAGTCGTAGCGCCGCGAATCAGGCCTCAGCAGTTGCCAAGGCCCACGCGTTGAGCTCCTGCGCGACGCGCTCGATCACGGGACCCAGTCTCCGCATCCGTGTTGCTGACGTCGACAACCGCAACGGCAGCGGCCCAATCGCCGCGGATGAGACAGAGATCACACAATCCGACCAATGCATCGGTCTGGCCCAGACTCAAGCGCAAGATGTCTCGATGGGCCGCGACCGCCCCCGTGCCCAGCGCGCGTGTGCGCCTGCGCCAGGCAGAGCTGCGCATAGGCGAGCTTGGGCTTGAGCTGCAGCCCGCGTTCCAAGGCAAGCGCCGCCTCGGCGGCCGATCGAGTGAGCCTCCTCTTGTTGCCCGATGCGGTCCGGGCGTTCCGCTTCCAGCGGAAGCTCCGATGTCGCGCGACGGTCCGCAGAGGCGTAACGCTCTGCGAATTCGCGAACATGCCGCGAGGCGCCTCGATCATCGAAATGCGTCCCTGGCCAAGCGTGCCGTTTCATCGATGTCGGCCGCGGTGTGCGCCGCCGAAACGAATCCCGCCTCGAATGCCGAGGGCGCGAAATACACGCCTCCATCGAGCATGCGATGAAAGAAGCGATTGAACGCCTCCTTGTCACAGGCCATTACGGACGCGAGGGAATCGGGAGGTGCCGGCGCGAAATAGATTCCGAACATGCCGCCGATCGATTGCGCCGAGAACGCCACACCGTGCTTCTTGGCGGCCGCAGACAAGCCCGCGCACAGGGACTTTGTCCGCTCGGATAGGCGCTCGTAGAACTCGGGCGCCTGGATCGCCTTGAGCGTGGCCAGCCCCGCCGCAACGGCAACCGGATTGCCCGAGAGCGTCCCTGCCTGATACACCGGCCCCAGCGGCGCGATCTTCTCCATGATGTCGCGCCTGCCACCGAACGCACCCACCGGCATGCCCCCGCCGATGACCTTGCCCAGCGTGGTGAGGTCGGGCCTCACGCCATAGAGGCCTTGCGCGCCTCGAAGATGCAGGCGGAACCCGGTCATCACTTCGTCGAAGATCAGCACTGCGCCGTGGCGGTCGCACAGGTCGCGCAACCCCTGCAGGAATCCGGGCTTGGGGGCGACCAGGTTCATGTTGCCCGCGACCGGCTCGACGATGATGCCGGCGATCTCACTCGGGTGTGCCTTGAACGCGTCTGCGACCTGGTCGAGGTCGTTGTAGGAGAGCACCAGCGTTTCGCCGGCGATCGGCGGCGGCACTCCGGCCGACGACGGCTGCCCGAAGGTGAGCGCGCCGGAGCCTGCCTTGACCAGGAGACTGTCGCCGTGACCGTGGTAGCAGCCCTCGAATTTGACGATCTTTGCCCGGCCGCTGAATCCGCGTGCAAGACGCAGCGCCGTCATCGTCGCCTCGGTGCCGGAGGAGACGAGCCGCACCAGCTCGAGCGATGGCAGCAACCGGCACAGCGTCTCGGCCATTTCGACCTCGGCCTCCGTCGGCGCGCCGAACGACAGGCCGTGCTTCGCCGTCTCCTGCACCGCGCTCACGCAGTCAGGATGCGCATGGCCCAGTATCGCCGGTCCCCAAGAGCCGACGTAGTCGATGTAGCGCTTGCCGTCGGCGTCCCATAAATACGCGCCCTCGCCACGCGTGAAAAATCGCGGCGTGCCGCCGACCGAGCGAAAGGCGCGCACCGGCGAATTCACGCCGGCGGGAATCGTGCGCTGCGCGCGCGCGAAGAGCTCTTCGTTGCGGCTCATGCGGGATGGCCTATGCGGTGCGAAGCGAACAATGCGGCGAAGGCGCGCGCCGCGGCCTCGACCTCCCGCGCATCCGGGAGGTCGAAGAGCGCCGAGATCACAGCGAGCGCATCGGCGCCAGCGGCGAGCAACGGGCCGGCGTTGGCAGGGGTGATGCCGCCGATGGCGACCACCCCGACTCCCCACCGCGCGCGGGCGGCGGTCAACAGCGAGGTGTGCGCTCGTGTCGCCCGCGGCTTCACCTTGGAGGGGAAAAAGCTGCCGAATGCGATGTAGTCGGCGCCCGCGCGAACCGCGGCCTCGGCACGCGCGAGCGAGTCGTAGCAGGACGCGCCTATCACTGCGTTCGACCCCAGGCGCTCGCGGGCCACGCCAAGAGAGCCGTCGTCTCGCCCCAGGTGAACGCCGTCGGCACCGGCCGCAGCAGCGAGCTCGACGTCGTCGTTGACGATGAATGTCGCGCCGCGATCCGCGCAGAGCTCGCGCAGCGCCAGCGCCTGGCTCAACTTCAACTTCGCGGATGCGGTCTTGTGCCGATACTGCACCGCCGACGCGCCGCCGGCGATCGCCGCCGTAACGCGCTCGGTGAGCGTTGCAGTGTCTGCGATCTCGGGCGTGAGCGCGTACAGCCCCGAGATCGACACCCGACGTGCCGCGTGCGCTTCAACCATCAGCGCTGTCAATGACGATGCAATCCGGGCGACTGCGGCGGCTCGCCCGATTCGATGCGCGGCTCTCCGCCATCGTCGTCGCGCGCCCAGAACAAACGGTCCGGCAGCAGTTGTCCCATACCCGGACGATAGGCTTTCTGCAGGGCGTTCCACGTATAGTCCTGCGCCTCGCGCACAGCTTCCGGCAGCTCGAGCCCGTTCGCGAGCATGGCCGCGATCGCGGAAGCGAGCGTGCAGCCCGATCCATGGTAACTGCCGGGAAGGCGCGGCCAGCTGTCGCTGCGCACGACGCCGTTCTTGCCGTAGAGCGTGTTGACGACCTGCGGCGTAGGCTCGTGCGTGCCGGTGATGAGCACGAATTCGGCGCCTTCGGCGATCAGGCGTTCGGCGCACACCGCGAGCGAGAGCTCCTCGTCGTCCTCGGCCGCCGCAAGTCGCCGCGCTTCCATGCTGTTGGGCGTGACGATCGTCGCCTGCGGCAGCAACAGCTCGCGCAGTGCGTGCAGCATTTCCTCGGTTGCAAGCTCGTCGCCGCGGCCGGAGGCGAGCACCGGGTCGAGCACCACCGGCACCTCGGGGTAGTCGGAGAGGATCTCGGCGATCGCCGCGATGTTTTCCACGCTGCCCAAAGCCCCGATCTTGAACGCGTCGACCGGCATGTCCTCCAGCAGGCAGCGCGCCTGGTCGGAAACCCATTCGGCATCGATTGCCTGCAGGGCTTCCACTCCAAGCGTGTCCTGAACGGTGATCGCCGTGATCACCGAAAGCGGATGGCAACCCGTGCTCGCCAGCGTGAGCAGGTCGGCCTGCACGCCCGCGCCGCCCGAAGGGTCGGAGGCGGCAAAGCTCAGCACCAGCGGAGGGAAGGCGGGGTCCTGATCGGTCGGGGGCATCTTCGGCAGCATGCTCGCGCGCACGGCTTCCAGTCGCGGACGAGCGGCCTTGCTAGAATGCAATCTTACCCCAATCGCTGCGCGACGAATGAAAAAGTACATGTGTTTGATCTGCGGCCACATCTACGACGAGGCCGTCGGTGATCCGGACACGGGGATTGCGCCCGGGACCAAGTGGGAAGACGTTCCTCCCAACTGGACCTGTCCCGACTGCGGCGCGCGCAAGGAAGACTACGAACTGCTCGAGTTCTGACCATGAGAATCCTGCATACCATGCTGCGTGTCGGCGATCTCCAGCGCTCGATCGCGTTCTACACCGATGTGCTGGGGATGAAGCTGCTGCGAACCACCGATCGACCGGAGCAGAAGTACAAGCTTGCCTTCGTCGGCTACGGCGACGAGTCGCAGGGTGCGGTGCTCGAGCTCACCTACAACTACGGTGTCGACCGCTATGATCTCGGCGCGGGCTTCGGGCACGTCGCGATCGAAGTGCCCGACGTCGCGCAGGCTTGCGCGTCGGTTCGCGCCAAGGGAGGATCGGTGACACGCGAGGCCGGTCCGGTGAAGGGCGGCACAACGGTGATTGCGTTCGTGCAGGATCCCGACGGTTACAAGATCGAGCTGATCGAGAACAAGCGGCCGGACTGACCTAGCTCGACTTCAGCAACTCCGCGATGTCGTGCGCGAACGCCTCCGGGCCCTGCCCGTAGCTCAAGTACACGCGCAGGCGCCCCTGCGGGTCGAAGATGAACGTTCCCGCCGAGTGATCCATGCTGTAGCTTCCCGGCGTCGGGCCGGGCTGCTTCTGGTAGAGGATCTTGAATTCCTTGGCGACCTCCGCGGTCGCCTGCGCATCGCCGCGCAACCCGAGAAACGACGGATTGAATGCGGGGACGTAGCGCGACAGCAGATCCGCGGTGTCCCGCTCGGGATCGATGGTGACGAACAGTACCTGCACGCGGTCGGCATCCGGTCCCAGCTTCTGCATCACCGCAGCGAGCTCCGCGAGTGTGGTCGGGCAGACGTCGGGGCACTGGGTGTAGCCGAAGAACAAGACGACGACCTTGCCGCGGAAGTCCGCGATCGTGCGCGGTTTGCCGTTGTGATCGACGAGCTTGAAGTCGCGCCCGAACCCTACACCGGTGACGTCCGAGCCCTGGAACCTAGGCGTGCCGGGCCCGCAGGCGACGCACGCCAGCGCGAGCAGCGCCGCGGCCAAGAAGCGCAGCTTCACTTCCAGTAGTGATCGAGCAGCAGAGCCGAGTACAGCGCCGCGAGATAGAAGATCGAATAGCGGAAGGTGCGCCGCGCCAACTCGTCGCTGTAGCTGCGGCGCAGCGCGACCGCGTGGCCGATGAAGGCACCGCCCAGCGCCAGCGCCGCGGCGAGGTAGAGCCAGCCGCTCATGCGGATGGCGAACGGCAGCAGCGTCACCGCGAACAGCGCGACGGTGTAGAGGACGATCTGCAGCCGCGTATAGTCGCTGCCGTGTGTCACCGGCAGCATGGGCAGCCCCGCTCTGGCAAACTCCCGCGTGCGGTAGAGCGCGAGGGACCAGAAGTGCGGCGGCGTCCACACGAAAATGATCAGGAACAGCAGCATCGCCTCCGGCGCCACGTCGTTGGTGACGGCTGCCCAGCCTAGTACGGGAGGCATCGCTCCCGCGGCGCCGCCGATGACGATGTTTTGCGGTGTTGCGGGCTTCAGCAGCACCGTGTAGACGATGGCGTAGCCAACGAATGTCGCCAGCGTCAGCCACATGGTGAGCGCATTCACGTTGGTGTAGAGAATCCACAATCCTGCACACCCGACCGCCGTGGCGAAGAGCAGAGTCTGCAGCGACGAGATCTCACCTCGCGGCAATGGCCGCGCGCGAGTGCGAGCCATCAGCGCGTCGATCTTCTGCTCGATCAGGCAGTTGATGGCGGCTGCCGCCCCGGCGACCAGCGCGATCCCCAGCGTCCCGTAGATTACGGAGGCAGGGGGCGGCAGCCCCGGAACGGCGAGGAACATGCCGATGATCGCGGTGAATACGATCAACGACACCACGCGCGGCTTGGTCAGCGCGAGGAATTGGCGCAGGCGATGTTCGGTGAGGGTTAACGCGGTCATCGGCGATGACTTCAGGGCGCGCGAGCGAGATCGTTACAGGTCTTCTGGAAGTCACACCCGCTACAACAATGCTGTCACGGCCATGTTTGCTTGAAGAAACGCGGCACTCTCTTCTGAAACTCGATGACCCAGTGCTCGTGGAGCAGTTCCGAGCCCGCCGGCTGCAACTTCGGATGGGATTTGAGCACGCGCTCCAGTACAGCCTCCTGGCTGCGCTCGAGATCCACGAACAGGATGTGCTTATCGTCTTTTATGGCCTGTTCGAAACGGGCAAAGTGGTAGTTGGGTTCCTGGATGCCGAACAAGCCGCCCTCCCACGTGCAAAAGCCAAGCACCACCACTGCAAGGAAGACAAAAGGCACCCAGCCGGCGGCGGTCTGCGTCCAGCCGGAAAAATGGGCAACGGCGAGAACCGCCGCGGCCGCAAAGATGCCGATTACGGCGCCAATCAACGTCGAGTGAACGATGTCTCTCTTCATGAACGACTGAACCCGATGGAGATGCTCGTGGTGATCCAGCTCCGCGTCGTGCGCGGTGAGCACGTGGATCTGCGGGGTGGACACGCCGGCGCGCTCCAGCTGCTCTTCGATAGCGTCCAGGTCATCCAGGTCGTTGCTTATGAAATAGCGCCGCAGCGTTTTCATGGAGTCCTCCGCGCCGCAATCACGTTAACTCTAGCGATGTTGCACCGGGCCAGGGTGCGCCGGCCCATGCGTCGGGGCCGCGGACCCTCCGCCGAAGAATTCGCCGCGCGTAAGAAAGGTGTAGTCCGCTTCGAGCGCGCCGATCCCCAGGAGCACGAGCAACAACAGCGGCGGCACCAGAATGGCGTACACGATGGCAAGGCGCTCCCAGAGCATGTGCATGAAGATGGCGACGATCAGCCCCGCCTTCATCAGCATGAATGTCAGGATCAGAAACCACCGGAGGTAGCCCTGAATGTGGAAATAGTCGACAAGGTAAGACGCGGTGCTGAGAACGAAGAGCAAGCCCCAGATCTTGAGATAGATGCCGATCGGATGCTGCTGCCCTTCCACGTGCGCCCGTTGCCCGGTCGGGCTTGGCTGCTGCCCGACCGGCTGCGGCTGGTGCCCTTCTGCGTGTGCCATGGTTTCGCTCTACCAGAGATAGAAAACGGCAAAGATGAATACCCATACCAGATCGACGAAGTGCCAGTACAGGCCCATGGTTTCGACGATCTCGTAGGTGCCTTTCCTGCCGGTCATGAAGCCCGGTCTCTGGCGATCGAGGTCGCCCCGTATGACCTTGGTCGCCACGATGATCAGGAAGATCACGCCGATCGACACGTGAGTCCCGTGGAAACCGGTGATCATGAAGAAACTCGAGCCGAACTGGGCCGCGCCCATCGGATTGCCCCACGGGCGCACCCCCTCGTCCATGATCAGCTTGGTCCATTCGAAGGCCTGCATCCCGACGAAGGTCGCGCCCAACGCGGCGGTGGCGAGCAGAAGCCAAAAGGTTTTCACCCGATTTTTTCGATAGCCAAAGTTGACCGCCATGGCCATGGTCCCGCTGCTGCTGATCAGGATGAAGGTCATGATTGCGATCAGGATCAGCGGAATCTTGTGGCCCCCGATCGTCAAGGCGAAGACCTCGCTGGGATTGGGCCAAGGGACGGTGGTAGAAACCCGCACCGTCATGTACGAGATCAGAAAGGAGCTGAAGATGAACGTGTCGCTGAGGAGGAAGATCCACATCATCGCCTTGCCCCACGGGACGTTCTTGAACGCCCGCTGGTCGGAAGACCAGTCCGCGACGATGCCTTCCAAACCTTCGGGCCGCGGGAGAACCCCTCCCGTGCCTGTCAGCGCGGGTTGTGCCATCACTTTGCTCCCTCTATGTGTGTGTTTGCAGCAGCACCGCGAACAGGACCAGCCAGACCAGGAGCAGATAGTGCCAGTAGACCGTGCACAGCTCCACGCTCAAACGTACCTTGGCGACCTCGACGCCACGCAGCACTCTGCCCGTGGTTCGGCCCCAGACCCACAAACCGCCCAGTAGATGCACGCCGTGCAGCGCGGTGAGCAGGTAGAAGAAAGCGTTGGCGGGATTGGCCACGGCGAAATAACCGGAAGTGTTCAGTTGCTGCCACGCCCAGAGCTGGCCGGCCAGAAAGGAAAAAGCGAAAATGCCCGCCGCGATGAGGCCGTCTCTAACGCCGTCGGCTTGTCCCCGCTGCGCTTCGTTGCGCGTCCACTGCATCGCGACACTGCTTAAGACCAGCACCACGGTGTTGAGCCACAGTACCTTCGGGACGGGCAACTTGGCCCAGTCCGCGTCCATCATTCGCATGTGGTAGGCGCTGATGAGCAGCGCGAACAGCGACGTCGCGACCGCAAGAAATACCCAGAGACCGACCTTGATCGACGGCATGTGCAGCGCGCCTTTCCCGTCTGCGCCTTCGACGGCGCCTTCGACGGCGCGCTGCGACAGCCAAGGCTTGACGTTCAGCGTCTGGCGCAGGAGCCACCCGACGATAATCGCCATGATGACGCCCAGGACCAGCAGTGACGTTGTCACGGTTAGGCGCTTGCAGGCTTGGCCGCACCGGCGGCGGCGACTCTCTTCGCCGGCGGCTGGTTCTGCGGTATGAAGTCCTCGGCGGCACCCGGCACGCTGTAGTCATAAGCCCAGCGATACACGACTGGCAACTCCTTGCCGAAGTTGCCGTGCTTCGGCGGTGTTTCGGGAGTTTGCCACTCGAGCGACGTTGCGCGCCACGGGTTGGGACCGGCAGGCTTGCCCCTGAAATAACTCCAGATCAGGTTGTAGAAGAACACGATCTGGGTCACGCCCACGATCAGCGTAGCAATGGTGATGGCTTCGTTCAAGGTGTGCGCCGATTCGGGCATGATGACCGTGCTTCCCATCGCATAGTATCGGCGCGGCACGCCCATGAAGCCGAGGTAATGCATCGGGTAGTAGATGGCATAGGTTCCGAGGAACGTGACCCAGAAGTGAATTTTGCCCAGCGTGTCGTTGAGCATGCGGCCGGTGATCTTGGGGTACCAGTGATAGATCGCCCCGAACACCACCAGAACCGGCGACACCGCCATCACCATGTGGAAGTGGGCGACGACGAACATCGTCCCGGAAAGCGGGATGTCGACCGCCACGTTGCCGAGGAACAGACCCGTCAGTCCCCCGTTGATAAAGGTGAAGACGAAGCCGATGGCGAACAGCATCGGAACAGTGAGGTGGATGTTGCCCCGCCACAATGTCAGCACCCAGTTGTAGACCTTCAGCGCGGTGGGGATGGCGATGATCAGCGTGGTGGTGGCGAAAAAGAAGCCGAAGTACGGATTCATCCCACTGACGTACATGTGGTGCGCCCACACGATGAAGCTCAAGCCGCCGATGGCCAAGATCGCCCAGACCATCATCCGATAGCCGAAGATGTTCTTTCTGGCGTGGACGCTAATCAGATCGGAGACGATGCCGAAGGCGGGCAGCGCGACGATGTAGACCTCGGGATGGCCGAAGAACCAGAACAGATGTTGAAACAGTATCGGACTTCCCCCGTTGAAGCCGAGGTGCTGTCCTTTCTCGACGACAGCGGGCATGAAAAAGCTGGTGCCCAGCGCCTGGTCCAGCGTCATCATGACGGCGCTGACGAACAACGCAGGAAAGGCCAGCAGCGCCAGTACCGTGGCCATGAAGATCCCCCATACCGTCAAGGGCAACCGCATCATCGTCATGCCGCGCGTGCGCGACTGCAGCACCGTCACCACGTAATTCAAGCCTCCCATCGTGAAGCCGATGATGAAGAATGCAAGGGACACCAGCATCAAGATGATCCCCCAATTGGCTCCCGGGGTGCCCGAGAGGATGGCCTGGGGCGGATATAGCGTCCAGCCGGCGCCGGTGGGACCTCCCGGCACGAAGAAGCTCGCCACCAGCAGCAGCACCGCGAACAGATAAACCCAGTAGCTCACCATGTTGACGTACGGGAAGACCATATCGCGCGCGCCGCACATCAACGGGATGAGGTAGTTGCCGAAGCCCCCCAGGAACAGCGCCGTCAGCAGGTAGATCACCATGATCATGCCGTGTATGGTGACAAACTGAAGGTAGTTGCTCGGGTTGATGAAGGAGAAGACGTGCGGGTACCCGAGCTGCAGGCGCATGATTCCCGAGAGCACCAGAGCCACCACCCCCACCGCGATCGCGGTGATCGCGTACTGGATCGCGATGACCTTGGCGTCCTGGCACCAGATGTATTTCCCGATGAATGTTTTCGGGTGGTAGAGCTCTGGCTCTTCGACTTCGGCGGGTGGCACGTACGCCGTTTCGTCATGGGTAACGGAAGTCATCGGTGTTCCTCTTCGCTAGCTATTCACGATGCTCGATTCGCTTTGAGTCAGGTCCTGAATGCTGACGGATATGGCGCAGCGCTCGCCGATCAGCGCAAGGTGTCGACGTAGGAGACCACATCGGCAGCCTGCTGGTCTGTTAGAACGGCTGCCAGGAATCCCATTTGCCGGCCGAACACATCGTTCGGATGGGCGCCTCGGATTCCGCCTCTGAAATTCTTCAATTGGGTGACCAGGTACCAGTCGCTCATGCCCTTGAGCCGCGGAGCGTTCATCGCCTGTATGCCGCGGGCGTTGTCGCCGTGACAGGCTCCGCAGGTTACGTAAGCGTCATGGCCGCTCTTCGCATTCCCGTTCACTGTGAGGGGCGCAGGATTATCCGGAAGCGTCTTGATGTAGGCGACGACGTTATCGATGGCGGCGTCATCGGCCAGCGTCGCCGCCATCGGCGCCATGGTCTTGCCGGAAACGTCCTTCTCGTCCGTTCCCCGAGTACCGTTCTTGAAATTCCTCAACTGCCGCTTCAAGTACCAGTCCCCCTGGCCAGCCAGCTTCGGCGCGTTGAGCGACGGGTTGCCCTCCCCTTGTGCGCCATGACAGGCGGCGCACACCGCATAGAGGGTCTTGCCCGCCTCGGCATCGCCGGCGACCCGGGCCTGGGTTTGCGCGAACGTCGGGTAGCTCGCCAGCCACGCCTGGAACGCGCTCTCCTCTTCGACGATGACCTTGCCGCGCATGGCGAAATGCGCAATGCCGCATAGCTGCTCGCAGAAGGCCTCGAACGTCCCGGTTCGGGTGGGTGTAAACCAGACGTAGGTGACCAGGCCCGGCACCATATTCATCTTGGACCGGAACTGGGGCACCGTGAAGTCGTGCAGGACGTCTATCGCACGCAGTTCCAGCTTGACCGGCTTGCCCACAGGGAGGTGCAGTTGCTGCGTCGTGACCAGGATGTCGTCCTGTCCGCTCGGGTCGTCGGGATTGATGCCGAACGGATTCTCGTCGCTCACGAACTTGGCGTCGACGGTGCCAAGCACGCCATCCTTCCCCGGAAAGCGATAGTTGAAGTACCACTGCCGGCCCACGACCTCGACCACCGCCGCCTCTTTCGGCACCTCGATGAACTTCGCCCAGGCGAACAAGCCAGGAGCCAACATGGCGATGACACCCACTGTGGTCGCCAAGATCAGCGCCCCTTCCAGTTTCTTGCTCTCGGGTTCGTAGTGCGCCTGGCTTCCCTTCCGCCGGCGGTAGCGCAGCACGCAATAAGCCATGAACACGTTGACGACGACGAAGACAAATCCGGTGACCCAGAAGGTGACTGTCACTGTGTCGTCGATCGAACTCCAGTTCGAGGCGATCGGCTGGAAGTACCATGGGCTCAGGTAGTGAAACAGGACGGAGCCAATGACCAACAAGACCAATGCAATTGCTAAAACCATGGCGGCGGCCCCGATTCAATGAACGGCATCCTGCTGGCGACAAATGATGAACTGCGGGAAAGGCTAGATGCGATGCCGCGGGTCGCCTCGCTCAACCCGGGGCGTCCGGCGCGGTGGGAAACCATCCTGCTCACGCTGCTTGCCGCATTTGGATTTTCTGAAACACAGCTTTCGACGAGATCCGGTGAGAAATGACTTCATCTCCTCGCTCGCTGAGTCGGAAAAGACTCGTCGCGAGCTCTGTAATCCGTCGCCAAACGAGTATCATTTACGACCTTAATGCATTATGGGCCTGTTTGTCCACGGGTCCAATAATCACTTGTTTCTGAGCCTCTTTTCAAGCGCGCGGGATGTTGCGATCGCGTGCCAGGTCGATTGGGAAACAGGCCGCAAACCAAGGGAAGAGTCGATTTGGCGATACGGTTAGCCGTTGCGCGCAGCGCCTATTCGACCAGCGCGCGATAGGCGTGCCACGTCGCGTGGCCGATCACCGGCACGGTGACGACCAGACCGACGAAGACGAGCGCGAACCCCAGTCCCACCAGAACCACGATCGAAGCGCCCCAGACGAGCATTGCAGGCACGTTGTTGCCGAACGCCTTGAAGCTGGTGAGCACGGCGACGATGCCGTCGACCGGCCGGTCGATCATCATCGGAACGGAGACGACGCTGAGCGCGAACGTCAGCAAGGCGAACAACCCGCCGAAGCAGCCATACGCCAGCAGGAATTCGACGTTGTCCAGCGAGAAGACCTGTTCCAGGAAGTCGGCAACCGTCGGCACCGCGCCGGTGTAGAACAGCGCGAACACGATGAGCGATGCGCGCGCCCAAATAACAAGGAGCACCATCAGGACGATTGCGAACACGCCGATCGCGCCGAGATTGCGGCTCCAGGCGCTGAGCGTTGGCGCCAGCCGGGGCGCTTCGCCCAGCTCGCGCCTGCGCGAAAGATCGTAGAGGCCGATCGCCAGGAACGGCCCGACGAGGAAGAACCCCGTGACCAGCGCCGACACGTATTCGAACGCGTGTCGGAACATGAAGACGATCAGCCAGCCCATCACGGCAAAGCACGCACCGTAGAAGAGGCTTGGCAGCGGGTGAGCGCCAAAGTCCCGTGCGCCCGCGGCGAGCCAGCCGAAGGGCGCCAGCGCGCCGACAGTGCGCACCGCAGGGAGCGTCGACTGCTGCGTATTGGTTTCGATCGTCATCGTTCGCCTCGAGACGGCAGCGCTGACTCGACTTCGAGCGCTCGCGCTGCGGGATTGCGCCCCCCGGGCGCGGTAATACTCACCGGCCGATCCGTTCCATGCGGCCCGATCCGTGAAACCAAAGTGTACCCGAACCCGAATGACGAAGGGTAAGGTGTAAGCAACCTGTTCCGTTTGGGATAACCGGTCTGGGGCGGTCTTCACCGGGCGGGGACCGTCGGTTCTCTTGCCACCCGCGTTGACGGCGTCTTCAGCCCACCTGCGAGGCGCTCAGCAGCCGCCCTAGATCGTTCGCCAGGCGCCTGATGTCGGCATCAGCGCCGTATCGCAGCACCAAGTTTCCCAGTGGATCGATGAGCAGGATGCCGCTGTCGCCGGCATCGATCGGCAACCGCGCAAGCTCGTCTCTGTCCGCATGCGCCGCGACGAGCCCCGGGTGCAGCGCCAGCACCTCGCGAGCGGGCGGGGACCCGTTGGCGGTCCGCAGCCATACCCGCAGCACCCGATCCTGCTCCCGGCCCTGAATCGTCCGTGCCTGGCGAGTCGCGGATAACGCCCGCAGACAAGCCTCGTCACATTCCCCACTCGTGACGACGAGAAGCAGCCACCGGCCGCGCAGATCCGTTAGCGAGAAGCGCGACCCGTCGGCGAGCGTCCCTGCAATCTCCGGCACCGGTCGCGTCTCGAGCAGCTCGCCGTAATTGACACGCTTGGCGGGCGCGAACCAGTAGTAGGCCGCATACGAGGCAACGACCGGAGAGATCGCGAACGCCGCCAGCAGGAGCAGCTTGCGCCGGCCTCCCGCCCTAGTACCCCGACCCACAAATTTCGCTATGTTCGAGCCGCCCCGCATCGCCGATCGCTTTGTCGCTCATCCTCGCCATAGTCTAAGCTATGGCTGCGGTTCGCTTCGCGCGCTCGGCGCGCGGTTGCGGCTCTCGGCATGTACGCAAACTTATGGGCCGGGGTACTAGCCGGGGCTGGATTCACCGTCGCCACCCAGGGGACGCCAATTGAGCCCGACCCACAGCACGCATCCGAGCAGCGCCAGGGAGTACCACTGCAGCATGTAGCTGCGGTGCTGGTCGACGCCGAAGTCCGGCGGCGGCCAGTCGCGCACGAGCCCGTCGTGCGCGTCGGCGGTCTGTTCGATGACGACTGGCAACAACGGTAGCCCCGTCGCGCCGCCTATGCGCTCGATGTCCAGGTTTTGGCGCACCGGACCGCCGTCGAGGTCGGGGCGCAACTCGAGGTAGCGCGCTGGCGGCAAGTTGATGCGGCCCTCGACGACGACTTCGCCCTTCGGCGGTGGTGCCTCTGGCAGCTCAGAGCGCGTCGCGCGCTGCGCGACCCAGCCGCGATCGACCAGCACGAAGCGACCCGCGGCGAGCTTGAGCGGCGTCACGACCTCATACCCGGGCCGTCCCGCATGCACCTTGTTGTCGATGAGCATCTGCCGGCGCGGGTCGAACTCCCCGACGACGCGCACCGCTCGGAAGCGCAGCGCAGCGACGTCGTCCATCGGCCCGGCGAGTTCGAGCGGAGGCTCGCGCGCGGCGCGATCGACCTGCTCGCGCTGCGCCTGCTTCTGCTCGGCGCGGTGCCGCTGCCAGTTGCCAAGGCTGACCGTCGCCGCCACGAGCACGATCACTCCCAGCGTCGGCCAGAGCGTCGGGCGAAAGCGGCGGTGCAAAAAGAAGGACGCGATCGGGTTTGGCACGGGCCCATGCCTCAACTAGACTTGATGGCCCGGCTTTAGCCACTTCGCAGACGCAATGATCAAGATCATCGTCATCGCCGCCCTGGTGCTCATCATCTTGAGCCTCGGATCTGCGCTCTATTTCCTTTATCACGACCGCGGTCGCGGGACGCGAATGGTCAAGGCTCTGGCGCTCCGCGTGGCGCTGTCGGCGAGCCTGATCATCTTCCTGGTCTTGAGCTACAAGCTCGGCTGGATCGGCGATGCCGGCCTGCGGTGACGCTGCGACGAGTCGGGCCGCGGCCCTCCCAACGCGGCATCGGTACCCCGAGGCCGAGCGCCAGCGGCGTCGTAATTCCCTGGACCGCTACAGCCAGTACACCAGCACGAAAAGCAGCAGCCACACCACGTCGACGAAGTGCCAGTACCATGTCGTGGCCTCGAACGCGAAATGATGCTGGGCATCGAAGTGCCCGCCGAAGATCCTCACCAGCATCACCGAGAGCATGATCGCACCGACGGTCACGTGGAAGCCGTGAAAGCCCGTGAGCATGAAGAATGTCGAGCCGTAGACCCCGGAGCTCAGCTTTAGGTTGAGCTCGCTGTAGGCGTGGGTGTACTCGTAGGCCTGGAAACAAAGGAAGGTGACGCCGAGGGCGATGGTGAGGAACAGCCAGAGCTTCAGCGCGCCGCGGCGGCCATCCTTGAGCGCGTAATGCGCGACGGTGATCGTTGCGCCGGAGGAGAGCAGCAGGATGGTGTTCAACAGCGGAACGCCGATCGCCCCCATCGGGGTGAACGCCTCCTTGAGGTACGGACCCATGGTCGGCCACGCCGCGGTGTAATCCGGCCACAGCAGCTTCTGCTCCAAGTCTCCTAGCCAGGGCACGGACAGGTTACGCACGTAGAACAGCGCGCCGAAGAAGGCTGCGAAGAACATCACCTCCGAGAAGATGAACCAGCCCATTCCCCAGCGGAACGAGATATCGACCCTGTGGTTGTAGAGCCGGCGCTCGGACTCGTCGATGACGCGTCCGAACCACCCGAACATCATCGTGAGCAGCAAGGCGAGGCCGGCGAGAAGCAGCCACGGGCCGATCGGGTAGGAATTGAACCAGGCCGCAGCGCCGGCCGCCATCAGCAGCAGCCCGCACGAGCCGGTGATCGGCCAGTGCGACGGCTGCGGCACGAAGTAATAGGGCTTGGTGCCGGTCTGTGGCGTGCTCATGCTTTGCTCCCCTTCCCCGACCCTATGTCGTTGCAAACATCCATACCAGACACTAGGTCCTGTTGCCCTCGACCTCGAAGAACGTGTACGACAGCGTGATCGTCGCGACGTCGGCAGGCAGCTTCGGATCGACGACGAACACCACCGGCATCTGTCGCTTTTCGTGCGGCTCGAACGACTGCTTGGTGAAACAGAAGCACTCCAGTTTCTTGAAGTAGTCTCCCGCGCGTTGCGGCCCATAGCTCGGGATCGCCTGCCCGGTCAGCGGCCGGTCGCTCATGTTCTCGATTTCGTAGACGACCTGCGTGAGCTCGCCCGGATGCACCGTGACGATCGGGGTGAGCGGCCGGAAGCGCCACGGCAGCTTGCTCAGATTGGCGTCGAGCTCGATGCGGATGCTGCGCGCAGCGTCGATCTGCGTATTGACCAGCCTGTCGGCGACGTCGATGTCGCGCAATCCGGTCACTTCGCAGATCTTGTTGTAGAACGGAATCATGGCGAAGCCGAAGCCGAACATGACTGCGGCCACGACGCACAGCTTCGCCAGCATGACGCGATTCGACCGGATTGCGGGCGCGCTCATCGATCGTTCACTTCCGGAGGTTGCGCCAGAGGGCGACCGCGAGAAAGGCGAGGATCGCCAAGCCCACCGCGCCGATGCCGACGGTCGCGCTTCCCGAGTACTGCGCAGCGACGATCCCGACGAAGAACAGCAAGGCGATCGATCCGAGAGTCGCCGCCGTGCGCAGGTTCGCGGCGCGCCTGTCGTTGCGCTCCGAGGCATCGCGGGTGAGTACCGATTTCACGCGCGCCCCATCAGCCCACGTGCGGTGGCGTCTCGAAGGTGTGGTACGGCGCCGGCGAGGGCAGCGTCCACTCCAGCGTATCGGCGCCTTCCCACGGCCTGGCCGACGCCTTCGGCCCAGATCTCATCGCCTTCAGGACGGTGTAAAGGAACACGAGTTGCGACAGCCCGAAGCCGAACGCGCCGATCGACGCCACCATGTTCCAATCCGTGAACTGGGTCGCGTAGTCTGGAATGCGACGCGGCATGCCGGCGAGCCCCAGGAAGTGCATCGGGAAGAACGTAACGTTGAAGAAGATCATCGACAGCCAGAAGTGCCATTTCCCGAGCGTCTCGTCGTACATCCGGCCCGACCACTTCGGCAGCCAGTAATACACTCCACCGAAGAACGCGAACAGCGATCCCGCGACCAGCACGTAGTGGAAGTGGGCGACGACGTAGTAGGTGTCCTGCAGCTGGATGTCGACCGGCGTGATCGACAGCACCAGGCCGGTGAACCCGCCCATCGTGAACAGGAAAATGAAGCCGATGGCGAACAGCATCGGAGTCTCGAAGGTGAGCGAGCCCCTCCACATCGTGGCGACCCAGTTGAACACCTTCACGCCGGTTGGCACGGCGATCAGCATGGTCGCGTACATGAAGAACAGCTGCCCGGCCGCAGGCATCCCGACGGTGAACATGTGATGCGCCCAGACGATGAACGACAGGATCGCGATGGACGAGGTGGCATAGACCATCGAGGCGTAGCCGAACAGCGGCTTGCGCGAAAACGCCGGGATGATGGTCGAGACGATCCCGAAGGCGGGCAGGATCATGATGTAGACCTCGGGATGCCCGAAGAACCAGAAGATGTGCTGGAACAGCACCGGGTCACCGCCGCCCGCCGCGTTGAAGAAGCTGGTGCCGAAGTGCCGATCGGTGAGCAGCATGGTCACTGCTCCCGCGAGCACCGGCATGACCGCGATCAGCAGGTACGCGGTGATGAGCCACGTCCACACGAACAGCGGCATCTTCATCAGCGTCATGCCCGGGGCGCGCAGGTTGAGGATCGTGGTGATGATGTTGATCGCCCCCATGATCGACGAAGCCCCGAGGATGTGCACCGCGAAGATAGTGAAGTCCAAGCCCATTCCGGCCTGCACCGAGAGCGGCGCGTAGAGCGTCCACCCGCCCGCGGCCGCTCCCCCCGGCACGAAAAACGACGCGATGAGCAGGGCCGCGGCGAACGGCAGCAGCCAGAAGCTCCAGTTGTTCATTCGCGCGAACGCCATGTCCGGCGCGCCGATCATCAGAGGTATCTGCCAGTTGGCGAAGCCCACCGCTGCCGGCATGATCGCGCCGAAAACCATGATCAGCCCGTGCAGCGTGGTGAGCGAATTGAAGAATTCCGGATCGACGATCTGCAACCCGGGCTGGAACAGCTCGGTGCGGATGGTCAGCGCGAGCACGCCGCCGGCAAGGAACATGATCATCGAGAACCACAGATAGAGCGTGCCGATGTCCTTGTGATTGGTCGTCGTGATCCAGCGCATGATGCCGCTAGGCACATGCGCGTGTGCGTCGTGGCCGGCGGCGTGATCGTGCGGAATGCTGCTCATTGCTTGCTCCTCGCTGGAACCTGGCGAATTGGCGTGCGCCTACTGGCGGTCGGCTTTCACTTCCGCCGGCTGGATGGCCTGGTCGGTATGGTTGCCCCAACTGTTGCGCGTATAGGTAATGACTGCGGCGATCTCGGTATCCGAGAGCGTATCCTTCCACGCCACCATCGCCGTCGGTTTGCCCTCCTTGGCCACGCCATTGAGCACGATCTTGATCTGCGCCTCCTTGGGCCCGTTGACCACAGGCGATCCGTCGAGCGCGGGGAACGCGTCGGGAACACCCTTGCCGGTGGTCTGATGACACGCGACGCAGCGGGCGGCGTAGACCTTCTCGCCGCGGGCGACTAGCTCCTTGAGTTCCCAGACCTTGTTCGGATCGTCGGCGACCGCTGCAGTCTTCTTCTTCTGGTCGTCGAGCCATTTGGCGTAGTCGTCGGCCGACTTGACCTCGACCACGATCGGCATGAAGCCATGCTCCTTGCCGCAAAGCTCCGCGCATTGCCCGCGATAAGTCCCCGGCTTGTCGGCGCGGAACCAGGAGTCGCGCACAAAACCCGGGATCGCGTCCTGCTTGACTCCGAACGCCGGCACCCACCACGAATGGATGACGTCGCCGGCGGTTACCAGGATGCGCACCTTCTTGCCCACCGGCACGACCATCGGCTGGTCGACGTCGAGCAAGTAATGCTCGCCCTTGGCTTCCCGGTTGTGGATCTGCGCCTGCGGGGTCGCCAGATTGCTCATGTAGGAGAATCCGTGATCGAGGTAGTCGTAATTCCACTTCCACTGGAAACCCGTGACCTTGACCGTCATGTCGGGCACCGACGAATCCTTCATCGCCAGCACCGTCTTGGTCGCCGGAAAGGCCATGAACAACAGGATCAGGAATGGAATCGCGGTCCAAACGACCTCGGCCAGCGTGTTCTCGTGGAACTTTGCCGCCTGATGTCCCTTCGACTTGCGATGCGCGAAGATCGAATAGAACATCACCGAGAACACGCCCACGAAGATCGCGACGCAGATCCACAAGATGTAGGTATGCAAGTCGAAGATCTGCGTCGCGACTGGAGTGACCGGCGGCGGAAGGTTGTATTGCCGCTCGGCGAATGCCGCTCCCGGCACCAGTGCCGACAGCGCGAGCGCCGCATTGCCTGGCCGCCTTCCGTTCCCACGCGGGCGACGTGCTGTGTCGATGCGATCCATGCCTTCCTCGAGAACGTCGATGATCCGCGTCAGCGCTCGGCCGGTGCGCGTCGCAAGTCCTTGGCAATGCGCTGCCGTGGTCCCGCCAGCACGTCGGACGCAGTAGTGATCCGTGTCGAACGGCTGCGCAACGGGGGTTTGCACCATGGAACCGACGTGAAGGCTAGAGTCGCGGATGCGGTCGCCAATGCTGGACTCCGATGACGCGCGGCGCCGCCTGCTGCCTCAAGTCGAAAGGAGCGCGAAGCTTAGCATGATCGGCACACCGCGAAAAGGCTGCTCACGTCGCCGCCTCACCGACGCATGGGTCGCTCGAAGCGCACGATTTCCCTGCCATCGGCCAACCGCCGGGGCTTGGGTTTCCAGGCGTGGCCGTACACGACTTCGAATGACGCGGGCAGCCTATCGTCCCTGCGGAACTTCTCGAGCGCGCCGACGGCTCGCGCCCAGCGCTGCTTGCCCATGAGGCTTCGGCTCCGGCTCACGGCTGCATTCGACGCGCCGAGCGCTCTGAGCTCGCGCATCAGCGAACGCGAGTCGGCGTAGGTGAGAGTCAGGACTTCCATGTCCATGACAGGGTCGGCAAACCCCGTGTCCACGAGCATGTCGCCCAAGTCGTGCATGTCGATGAACCGGTGCACGTGCACCGCGCTGTCGGCGCTGGCGAACGCCGAGCGCAGCTCGCGCAGCGTGTCCGGGCCCAGAGTCGTGAAGCTAAGCAGCCCGCCGACGGCAAGCACGCGATGGAACTCTGCGAATGCCAGTGCCGGCTCGTTCACCCACTGCAGCACGAGATTGCTCCAGACGAGCCCCATCGACCCCGCGCGCAGCGGCAGGCGCAGGATATCGCCGCAGACGAGCCAAGGCCGAGCTGGGACGCTCATCCGGGACCCGGCGACTCGCTCGAGCGAGCGCTCATCGCCGGGGCGCGCAAGGACCCGGGCGCGCGCCGCGCTGGTCATGGCGCGCGCCAGATCGATTCCGATCGGCTGCGCCTCGGGATAGCGCGCCGCCAATTCGCCCAACGCCTCGCCGGTTCCGCAACCCGCGTCGAGGATCGCGGAGGGCGCGATCCTGACCACGCCGAGACGCTCCGCCATCCGCGCCGCCACCTCGCGGTGCAGAGCCGCTGCGGCGTCGAAGGTTGCGGCCGCGCGCTCGAAGGAGCGCCGCACGCTCGCTTCGTCGAGCCGAAACCTGCCGCGTTCAGTGCTCATCCGTGTCGGCCGCCGGGGCTTTCAATCAGAACGGATGTCACCCAGCGCGGGCTGCACGTCGTGCGACAGAGCGGTTAGAATGCGGCAAGTTTCGGGGGAGGGCCGAGGGTTGTCAAACTTCCTGGCCAGCGCGTTCGACAGCGTCCGAAAGAGTGCGCTCGGTGCGGCGCGGCGGGCATTGCCGCAGCGCTGCGAGCTGTGTGCGGCACCGTCGGGAGATTGCATCATCTGCGGCGATTGCTCGCGCGAGCTTCCCTGGATCGAGCACGCGTGCCCGGTGTGCGCGCTGCCGACCGCGGGCGACGAAATCTGCGGCCAATGCCTTGCCAACCCGCCGCCGTTCGACGCGACGATCGCCGCGTGCGCCTACGCTTTCCCGGTCGACCGGCTGATCCACGCCTTCAAGTACCAAAGACGCCTCGCGCTCGCCGATTGGTGCGCCGACGCGATCCTTGCCGCGCACCGCAGGCGCCCGTCGAGGCGGCCCCGGTGCCTGATCGCGCTGCCCCTCTCCGAGGAGCGTCAGCGCGAGCGCGGCTGCAATCAAGCCGCGGAGATCGCGCGCGTTCTCGCTGCCAAGGCCGGCATTGCGCTGATGGCCACCGGCGTGCGCAGGACGCGGACCACGCCTCCGCAAGCGGCATTGCCGTGGTCCGAGCGCGCACGCAACGTTCGCGGAGCGTTCTGCTGCGACGCCGACGTGAAGGGTCTGAGCGTAGCCGTGGTCGACGACGTGATGACGACGGGGGCAACGCTGGCCGAGTTCGCGAAGACGCTCAAGGCCGCCGGCGCGATTCGCGTGGAGAACTGGGTCGTCGCGCGCACCTTGCCAGCGGTCGGCTGATCGCCGCACGGCGCACGGGATCCCGGGTGGTCGCGATCGTACTCGTCCATCCCGAAATCCCCCCCAACACAGGGAACGTGATCCGGCTAGCCGCCAACACTGGCGCGCAGCTGCACCTGGTCGAACCCCTCGGCTTTCGAATCGATGACCGCGAGCTCAGGCGCGCCGGGCTCGACTACCACGAGTACACGCGCCTCGTCGTGCACGGCAACTGGGAGGCTTGCCGCGAGGCGGTCGATCGCGACGGTCTGCGTCGCTGGCTGGCGTTAACAACCAAGGCGGAGCGCTCGCTTTTCGACTGTGCGCTTCGCCACGACGATGTGCTGGTTTTCGGTTGCGAGACCTCGGGGCTCCCCGAGGACATTCTCGCCGGGTTCGCGCCGCAGGCGCGTTTGCGCATCCCGATGCGCCCCGGGGTGCGCAGCATCAACCTTTCCAACGCCGTGGCCATCGCCGTGTACGAGGCGTGGCGGCAGGCGGGATTTAACGGGTCGGGCTAGCGCGTCACTGGAATTCCCGGCCCGGCTCGCGCGCAAGCAGCGACTCCACCGCGAGCCGCGGCGCGAGGTCCTCGTGCAGCACGCGATACACCGCCTCGCAAATGGGCATGTCGATGGCGAGGGCCGCGGCCAGAGCATGCGCCGCGCGCGCGGCTTGGACACCTTCGGCCACGTGCCCCAGCTCGGCGAGAATCCGCGAGAGGGGCGCTCCACGCGCCAGACCTAGGCCGACTCGCCGGTTGCGCGACGGGTCCCCGGTGCAGGTGAGCACCAGGTCACCGAGGCCCGCGAGTCCCATGAGCGTCTCGCGCTTGCCGCCGAGCGCCGCCGACAATCGGCCGGTCTCGGCGAGCCCCCGGGTGATCAGCGCCGCGCGAGCGTTGTGGCCGAAGTCGAGTCCGTCGCTTATCCCTGCGGCGATCGCCAGCACGTTCTTCACCGCGCCGCCGGTCTCGACGCCGGTCAGGTCGCCGCTTACGTAGGCGCGGAATGCGTCGCCGCGCAGAAGGTGCGCGGCGCGCTCGGCAAGTTCCGCGTCGGTCGCCGCCACGCTCACTGCCGTGGGCAATCCCCGCACCACCTCCACGGCGAAGCTGGGACCCGAAATCGCTCCCACGGGCGCTGGCCACCGCGGAGCGATGACTTGGTGCGCAAGCGCGACCCCGGCTGCGGCCTTGGCGTCGGCGACAAAGCCCTTGCCGACCCAGAGCAGTGGTGCGGCGGCCACGCCACGCAGGGCATCGACCAGATCGGGCAGCGCAGCGATGGGCGTGGCAACGACGATGAGCGACGCGGACGCCGCAGCGGAGCTTAAGTCGGAGGCGATCGAGATGCCGGGGGAAAGGGACACGCCGGGCAGGTAGCGCACGTTTTCGCGAGCTCGCTCGATCGCCTGCGCCTGCCGCGGATCGCGCGCCCAGAGAACGATTCCCGAAGCCGAGGAGACGCGCGCGAGATGCACTGCGAGCGCGGTACCCCACGCGCCGGCCCCCAGGATGGCGACGCGCTCACTCATCGGCCGACGTCAAAGACCCCAGACTTGCGCGATGCGGACGAAACCCGTCTGCCCGTCGCGGTGGCGAACCTTCGCCCATCCCGGCGTGGTGGTGGCGGGCGCCGCGTCGGCAAGCTCGAGCAGAACGTTCTGCTCGGCCCTGAAGACGACGGTCGCGCCTTCGTTGGGGCTGGCGAGCACGTCGGCGACCGGCGCGCGAACGACGAGCATCCGCTTGTCGCCCAGAGCCTTTCTCTCCACCCAAGCCACGGTGCCACCGGCATCGCGCACCTTCATCCAGCCTTCGACGGTTACGATCATCTCCAACGGAACGTCGCGACCCAGCACGAACAGCGCGCGCGCCTTCGCTGACGGGGCGTCGTAGAGGACCGCCACCTCGGACGTTGCGTGAAATTCGGCGGCCAGCGCGCTGCCGCCGAGCGCGAGCGCCACCCCGAGCGAGGCCTGAAGGGAAAGACTCACGCCGCCTTGCCTTCGAAGTCTCCACGCATCGCCGTCAAACCTGGCGCGCCGGTGCGGCCGGTCGCATCCCAATGCGCGCCGGCCGCGTGCCTTCGCGTTAGCTCGGCACCGGCGACGCCGCCGGTTGCTGCTGAAGATTGGCGAGCTGCTGCTGGTAGAGCATCTCGAAATTGATCGGGTCCAAGTGCACTGGCGGAAACCCGGCACGGATGATCGCGTTGGCGATCGTTTCGCGGATGTAGGGAAAGAGCACGGTCGGGCAGTGAATGCCCATGATCGGCTGAATGTCCGCCATCGGGATTCCCTGGATCCGGAACACGCCCGCTTGGGCGGCTTCGACCAGGAACAACGTCTTGTCGCCGGCCTTTGCGGTGACCGTGATGGTGAGCACGCACTCGAAAAGGTTTTGGTCGATCTGCTCGCCGCGAGTGCGCAACCCGACCTCGACTTGCGGCGCCTCCGCCATCTGCATAAGCGATCGCGGCGCACCGGGGTTCTCCAGCGACAGGTCCTTGACGTAAATCCTCTCGATGGCGAGCGACGGCGCGGTTTGCGCTTGGGGGTCGGTCATGCGAATTCCTGGTGGGGCGAAAACTGGAAATTATAGCAAAGGACACGACCTCCCCGCGTCAGCCGCTCTTCTCTCCAATCAGCATCGGCACGAGCTTCCCCGCTCGATCGAGAACGACCAGGTCGTCATAGCCTCCGACGTGCACGCCGCCGATGTAGATTTGCGGAACGGTCCGCCGGCCGGTCTTTTGCATCATTTCCGTGCGGCGCTCGGTATCGAGGTCCACGCGCACCTTCTCGATCACCGCGACGCCCTTGGCGTGCAGCAGCCGCTCAGCCCGGACGCAGTACGGGCAGATCGCGGTCGAATACATCATTACCGGCGCCGCCATGACTAGGGCCTGCCAACGCTATGGGCGCGTACCCGAACGGTCAGCCTTTCTCAAGCGGCATTCCTGCGTCCGCCCAGGCCCGCAGACCTCCATGCAGGACGAAGATCTCCGAGAAGCCGAGTTTGGCGAGCGCCGAGGCCGCGGTCCGGCTGCGATTGCCGCGCTCGCAGTACGCGATCAGCGGCCGGCCGACAAACTTGGCCAGCTCCTGGCCACGGCTCGTGAGCTGCGACAGCGGAATGTGTACGGCATTCGGCACTCGCCCGCCTTCGTACTCCTGCGTCTCGCGAAGGTCGAGGATGACGGCGTCGTTGCGGTTGATAAGTTGCGTGGCGCCCTGAACTCCGATGTCGCGGACCGGTGAGAAACGCTTCTGGAACAATGGCCAGACCAGCATTGCCCCGGAAACCACGGCCACGGCGACCAGCATCCAGTTGTTGACGACGAATTGCAGCGCTTCGGACACGTCGGTGAGTACGCGGCATGGAAAGGATTAATCATAGCCCAACCCGCAGCCGCGGCAGGACGGCGGGCCGGGACAGCCGGGCGCTCGCCACCAGGCCGCGTGAAGGAACTCCCTCGCCGCGAGACGGTCCACGTCACGATGGCTGGGCCGTCAGCGCTGTCAGCGAAGCGTCAGGTATGTTTGGCGCAAGAGCGGGCGGGCGTATACTCCTTTTCTCGGGTTGTTCCACCAGGCGAGCGCCACCATGTTCGGATAGCGCCGCCAGCAGGCATGAGGCTGACATGGAAGGTTGGAAAAAGGTAGGTCTGATCGGTCTGGGCGCGGTGCTCGGACTATTGCTCAGCCTCAATTTCTCGGCGCTGGCGGAGCGCGAGGGAAAGCTGGCCGTCCCCTACGACGAGCTGCAACTCTTCTCGACGGTCTTCGGCCGCATCAAGAGCGATTACGTCGAGCCGGTTCCCGACGAAAAGCTCATCCGCGAGGCGATCAACGGGATGGTGCACGGGCTTGACCCGCATTCCGATTTCCTCGACGCCGATGCATTCAAGGAGTTGCAGATCTCGACCCAGGGCAAGTTCGGAGGCCTGGGCATCGAGGTCGGCCAGGAAGACGGCGTCATCAAGGTGATTTCGCCGATCGAAGATACACCGGCGTTCCGCGCCGGCATCAAGTCGGGCGACCTGATCGTCAAGATCGACGACACTTTCACGCGGGGCCTGTCGCTCTCCAAGGCGGTGGAGAAGATGCGCGGCAAGCCGGGCACGCAAATCGTCCTGACCGTCGCGCGCAAAGACGTCGACGTTCCGCTGACTTTCACGCTCACCCGCGAGATCATCAATTTCAAGAGCGTTCGCGCCAAGCTGATCGAGCCCGGTTACGGCTATCTGCGCGTCGTGCAGTTCCAGGAGCGCACCGGCGAGGACATGGCCAAGGCGCTGAAGGACCTCTACAAGCAGGGCGATCTCCAAGGCCTGGTGCTCGACCTGCGGAGCGATCCGGGTGGCCTGCTCAACGTTTCAGTCGGCGTCGCTTCGGCTTTCCTGCCGCCCGATGCGCTGGTCGTCTACACCGACGGGCGCACACCCGACGCGCGCATGCGTTTGTCGGCGACGCGCGGTGACTATCTGCGGGGCCGTGGCGACGACTATCTCAAGGACTTGCCGCCGGCGGTGAAGCGCGTGCCGATGGTGGTGCTTGTCGACGGCGGTACGGCATCTGCGTCGGAGATCGTCGCAGGCGCGCTGCAAGACCACAAGCGCGCCACGGTGATGGGGGCGCAGACTTTCGGCAAGGGCTCGGTGCAGACGATCCTTCCGCTGGGCCCCAACACCGGTCTCAAGCTCACGACCGCGCGCTACTACACGCCGAGCGGGCGCTCGATCCAGGCCAAAGGCATCGAGCCCGACATCGCGGTCGACGATGGCCGCGATTCGGCGAACCGGCTGCGCGAAGCAAACCTGGATCACCATCTGGTTGACGGCAAGCCGGTGGTCGCCTCGGCGGAGGACGACGCAGTGACCAAGTTGAAAGCCAAGGGCGCTGCCGACAAGGACGCCGACAAGTCGCCGCAGAAGGCTACGGCCGAGCCCACGCCGCCACGGGTGGAATTCGGGTCCGCCGACGACTTCCAGTTAAAGCAGGCATTGAACCAGCTCAAGGGCCTGCCGGTGATCGCGTCCTCGAAGGCCGTTTCCGCGCAAGCCAAGCCACAATAGGCGACGCCTCCATCCCCTCGAAGAACGCCCGGCCACGCCGGGCGTTTTTGTCTAGCAGCGCGAGCAGCGAGCCAGGTCCCGCTCGCGAAGCGAGTGGGGTAGAACGCCGGAGGGCGGAGCAGGGGCCCCGCGTGTGAGCGGGGGGATGCGACCCCGGAGGCGGAGAAGCCGGCGATGCGCGGTGCGTACAGCGAGCGCTTTGTTGCAGACCCGGCGAGCGACCGCGAGTCGCTGCAGCGGTCGACGCGTAGCGACGTGTTCGGCGACATCGCACCAAGGAGACCGCACTTTGGATGACTCGCAACTCCTGCGCTACAGCCGGCACATCCTGCTGCCGGAGCTGGGGGTCGGCGCGCAGCAACGCTATGCTTCGGCGCACGCGCTCATCGTCGGCGTCGGCGGACTGGGCAATCCGGTGGCCCAGTTCCTCGCTGCGGCAGGAGTGGGCACGTTGACGCTGGTCGATGCCGATCGCGTCGATCTGACCAATCTGCAGCGGCAGATCCTGTTCGATACCTCCGCAATCGGGCAGAGCAAGGTCCGCGCTGCCGGCGCGCGAATCAGGTCGGTCAACCCCGAAGTGCGTGTGGCGCCGGTCGAGGCGCGGGTCGGGGACGCCGAGCTCGGGCCGCTCGCCACTCAAGCCGACGTCGTCATAGACTGCTCCGACAACTTCGCGACTCGTCACGCCGTCAACCGGGCGAGCGTGGCCGCGAAAAAGCCGCTGGTTTCCGGTGCCGCGATCCGGTTCGACGGGCAGGTCGCGGTATTCGACCCGCGCGACGCGACGAGCCCCTGCTACCACTGCCTGTTCGGCGAAGGCGACGAGTTCGAGGAGACGCGCTGCGCCGTGATGGGCGTCTACGCGCCCCTGGTCGGAATCATCGGCGCGACCCAGGCGGCGGAGGCGCTCAAGCTCCTGGCAGGTGTCGGCCGCTCTCTGGCCGGGCGCCTGCTATTGCTCGACTCGCTGGCCATGGAGTGGCGCGAGGTGCGGGTGCTGAAGGATCCGGAGTGCCCGGTATGCGGCGCGCACCGACACTGACGCCGGGATCGAGGCCACACCGTGTCGTAGGCTGGCTGGCGAAGCTCGGTTTGCTCGTGGCCGCAACCGTCGCCGCGGCGCTCGCCGCGGAGCCAACCCCCGGCACGGAGGCGGCGCTGTCCGCAGCGCAATGGAAGTCGATTCAGCGCGTCGTGTCGCAACAGCGCACCGCGCTGGTCGCCGGCGACGGCAAGAAGGCTTTCGGCTACGCGTCGCCGGGCATTCAAGCCCAATTCGGCGACGCCGCCACGTTCATGACCATGGTGCGAACGGGCTATGCGCCGCTGCTCACCGCGCGCTACACGGAGTTCCTCGAGGGCGCAGTGATCGACGGCGTCGTCGTCCAGCCTCTGCGCCTGATCGACGCCGACAACACGGTGCGGGTCGCGCTGTACACCATGGAAAGGCAGAAGAACGGCACCTGGCGCATCAGCGGCTGCCGGATCGCGCCTTCGACCGTGCAGGCGATTTGATACGTCAACCGGTTACGTCGCCGGAAATCCGCAACAGCATCTCCTCGAAACGCCGCGTGTAGCCCTGCATGTCGAAGAGCGGGCCCGGGGGCTGATTTTTTCGCAGCCGCGTTGTCAGCTCGCCCAACCGCGCGCGGTCGCGCCCGAGCTCGAGGGCGATCGCTGCGTACTCGTCGTGCGACTTCGCGATCAACTCGGGCAACCCCGCCGCGACGAGCTGCGACGCCGAAGCGCGCGCCGCCATGCCTCGCCCGGCGAGCGTAAGCACCGGCAGCCCGGCGAACAGGGCGTCGTTCACCGTCGTGTGTGCCCCGAAAGGATAGGTGTCCAGATACAGCTCTGCGAGCCTGAAGCGCGCCAGATAACGCTCGACCGGCTCCCGCGGCGCGAATACGAGGCGCGCCTTATCGACGCCGCGGCGCTGCGCTTCACGGCGCAGATTCTTCTGCGCGACCGGCAGCATGGGCCGCAGCCAAAGAACGCTCGAATGGACCTCTCGCAGGAGCCGCGTCCACCTGTCGAACATTTCCGGCAGGATCTTGTAGGGCGCCGACTGGGCCGCGAAAACAAAGGAGCCTTCGGGCAAGCCGTAGTCGGCGCGCGACGGCGGGGGTTGGGCGACAACGCGGCGGCTGTCGCTCGGCAGATAGCATGCTCCGAGATACGCGAAGCGCTCGCTGAAATTCGCCTGCTCGGACGCAGGCGTCGCCGTCTCGTCGGTCACGACGTAGTCGTAATACGGTGCTCCCATCGTGCCGGCGTACCCGAGGAAGTTGATCTGCACCGGTGCGGGGCGTGCGGCGAAGATCTCCGCGCGCGCCTGCTCGGTGTGACCGCTCAGGTCGAACAAGACGACGATCCGGTCGCGCCGGATCCGCGCCACCGCGTCGGCCGTACTCATGGATCCGAGATCGGCGAGCGATTTCACCGCGCTCGCCACACGCGCGCGCAGTTGATCGGCGGTGTCCGGGCCCAGGGCGTAGGCGTAAGCTTCGAAGCGATTGCCGTCCAGCCGCTCCAGAAGGTCGACGACGAGTCTCGGCACCGGGTGATCGTGAAACGCCGTTGCGGCGAATCCGACGCGCAGCGGAACCTTCACGGTCGCAGCCGCGGCCGTGCCCGGCTCGGCCTGCGGCCAGGCGAAGCTCTTCGCCGCGGCAAGCTGCAACGCCGGGTCGTCGCAGATCGACAGGAAGGCGAAGGGAGACACCGCCTGCGCTCGCCCGCCGCCGAGTTCCGCCACGCCCGCAACGACGGCCGATTGTTTGCGCTCGAAATCCGCCCAGTCGGCAAACTGCAAATCGAGATCAAGAACCTGAGCAGCGACCTGCAGCCGCGTGGGATCGAGCGCGTGCGCCCGTTCGAGCAAGGGCCGCGCGTCTTCGTAGCGGCGTGCCTCGCACAGAAGAAAGCCGAGGTTGGCGAGGACTTGTGGCGAATCGGGCGCAAGCGCGAGGGCGCGCCGGAAGCTTGCCTCGGCGCCGGAGTCGCGCACGCGTCGCTGACAGACTCCGCGATTGTTCCAGATCTCGGCGGGAGCATCCGGCGCCGTCGCCACGATCGCGTCGTAGACGGGGAGCGCTTCGCCAAGCCTCTCCTGCGTGAACAGCAGCTGCGCCAGATTGGCCAGCGCCGCGATGTCTCTGGGCCGCCGGCTCAGCACCTCGCGATAGCAGCGCTCTGCCCGATCCTGCTGGCCGGCGCAGTCGAGTTGCACGCCAAGGTTGATCAGCAATCCTGGATGCCCGGGCACGAGCTCGAGCGCGCGCTCGAAAGCCGCGATCGCCCTCGCGGTCAGGCCGCGACCGGCGAGTAAGTTGCCGATGTCGAACAGCGCCGCGGCGTGGCGTGCATCGAGCTTTCCGCCGAACGCTCGCTCGGCGAGCGCCGTCGCCTCGGCGATGCGTCCGTCGGAGAGCGCGCGCCGCGCGTCGTTCAGCAGCTTGTCAGCGGTGCTCGTGATCGAGGATGTCCGCCGGTCCTAGTGTGGTGTCCCGGGGATACCTTGAGAAAGTCGTGAACGCGCGGGGTTCGACACCACGCTACGTCAGGCGAACAGATATTTCCGCTGCGCATCCCAGCCCTCCTGCGGCGAGCGCTTGAATCCGCTCTTGGCGAACAGCATCCATCGGCCGACGACGAACGCGAGCAGCGCATTGGCGTCGGCCACGACGTCGCCCGACCAGGCGCCGCTCGCCTGCGCGATCTTCAGCGACTGGCGCAGCGACGCCTCGATCCGATCGTAGAGCTGGTTCATCCGCGTCTGCAGGCGCTCGTCCTCGTTGACCAGCGCGTCGCCGATGAGCACCCGCGTCATGCCGGGATTCTTTTCGGCGAAGCCCAGCAGCACCGCGACGATTTGCGTCGCCTGAGCCACGCCGTCGGTCGTCTCGGTGGTGATGCGGTTGACCAGCGAGAACAGCGTGGTCTCGATGAACTCGATGAGTCCCTCGAACATCTGCGCCTTGCTGGCGAAATGCCGGTAGAGCGCGGCCTCCGACACCTCGAGCCTCGCCGCCAGTGCGGCGGTGGTGACCTTCTCGCCGCGTGGAGTCTCCAGCATCGCCGCGAGCGTCTGCAGGATCTGCAGCCGTCGCTCGCCGGGTTTGATCGCCATCGCCGCACTCCCTGGAAGCCGCTGAACGGTTCTCTTGGTGATGAGGGCGTCAGCCCGCCTTGATCATGGTGCCCACGCCTTCGTTGGTCAGTACCTCGAGGAGCAGCGCGTGCTCGACGCGGCCGTCGATGATATGCGAGCTCCTCACTCCATTCTTCACCGCGTCGAGCGCCGAGGCGATTTTGGGCAGCATGCCGCCGTGAATCGTCCCGTCCGCGAACAGCGCTTCGATCTCGCTGGCGGTGAGCCCGGTCAAGAGCCTTGCGTTGCGATCGAGCACCCCCGCCGTGTTGGTCATCAGCACCAGCTTCTCCGCGTTGAGCGTCTCGGCGAGCTTGCCAGCGACCAGGTCGGCGTTGATGTTGTAGGCGACGCCGTCGGCGCCGACGCCGATCGGAGCGATCACGGGGATGAAATCGCGCGAGTCGAGTAGGTTGATCAGTTCCGCGTCGATTTTCTCGATCTCGCCGACCAGGCCGATGTCGATGACCTCGCCGTGGTTGGCCTCGCTCTTGAGCAGCAGCTTTCGGGCGTGGATGAACGCGCCGTCCTGCCCGGTCAGGCCCACGGCTCGGCCGCCTTGCTGATTGATGAGTCCGACGATTTCCTGGTTGAGCTCGCCCAGCACCATCTCGACGACGTTCATCACCTTCTCGTCGGTCACGCGCATGCCCTGCTTGAATTCGCTGGCGATGCCCATCTTCTTGAGCAGGTCCCCGATCTGCGGACCACCTCCGTGAACGATCACCGGATTCATCCCGACGAGCTTGAGCATCACGACGTCGCGGGCGAACCCGGCTTTCAGATGCGCCTCCGTCATGGCGTTGCCGCCGTACTTGATGACGATCGCCCTGTCGTGGAAGCGCTGGATGTAGGGCAGGGCTTCGGCGAGGATCTGCGCCTTGAGGGCGGGGGGGCCGGCCTCGATCGCCATGGTGTCCATCGGCAGCCTTGTGGGTTCGCGCGGATTGTACCCGAACGCACGCGGACGCAATATCTACGCCGCTTCGGCTACAAGTAAGCCCTGACTGGCAGAGGCGAGCCAAGGTTTGTGGGAGACAGGGCATTTTGCTATCGTGCGGCGCATGCGGAGCTCGCTGCCGGACCCGATCGACACGGCTGCGGTCAGCCGCGCCCTGGTCACCAAGCTTCGGCACCACGGCGATGTTCTGCTCGCCTCGCCGGTGTTTACGGTTCTCAAGCGCGCGATTCCCGAAGCGGAGCTCGACGCGCTGGTCTATCGCGAGACCGCTCCCATGCTCGAGGGCCACCCTGCGATCGCGCAGATCCACTTGATCGATCGGGAGTGGAAGCGCCAAGGTCTGCTCGCACAAGCGCGGGCAGAACGCGCGCTTCTCGCCTCGCTCCGCGCCCGACGCTACGACCTGGTCGTGCATCTGACCGAACACCCGCGCGGCGCCTGGCTCGTTCGCCTGCTCAAGCCGCGCTACTCGGTTGGCCGGCACCTGGAGCATGCGCATCGCCTGTGGCGCTCGAGCTTCACCCACTACTATCGGTTGCCGCGCGCGACGCCTCGCCACACCGTCGAATGCAATCTCGACGCGCTGCGCCGGATTGGATTGCAGCCCGCTCCCGGCGACAAGCGCCTGGTGTTGCGTCCCGACGACGCGGACGCGGCGCGTGCGGATTCTCTGCTTGCTCAACACGGCCTCGAGGCGCGGCGCTTCGTCCATATGCATCCCGGCTCGCGCTGGCTGTTCAAATGCTGGTCACCCGAGCGCTACGCCGCCCTGCTCGATCGCATCGTTGTCGGCGGAGCTCGCGTCGTGCTCACCGCCGCGCCGGATGCACGGGAGCGAGCACTTGTAGACGCCATCGTCTCGGCGTGCGCGGGACCGACGCGAGCCCGCCTGGTCGACCTTTGCGGCGTGCTCACCCTGCGCGAGCTCGCCGCGCTCACGCACAAGGCGCGGGTGTTCGTCGGGGTCGACTCGGCGCCCATGCACATCGCCGCGGCGATGGGCACTCCCGTTGTGGCGCTGTTCGGGCCAAGCGGCGAGGTGGAATGGAGGCCCTGGGCCGTGGCGCACCGCGTCGTCACTTCCGTCGAGCATCCGTGCCGGCCCTGTGGCAACGACGGCTGCGGCGGAGGCAAGGTGTCGGAATGCCTCACCGAATTGCCTGTTCACCGAGTCGATGGCGCGCTCACCGAGCTCCTCGCCGAAACCTCCGATCGCGTCTGATATTGTCTGATGCGCCTCGCGATCATCCGTCAGCGCTACACCCCCTACGGCGGTGCCGAACGCTTCGTCGAGGGCGCGCTCGAGGCGTTGCTCGAGCGGGGCATCGCCATATCGCTTTACACGCGACAATGGCCGCAGACGCGGCTTCAGCTGATCGAGCCGGTGATCTGCAACCCCTTCTACATAGGCAGACTGTGGCGCGACTGGAGCTTCGCGCGCGCCGTGTGTCGCGCCGTCGCGGCAAAGGCCCCGGAGCTCGTGCAGTCGCACGAGCGGCTGCTGTGCTGCGACGTTTACCGGGCCGGCGATGGACTGCACCGCGCCTTCCTCGACGAAAGGCTGCGCGACGCTAAGCCACTCCGGCGCTGGCTCACCGAATGGAGCCCCTATCACCGCTACGTGCTTGCGGTGGAGCGGCAGCTGTTCGCGAGTCCGCTGCTACGGGCGGTGATCTGCAACTCGAAGATGGTGCGCCAGGAAATTCACGAGCGCTTTGGCCTGCCCGAGGACAAGCTCCCGGTGGTCTATAACGCGGTCGACAGCGACGCTTTCTCGCCGGGCCTGCGGCAGCACGGCCCCGCGGTGCGCCACGCGCTGCGCGTGCCGGAGGGCGCGACGCTGTTTCTGCTGGTGGGATCGGGCTACGCACGCAAGGGCGTCGCCACCGCGCTCCGCGCGCTCGCGCGCCTGCCGCAGGACACCTTCCTTGCCGTCGTCGGTCGCGACAAGGCGCTCGGCAGCTACCACCGCCTCGCCCGGCATCTGGGCATCGCGCATCGCGTCGCGCTTCTCGGTCCGCGCGAGGATGCCAAACCCTTCTACGGTGCGGCCGATGTCTTCGTGCTGCCCACGTTCTACGACCCCTGCCCGAACGCGGCGCTGGAAGCGATGGCCTGCGGGCTCCCCATCGTCACCAGCACCAAATGCGGCGCGGCGGAGCTCGTCACCGAGCACGAGGCTGGCTTCGTCTGTGGGGCGCGCGACGCCGACACCCTGGTTCGACACATGACGGCGCTCACCGATCGTGAGCTGCGCGCGGCCACCGGCGCGCGCGCCCGCGAAGCCGTGCTGCCGCTGACTCCCGCCGCGATGACGCTACAACTCGCGCTGCTCTACCGCGACCTGCTCGCCGCGGCGCATGCCGCGAAGCCGCCGGCGCCGCCCCGCGCTGCGCTATAATCGCCGCCACCTCTTTGATGCGCCGGCGGATTCACGCGCCGGTGCCGGCAGCTTTTCCCGTGTCGCCCAGCATGCTGCTCTACCGGCGCCTGCTTTCCTACGTCCGGCCCTACTGGTGGGCGTTCGCGCTGGCCGTCGTCGGCATGATGATCGTCGCCGCCGGCGACGTGCTGATGGCCTACATGGTCATGCCCATCGTGCAGAAGCTGCAGCACCCCGACCCCGCCACCACGCTCGAGCTGCCGCTCGCGGTGGTCGCGGTGTTTTTGCTGCGGGGGTTGGGCTCGTTCATGTCGGAATACGGGATGGCGTGGACTGGCCATCGCGTGGTCTTCGATCTCCGGAGGCAGATGATCGTTCACCTGCTGGTGTTGCCAACACCCTATTACGACGCGCAGGCGTCCGGCCGGCTGATATCTAAGTTCACCTTCGACGCCTACCAGCTTGCCGCGGCGACTTCTTCGGCGATCACGACCGCGGTCCGGAGCGCGCTGACCATATCTGGCAGCTTGGCTTTGCTGTTCTGGCTCAACTGGAAGCTGACGCTGATCGCCATCGTGGCACTGCCCCTGGTCGCCACCGTCACGCGCTACTTCGGCCGGCGCCTGCGGCGCGTCGCCCGCGACGTCCAGCAGCGCACCGGCTCGATCACCCAGGCGCTGGAGGAGATCGTCGGCGGTCAGCGCGTGGTCAAGATCTTCGGGGGGCAGGAGTACGAGCGGCAGCGCGCCGTCGCGTGGGCGAATCGGCTGCGCCAGTCGATGAGCAAGGAATCCTTGGCAAGTGCTGCGAGCTCGCCGATCATGCAATTCGTCGCCGCCTGCGCGGTTGGCGTGATCGTGTACATCATGCTCAAGCAGAGCGAGAGCGGAGGCTTCGACCCCGGTACCTTCGCGGCCTACGTCATTGCGCTTCTCACCCTGCTCGACCGGCTGCGCGCCTTGTCGGGAGTCAACGCCAACATCCAGCGCGGGCTCGCCGCGGCCGAGAGCATCTTCGGCCTGCTCGACGAAAAGCCGGAGGAGGACAAGGGACGCCTCGAGCTCGAGCGCGTGCGCGGCGAGCTCAGCTTCCAGGACGTCTATGCGCGCTATGCGGGGGCGGAGAGCGACGCGCTGGCCGGCGTCACCCTCAAGATCGAGCCGGGCGAGAGCGTCGCGCTGGTCGGCCCCTCGGGCAGCGGCAAGACTACGCTGGTGAACCTGATCCCGCGCTTCTACGAGTCGTCGGCGGGTCGGATTCTCCTCGACGGACACGACATCGATAGGCTCAAGCTCACCAATCTGCGCAGCCACATCGCGCTGGTAAGCCAGGACATCACTCTCTTCGACGACACCGTCGCCGCTAACATCGGCTACGGAGCGATGTCCACGTTGGGACGCGACGCGGTCGAGCAGGCCGCGCTGGCGGCGCACGCGCTCGATTTCATTCGCGCGCTCCCGCTAGGCTTCGACACCATCGTCGGCGAGAACGGTGTCCGCCTTTCCGGAGGGCAGCGGCAGCGCCTGGCGATCGCCCGAGCCGTACTCAAGAACGCGCCGATCTTGATCCTCGACGAGGCGACCTCGGCGCTCGATTCGGAGTCGGAGCGTCACGTTCAGGCGGCGATCGATGCGCTCATGCGCGGGCGCACGACCATTGTCATCGCCCATCGGCTGTCGACGATCGAGCGTGTCGATCGCATCGTCGTCCTCGATGCGGGGCGGGTCGTCGAGCAAGGGACCCACCGGGAGCTTCTGGCGCGCGACGGTCTGTACGCCAAGCTGCATCGCATCCAGTTTGCGGCGGCCGCGGTTCCGGCCTAGCGTCTGCCCGTCGTCAGTTCGAACCGTTGCGCATTCTGCACACCGAAGCATCGCTGGGCTGGGGCGGCCAGGAAATTCGCATCCTGACCGAGGCTGCCGGCATGATCGGGCGCGGGCATCGCGTCGCGCTCGCCTGCCCGCGAGAGGCGCGCATCTACGAGGAAGCCGGGCGCTTCGGCGTGCCGGTTGCGGCGCTGCCGATCGCCGCCAAGCGTGCGCCAGGCCTGCTCGCGCTGCGCCGTCTGTTCTCGCGTCATGCCTTCGATGTCGTCAACACTCACAGCTCGACCGACAGCTGGCTCGCCGCAATTGCCTGCCGCATGGTCGGCTCGCCGCCCGCGCTGGTACGCACACGACATATTTCGGCGAGCGTCCCTCGCGACCGCCTCACCCGCTGGCTGTATGCCAAGGCGAGCGCGCAGACGGTGACCACCGGCGAGGCGATCCGCGAGCAACTCATCCGCGAGCTCGGCGTGGCCCCCGAGCGCATCACCTCGATCCCGACCGGCGTCGATCCGCGACGTTTCGCGCCGAGCGACAAGGCTGCTGCGCGGCGCGCGCTCAAGCTGCCAGCCGCAGCTCCACTCGTCGGCATCGTCGCCACGCTCCGGAGCTGGAAAGGGCATCGCTTTCTTGTCGAAGCTGTGACGCTGCTCGCCCATCGCGACGCGCAACTGCTCATCATCGGCGAAGGCCCGCAGCGCGAAGCGCTCCAGCGGCAGATCGCCGAGCTGGCGCTAAGCGAACGCGTTCGCCTCACCGGCAACCAGAACGACGTCGCACCGTGGCTCGCCGCGCTGGACGTGTTCGCGCTTCCGTCGTATGCGAACGAAGGCGTTCCGCAGGCGCTGGTGCAGGCGATGTTCGTCGGCGTGCCGTGCGTGACCACCGACGCGGGCGCGATCGGCGAGGTCGCCGTCGCGGACCACACGGCGCTCGTCGTCGCCAGGGAAAACCCGATCGCCCTCGCTGCCGCGATCGATCGGGTGCTCGGCGATAAGGCGCTGGGCCAGCGTCTGGTCGACGCCGCCCGCGCGCGAGTTGCGGCCAGGTTCAGTCTCGACGCCATGCTCGATCGGATGGAAGCGGTGTTGCGCCGCGCGGTCGATGAGCGCTCGCGCACGCCCTGATCCGAGTCGCCTCGCGGGGCGTGCGTGGGTGGTGGCGCACGCGCTTGTGAACCGCGCGGCGAAGCCGCGGCGCAGCAAGCCGCGAGGCGCTCCGCGCAGGGTCCTGATCGCCCATCACCTGCTGCTTGGCGACACGCTGATGCTCACCGCGCTGCTCGCCAAGCTGCGCGAGCGCTATCCCGCTGCCGAAGTCGTCATGGCGCTGCCCGAAGCGTACCAATCGCTCTACGCCGGGGCGCCGTACGGAGTGCGCGCGCTCGGCTGGAACGTGCGCTCTCCGCAAGCCTCGAAGCTGTGGCGCGAGCACGGCTTCGACCTGGCGCTGGTGCCCGGCGACAATCGCTTCAGCTGGCTGGCGATGGCGCTCGCGAGCCGTTGGATCGTCGCCTTCGCCGGCGACCGTCCCGCTGCCAAGAGCTGGGCCGTCGACGAGCAGCGGCCCTACCCGCAAGCGCCGGCGGCGTGGGCGGATATGGTGACCACGCTAATCGACGGCCCGCCGCCCTCGCGCTATGACCGGAACGCTTGGCCCGACCCGCCCGCGGATCCGTTCGAGTTGCCTGCCCCGGGTTACGCCGTGCTGCACGTGGGCGCCAGCACACCGCTCAAGCAGTGGGACCCTAGCCGCTGGCGTGCGCTCGCGGCCTGGCTTGGCGAACGCGGAATCGAGCCCGTGTGGTCCGCGGGTCGCGGCGAAGAGGAAACGGCGCTCGCGTGCAGCGGAGGCGCCAACCCGCGCAGCTACGCCGGCACACTCAAGCTGACACAGCTGTGGCGATTGCTTGCGAACGCTGCGCTGCTGGTCGCGCCCGATACCGGCGTGGCGCATCTCGGCCGCGTCGTCGGCGTTCCGACGGTAGCGCTGTTCGGCCCCGGGTCGGCGACCATCAACGGCGCGGGCGAGTTCTGGCGCGACGCCCCTTATCGCGCGGTGACGGTCGACCCCTTTCCCTGTCGCGATCAGCGCGTGCTTTTCAAGCGCGAGCTCGACTGGGTTCGTCGCTGCGGTCGCTCGCTCGCCGAATGTCCGCATCCACGATGCATGGACGCGATCGGGGTCGACGCGGTTACGGCGGCAATTGCGGATCTGCGCATCCGCGCGAAGTAGTCGCCGACCAGCGTCGGAAGCGCTCGCGCCGCCCTGTTGCACGATGCAGCGGGAGGGTGCCGTGGTACCCAAATCGAAGGTCTGCTCATCGTCAGGCCGGTGAGCAAGCGGCCGGGCTCGGCAGTGGCTCGACGCCAACCGCGTCGTTTACACCTGCGCCGCGAGTGCCGCGAGCTGCGTGAGCGTTTCGTCGAGCATCACGAGCTGCAGTAGCTGCTCGTTGAAGCGTTCGCCATTGCTGCACTCGATGACAAAGGCAGTGATGCTCGATGCGGATAGCTGCCCGAACGTCAGGGAGGCCAGTCGCTCTCCCAGCCCCCTAAGGCGTGGGGCCAAGTCCGTCCGCAGCCAGGCAGAGAGGGGAGGATTGAATCCCCGCTTCTTGCTGTCGAACGGGTCCCGATTTTGGAGAACGGCCAACGCAGGCTTCAAGAGCGTCTTGGGGGGATCGGTGAAGCGCTCGGCGGGCGGCAAGCCCGCCAGCGACTCAACGACCCGGTGATCGAGGAAAGGCGCGCGCAGTTCAAGTCCATGCGCCATCGAGCACAAGTCTTCTTTGCGCAGGATGTACTCGGGGAGGTAGTTCAGGCGGTCGATTTCAAGCAGTGTCCCGAGATCTGCGCGAGTCGCGTCGTCCGGCAAGCGCCAATAGTGCGGCTGCGGGATCAGATCGGGCTGCAGGTACGCCCGCTCACTCGGCGTCAGCCCTGAAAACCGCAACACGTAAGCCGACCGCCAGTCAAGTCGCAGCTCCTGAACGACGCGCTGCCAGCCACGACCACCGATCGCGGCTGGCAGCGGCAGCCACGGCAACATGATGTTGCGCCGCCAACGGGTTCGCAGGTGTTTCCTGTACCGCTTGTACCCCGCCAGCAATTCGTCGCCGCCGTCGCCGCTGAGCACAACCTTGACGTGCCTAGTGGTTTCCCGTGCAAGGTGCCAGGTTGGGATGCTGCTTGGGTCGGCAAACGGCTCGTCAAGATCCGCAACGATGTGCGCGAAGGTGTCGGCGATGGTAGGAGGTAGCTTCAGAGTCAGGTGGGGAAATCCGAGCTGCTGCGCGGTAGCGCTTGCGTCGACGCTCTCGTCTTGCACCGTCCCCGGAAATGCCGCCGTGAAGGATTGCAACCAGCGGAATCCCATGAGCGCCAGGCGGGACGCTATCGTCGTTGAGTCGATGCCGGAGGAGAGAAACAAGCCCACGGGCCGATCGGCGACGGTTCGCATGCGAATGGCCGCGTCGAGCGTCGCCAGCCAAGGCTCATGCGACGGCGTAGGCCGCCAATACTCATGTGTGGAAATGCTTCCCGTTGTGAGGTCGTATCGAACAAAGTGCGCGGCCGGCAACCTGGATACGCCAGCGAACACGGTTCGGGGCGCCGGAATCGTCCGATGCGCGAGATATGCATCGATGCCCTCCGCTGAAAGCACTCGCGCTTCGGGCGGCAACCAGGGAAGCAGCGCGCGTACGGTCGACGCGAACGCAAAACCATCCTTACGGTGCGCATAAACGACTGGTTTCAGACCCAGCCGATCGCGGATCACGTAGACGACCCGCCTGCGCAGGTCACAGATCGCGATCGCGAACATCCCGCGAAGGCGTTCAACAAAGGCGATTCCCCAGTGTTCGTACGCGTGAAGAATGAATTCGGTATCCGACCGCGTTCGAAACTGGAATCCTGCCGCCCTGAGAACCTGTGCATCCGCCGCCCACTGATAGACCTCACCGTTATAGCTCACCCAGATGTCGCCAGCAGCGTTGCTCATCGGCTGGTCGGCCTCGGGACGGGGATCGATGATGGAGAGGCGCGTGTGCAGCAAGGCATTGGAAGCCCAGCACGGGATTGGCTCGAACCGCGTCGACCAAAGCTCCGCGTGCTCGGTATCCGGGCCGCGCGGCCTGAGCGCACTCAACATGCTCTCAACGGCGCTAGGGGATAACGGCCGCATACCAAAATAGCCGGCGATGCCGCACATTCAGTGGTTCTCCAGAACGCGGCGGAACACGGTTTCCATCCGGTCAAGCATTAGATTGATCCCGAAGTCACGTTGCGCTCGCGCACGCGCCTGGGCCGCCAAACGAGCCCGAAGCGGCCGATCATCGCGCAGGCGTCCTAGCCCGGCGGCAAGTGCTTCCGGGGATCGAGGAATCACGAGCAGGCCGCTGACCTCGTCTTCTACTACTTCCTCAATCGCGCCAACGGGCGTCGATACGACCGGAATGCCACAGGCCATCGCTTGCATGAGCGCCTGAGGCGCCCCTTCCTCGCCGTATGACGGCAGTGCGAAGAGGTCGAGCGCTTGTAGCCACTGCACAACGTCGTCTTGCTGGCCGACGAAGTGGATGCAGTCACTGAGGCCAAGCGCGGCGGCGTGTGCCTCGAGCTTCGGTCGATGCGGGCCGTTACCGACCACGACGAGGCCCCACCCGCGCCACTTTTCGCGGTCAAGTGCGATTGCCTCGAACAGGTAGTCGTGCCCTTTCCAATCGCGAAGCGTGGCGACGATCCCGAGCGTCGCACGCTGTGGCAGTCCGAGGCGCGCACGCGCCAAGCAAGGTTCGCCAGGCACGAAACGAGTAAGATCTATGCCGGTCGGCACGGAGGTTATTCGTCCCGGCGGGATGCCGTTATCCCGCACGAGCTGGCGCTTCAGGGCTTGCCCGGTAGTGACGATTTGCGTCGTGGCATGCTGGTAGAGCCAGCGCGTCGTGGGAAGGTTGTTGACAGTGGTGGAAACGTGACGCGTGCGCACCATGGGAGGTGCGCCACGCATCGTCGCGCACGCGATAGCGGTAAGCCAACTATCGGTTGAACTGTGGGTGTTAACCACGTCAATCCGTGGCCGCTCTTCGGAGAGCCAGCATCGTAATGAGCGCAGACTTCCTGGGCGCTTGCTGTGGATGGGAAGCGGTACCACGGGCACGGCGATGCGCGCGGCCGCGGCTGCGATCGGTGTATCGGGTGGCGCGACCAGAGTAACAGTGTGACCCCGCTCGATCATTCCGCGCGCCTCGGTAAGGATTCGAATCTCCTGGCCCCCCCAGCCTGCAGAGTTTTCCGTATGCACGATACATAAGGGGCGCATGCCGTCAGAGTGAAAATTCGGGTTGGTACCGCGAGAACCAGCGCTCGAGAACGAACAGCGTCCACAGGCGCGTGGCGTGGTTCTTGGTGCCGGAGAAGTGCTCGGCGAGCATCCGAGAAATTGGCTGGGGTCGAATGAGACCACGACGCTGCAGTCCGCCCGGGCCGAGCGCCATCGTCAGGTCGGCCCTGAGCTCGTGCGCCATCCAGCGATCGAGAGGCATCGTGAACCCCTGCTTCGGGCGATACACGATTTCCCGGGGGAGGTATCGTTCGGCGAGCCGCTTGAGAAGAATCTTCGCGACACCGCCACCGACCTTTTGGCCTGCGTCGAGACGCGCACACCAAGCATATAGATTCTGATCGAGGTAGGGTACGCGCGCCTCGAGCGAGTGTGCCATCGTCGCGCGGTCGACCTTGGCGAGCAAGTCGTCGGCCAGCCAAAGCCGCGTATCAATGTTAAGCAAGTGGTCCAGATAGGATGGCGAATCGCATTCGGCAAAGAACAATTCGGCTTTATCCGCGAGAGTCACGTGGGTAAGCTGACGCAATGCTTTCGACAGATAGGTTTGCCGTAGGACAGAGTCGAAGATGTTCGGGATAGTCGTATACCGCCGCGCGAGGGGTTCCAAGATTGCTTTGAGGATGCGGTCACGCGTTACGCGCCCAGGAAGCGTGCGCAAGAGCGCTGGTATCGGCGAGCCGCGAGCACCTAGAACTCTGGTGATTCGCTCTTCACGCAGTCGTTTGAAATAGTTGTCGTACCCGCCGAGAATTTCGTCTGCTCCTTCTCCGGTGAGCACGACCTTGACCGTCTGCCTGGCGAATTCAGCAAGCGCCATCGTGGGCAACGCAGCGTGGTCACCGAACGGCTCATCGAAGACCTCGACCCAGCGGTCGACCGCTGGCAGGACATCGTCCGGTGCTAGCATCAAACAGTGGTGACGACTGCCGATGTGGCGCGCCACGCGAACGGCGTATTCATGTTCGCTCCCGCTGTTATCCCCCGTAAAGCCCAGATTGAAAGTATCGATGGGCCCGGCCACGCGGTTCGCCTTTGCCGCGACTAGCCCGGAGTCCACACCGCCACTTATGAAGACGCCGAGTGGGACGTCAGAGACCAACATCGATTCCACCGAGCGACCGAGTTCGCGATCGAACTCCGAAACGGCCGTCGCATCGTCCAACCCGTGCTTGGGTACGTACGACGGCTTCCAGAAGCTTCCCGTTTGCAGTTTCCCGTCGCGCACAGAGAGCCAGTGCCCCGCCGGAAGTTTGCGGATCGTGCTGTAGATGCTGTGCGGCGCCGGGATGTATTGGCATTCGAGATACAACGCTAGTGCGTCGAGATCGACCGTTCTTGGGAGGCCTGGAAACTGCAACAGCGCTTTAATCTCGGAGCCGAAGACGAACGACCCGGCATGCCAGGCATAGTAGAGAGGCTTTATGCCAAGATGATCACGCGCAAGAAACAATTCGTGCCGACTGCGATCCCAGAGCGCGAATGCAAACATTCCAGTGAGCCATTCGAGCATTCGCTCCCCGCGTTTCCGCCAAGCGTGCAGCAATACTTCACCATCACCTTTCGTGGTGAACGTTTCGCCGGCCGCGACAAGGGCGCGCCGCAGTTCTCGAAAGTTATAGATCTCGCCGTTAAACACCACGGCAATCTCCCCGTCCGGCGATACGAGCGGTTGTCGACTCCCCTCAATGTCAATTACTGAAAGTCGGCGATGGCCGAGGCCGACCGGGCCGTCATAGTAGAAGCCGACATCGTCGGGGCCTCGGTGAACGAGCGTAGCGGTCATTGCAGGCAACGCGTCACGCGCGTGCGGATTGTCACTAAGAAATCCAGCAATGCCACACATATCCGTCGTTCGAATCTCAGCGTTTAGCCGTTCATTCCCGTCGTTTCGGGTTCGGAAAAAGTTTTCTTACCGAACGAACCCTGCTTTGTCCCTGCTAGGTCCCCTTACACCCCGGCCCCCGGCCAGCAAAATGTTCTACCGTGCCACCGACAACAGTGGTCGCTTACGATCTACGCGGTTGTCGCCAGCGCCCCAAGACCGGCTAGTCTTGAAAACGCTGATAGGTCTTGTGGAAGCTCGGACATGGCGAGCACGGTTGCGAGCAGTATTATTACGATCCTATCAGCCCACGCTTGCGCAAAGCTTGCCGATGCGTTTCTCATTGGGATCGGTCGAACCCATCAAACATTAACACGTTCGACGCTTGACAAGCTTCGACTAGCAAGGTCGTAGCAAGTCTGTGTGACTAAGCTGCAACGCTGTTCGTACTGAGCGTCGGCGCAAGTGACTGGGGCGTCGATCTCGATGCTCGTGCCAGTAGCCGCAACGGTGCTGTTCTAATCGGAAGGTCATATATCGGTGAGGTCCGCGCTCAAATTTGATTAGTTTCACATGCAAAACCGAAAGCGCTGCACCCAGCGATATATTCTCCCGCCAAGGCGTTTCCACACGGCCCCGGCCGACCTAGAATTCACGTTCGGCGAACCCGATGCACTCGCTACGGATCTCTTACTCATCGCTCTGATGCGGAGCGCGTTGTCGGGCAGGAACGAAAGCCTCTTGAGGAAGTGAGTGGTGCAGCGCCCGACGATTGTCCAGTTCAACCTCTCGCCGACCCTTGGCGGCGCAGAGGTTTACACAGCGTTCTTCAGCCGCGCGTTGATTGCGCGGAACTGGGCCACACGTATCGTCGTAAGCGGCGCCTCGTCCTTTTGGAACGACCTTGATCTCGGCGGTGCGCCGCGCGCGGTTGCCAATACGGCAGCGGCGGCGCTCACGCCCGGCGACATCGCCGTCGTCCATGCACCGCAGTTGGTCGCGCCCTTCCGGGAGCTCGGTGAAAGCTTCGTCGTCGGCGTCGCCCACCAGGCAATCTACAACGGAAAGCGCCCCGAGTATTACGACCGCGCCGACCTCTTGCTGGCGGTTTCCGGCCACGTCGCGACCACGCTCAAGCGCCATGGTCTCACCCATGTACATCCGACGCCTTTGTACGGGGTGGCAGATCTGGCGCGCGGACCCCGCACCGGTGCACTGCTTCAAGGACCGCTGTTCGACGTCGATGCACACAAGCCGCGGGATCGCATCGTCGCTGAGCTGCACCGACTGCGCATGGCGCTCTCTCGCCCTCGGCGGTTCACGGGGCGGCCAGGACTTACGCTGGGAGTCGTCTCGCGCCTCGCGCCGCTCAAGCAGTTTCCGGCGCTGTTTGATCGGCTGCTACCGATCTTGGTGCGTCATTCCTCTGTCAACCTTGAGATCTTCGGTGCCGCAGTCGGCTACAAGTCCTATGCCTCGCTACGCCGGGCGCTGGCTCCGCTCGGTTCGCGCGTTCGCTTCTGGGGATACCAGCGCGACGTAGCGGAGGCGTACCGGGCGCTAGACTACCTGCTCACAGGGCTTCCCGAGCGCGAGGCGCTTGGTCTGAATGCCATCGAAGCGTGCTCTGTCGGCACGCCGGTGCTCGCCATCGACGCACCGCCATTCTCGGAGACCATGAAGGATGGCGTAACGGGTTTCCTCTATGCCGACCCTCGCGAAGACGCGGGTGCCGACTTCGAGCGCGTGCTCGGAGGCATCGAGAGTGGCAAGCTGCGGCCCGATCTGGGCGCAGTTGCCACACATCTCGCGCCATTATCCTTTGATCGCTTTGCCGAGCGCATCGACGCGGTGATGGCTGACGTCGCGGCCATGCAACGAGACGCGACACAGGGAATCGCGAGCTCGCGGTAATTCTCGGGAGGTACAATCGCGCCGTCGTGGGAACCTCCCAGGTTCCTTGCCATGCTCACCGAGAAAAACATCGTCAGTTGGCAGCTCTGGGCCGCTGCGGCGTACCTCGCACTGCTGCCATCCAACGGCTGGACTTTCACGCGATCGCTTGCGTTCGGGCTCTGTGCCGGATTCGCCGCGGTGATCCTGGTCGCCGGGTACCTCGGTCGCAGCACCCGCGTTCCCTCGCCGGGAGCCGACATCCTCGCTCCGCTGCTGCTCTGGTGCGCTTGGTGTGTGGCGTCGCTCGCGTGGTCGGTCAATGTCGACTATTCCATCGGGCAGCTCGACCGCGAGATCGGGTGGAGCCTGCTGGCCATGGCGGGCTTCTATGTGGCGGCAAGCTCGGTGGCAGCCTGGCGAACGTTGGTTTCGGTTGCGCTTGCGACGTTTGCAGCGTATGCGCTTCTCGCGCTTGGTGAAGCGGCGACGCCGGAAGGCTGGGACCCGTCGCGCTGGCACGCCGGCGTAGGGCCGTATGCGACCCACGTCGTGCTCGTCGCACCCTTGCTCTTGACGCTGCCCGCGCCGCGCCCTGTGGGCTTCAACGGCCGCAAGTCGACGCTCTTCGCCGGCTTCGCGTTGCTGGTGCTGCTCCTGGCCAGCGCGCGGCTTACGGATAACCGCATGGTTTGGATCGCGCTCGCGGCTACCTTCGCGAGCGGCTACGCCCTGGCCGCGTGGCGCTGGCATGCATCGCTCGCCCGAGCGCCGCTGCGCTGGCTCTCGCCATTGTTCGCGCTGCTCATCGTCCTCGGCGTGGTCTTCGCCGATGTGACCCGGGAACGCGCTCTATCCGACTTCCCGCCTCACACTCCGGTCGCCCAGACGCTCACGGCAGACCCGAGGTTGTCGTTGTGGGAAGAGACCGCACAGCTCATTCGCGAGCATCCCTGGACCGGATATGGCTTCGGACGTGCCATCGTTGCCGACCAACTCAAGGGCTCGTTGGGAAATCCCATGCTCTGGCACGCACACAATCTCTTCGTCGGCCAGATCGTTCAGACGGGAATCGTGGGATTCGCCTTGTTCGCCGCTTTGCTGATCGCGGTGTGCGCGCGTTTCGTTCGCTACGTTCGCCGAGGAGACGACGCGCTTGCGGTCATCGGCATCGTCGGCGCCTCGCTGGTCGCCGGATTTCTGGTCAAGAATCTCACCGACGACTTCCTGTTTCGCACCAACGCCAAGGAATTCTGGGCGCTGCTCGCCGTGCTCGTCGGCTTGGGCACCCGATTGGAACGCACTAGACCGCCTGGCGACTAGCTCCGCCGATGTGGCCGCCTTGGACCGATTCAGCAACCACGAGCTCGCCGCGTCTGCCGCCGCAGCGAATCGCGGCGGCTCGACTCCGCAAGCGGCGACCGCTCTCGCTGCTCGCGCCGCTACCGCCGACGCTTCGCCAGCACCGTCACGGGGCTTAGGCGAGCCGCCGCGAGCTCGCGCGGCAAATACTCGGGGATCCAGGCCTTGAGCCAGTTGCGCACCTCCGCGTCGGGCACCTCGCGGTCGCGCTGGAGCCACGCCACCACGTCGCTTGCCGTCGCGGCGTCCGCGCCGCGCGCTTGGGCGACTCGCAACTTGGGGTGATGCGTGGCCAGGCTCGCTTCCTCAGAGGCGAGAGGCTCCTCATAGAGTTTCTCTCCAGGCCTCAAGCCCGTGAACACGATGCGGGTCCGGTCGGGATCGGCGCCGGACAGCCGGATCATGTCGCGCGCGAGATCGACGATGCGCACCGGCTCGCCCATGTCGAGGACGAGCACCTCGCCGCCCCGGCCCATGAGACCCGCCTGCAGCAGCAGCTGCGTGGCCTCGGACAGCGACATGAAGTAGCGCGTGATTTCCGGATGCGTTACCGTCACCGGTCCGCCGCGGGCGATCTGCTCGCGAAAGCGCGGGATCACGCTTCCCGCGCTGCCGAAGACGTTGCCGAAGCGGACGATCACGAACTGGGTGGTTCCGTTGTGCAGGCTCTGGCAGAGCATCTCGGCGAGGCGCTTGGAGGCGCCCATCACGTTGGTGGGGTTGACCGCCTTGTCGGTCGAGACCAGAACGAACTTCTCGACCCTGGCCGCGACCGCCGCGCGCGCCAGCGCCCAGGTTCCGTATGCGTTGTTGCGCACCGCCTGCCATGCGTTGGTTTCCTCCATCAGCGGGACGTGCTTGTACGCCGCCGCATGGAACACGACCGAGGGCCGCTCGCGCCCGAGCACTTGCTCGACATGCGAGGCATGCTTGACGTCGCCCACCACCGTCGCCAGCGACAGCTTGGCATGCGCGTCGAGCAGGACCTGCTGGATCTGGTAGAGCGCGGACTCCGAAATGTCGAACAGCACCAGCCGCTCGGGCCGATAGCGCGCGATCTGGCGCGAGAGCTCCGATCCGATCGAGCCGCCCGCTCCGGTCACCATCACCACGCGGCCGCCGAGCCATTCGCGCAGCCCGGCGCTGTCGAGCACCACAGGATCGCGGCCAAGAAGATCGTCGAGCTCGACGTGACGGATCGTCGTGAGTTGCGAACGGCCGCTGATCAGGTCGTCGTAGGAAGGCACTGTGAGGGCCTCCACGCCGGCCGCCGCGCATAGCTCGGCGACGCGGCGCCGCACGCCATGCGCGGCCGAGGGCAGCGCGAGAATCACAGTGCGAACCCCGAACCGCTTCGCCCAGTGGGGCAGCTCGGAAATCGGCCCCAGCACGCTGATGTTGCGCAGGAGCCTCCCTTGCTTCGCCGGATCGTCGTCCAGCAGGCCGACGATGCGCCACTCCCGGCTTTGAGAGAACTCCTTGGTGAGGCGCGCTCCGGCTTCCCCCGCGCCGAGGACAAGAACCGGCTCGCCCAGCGCCGCAAGCGGGCTGTAGAGGCGATGCTCCTTCCACACCCGGTACGCAAAACGGCTCCCCGCCATGAGGAAGATCACGACCGGCGGGTACAGCACGAGCACGCTGCGCGGCACCATCGCGGTGAGCCGCAGCATCACCAGCACCAGAGGAATGGCGACGGCCGCCAACCCGGCGGCCAGCACGATCCTCTGCAGGTCGGGCAGGCTCGCGAAGCGCCACAAGCCCCGGTACAGACCGAAGGCGAGAAAGATCACCGCTTGCAACGGCAGCACCCACGCCAGCGTTCGCAACATGTCGCTGAGATGCGGCTCGTGGAGATCGAGGTTGAAGCGCAGCCAATAAAGACCGGCCCACGCGAGCGCCGCCGCGACGATGTCGTGAGCGAAAGCGAGCCATGCTCGCCAGTTAACCCTCGGTCGCATCCGGTTCCCTGTCGAGAAATCGCCAGTCGTAGCCGATTGATGCAAACAGCAACAGCAAAGCGGCGGTCCACAACGCGAGCAGCGCGTAGCCCGCCTCCGGCGCGCGGGTGAGCGCAGCAAGCGCCGATCCCGCGGTGCCCAGCATCAAGGCCGCGTAGAGCGCGAGCGCCCCGGAGTGTCCCAACCCCATCCTCACCAGCCGCTGGTAGTAATGGTCGCGGTGCGCCTCCCAGACACGGCTTCCCGCGAAGACTCTGCGCAGCAATGTGACCGTCGCGTCGCCGACGAAAGGCAGAAAGACCAGCACTGGAAACCAGGCGGGCCACCATTGCGCCTCCCAGCCTCCGATGCCCAGGATTGCCGCCAGAAACCCCAGCGGAACCGCCCCGACATCGCCCAGAAACGCCCGCGCCGGCGGCAGGTTGACCAACAGGAACGGGACGGTCGCCGCGGCGACCGCAATCATGAGCGGCGTTTCAGCCGCGCCAGCGCGCCAGCCCGCAAGCGCGAAGGCGCCGTAGCCGATGAGCGACATCGACGCCGCCAAGCCGTCGCTGCCGTCCATGAAGTTGTAGAGATTGGTCATCCATACGATCGCCAGAACCATAATGAGCGTCGGAACCGGTCCAGCAAACCCTCCGCTCCATCCGATCCACGCAATGGCCGCGGCGGCATGGGTGGCGAGACGCAGCGGAACGCTGACGCCGCGTCGATCGTCCCAAAGGGACACGGCGATGACGATCGCGAGCGGGATTGCCCAAGGCAGCCACCGTGGCAGCCAGAACGTAGCCGCCGCCACACCGGCCCAAATGCCGATTCCGGCGCCTTGAGGCACGGGGACCTGATGCAGCGACCGCTGGTTGGGTCGCGCTGCGGGTAAACGCCCTGGCTGGAGCAAAATCCGAAGCGCGAGCGCAGCAACGAGTGCGGCGACAACAGCGGCCGCGACGACGCTCATCGAAGCCCGGTCCGGCAAAATCGCGGCTGCCCTGGACGGTGCCCCGGCAAGCCATTGTTTGCACCCAGTTTTCGCATGCCTCGCGCAGTACGCTTTCCAGGGCTGGCGCGACACAATTATACGCGATCGCAGCTTTCTTCCACCGAGCGGAAAGTGCAGTCTTGTTGCAATTAAACAACAGCGCAGACGGGGGGAATTCTGAGCGCCGGTTTTAGCTTGCCAATGGATTCGCCGGTTTGGCACAATTGGCTCAACTTCTCGCTCTGAGAAGGTTCCGGTGGCAGGCACGCAAGCTCGTTTCCTTGCCAATCTTATCTGTTAGAGGAGAGACCATGAATAAAAAGCTCGTGGCCCTTGCCGTCGGCGGCGCTTTCGCCTTGCCGTTGGCTGCGCAAGCGCAAACCGCGAACGTGACGCTGTACGGTCGGCTGAACATGGACTTTGAGTTCGTCAACGGCAAGACTTGCCAGGGCGGCGTCTCGGGTGGGGCCGGAAGCATCGGCACCCAGACCGGCGCCAACCAGGCCGGCCCCGGGTTCGTGTGCACCAGCGCGTCGACCGCCACCCCCAGCTCGCCCGCTGGCGGGCAGATCACCAACCCGACGGTCAACCGGGTGAGCAGCAACTCGTCGCGCTTCGGCATGCGCGGCACGGAGAGCCTGGGCGGCGGCCTGAACGCGGTGTTCCAAATCGAAAGCAACGTCTCCGGCGATACTGGCAACTCGTCGAGCTCAGGGATAGCCAGCCGCGAAACCTTCGTCGGCCTGCAAGGCGCCTGGGGCCGGGTGATCACGGGCAAGTTCCTGATGCCTCAGGATGACATCCATGGCATCTTCGGTAACGCTCCGACGTTCTTGACGTCGGTTCTGTCGACTGCAGACCTGTGGGCGTACGGCAACTTGAGCAAGGCGCAGGGAGGCTTCGACGCGCGGACCGGCAACAACCTCCGCTACGACTCGCCGAACTGGAACGGCTTCACCTTCGCGGTGCAGTACTCGACCCGCGACGACTCGGGCAACACGACGCAGACGCCGAACGGCGGCGACAACGGCGATCACAACTCGGTGATCAACAAGGCCAACGTCTGGGGCGGCAACCTGATCTACAACAACGGGCCGGTCCAAATCGGCTGGTCCTTCGAAGACAACAACAAGGTGCGCAACGCGTTCACGGCGAGCACCGCAACGTGGACTGCGCCCAACCTGAGAGACTGGGACTGGACCATCGCCGGATCGTACAACTTCGGCTCGGTCTGGAAGGGCTTCGGCCTGCAGCTCGGCGCGGTGTTCGAGCAGACGAGATACCAGGTCCAGGATCCCGCGGCAACGCCTGGCTCGTCGTGCCGCTTTACCATCGACACTGGCACCTGCACCCTGAAGCGCAACTTCTGGGGCGTCTCGGCGACGGTACCGGTCGGCGGCGGCAACATCTACATGTTCTACGGTCAAGCAGGGCAGGGCACCGGCAGCGCTGCCGACGGCACCTCGGTCGGCTACCTGACCCACGGCAACAACACCAAGTCGGGACAGGGCGAGCTGACCTATACCTATGCTCTGTCGCCGCGCACGTCGCTCTACACGGGTTGGGTGAAGCTGTTCAACCAGTGCCATGCGTCGTACACGTTCAACATCAACCCGTACCCGATCGCCGTGAACACGACCGGTGGCAGCGATTGCACGCTGACCAGCAATCAGGCCGTCACCAGCGGCCGGCCGCAAGCTTACGTGTTCGGCATACTGCATACGTTCTAAACGAAGCCTACGCACGATTAGCACAGTCATCAGGATTTAGAGTGATCAACCGGGCGTCCATGCGACGCCCGTTTTTTTTGCCTGACGTATCATGGCGACAGGACCGACATGGACTCATTCCGGGCAGAAAGAGCCACGACCATCGATCAACTGATCATCGGCGTCGACCGCGCGCTGCGCACCCTGTCCGGAACGACGATCGGCATCCGGCCAAACCCTGCCGCCAACGTCGAGGATTCCGCTTTGACCCCGGACGAGCGGCGCCATGCCGCCGGGCTGATGCGGGTGAACCACACCGGCGAAGTATGCGCGCAGGCGCTCTACCAGGCGCAAGCCTTGTCGGCACGCGATGGCGCCGCCCGCGAGCGGCTGGCACAGGCGGCCCGCGAGGAGGAGGAGCACCTCGCCTGGACGCAGCAGCGCCTTTCCGAATTGGGCGGCCGTGTGAGTGTCGCCAATCCGCTGTGGTACGCCGGCTCCTTCGCCATCGGGCTGTGCGCGGGAATGGCAGGCGATCGCGTCAACCTCGGCTTCGTGGTCGAAACCGAGCGCCAGGTGGAAGAGCATCTGACCGGTCACATGGACCGCTTGCCCGCCGCCGATGCGCGAAGCCGCGCCATTGTCGCCGCGATGCGCGACGACGAGATGCGCCACGGCGCTGCCGCCCGCGATGCTGGAGCCGAGGAGCTGCCTTTGCCGATTCGTGCGCTCATGCGCGCAACCGCGAAAGTGATGACGCTAACCGCCTACTGGCTCTAGCAGAGGGGCCGGCCAGCGCTTCCGCCTGCGATACATTCAAGCAGACCGGATGAATATACGGGTGCGCGCAAGTCGATGGTTTCGTTGGTGCGGACAGCTCGCGCGCGCTCGGTTGGCGATCGTGCTGTTCGCCGGGGCGTTTGCTCCGGCTGCAAACGCCCAGTTCTCCGACGTGCGCCTCTACGGAGACGTCAACCTCGACTTCGAGCTCGTCAACGGCCGTCAGCCCGACGGTTCGAACCCCACGGTGAACCGGATCTCGAGCAATTCCTCGCGGTTCGGAATACGCGGCGTGGAGTATCTCGGGGCAGGCAACGCGGCGGTCTTCCAGATCGAAAATTGGGTCTATGCGGACACCGGAAACAACAACACCCCGAACATTGCCGCGCGCGAGACCTATGTGGGCCTGCAGGGCGAATGGGGCACGTTCAGGGCAGGCAAGTTCCTCACGCCCTACGATGACATCCATCCGATCTTCGGCAACGCGCCAACGCTGACTTCGTCCATCCTGTCGACTGCGGCGATCTGGGCTCAGGGGCCGCTGCAAAAGGGCCAGGGCGGATTCGACGCGCGGCTGGGCAACTCGATTCGCTACAGCACGCCCAATTACTCCGGGCTCAACGGCGAGATCCAGTATTCGACCCGTGATTCGTCGGGAAACGCCAATGGTGCTGCGGGCGACAACGGGGATCACCCGTCCGAAATGCGACACGCCTATGTCGCGGACGTTGCCGGCTTCTACAACGACGGTCCAGTCGACTTTGGCGTGGCCTACGAGCACAACTACAACGTTCGTACCACCGGACGCAACGATGACGCGCTGTCGATCGCTGGTGCGTACGACCTCGGCACGGTTCGGCAGAACGTCGGGGTGCGCCTGGGCGCGGTGTACGAGTACCTAAGATACGATACGCCCACGGGCAGCCTCAAGCGCAACTTCTACGGGGTCTCGGCCACGGTCTCGGTCGGCGACGGGGTGATCTACGCCTTCTGGGGTCACTCCCCCAACGGCTATGGCAGCGCCACCGACGGAACGCAAATCGGCGGCCTCAGCAAAGGGCCCAACTCGGCGGCGACGCAATGGGAGATCTCCTACAGCTACCCGCTGTCGCCGCGAACCTTGCTGTACGCGGGCTACGTTCAACTCGCCAATCAGGCCAACGCCGCGTACACCTTCAACGTCAACGATTACTCGACCGCGCAAGGCGCGAGGCTCAACGGCGTCGTGTTCGGCATCGCTCACTTCTTCTGAAGCGCTGGCCGACCGGCCTCGGCAGCTTCGGGGCGCATCCACTTGCGCAGCGCCTCGAGCCGGGCCGCGCGGATCCTTCGCGGCAAGTCCGTGGGATGCGCCGCGGCGATGCCGCCGGCGTCGACGCCGCGCACGATCGCAAGCGCTTCTCGAAGCCGTGGTGCGGGCGTGTAATCACCTGCTTTCGAACGCCCGGGCCTCGACAACGCGTCGGCTGCGCAGGCGCGAATCAGGCCGTCGAGCCGCTCCGGCCGCCGCAGCGCGTCGCTCTTGAGCAGCAGGTTGAGCATGGTGGCCGGCTTGAGATCCTGCGCGCGATGAACGACGGCGTGGTAGCGCGCGGCGAGGCGCGCCAGGTCGCGGCAATCGGCGGGAGCGCGCAGCCGGGCGGAGAGCTTCTGAGCAAGCCGGGCTCCGAGCGCCTCGTGGCCGATGTGGCGCGGCCATTGGGTGCGGGCCGTGTACGCCTTGCCCAGATCGTGCGCGAGCACCGCATACCTCACGGGTAACGGGTCTCCCGCGGCCGCACTGAAATCGAGTGCCTGCAACAGGTGCACGCCGCTGTCGATCTCGGGATGATGCGCGACGGGCTGCGGCACGCCAAAAAGCTCGTCGACTTCGGGCAGCAGTTGGGCCAGCGCGCCGCAGGCACGCAGCACCTCAAAGAACCGCGACGGCTTGGGCTCCATGAGGGCACGAGCCAGCTCCTGCCACACGCGCTCGGGGCCCAGCGTGGAAAGCTCGCCGCCGGCGACGATCGCGCGCATCAGGGCCTCGGTTTCGGGGGCGACGGTGAAATCGAAGCGGGCCGCAAAGCGGGCGGTGCGCAGCACCCGCAGCGGATCCTCCGCGAAGGCGGCGCTGACGTGACGAAGGATTCTCGCGGCGAGGTCGGCCGCGCCACCGTGCGGATCGATCAACGCACCGTCCTCGCTCCGGGCCATCGCGTTGATCGTGAGATCGCGCCGGGCGAGGTCCTGCTCCAGCGTCACCTCGGGCGCTGCGTGAAAGTGGAAGCCGTGATAGCCGCGCCCGGCCTTCCGCTCGGTTCGGGCGAGCGCGTACTCCTCGCCGGTGTCCGGATGCAAAAACACCGGGAAGTCACGCCCCACCGGGCGAAAGCCTCGCGCGAGCATCTGCTCGGGGCTGGCGCCGACGACCACGTAGTCGCGGTCGGCGACCCTCCGGCCCAGGAGCTCGTCGCGCACCGCTCCACCCACGGAGTAGATTTTCATGGGGTGCCGCACGCTTTGCCGTGCCAGCGAGAGGCGCGATCAGCGTCCGCTGTGCATGCGCATAGCGTCGAAGCGAGTCTTGGCCGAGCCGGCGGACAGGTACGCGGGCGCCACTGCCTCCAGTGCCGATGGAGCAAAGCCGAAGCGCGCGGGGAAGTCGCAATCGCAGACACTGTCCTTGGTCATCGACTTGAGGTTGTCGCGGCTCATCAGCGGCCCCGGCAGCCATTCGAGGACTCTCGCTTGAAGCGACGACAATGCGGGTCCGAGCGGCAGGATCGGGCGGCGATGCCCCGAAAGCTCCCCGACATAGGCAACCAGTTCGCGCAGCGTGTAGACCTTTGGGCCGCACAGCGGGTAGCGCTGCCCGTGAGTCGCGTCGTCGGAAAGCGAGTGCACGAACGCTCGCGCCACGTCCCCGACGAAGACCGGCTGAAATCTCGCGTTCGGCGAGGCAAGCGCCATCACCGGCAGCATGCGCTCGAGTTGCGCAAACATGTTGAGAAAGGAATCCTCCCGACCGAAGATGACCGACGGCCGGAAGATGGTCCAGGCGAGACCCGACCCGGCGACGATGGCCTCCGCTTCTCCCTTGGTGGCGAGGTAATGGCTCGGGCCGTGCGGGTCGGCGTTAAGGGCGCTCATGTGCAGCAGCCGAGCCACCCCCGCGGAGCGACAAGCGCTCACGACCTTGTGCGCCAGTTCGACATGAGCCAGCTCGAAATCGCCGTTGCTTGTCTCGTTCAGGATGCCGATCAGGTTGATGACCGCTTGCGCACCGCTTGCAAGCCGGGCGAGCGTCGCCTGATCGTGGACATCGGCTTCGACGACTTCGACGGTCGGCAACAAGATCAGGTGCTTGGCGCGATCGCGCCGGCGGGTGGGCACGAACACGCTCAAGCCCGCCGCGGAAAGCTGGCTCACCAGGTAGCGGCCTACAAAGCCGCTCCCACCCAGCACCAGGATGTGCCTGTCGCTCATTGCGTGTCCGACGGGCGGTTGGCCGCGGGCAGGCTGGCGGTTCCGTTCCGCCCGTCGGGCGTCACGATGCCGAGCCTGTCCTTGAGCGCAACATACGGCAATCCGAGCTGCGCCTGGTAGAACATCGCGTTGGCCAGCACTTTCTTGACGTAGTCGCGGGTTTCGGTGAGCGGGATCGTTTCGGCGTAGATCGCGCCTTCGAGCGAGGTCGCGCCGCGCCAGGCCTGCGCACGACCTGGGCCCGCATTATAAGCCGCGGTCGCGAGCACAGGTAGGTTGTCCAGGCGCTCGAGCACATAGCGGAGGTAGAACGTCCCGAACTGCGCGTTCACGCTCGGAAGGTCCAGATCGGCCCTCCGAAAGGTCGGCCGCCCGGTCTTTCGCGCGACCCACTTCGCGGTCGACGGCATCAGTTGCATGAGCCCGACGGCGCCGGCGGAGGACACGATGTCGGCGATGAAGCGGCTCTCCTGCCGAGCGACCCCGAACACCCATGCTTCGTCGAGGTGAGCCTCGCGCGCAGCCTCGCCGATCTCCTTGTCGTACGGCGTCTGGTAGCGCAATGCGAAGTCGTGACGGCGCTGGGTGCGCTCGGCGGTGTTGATCGAGCGGTCGTACAGACCGTTGCGGCGGGCGAACTCGGCGGCCAGCAGCAGCGCATCGTCGCCCTGCCCGCGCACAACGTAGAGCCACTCCCGGAGCGCCTCGGGTCGAAGGTCGAAGGCGGTGAGCTTGACCACCCGCTGCACGGCGTCGCGTGCGCCGAAGGCGGCCAGCGCCGCGGGGTCGACCTGGAGCGGTTCGCTCACCGGCATGATCGCGGCACCGATCGCCTCCGCGGCAAGCAGGCCGTAGAAGTGCTGCTCCGTCGCGAGTGCGCCGAAGAGCTGCGTCGCGTCGTCTTTCTGGCCGGTTGCAGCGACCGCCCGCGCCTTCCAATAGCGCCAGGCCGCCTCCTGTGCCTGGGCGTCGGGCATCGCGTCGATCGCCCGCGCGACGTCGGGCCATGCTCCTGCCCTCAGCGCAGCGCGCACGCGCCACGCTCGCTGCTCCGTGTTCTGCGGCGCGGCTTCGGCGTCGCGGTACCAGTCGTTCGCCGCGGGGTTTAGCTGGCGGGCCGCGCTGTAGGCGACGAGGAGATTGCCGTAAGCCCGATCGGCTTCTCCGAGACGGTCGCGCCGCTTGAGCCAGGCTTCGTGAGCCGACGCCGCGTCGCTGCGCGAGGCGCGATCGGCAGCGTATAGCAAGAGCTCGCGCCCACTGCGCGAGCTCAACCGGAAATCACCGTTGGCGAGCGCTTGCGCCGCGTTGTGCTCGACGCGCTCGAGATCGCGCGGAGCCGGTCGGTCGCCCGAAGGCAATTCGGCGACGAGCTTGGCGGCCAATGGATAATTGCCCGCCTCGTGCGCCAGCCGGAAACGGTCCCAGATGTCCTGTGGGCTCAAGCGCCCTGCCTTGAGCATCGCGGTGAACAAGGCCTGACACGATTCGGGCTGGTCCTGGCCGCTCAGCCAGTAAGGCATCGCTTCGTCGAAGACGACGTCGCCATCGCGTGCGCGCTTCCATTGCAGCGCGTAGCAGTCGAGCTCGGCATCGTCGCCAGCCCGCCTGGGGTATTCCACGGCGAACAGCGGCCACTGCTCGCGCTTGGCAAGTGATTTCAGCCACTCGCTTCGGAGCCTGTCGGCGAGCGGCATGCCGTCGTAGCGCGCGAGAAACGCCTGCACGCGCTCCGAATCGGCGTCGTCGAGCCTGAGCCGCATCCGCCAATAGGCGACATAAGGTTCGAGCAGATGGCCTTTGAGGCGGGGAGCGACCCGGTCGAGACGCGCGGAATCGCCTGCGCGGAAGGCGTCGCGCGCAGCGAGGAAATCGGAGTCCCCCGGCTGCGACAGCGCGGGCGCCGCAACCAAGGCGACGAGCAGCGTCGCGACGCGCACGCCAGCCTGCAGAATAAGCAAGGAACGCATGGGCAATATTATCGCTCATCGGCGCGATCCCCCCTTGGCACGCCCTTGTTGACGGCCGACGAGGACTGTCTCGATGGTAGAATCGCGCCTCGTTTTGGCGACCACCAGAGGACGCACATGCCTCGACGAGCGCGAGGGCCGCAGGTCGGCATCGTGATGGGCAGCGACAGCGACTGGGAAATCATGCGCAACGCCGCAGAGCAGCTTGCGGCCTTCGGCGTTTCTTACGAGGCGAGAGTGCTCTCCGCGCATCGCATGCCCGACGACACCTTCGCGTACGCGGAGAGCGCTGCGCCACGTGGGCTCGCCTGCATCATCGCCGGCGCCGGCGGCGCGGCGCATCTCGCCGGCGTCATCGCAGCCAAGACGCCGCTGCCGGTGTTGGGCGTGCCGGTTCCTTCGAAGTACTTGCGCGGGGAGGATTCGCTGCTATCGACCGTGCAAATGCCCCGAGGCATACCGGTCGCGACGTTCGCGATCGGAGAAGCGGGCGCGGCAAATGCGGCGCTGTTCGCGGTCGCGATGCTCGCGCGCAGCGACCCTCGGCTTGCACGCAAGCTCACCGACTTTCGGGCCAGGCAGACCGACACCCTGCGCGCCAAGACCCTGCCGCCTCGAAGCAAGTGAGTGCTACTGGCGAACCCCTCTCCCCTCGGGAGAGGGGTCGGGGTGAGGGAAGGCCGCTTGCGATCACCGCGCATTCACTAGCACCGACCAAGTCATGACCTCACCACTTGCCGGCGTGCGCGTGCTCGACTTGACGCGCCTCCTGCCTGGTTCGGTGTGCACGTTGCATCTGGCGGATCTCGGCGCCGACGTGGTCAAGATCGAGGACCTCGCGGGCGGCGACTATGCGCGCTCTCTGGGGCTTCCGCCCGAGGCGGCGCCCGGCTCGGTGTCGGCTTTCTACCGGATCGTCAATCGCAACAAGCGCAGTCTCGCGCTGGATCTCAAGAGCTCCGCCGGACGGGCCGCGTTCCTGCGCCTCGCGAGCAAGGCGGATGTGATCGTCGAGAGCTTCCGTCCCGGGGTCGTTGACAGGCTCGGCGTCGGCTTTGCGGCTGTTTCCCCGCTTAACCCGCGCATCGTCTATTGCGCGATCAGCGGCTATGGCCAGGACGGTCCGTACCGCGAGCGCGCGGGACACGACATCAACTATCTGGGCTATGCCGGCGTGCTCGACCAGACAGGAACCTCCGGCGGGCCTCCGGCGCTTTCGAACCTGCAGATCGCTGATCTGCTCGGCGGCTCGGTCGACGCGGCGATGGCGATCCTCGCGGCACTGTTCGATGCGCAGCGCACGGGGCGGGGACGCTACGTCGACGTCGCCATGGCCGACGGAGCGCTGGCGCACAATATCTTCCCCCTGCACATGCTTCAGATGCGAGGTGGCATCGCGCCGCGCGGCAGCGATGTACTCACCGGCGGCGTGCCGTGCTACGGCGTGTATGCGACCAGCGATGGCGGCTACATGGCGGTCGGCGCCTTGGAGGCGAAATTCTGGCGCGAACTGTGCGGCGTGCTCGGACGCCCCGACCTGGAAGCGAAACAGCTCGCGACCGGCAAGGAAGGTGAGTCGGCTCGCCGCGAGGTCGCCGCGATCTTCGCCGCTCGAACGCAAGCCGAGTGGGTCGAGCGGTTTGCCGGCGCCGATTGCTGCGTCACACCCGTGCTCTCGCTCGGGGAAGCGCTCGCCAACGAGCAGTTCGTGTCGCGCGGGATGATCGCCGAGGGACCGTCGGGTTGCAGGCAGTACGCCCCGCCCTTCAAGCTATCGGGTCACGACTTCCACATTCGGCGCGATGCCCCGGCGCAGGGCGAGCACACCGGTGAGGTCCTTTGGGAGGCTGGCTTCGACGCGGCCGAGATCGCGGCGCTCTCAGCAGCCGGCGTTATCCGCGGCTAGTTTTCGCCGCCTCGCGGGCGGCGCCGACAGGCAACGAGCCGACCCGCTCGATCTCGGGATCGGCGAACCTGCAGCCGCCCGCCAAGTAATCGGCGGCCATGGCCGTCGCATCGGCGCCCCAGAAAAGCTCGTCGCCGATCGCGAGCGTCGGCACACCGAACACGCCGCGCGCGATGGCTTCGTCGGTGTTCCTGCGCAACGCGTCCTTCACCTCGGGCGACGCGATCCGAGCGGCTGCATCGGGCAAGTCGAGCTGGGCCATCAGCTCGGCCCATTCGATCGGCAGGTCGCCGACGCGGCCGTCGCGCCAGACGAAGCGAAAGATGCGCCGCACCGCGTCGGGAGAGCAATCCGCGACGATCGCAAGACGCAGCAACGGAAGAGGATTGAACGGGTGCACAGCGGGAAACGTGAGCGGTATGCCGAGCCTGGCCGCCTGCCACACCACAAAACGATAGGTGAAGCGCCGCTTCGCAGGAATCTCGGCGGGTCCTTTGTGTCCGTTGGCGCCGAGCAGCGCCGCGAAGAGTACCGGGCGATAGCGGATGCGAAGCTTCGCCTCGAGCGCGGGCAGCTGCTCGCACTGCAGGTACGAAAAGGGCGATACGAAGTCGAAGTACCAGTCAGCGCTGGGCACGGATCGGATTTCGCTCGGCGATTGCCTGGCCATGGCGCCGCCGCCTGTCGCTCAACGCCGCGAGCAGCGCGCGCCGGCCATCATCGTTCAGGTCGATCCAGCCGGCGATTTCATCCAGCGTGCGATAGCAGCCAGCGCAATAACCGGTAACCGCGTCGAGCGCGCACACGCTGATGCAAGGGGACGCGACCGTTGCGCCGGCGCGGTTCATGCGGCCTGCGCCGCGGGCAATGGTTGTTTCGCGTCGAGTGCCCGCGCGACGCGCGACACGGGCTGTCGGTTGAGAAATTCGCAGATGTAGCGGCCGGCGATGCGCAGGCGGGTCATGTCCACGCCCGTCTCGATGTCCAGTCCCTCGAGGAGGTAGATCAGATCCTCGGTGGCGAGATTGCCGGTCGCACCCTTGGCGTATGGGCAGCCGCCAAGCCCCGCAACCGAGCTGTCGAAGGTAGTCACGCCCAGCTCCATCGACGCGTAGACGTTGGCGAGCGCCTGCCCGTAGGTATCGTGAAAATGCCCGCCCAGCTCGGCGATGGGCACGGCTTCGGCCACCGTCGCGATCAGCTTCTGGGTCTTGCCGACGGTGCCGGTGCCGATGGTGTCACCCAGCGAGACTTCGTAGCAGCCAAGGCGCTTGAGCGCCGCGGCGACGTCGCGGACCCGTTCCGGCGAGACATCGCCTTCGTACGGGCAGCCGAGCACGCAGGAGATGTAGCCGCGAACGCGAACGCCGTGCGCACGCGCCGCATCCGCGACAGGCTTCGCCCGCTCAAGGCTCTCGGCGATCGAGCAGTTGATGTTCTTGCGCGAGAATGCTTCGGTAGCGGCGACGAACACTGCAACTTCGTCGCACTTGGCGGCGAGCGCGGCCTCGAAGCCCTTCATGTTGGGCGTCAGCACCGGATAGCGCACGCCCGGCTTCCTGTGGATCGCGGTCATCACCTCGGAGGCGTCCGCCATCTGCGGAACCCACTTGGGCGAAACGAAACTGGCGGCCTCGATGACCGGCAGCCCGGCGTCGGTCAGGCGGTCGATGAGCCCGATCTTGACCTCGGTGGGAACCGATGTCTTTTCGTTCTGCAGGCCGTCTCGGGGACCGACCTCGGCTACGCAAACACGTCTTGGCAAGGGCATAAGTAAACTCAATAGCCGCGCTGGCGGTCGACTACACCCCGGATTGGCAGCCCTGCTTCCAGGCGTCGAATGTTGCCCGCGATCTGGGCGACCGAAGCCTCGATCTGCGTGATGGCCGACACATGCGGAGTCACCATGATGCGGGGATGATGCCAGAAAGGGTGCGCCTGCGGTAACGGCTCATCGCTGAACACATCGAGCATCGCGCCGGAAATGTGCTCCTCATCGATCAGGGCGATCAGATCGGCATCGACGAGGAGTCCCCCGCGAGCCGCATTGACCACATAGGCGCCGCGGGGAAGGCGCGACAAGCGCTTGCGATCGAGCAGCCCGCGCGTGTCATCGGTGAGCGGCAGCAGGCACACCAGAACGCGGCAGGTTGCGAGAAAGGCGGGCAACTCGTCGGCAGTAAAGCTCCTGACCCCAGCTAGCGTCTTGATGGTGCGGCTCCAGCCCGTCACCGGAAAGCCCAGGCGAACGAGCACCTCCGCAGCCGCAAAGCCGAGAGCACCCAGTCCGAGAATGCCGACGTTGAACTCGGCTTTGTCGATGCGAGCCCGCGGCTCCCACCGCGCCTTCCGCTGCGAAGCCTCGTAGGCAGCGAACTCGCGATAGCAGCGCAGCACGGCGTAGATCGCGTACTCGGCCATCTGCTCGGCCATGCCGGCGTCGACCAGGCGGACGAGCGGGACTTTGGCGGACAATGGCACCTCCATAAGCGTGTCGACTCCGGCGCCCAGATTGAACAGCGCACGCGCCTCGCCCACGCGGGCGATCAGCTCCGCCGGCGGTTTCCACACCACCGCGTAGTCGATCACCGCGGGGGCGTCGGGCCACACCGTGACCTTCGCTTCGGGCAGCGCTCTGCGCAATGCCTCGATCCACCGCGCACTGTTGTCCGCGGGCGTGTAAAAGAGCACGTTCAAGCAGGCGCCGCTGCAACGTCGATCAGGTCGGCACCCTCGCGGACCTTGTCGCCCTTGCGGTAATGCACGGCGCTTACGACGCCATCGGCCGGGGCGGTGATGGTGTGTTCCATCTTCATCGCTTCCAGGATGAGCAACGGCGCGCCACGCGCCACCGCGTCGCCCGGCTCGACCAGCACCGACACGACCGTGCCGGACATCGGGGCGGCGAGATGCCCGCTCTGCTCCAGCTCATCAGCCGCGTGAGCCAGCGGGTCGGTGAGCTTCAGCCGCCACGCCGCCTCGCCAGAGAAGACGTGACGCTCCTCGCCGGAGGCGACAACGCTCGCGGTGGCGCACTCTCCGTCGAGCGTGATGGCAAGCGCACCGTCCGCCGGTCCGACGCTCGCCGCCAACTCGCGCCCGCCCAAGTCCACCGTGATCTCGCCACGGTTCGTGCGAACGCGCACCGGATGCGGCATCGGCACCTCCTCGGCGACATAGGTGAGCGCAATGGCGTGATCGTCGGTATTGAGCCACCAGGTGTCGACAGCCTGCCAGGGAGAGTACGGATCGCCCGAGTCGCGAGCGCGAGCCGCCGCGGCATCTCGCAGACTGGCGAATTCGGCCAATGCAGCGATGGCGAGCACCTTGTTCGATAGCGGCTCCCGCGGCGGAAACAGCGCCTCCTGGTGGCGGGCGATCAAGCCGGTGTCGAAGCGGGCACGGGCGAAGGCCTCGTGCGCGATCACGCGCTGCAGGAAAGCGACGTTGGTCGCCACGCCGACGACCTGATACTCGCCCAGTGCACGGCGAAGCCGCCGCAACGCTTCGGTGCGGTCCTCGCCGTGGGCGATCAGCTTGGCGAGCATGGGATCGTAGTATTCACTGATCTCATCCCCTGCCTTCACGCCGGTGTCGACGCGGACTTCGCTAGACGCCGCAGGCACACGCATGTGCACGATGCGCCCGACCGACGGCAGAAAGCCCCGCTCGGGGTCCTCCGCGTAGATGCGCGCTTCGATCGCGTGACCGCGAATGCCTATCGACTCCTGCGCGAGAGGCAGTGGCTCGCCCGCCGCGACGCGAAGCTGCCATTCCACCAGATCGAGTCCGGTGATCATTTCGGTGACCGGATGCTCGACCTGCAGCCGCGTGTTCATCTCCATGAAGTAGAAGGTGCCGGCGCTGTCGACGATGAATTCCACGGTCCCCGCGCCGACGTAGCCGATCGCCTTCGCAGCGGCGACCGCCGCGGCTCCCATTTCGGTACGGCGCTTGGGGCCGATCCCCGGAGCCGGAGCTTCCTCGATCACCTTCTGATGCCGGCGCTGCACTGAGCAGTCGCGCTCGAACAGATGCACGCAGCTGCCGAGGGTGTCGGCGAACACCTGCATCTCGATGTGGCGCGGCGCGGAGAGATATTTCTCGAGCAGCACCGTGTCGTCGCCGAAGCTCGACTTCGCCTCGCGCCGGGCCGAGGCCAATGCGGCAGCAAACTCCCCTTCGCGCTCGACGACGCGCATGCCCTTGCCGCCGCCGCCGGCGGAGGCCTTGATGAGGACAGGGAAGCCGATCGCCGACGCCTCTCGAGCAAGCAGCGCGTCGCTCTGATCCTTGCCGTGATAGCCGGGCACCAGAGGCACGTGGGCACGACCCATGATCAGCTTCGATTCCGACTTCGAGCCCATCGCCCGGATCGCCTCCGGCGGCGGTCCGATGAAGGTTAGGCCTGCGGCAGCGACGGCGGCGGCGAAGTCCGCGTTCTCCGAGAGGAATCCGTAGCCTGGATGGATTGCCTGTGCGCCGGTGGCTCGGGCCAGCGCGATGACGGCATCGCCGTTGAGATAGCTTTCCCGGGGCGGCGGAGGCCCCAGCCGATGAGCCTCGTCACAGGCTGCCACGTGCATCGCGCCGGCGTCGGCATCCGAATATACGGCGACGGTGCGGATGCCCATCCGCCGCGCGGTTCGCGCGACGCGGCAGGCGATCTCTCCGCGGTTGGCGATGAGGATCTTGTCAAACATCGTGACGGTTTTCCGACGCCGCTGAGGCTCCGGCGGCCCAGCGCCCGATGCGCTCGATCATCGAGCGGATGAAACGCCAGAGCTTGGGCAGCAGCCAGAGCGATGCCGCGACCAGCACGCCCACGACGACCAACGCAGCCAGCGGATGGGCGAGCGCCAGATAGATCAGCGCGCCCGCGAGCAGATCCTCGCCGAGCGACGCCACCCAGTTCGACACCGGCTCCGGCGAGGTATTGATCACCATTCGCGCGCCGGCCTTGGTGAAGTGGCTGCCCGCGGCGAGCGTGCCGCCGAGGATGGCCGCGGCCAGCGTCCACGCCGGCGGAGAGTCTCCGAAGACCCCGGCGGCCAGGGCGGCGCCCGCCGGGATGCGTATGAGCGTGTGAACCACGTCCCACACCGAGTCGAAGCCGGGAATCTTGTCGGCGAAGAACTCGGCGAAGACCATAAACCCGGAGGCCGCGAGCACCATCGGGTGAGACAGAATCTGCAGGTGCTCCGGTAGATCGAACCAGCCCAGATATCCGACCGCGCCGACGATGAACAGCACGGCATAGAGCCGGATGCCGCTGGCCCAGCCCAGGGCCGCAGCGAGCGCGATCAATTGCCAGGTGTCGAGCTGGTCCATGGTCGATCACTCGCCGCTGGGCACCCACGCGGCGCGTCTTTTCCCGAGGAATGCGCCGACTCCCTCCTTCGCTTCCGGCGAAGCTCGCACGCTGGCGATGCGCCGCGCGGTGTGCGCCATCACCGCGGCATCGACCGGGCGATGCGCGACGGCGCGGATCAACCTCTTGCATTCCGCCTGCGCGTGCGGTCCGGCGGTGACGACGAACCCCAGCACCTCGTTCACCCGGGCATCGAGCTCCGCGCCGGGCGCGATGGCGTGGACGAGCCCCAGGCGATACGCCTCGGCAGCGGTAAAGCGCTCGGCGCTCAAGAAATAGCGGCGCGCCGCCCTTGCACCGATCGCTTCGATGACGTACGGACTGATGGTGGCAGGGATCAGCCCAAGCCGGGCCTCGGAGAAGGCGAAGGTGGCGCTGTGCTCGGCGATGGCGATGTCGCAGCACGCGACCAGCCCTACGCCGCCGCCGAAGACCGATCCGTGCACCCGAGCCACCGTCGGCTTGGGGCATTCATTGAGCGTGGCGAGCATCGCCGCCAGCCTCTGCGCGTCGGCCAGATTCTGTGCCCGCGAGAACCCGGCCATCTTCTTCATCCAGTTCAAATCGGCACCCGCGCAAAAGCTCTCTCCCGCGCCGATGAGCACTACCGCGCGCACACCGTCGTCGGCGCCGAGGGCGGAGATGGCCGACGTAAACTCGGCGATAAGCTCTTCGTTGAACGCGTTGTGGACCTTGGGCCGGTTGAGCGCGACGATGGCCACGGCGTTGCGCAGCGTGACTTCCAGCGTTTGGTAGGCGCTCAGGCTCGGTCTGCGTTCCGATACGCGCTCTGCCGGGTTCTTCCCGGTGCGGGTCGTGGCCATCGCTACATCCGGAACACGCCGAAGACCGTCTTGTCGATGGGCCGGTTGAGCGCCGCCGAGATCGCCAGCCCGAGCACCTTGCGCGTGTCGGCGGGGTCGATCACGCCGTCGTCCCACAGTCGCGCGCTGGCGTAGTAAGGATGGCCCTCGCGCTCGTACTGATCGCGGATGGGCGACTTGAACGCGTTCTCCTCTTCCGCGCTCCAGCGCTTGCCCTTGGCTTCGATCGCGTCGCGCCGGATGGTCGCGAGCACGGTGGCCGCCTGCTCGCCGCCCATGACGGAGATGCGCGCGTTCGGCCACATCCACAGGAACCGCGGGCCGAACGCACGCCCGCACATTCCGTAGTTGCCCGCGCCGTAGCTGCCGCCGATGATCACGGTGAACTTGGGCACCTTCGCACACGACACCGCGGTGACCATCTTGGCGCCGTCCTTGGCGATGCCACCCGCCTCGTACTTCTGACCCACCATGAACCCGGTGATGTTCTGCAGGAAGATGAGTGGTATGCCGCGCTGGCTGGCAAGCTCGATGAAGTGCGCTCCCTTCTGCGCCGACTCCGAGTACAGCACCCCGTTGCTGGCGATGATGCCTACCGGATAACCCCAGAGGCGCGCGAACCCCGTCACCAGTGTGGTCCCGTAGCGCGCCTTGAATTCGTCGAGCTCGCTCGCGTCGACGATGCGCGCGATCACCTCGTGCACGTCGTAGGGCTTGCGGATGTCGGCGTTGATGACGCCGTAGAGCTCCTCCGCCGGATAGAGCGGCTCCCGCGGGGCCGCGACGTCCATCGCCGCGGGCTTCACCCGGTTCAAGTGCGCAACGATGTTGCGCGCGATCGCCAGCGCATGGTGGTCATTCACCGCGAAATGATCGGCCACACCGGAGATGCGCGTGTGCACGTCGGCGCCGCCGAGATCCTCGGCGCTGACGATCTCGCCGGTAGCCGCTTTCACCAGGGGCGGCCCGGCGAGGAAGATCGTGCCCTGATCCTTGACAATGATCGACTCGTCGGACATCGCCGGCACGTAAGCGCCTCCGGCCGTGCACGAGCCCATGACCACGGCGATCTGCGGAATGCCCTCCGCAGACATCGTCGCCTGGTTGTAGAAGATGCGCCCGAAATGATCGCGGTCCGGGAATACCTCCGTCTGGGTGGGCAGGTTCGCCCCGCCGGAATCGACCAGGTAGATGCACGGCAGGTTGTTCTCGCGGGCGATGTCCTGTGCCCGCAAGTGCTTCTTCACCGTCATCGGGTGGTAGCTGCCCCCCTTGACGGTCGCATCGTTGCAGACGACGACGCATTCGCGGCCCGAAACGCGGCCAATGCCGGTGATGATGCCCGCGGCGGCGACGCCGCCGCCGTACATGCCGTAGGCGGCGAACTGCGAAAACTCGAGAAACGGCGACCCCGGATCAAGCAGCGTCCGCACCCGCTCTCGAGGCAGCAGCTTGCCGCGCCCGGTGTGACGGCTGCGTGCCGCATCGCCACCACCCTGCTCGATCTCCGTCACCTTCGCCTTGAGGTCCGCGACCAGCGCCGCCATGGCGTCGCGGTTCCTCGCGAAAGCGGCGTCACGCGGATCTAGCCTCGATTCGATCAGCGGCATCGCAAGTCAAGCGGCTTGAGGCCGCGGATGTCCGGGCATGAGCTCATACGGATGCACCCAGCGCGGAGCGCTTCGGATTCGCTCGAGCCAGTCGCGGATGTTCGGGTAGGCATTCCAGTCGACTTCGATCTCATCGGGCCAGAACAAGTAGCCGCACAGCGACAGATCCGCCATCGTCAGCCGGTCGCCGACCACGTGCTGCCGCCCTTGAAGATGCGAATTGAGCACGCCCCATGCCGCTTCGGCGCGGGTTCGGAGGAATTTCAGCACGGCAGGATCGGGGTCCTTGGTGAAAGTGCGCAAGAAGCGATAGGTCGCGGTGTAGCTGGTGAGCTTGTGGTTGTCCCATAGAATCCAGCGCAGGATCTCGCGGCGCTCGGCTGCGTTGGAGGGTCCGAAGCGGCCGAGCTTTTCGGCCAGGTAGTCGAGGATCACGCCGGATTGGGTGAGCCTCGCTCCGTGGTGCTCGAGCACCGGCGCCTCGCCCATGACGTTGATCGCACGGTAGGCGGGCGTTCGCGTCTCGCCACCGAAATAATCGACAAAGCGCGGCGCCCAGTCTGCTGCCGCAAGCTGAAGCGCCAGCGCCGCCTTGTAGCAGTTGCCGGACTGCGCGAAGCAATACAGCGTGTACTCGGCCATGTCGCTCGCCTCGACCTCGTCCGTCCGCTCACGCCGCCAGCGCACGGCCGATCACCATGCGCTGGATGTCGCTCGTACCTTCGTAGATCTGGCAGACCCGGACGTCGCGATAGATGCGCTCGACCGGGAAGTCGGCCACATAGCCGTACCCGCCGTGGATCTGGATGGCGGCAGAGCACACCCGCTCGGCCATTTCGGAGGCGAACAGCTTGGCCATCGACGCCTCCTTCAAGCACGGCTCGCCGGCGTCGCGCAGACTCGCAGCGTGCCACACCATCTGGCGAGCCACCTCGATCTCGGTCGCCATGTCGGCGAGCCGGAAGTTGACCGCCTGATGCTCGATGATCGGCTTGCCGAAGCTACGTCTATCGTGCGCGTACGCAAGCGCCGCCTCGAACGCTGCACGCGCCATGCCCACCGATTGCGCGGCGATGCCGATGCGCCCCGCCTCGAGGTTGGCGAGCGCGATGCGATAGCCTTCGCCTTCGCGGCCGAGAACGTTGGCCGCCGGCACGCGGCAGTTCTCGAATACGATCTGCGCGGTGTCCGACGCGCGCTGCCCCAGCTTCTCCTCCACCCGATCGGCGCGATAGCCCGGGCTGGTGGTCTCGACGATGAAGGCGGATATGCCTTTCTTGCCGGCGGCTTTGCTCGTCACCGCGAAAACCACGGCGATGTCGGCGTGCTTGCCCGATGTGATGAACTGCTTCACGCCGTTGAGCACGAACGCATCGCCGTCGCGCTCGGCGCGCGTTGTGATCGCGGCGGCGTCGGAGCCCGCCTGTGGCTCGGTGAGGCAGAAGCAGCCGATCTTCGCTCCGCTCGCCACCGGTTTCAGATACTTGGCCTTCTGCGCGGCGTTGCCGAAGGCGAGGATCGGCCCGCAGACGACCGAGTTCTGCACCGAAAGGATGGTCGAGGTCGCGCCGTCTCCGGCGGCGATCTCTTCCATGGCGACCGCCAGCGAGACGTAATCGAGTCCGGCCCCGCCGTATTCCTCGGGCACCACCACTCCGCACGCGCCCAGCGCGCCCAGCTCGGCGATCGCAGACCGCGGAAACTCATGGTCGCGGTCCCATTGCGCCGCAAGCGGCGCCAGGCGCTCCTTGGCGAAGGTGCGCATGGTTTCGCGCACCATCTTTTGCGATTCGGTCAGCAACATGGCGAAGCGAGGCTCACCGGCGCGACTCAAGCGCGAGCCGCATCGCGATGCCGGTGAAGACGAGCCCGAGCAGCCAGCGCTGCAGCGCCACCCACAGCGGCCGCCGCGCGAGAGCGCCGGTGATGGCGCCGGCAGCGAGCACGAAGCAAAGGTCGTTGAGCGCGCCGATCACGACCTGGATCAATCCCAGGACGAGGCTCTGTGCCAGCACGCTACCCCTCGAGGCGTCGATGAACTGGGGAAAAAGCGCGAGGTAGAACATCGCCACCTTGGGGTTCAAGATGCTGGTCAGCAAGCCGATGCGGAACAGCCTTCGCGGCGGGTCGGGCGGCAATTTGCTCGGCGCGAACACGCCCCGACCTCCGGGCTTGAGCACGCTCCATGCGAGCCAGAGCAAGTAGGCCGCGCCCGCATAGCGGAGGATGTCGTAGAGCACGGGCATGCTGACGAAGATCGCCGACAGGCCAAGCGCCGCGGCGACGACGTGAACGACCAGTCCCAGCGAGGTTCCCGCAAGCGACACCAGCCCAGCGCTCCGGCCCTGGCAGAGCGTGCGCGAAACCAGATACAGCAGGTTCGGTCCCGGCGTGAGCGCGAGCAGCAGGCTCGCCAGTGCGAACAGCGCGAGATTTTCCGTCGATGGCATCAATGCGCCGCGATCATTGTTCGGCGATCCCGCGCAAGCGGGAACGCAGCGACTTTCGCGACCGTCCGCGTCGATAACCCAATGACGCCGGACCCGCGCTTGCCCGGGGATGACGTTGAACTTCGGAAAGCCGCGGTAATGCGCTCAGCATCAGTAAAGCTCGATCGCCAGCGCCGTCGCCTCGCCGCCGCCGATGCACAGGCTTGCCACACCGCGCTTGCCGCCGTGCTTGCGTAGGGCCCCGAGCAGCGTGACGATGATGCGCGCACCCGACGCGCCGATCGGATGACCGAGCGCGCAGGCGCCGCCGTGCACGTTGACCTTCTCGGCCGGCAAGCCGTGCTCCTTCATCGCTGCCATGGTGACCACGGCGAAGGCTTCGTTGATTTCGTACAAATCGGCGTCCTTCGGCGACCACCCCAGCTTCGCGAAGAGCTTGGCCATGGCTCCCACCGGCGCCGTCGTGAACCAGCCCGGTTCTTGGGCGTGCGTCGCGTGGCCGAGGATCACCGCCAGTGGCGCGAGGCCCTTCTTCTCGGCAAGCGAACGGCGCATCAGCACCAGCGCCGCGGCGCCGTCGGATATCGAGCTCGAATTGGCGGCGGTCACCGTGCCGTCCTTGCGGAACGCGGGTTTCAGTCCCGGGATCTTGTCCGGATTGGCCTTCCCGGGCTGCTCGTCCTTGTCGATGACTTGGTCGCCCTTGCGGCCCGCCACCGTCACCGGGGCGATCTCCCATTTGAAGGTTCCGTCCTCGGTTGCGGTCAGGGCGCGCTTGAGCGAACGCAGGGCGAACTCGTCCTGCGCTTCGCGGGTGAAAGCGTACTTGTCGGCGCACTGCTCGGCGAAGACTCCCATCAGCTTGCCTTTGTCGTAGGCGTCCTCGAGGCCGTCGAGAAACATGTGGTCGTAGATCGTGCCATGGCCCATGCGCATGCCGGCTCGGGCCTTGGGCATCAGATACGGCGCGTTGGTCATGCTCTCCATGCCGCCCGCGACCATGATCTGGGCGCTGCCGGCGATGATCGAATCGTGCGCGAGCATCGTCGCTTTCATCGCCGAGCCGCACATCTTTGACACCGTGGTGCAGTTGGTCGACAGCGGCAGGCCGGCTTTGAGCGCAGCCTGCCGGGCGGGCGCCTGACCCTGACCGGCGAACAGGCAGTTCCCGAAGATGACTTCTTCAACCTCGCCGGGGCCGACGCGCGAGCGCTCCACCGCGGCCTTGATCGCGACCGCGCCCAGATCGGAAGCCGAAAGTGAGACGAAATCGCCCATAAGGCCGCCGATAGGCGTCCGCGCGGCGCCGGTGATGACAATGGGGTCGTTTTGCATGGACACTCGCTTTCTGGATGCACCGGCGAAAGCCGTCGCTTCTGAACTTGCGCGACGGGCGGCCGCAACCGGCGCTATGCCGCGGATGCCGGGTTCGCCCCCGACGGTTTACGTGCGCGGCGTGGCCGGCGCACCAGCTCGCCACCGCAATTGGGACAGATGCCGTTGAGCGCATTGGCGCAGGTCGCGCAGAACGTGCACTCGTAGCTGCAGATGTAGGCCGCGTCGTCGTCCGGCCCCAGCGGCCACGAGCACCGCTCGCAGCGTTCGCGCATTTCGAGTGTCATCCTCACGCCTCTCGTCGGATCTCCGACGTTCCTCGTCGATCTGGCCTCGGCCGCCGCTTCCGATCGACGACAAACGCTACTTAGTCTCGTTGAACAGTTCGCGTCCGATCAACATTCTCCGGATCTCGGAGGTTCCCGCACCAATCTCATATAGCTTGGCGTCGCGCCACAACCGGCCGGTCGCATATTCGTTGATGTAGCCGTTGCCGCCAAGCGCCTGGATCGCCTCGCCGGCCATCCATGTCGCCTTCTCCGCCGCATAGAGTATCGCACCTGCGGCGTCCTTGCGCGCAGTCTCGCCTCGGTCGCAAGCCTGGGCCACCGCGTACACATAGGCCTTGCACGCGTTCATGGTCGTGTACATGTCGGCGAGTTTGCCCTGCATGAGCTGGAACTCGCCGATCGGCTGACCGAACTGCTGCCGCTCGTGCACGTACGGCAGCACGATGTCGAGGCAGGCATCCATGATGCCAAGCGGTCCGCCGGCAAGCACCGCGCGCTCGTAATCGAGTCCGCTCATCAGGACGTTGACGCCCCGCCCCTCTTCGGCGAGCACGTTTTCGTCCGGCACTTCGCAGTCCTCGAACACCAGCTCACAGGTGTTGGACCCGCGCATGCCGAGCTTGTCGAGCTTCTGCGCCGTCGAGAAGCCCTTCATCCCCTTCTCGACCAGGAATGCCGTGATGCCGCGCGGGCCCGCCTGCATGTCGGTCTTGGCGTAAATCACCAGCGTGTCCGCATCGGGCCCGTTGGTGATCCACATCTTGCTGCCGTTCAAGACGAAACGATCGCCCTTGCGGTCGGCACGCGTGCGCATCGAAACCACATCCGAGCCCGAACCGGGCTCGCTCATCGCCAGCGCGCCGACGTGCTCGCCGGATACGAGCTTCGGCAGATACTTGCGCTTCTGCGCGTCGCTCCCGTTGCGGCGGATCTGGTTGACGCACAGGTTCGAGTGTGCCCCGTAGGACAGCCCTACGGACGCCGACGCCCGGCTTATCTCTTCCATCGCCACGACGTGCGCGAGGTACCCCATCGCGGTGCCGCCGTATTCCTCCTCGACCGTGACGCCGAGCAGGCCGAGATCGCCAAGCTTGCGCCACAGATCTCGGGGGAAACGGTTGCTGCGGTCGATTTCGGCGGCCCGCGGCGCGATCTCGGCGGCCGCGAACTGCTGCACCGTCGCGCGCAGCATGTCGGCGGTTTCGCCCAAGTGGAAGTTCAGCGCGGGAAAGTCGAGCATCGCCCTTAAGTTTCGGTTAGCCGTCGGGTTTGCCGGACATCACCATCAGCGTCTGCTGCATGATCGCGCACAGCGTTCTGCGTCCGTCACGCTCGGCGTAGACCTCGCCGCGGGTAATCGCCAGGGTGCGGCCCTGCTTGACGACTTCACCCATGGCGAGCAGCCGCTCCCCGGCCGCCGGAGCGAGCAGGTTCATCTTGTATTCGACCGTGAGGACGCTCGAGTCCGGTGGGAACAGCGTGAACCCTGCGTAACCCCCGGCGGAGTCGGCGATGGCGCTGACGATGCCGGCATGGATATAGCCATGTTGCTGCGTCAGGTCCTCGCGGTACGGCAGCTCGATCGTGCAATGGCCGGGCCGCAGCTCGGTCAAGCGCGCGCCGATCAGCCGCATGGCGCCCTGGCGCTCGAAACTCGAGCGCACGCGCGCCGCATACCCGGGATCAGCCGGAACGGCGGCGCCCGAACGCGGGGCACCGGTCTGCGAAGTGGCCATCGGCGAATCCATGGGGGTCGGTCGAGGCAGTCTATATGACGTTTACGTAAACGTCAATCAGACTCCCCGCCGTTGCCCTGCCGCAGGCGCTTGCGGCACTGCCGCTCGAGTGAATCGATCTCGGCCAGCACGATCGCGATATCCTCCTGCTGCTGCTTGAGCATGGCGCGCCGGGCTGCGAGGACCTGGAGGAACTTGGTCAGCTGAGGGCGTTCGCTGCGGGTGGCTTCGTAGAGGTCGAGAAGTTCGCGGATCTCCGCCAGGGCGAGGCCGAGTCGCTTGCCGCGCAGGATCAGCTTGATGCGCACCCTCTCGCGCTCGCCGTAGATGCGGCTGCGGCCGCTGCGGCGGGGGGAAAGCAGCCCCTCGTCCTCGTAGAAGCGGATGGCACGCGTGGTGAGCGCGAATTCCTTGGCGAGGTCGGAGATACTGTAGGTTGCGGATTCCGGGCGAGACGGCATGGAGCGGATGCGCAAAGGAGCGACGAATGGCGCGAACGACGATACCACAAAGCTTGAGTCCTCCCCCTCGCCACGCCTTGACATGACGCGCCGATTCCCCGACCATGCTGCGTTGCACAAACCTTCGGCGTCGCGGGCTATGGGCCACCTCGCGTGAACGCGTCGATTCCCCCGCTGCTGTCGTTTCCCTTCTCCTCACCCCCACGCCCAGGCGAAGCTCGCGAGGTCGCGCCTGGCGTCTTGTGGTTGCGCATGCCGTTGCCTTTCGCCCTCGACCACATCAATTTGTGGCTGCTTGCGGATGGCGACGGTTGGACCCAGATCGATTGCGGCTATGGGAATCCAGCTACACGCGCATTGTGGGAGGAACACTTCGCCGTGACGCTCTCGGGTCGCCGCCTGCTGCGCGTCATTGCAACCCACTTTCACCCGGACCATCTGGGCAACGGTGCCTGGCTCACCCAGCGTTTCGGCTGTCCGCTGGTGATGCCTCAAGCGGAATTCCTTACCGCCCACGCGATATCCGGCGAGCACAGCGGCTATCCCGTCGCGGCATTTGTTGCACTATTTCGCGGGCACGGCCTCGAGCCGGAGCACGGCGCGGCGCTCGAGGCGCGAGGCAACCAGTACCGGCGGGGCGTTCCGGAGCTGCCGAGCGTCTATCAGCGTCTGATGCCGGGTGCCGAGGTCGCCATCGGGGAATTCCGCTGGCGCGTTCTCAACGGCTACGGGCATTCTCCCGAGCATGCCGCGCTCTTCTGCGAGCGCCTGGGCGTATGCATCTCGGGGGACATGCTGCTGCCAACGATCAGCACGAATATCAGCGTGCCTCCGGTCGAGCCGGACGCCGACCCTCTGGCGAGGTTTCTCGACTCGCTCTCCGCCTTCGCCGGCCTTCCGCCGGAGACGCGCATCCTCCCCTCGCACGGGCTTCCTTTCGTCGGAGCGGGGCTGAGGGTCGACCAGCTTCGCGCCCACCACGCGGCGCGACTCGCGGAGCTCGAGGCCGCCGCGAACCCGTCCGCCGTGACGGCTGCGGACGTCGTGCCCGTCCTGTTCCGCCGCGAGCTCGACATCCAGCAGCGTTTCTTCGCCATGGGCGAGGCGATCGCTCACTTAAACCACCTGTGGCGCGCGGGTCGCCTCACGCGCACCACCGCCGCCGACGGGACATTCCGCTTTACGGCCGCCCGCCGATTACAATAGCTTGCTCAAGGAGCAAACCGGGACGACCGATGAGCACGACCAACGCATCCGCGAACAACGCCACGAACGACAAGCCTGTCTGCGACCCTGTTGCGCTCGCCGAGTCGTTCGCCAGCGCCGCCGACAAGAGCGCCAAGCTGCTCGGCGACTACGTCACTCGGAGAGCGGCTTCCGGGGCGACGCTGCCGACCGACGAGCTCGGTCTGTCCCAGGCGTTCCTGGAACTGGCCGCCAAGCTGCTGTCGAACCCGTACCTGCTCGCGCAGACGCAGCTCAATCTGCTGTGGGACTACTCGGCGCTGTGGCAATCGTCGATGCTCAGGCTCCTCGGGCAATCACCGGCGCCGGTGGTCGAGCCGGCCAAGAGCGACAAGCGCTTTAGGCACGAAGACTGGCAGGAGCACTTCCTGTTCGACTACATGAAGCAATCCTATCTGATCGCCGCGCGCTGGCTGCACAACGCGGTGGCCAGCGTCGAGGGGCTCGACGAGCACACCCAGAAGAAGGTCGACTTCTTTACGCGGCAGTACATCGACGCTCTGGCGCCCTCGAACTTCGCGCTTACCAATCCGGAGGTGTTCCGGGAAACGATCGCCACCGGCGGGCAGAACTTGGTCAAAGGCTTCAACAACCTCCTCGACGACATCGAGCGCGGCAACGGCCAGCTGCGGATCTCGATGACAGACACCAAGGCCTTCGAGCTTGGAGTCAACATCGCGACCACTCCCGGCAAGATCGTCTTCCAGAACGACTTGATCCAGCTCATCCAGTACGAGCCGTCGACGAAGAAAGTGCACAAGCGGCCGCTGCTGATCATGCCGCCGTGGATCAACAAGTACTACATCCTCGATCTTCGCGAGAAGAACTCGCTCGTCAAATGGTGCGTCGACCAGGGACTGACCGTGTTCGTGATCTCCTGGGTCAACCCGGACGCGCGTCTCGCCGGCAAGGACTTCGTCGATTACATGTTCGAAGGGCCTCTGGCCGCGCTCGACGTGATCGAGAAGGCAACTGGAGAGAGCGAGATCAACGTGCTGGGCTATTGCCTGGGCGGAACCCTGCTGGCGGCGACGCTGGGGTACATGGCCGCCAAGAAGGACCGGCGCATCGTCAGCGCGACCTTCATGACGGCGCTGATCGACTTTGCCGGCGCAGGCGAGCTCGAGGTGTTCATCGACGAGGAACAGGTGGCGTCGCTGGAGCGCAAGATGAACGAGCGCGGCTATCTCGAGGGCTCCGAGATGGCGAACACGTTCAACATGCTCCGCGCCAACGACCTGATCTGGTCGTTCGTCATCAACAACTACCTGCTCGGACGCGACCCCTTCCCCTTCGATCTGCTGCACTGGAACCAGGATTCGACGCGCATGCCCGCCAAGATGCACAGCTACTACCTGCGCAACATGTACATGAAGAACGCGCTCAAGGAGCCGGGCGGCGTCGCCTTGAACGGCGTGCCGATCGAGCTGTCGAAGGTAGCGCTGCCGTGCTACTTCGTTTCGGCGATCGAGGATCACATCGCGCCGTGGAAGGCGACCTACTCCGGCGCGCACATCCTCGGGGGAAAGGCGCGCTTCGTGCTGGCGGGGTCCGGGCATATCGCGGGGATGATCAACCCACCCTCCGCCGGGAAGTACGGATACTGGACCAACGAGAAAGTGCCGGCGAGGGCCGAGGACTGGTTCAAGGCAGCCAAGCAGCACGAAGGGTCGTGGTGGAACGACTGGCTCGACTGGCTCAAGCCGAATCTCGGGGGATCGGTGGCTGCGCGCATCGTCGGCAAGGCTGGAGCCAAAGGCGTCAGGGTGATCGAAGCAGCGCCCGGCAGTTACGCGCGCCAGCGTGCCGATGCCAAATGAGCGCGGGCGCGGCGAGGCGCCTCCCTTGAGAGGCTATCGCTTCGAGGAGACGACGATGAATCGGCACATCATTCTCGGCTTCACAACGCTCATGCTGGCGTGGGGCGCGACCACAGCGGCAGCGCAAACTCAATCGAACGCGGCACCGGCGGCGGCCAAGCCCGCGGCAGCGAACTGCACCACGTGCGGCATGATCGAGTCGATCCGTTATGTCGAGGAGAAGGGGAAAGGCAGCGGCGCCGGGGCGGTGGTTGGCGGCGTTGCTGGAGGCGTTATCGGCCACCAGTTCGGCTCCGGTCGCGGCAACACCGTGGCGACCATCGCGGGCGCCGGCGTCGGCGCGCTCGCGGGGAACGAGGTCGAGAAAAACGTCAAGAAGAAGTCGTACTATGTGGTAACGGTTCGCCTGGACAACGGCAGCAAGCAGTCCGTTTCACAGACGGCGAAGCCGGCGATGAAGGAAGGCGACCGCGTCAAGATCGTCGATGGCAACCGCGTGGCCCTGCTCGCCAACTAAACGATTCTGGATTGGCGCGGGGGCGCGCTTGGGGGTCCTGGCGCCGTAGGCAGTCCGCGACGTTCACCGTAGCTGTGGGGCTACAACGGCAAGCATTGCTCGGCAAGGAGGAGACTTGTCATGACGAAGAAGACGTTGGTCGTGTGCGCGCTCGGGGCATCAGGCCTGCTCGCTCAAGGCGAAGCGTCGGCGCAGTTCAATCAGTTCTATTTCCTGGGCGACAGCCTTAGCGATGCGGGGACCTACGGGGCGCGCTTCACGGTCAACCCGGGTCTGGTGTGGGCGCAGGATCTCGGAGCCAAGTATGGCGTCGTTGTAACGCCTTGGAATCAGGGAGGCATCGATGCGGCACAGGGCGGGGCACGAGTTACCCAGCCCTCGCCCTTCACTCCGTCTGGTGCCCCGCAGCGTCCGCTGTCGGTGCAGATCGACCAGCTGCTGCAGGCCACGCCGAACCTCAACGCGAACACGCTTTACACGGTGTTCATCGGAGCCGACGATATCTTCGTCAATGTTTCCGCCGCTGCCGCGGGGCAAATCACTCCTGCGCAGGTTCAGACCAATGTGGCGACCGCCGCAACCCAGACGCTGCAGCAGATCGCACGGCTGCGCGACGCCGGTGCACGCACGATCATGGTGTTCAATCTTGGCGACATCGGCCAGACACCGGCCGGCAGAGCTTCCGATCCTGCGACGCTCTCCGCGCTGTCGACCCTGTTTAACTCGACGTTACAGGCCGGGTTGGCGTCGCTCAACGTCAACATCATCCCGGTTAACCTTTTCGGGTTCCTCAATGAGGTCAGTGCCAATCCCACGGCGGTCGGGCTCACCAACGTGACGGCACCCGCGTGTACCACCTCGGGCGCGATCACTTGCACGACGGCCACCCTGGTCGCGCCGAACGCGGCGCAGACGTATCTGTGGGCCGATGCGACGGGGCATCTGACTCCTGCGGGGCATCAGCTCATCGCCGACTTCGCGGCAGCGGAAATCAACGCACCGCAGCAGATGGGGCTGCTCGCCAACGCGCCGGTGCAGGCCGAGCAGGCGAACTTCCGCGCGCTCGACGACCGCATGTGGTCGAACCTCAACATGCCTCGCGCGCAGAGCACGTTCGAAGCCTACGCCGTATACGACTATGGCAACACGGATCTGAACGGCAGCGTCGGCGGCGGCAACACGCACGCGAATTCGGTGCTGGTCGGCGGCGACATGAAGATCTCCGAGCAGTTCCTGGCCGGGATCGCTTTCGGTTATACGCAGGACAAGGCATCGCTGGGCAATAGCGCCGGGGGCTTCACCCTCAACGACGCGACCCTCACGTTCTACGCTGGCTACGGATCGGGACCGTGGTATGTCGGCGCTACGATCGGGGGCGGCAGCCTTGACTACACCAACATCCATCGCAGCTTCTCGCTGGGGCAGGCGACGCGCACCGAGAATTCAACAACCAACGGCAGCCAGTTCATCGTCCGCGCCCTCGGCGGCTACTGGTTCAACAGCGGCGGCGACTGGCTGCACGGCCCCTACGTCCGCCTCACCTACCAGGACATCAAGGTCGATCAGTTCGCCGAATCCGGCACGTCCAGCAGCGCGATGTACTTCCAGGAGCAGAAGTACGACCCGTTCTCGACGAGCCTCGGCTGGCAAGCGGCCGGCAGCGTCGGCTCGGTGCGCCTGTTCGGCCGGGCGAGCTGGGAATACAACAACAGCAGCAACGACAACCGCAACGTCACCGCCGGTGTGGTGTCGATGCCGGGAACCTTCGCGCTGCCCGCGTACAAGTTCGACAACAGCTACGGGCTGTTCTTGATCGGCGCGAGCGCGCCCCTGGGCGGGACGATCACGGGCTTCATCAGCGGGGCTTTCAGCGCGTGGAACGGCAGCGGGAACTATCAGGCTGTGACGGTCGGGATCCGCGTTCCCTTATAGCCTTTGTAGCAAGGACGCTCTCGAACGCCTCCAGTGCATTGCTGCGATGAAAACGCGACGCGATCCTCCGAATGCTTTCTTGCTTCTCAGCGGCCCGACCTGGGCTTGCGCGGAGCGCGGGCGAACATGTCGTCGTACAGCGGCCTCGGCAGGATTCGCAACAGCGTGCCCATGAACGCCATTTGCCACGGCAACACGTAGAAGCGCCGCCGGCGCTCGATGGCCCGCACGATCGACTTCGCCGCCCGCTCTGCGGTGATCAGGAAAGGCATGGGATAAGGATTCTTCGCGGTCATCGGCGTGGCGATGTAGCCTGGGCAGATGGTCACGACCGAAACTCCTGATCCCGACAGCTCGACCCTCAAGCTCTCGAGGTAACTTATCGCTGCGGCCTTGGAGGCGGAGTAGGCCTCGGATCCCGGCAGACCGCGAAAGCCTGCCACGCTCGCAATACCCGCCAGCGTCCCGCTGCGTGCGGCGAGCAGTCCGGGCAGGAACGGCTGGAAGGTGTGCAACATCCCGAGCACGTTGGTGTCGAGGATCGCCCGGAATGTCTGGTTGTCCTCGGCGTGCTCGGTCACCGTGCCGGTCGAAACTCCGGCGTTGGCGATGATGATGTCTGGAATCCCGAAGCGGCCGATAAAATCCGTCGCAGCCGCGCGAAGCGCACCGACATCGCGGACGTCGGCCGCATAGACAGCGCAACCGCCTGGCGCAAGCTCCGCGGCCAAAGCGGCAAGCGCATCACCGCGTCTTGCCACCAGGCCCAGCGTCGCCCCGCGTGCCGCGTAATGTCGCGCAAGCGCCGCGCCCAAGCCGCTGCTCGCGCCCGTCAGGAAGACGTTCACGACACTGCCGGCTACCGGCTCCGTGGATCAGGTTTTCGGGCGTTCGGCGCGAGCCTTGGCGACCAGCTCGTCGAGCGCAAGCGGCACCGCGGCATGCCCTCCTGCGAGGCGGCTCGACGACGTCATGAACTTGCCGTCGACCAGCAACGTGGGCACCGAGTCGATCCTGTACTCTTGCACCGCCGCCCGTGCCCGCTTCATTTTGCTGTCGACGCCAAAGGAGTTGTACACATCCGCAACCTTTGCGCGATCTAGGCCCTTGCTCGCCGCCCAATCGAAGAACGCCTTGTCCTGATACAGGGGCAGTCCCGAACCGTGGATCGCCTTGAAGACCTCGGGCGACAACCGCACGTCCTCGCCCATCGCCTCCAGCGTGAAATACACCTTGGCGAGCGATGCCCAGCGATCCTGGAACTCCACTGGAACGCGCCGGAACTGCACGTCCGGCGGGACCTTCTTGAGCCACGCCTGCACATACGGCTCGAGATCGTTACAGTGCGGGCAGCCGTAGGAGAAGAACTCGATGACCTCGATCTTCTTGTCGGTCGGCTGCGGGCCCTTCAGCCGCGTGTAGTCCCGGCCCTCGACGAGATCCGCCGCACCGGCGTTGCTCAATGCCAGCAACGCCATCGCGCTCAAGGCACATGTGATCCATCTCCTCATCGCGTCTCCTGCTGGTGGTTGCGAGTCCGACCGTCCTTGGGCCGGCTTGGTCAGGCGAAGTTCAATGCGCCTGTGTTCACGGGTTCCTGATCACGGCCACGTCGAATCCGCTCTTGCCCAACTCCGCCTTGGTGCGGTTCAGTTGGTCGTTGTTGTCGTAGGGGCCGATTCGCACGCGGTAGCGCACGCTCTTGTCGGGCAAGGTCGCCGTCTGGATGACGGCCTCCCAACCCGATAGCGCGAGCCGCGCCTTCAGGTTCTCGGCGTCCGACTCGTTGACGAATGCACCCGCCTGCAGCCACAGGCGATCGCTGGCCTTGGCGGCCGCAGCTTCCGCCGTCTTGGTCACCGCGTCGGGGCTCGCACGCTCGACTGCCCGCTCCGGCGCCTTGTCGATGGACTTGCGCTCCGCGCCGCCGGCCTTCGGCTCTTCGCCACCGGGAAGAATTTTGTAGAAATCGAACCGCGGTTTGTCCGGCACCGCACCCACCACCGTGCTGTCGCCCTTGCCGCCGCGAGTGAGCTCCTTCGATTGTCCGCCGGAGGGTAGCGGGGCGGTCAAACCCGATTTTCCAAGGTAGTAGGCCACGGCCGCGGCAAGTGCCAGCCCCAGAATGAGCCCGATGAAAATTCCGAGCAAAGTCCCGCCGCGCGCGGCGCGTCGCATGCGCGCATGCGTTCTTCCTCGCGGCGGCCGGGCTTTCATGCGGCTGGTCATTGTTACATCTTTTCCGGGGCACTCACGCCCAGCACGGCGAGGCCGTTGCGGACGACCTGTCCGGTCGCAACGACCAGCGCCAGCCTGGCGCGGCGAAGCGCTTGATCGTCGACGAGAAACTGCTCGGCATTATAGTAGCTGTGAAATTCGCTGGCCAATTCCTTAAGGAAAAAGGTCAGGCGATGTGGAGCAAGCTCGCGCGCCGCCAAGGCAAGTTCGTCCGGAAAATCCGCCAGGCGACGCAGCAGCGCATCCTCATAGGAGCTTCCGAGGGGCGCAAGGTCTGCGTCGCGGAGCGAGGCGCCTGCCTCCTCGCGCCGAATGTCCGCCTTCTCCAGAACGCTGCACACGCGGGCATGCGCGTACTGCACGTAGTAGACCGGATTCTCCTCCGTTTGCCTGCGCGCCAGGTCGACATCGAAAGTGAGTTGAGAGTCGGATTTGCGCAGCAGGAAAAAGAAGCGAACGGCGTCTCGGCCGACCTCGTCGATCAACTCGCGCAGCGTAACGCCGGTGCCGGCGCGCTTCGAAAGCTTCACTTCCTCGCCGTGGCGCATCACCAGAACCATCTGGTGCAGCACGTAGTCCGGATAGTCCGCTGGGATGCCCATGTCGAGCGCCTGCAGTCCGGCGCGCACGCGTGCGAGCGATCCTGCGTGGTCGGCGCCCAGCTCGGTGACGGCGCGACGGAAGCCGCGCTTCCACTTGGTGACGTGGTAGGCAATGTCGGGGACGAAATAGGTGTAGCCCCCGTCCGACTTGCGCATTACGCGGTCCTTGTCGTCTCCGAACTCTGTGGTGCGCAGCCAGAGCGCACCATCGCGGTTGTAGGTTCTGCCCGCGGCGACGAGCGCAGCGACGGTTTGCTCGACCAGCCCTTCGCTGTATAGCGAGGACTCGAGATAGTACGTGTCGAAACGAACGCCGAAAGCCGCCAGATCGGCGTCCTGTTCGCGGCGAAGAGTTGCGACCGCAAACTGCCTGATTGCCTGCGGATTCTCACCCTGCGGGTCGGCATGGCCATGGGTTCGGATGTAGTCCCTCGCGATCTCTCGAACGTACTCGCCCTGGTAGCCATCCTGCGGAAAAACAATCGGCAGGCCCAACTCCTCCTGGATGCGCGCGTGCACCGATCCGACGAGGTTCACGATCTGCGCGCCCGAATCGTTGTAGTAGAACTCGCGATGCACCGCGAGGCCTTGCCACTCCAGCAGCCGCGCCAGCGCGTCTCCAACCGCGGCACCGCGCCCGTGCCCGACGTGCAGCGGCCCGGTGGGGTTGGCCGAGACGAATTCGACCATCACCCTCTCCGCCGATTGCGTGGAAGCGCGCCCGTAGCGGTCGCCCTCGGCAAGGATGCGCTCGACAACTGAGCGCCGCGCGGCGCTCGACAGGAACACATTGACGAAGCCGGCGCCGGCCACCTCTGCGCGCTCGACCCACGGCGAAGGCTCGAGCGCTGCGACCAGTCGGGCCGCCAACTCCCGCGGATTCTGTTTCAGTCCCTTCGCGAGCTGCAGCGCGACGCTGGTGGCATAGTCGCCGTGCACAGCCTGCTTCGAGCGGTCGAGAACGAGCTTGACCGAAGCCTCTTCCGGCGCGATGCGCTTGAGCCCCGTCGCCAGCCATTCCGCGACGCGCGTTTTGACGTCGATCAAGGCGTTTGAACTTGCAAAAGCGAGCAATTATAGCGTGCGGCCGAGGCTCACGCCGCGCGCTGTCTTACGCGAAACCAAGCGGGTCGACGTCGAGGCTCCACCGCACCCGGCGCTCGCCGATCCGATCCAACTCGGAGCGCCACACTGGCAGGAACTCCTGCAACGCACGCCGATCGGCGCTCTGCGCGAGCACTTGCGCCCGTTCCAACCCCGCGCGCCGGTGCACGGCCGCCGGAGTTGGAGGAAAGATTTGGCAGCGGCGTCCTCGTCGCTCCGCAAGCGCGCGCCCGCCCTCCGCGGCTGCTTCGACAAATGAATTCAAGGCGCGTGGCAGCCGCGATTCGGCGCGCAGCAGCGCAAGGTGTGCAAAAGGCGGTAGCTCGAGCTCCTTGCGTTCGGCAAGCAGCGTCTCCGCGAAGCGGTCGTAATCGTGGCGGGAAAGCGCCGCATAAAGCGAATGCTCCGGAAAATCCGTCTGTACGATGACTTCGCCGGCAACTGCGCCACGCCCGGCGCGGCCGGCAACCTGCTCGAGCAGCGCGAACAGACGCTCCGTCGCCCGGTACTCCGCGCTGTAGAGGGCATTGTCGGCGCCGAGCACGCCGACCAGCGTCAGTCGCGGGAAGTCATGACCCTTCGCAAGCATCTGCGTGCCGATCATGATGTCCACTGCGCCGGTAGTAATGGCGTCACGCATGCTCGCAAAGGCGCCCTTGCGCCGCGTGCTGTCGCGATCGACGCGAACGACCCGCGCGTCCGGATAGAGCGCGGCCACGGCGCGCTCGAGGCGCTGCGTGCCGAACCCGAGCGGCAACAAATCCAGATTTCCGCATTCGGGGCAACCCGCGGGAATCGGCGTTACCCGTCCGCAGTGGTGGCAGCACAGGCGCGATGCGTCGCGGTGCACGACCAAGCGCGATGCGCAACGCGTACACGCCGCTTTCCAGCCACAAGCGGCACAGAGCAGCGATGGTGCAAAGCCGCGCCGGTTGATGAACAACAGGGTCTGCTCGCGGCGCGACAACCGCTCGGCGATGGCCGTGGCGAGGACCGGTCCGATGCCCTCCAAACTGTCGGCGACGCGATTGGGAACGAGACGCACCGCCGGCAGCGCCGTCCGTGCGGTTGCGCGACGCCTAAGCTTTAGCAGCTTGTAGCGACCGCGCTTCGCGTGCAGGTAGCTTTCGAGAGACGGAGTCGCGCTTCCCAGAACGATGGGCACGTTACGCAGGCGCGCGCGATAGATTGCCACGTCGCGCGCGTGGTAGCGCACGCCGTCCTGCTGCTTGAACGATTCGTCGTGCTCCTCGTCGACGACGATGAGACCGAGCTGCGGCAGCGGCGTGAACACCGCGAGCCGCGTGCCGACGATGAGCTGCGCCTGTCCAGACGTCGCGGCGAGCCAGTGGGCGCGCCTTTGTCCCGCGGCGAGCCGGCTGTGCAGAACGACCGCGCGAACCCCGGGCAGCGCGGCGGCGATGCGGTCGGCGAGCTGCGGAGTCAGATTGATTTCGGGCGCGAGCAACAGCACTTGGCGGCGCATCGCGACCACCCGCTCTGCCGCTGCGAGGTAGACCTCCGTTTTGCCGCTGCCCGTTACCCCTTGCAGCAGCGATGGGGCAAACGCAGGTGGATCGGGCAGCATGGCCTCGAGCGCAGCGCGTTGCTCGGCGTTGAGCGAGCGAACCGGCGCGTCGGACGGACTGGCAGGCGCTGCCTCGCGTGGCTCGCGCCCAGCGCCCAGCGGCGGAAGCATCTGTGCGTAGCACTGGCCGATGGGCTCCTGGTAGTACGAAGCGACGAAGTGCGCCAGGGCGCGCAGGTCATCCGGCAGCGGCGGGATCGCGGCGATGACCTCATCGACCGGCTGCAGTCGCTCGGGCTCGATTTCGCTCGACTCAGCGACCTCGACTGCGACTCCCGCGAGCCTTCGCCGGCCAAGCTTGGCAAGAAGCAGGCTGCCAGGCTGAACGGCTAGACCCGTCGGCAGCCAGTAGTCGAACAACCGGTGCGCCGCGACGGGCAAGGCCAAGCGGACAATGGCCATGCTCGCCTCAACTCGAGCGCCTCATGGCTCGCTGCCGAGACTTGTCACAGGCTGTAGTGTTCGAAATCATCACAGCGGATCGCAGCATTTCATTCCAAGTCATTCATTTTTCAGCCTTCCACCAAGAGCCCCGCCTGATGTGGAAAAGTCTGTGTGTAAGTATCTCCGACTCGTCCGAGGTTCTCTGCAGGCGTCGATGATCCCGGGAGAGCATCTTCCCCGGCGGTGAAAATAGGCGCGATCATTCAGAGGGTTGCGCCTTCGACGTCGAAGCTCAGGGCATCAGCGCAGCACGAATTGGCTCAGGCCTAGCCGATGTGCATAAGTGAGGCCCCTAAACATGGGTCAACCGCGTCGAGAACCGCTCGCAGCGCCGATCTTCAACGCACCGCCGGCTTCCCTTGGCTCCGCGCCCGGGCTGCACGGGATTCGGCGTGAACACAGGCCACAAGGGCCGCCACATTTTCCGGCGGCGTCGAGGGCAGGATGCCGTGGCCCAAGTTGAACACGTGGCCTGGTGCGGGACCCGCAGCGTCGAGGATGGCGCGGGCTCGTGCCTGGACGGCTGCCGGTGTCGCGAGCAGGGCCGCCGGGTCCAGGTTGCCCTGCACGGATACCCGGGGGCCGACGCGCTGCCGCGCCGCGCCGATATCGGTGGTCCAGTCGATCCCCACCGCATCGCAGCCGCAGCGCGCAATGCGCTCGATCCACGAGGCTGCGCCTTTCGTATAGACGATCACGGGCGTCGCCGAGCCGGCGCCGGCGCGCAGTTTCGAAATCACGGCTTCGACATACGCGAGCGAGAATTCGGTGAAGGCGTCCGCCGCGAGCAGTCCACCCCAGGTGTCGAAGATCATCACGGCGTCGGCGCCGTTGGCGATCTGCAGCTCGAGGTAAGCGGCGACCGCTTCCGCATTGACCGTGAGCACTCGATGCAGCAGGTCGGGCCGTGAGTAAAGCATTTTTCGAACGCTTGCGAAATCCGCGCTGCCTGCACCCTCGATCATGTAGCACGCCAGCGTAAACGGGCTGCCAGCGAAGCCGAGCAGAGGAACGCTTCCGGCGAGCGCGCGCTTGATCGCGGCGACGGCGTCGAATACGTAGCGAAGGCGCGCCGGATCGGGTGCCTTCAGCTCTGCGATCGCCGCCTCGTCGACGAGCGGGCGCTCGAAACGTGGACCTTCGCCGTCGGCGAAACACAGCCCGAGGCCCATCGCATCGGGAATGGTCAGGATGTCGGAAAACATGATCGCCGCATCGAGAGGAAACCGCGCCAGCGGCTGCAGCGTGACCTCGGTCGCTAGCTCCGGGTCGGTGCACAACTTGAGGAAGCTCCCGGCACGGCGGCGCGTCGCGTTGTACTCCGGCAGATAGCGTCCGGCCTGTCGCATCAGCCACACCGGCGTGTAGTCGGTCGGCTCGCAGCGCAATGCGCGCAACAGCGTGTCGTTTTTGAGGGCGCTCATTGCATGGCGGGAGGCGAGTGCGCTCCTCCGGCTTGACTCATGCCGTCAGCAGCGCCCGCCCGCACAGCCGCTCGAGGATCGCCAGCGGCGAGCTTTCCCGGTGATAGAGCGCCGACACCGGCAGATGGATCGTCTGCTCGAGCATGAACTGACCCGAGACGGCCGCGTGCATTACCTGATCGGAGAAGCAAATCCAGGTCGTGCCCGGCGCGAAGCGCACAACCTGCTGCGCGCCCTGGCGCTGATATTGGCCGTCGGCCTTGGCACAGTCGTGAAGCCCCAGCATCAAATGGTCGTAATCGCTGCGCATGCCCTTGGTGACGCGCAGCAGCGCAAGCATCGCCGGCGCGCCCGGGATCTGCCGTCGAACCCGGGGCAGGAACGTCGCCGCCATCGTTGCGAAGTCCTCGCCGACGCGCCAGACGCGGTCTTCGGTGGGATTGACGTTGCAAAAGACGCGCAAAATGCGCTCGCCACGGGTGGGGCGCGAGGGAAACGCGTCGATGTGCAGTCGGGCGTCATCCTTGCGCCACGATACGGAACGGCCCACGGCAGGTTGCGGACGAAAGCTGGTGCGAGCCCGCTTGGCGTAGGGCGTGTAGCGGGGAAAGAGCGCCGCGATCAGATCGGCTGCGCAAGCCGCGAAGCGAGCGATCATGCGCGAGAGCGCTGCCAGATCATCCGCGGGGCCACGCGCGCCTTTGAGCGCCGTCCCTTCCAGGCTGATGTTCTTGGCCCGGCCGTCGGACCATCGCGGAGCGAGGAAGCGCTGCTCGTCCTCGGCGAGCGTGAAGGCGAGGTGCGGCAACACCAGAACGCCGCCCCCTTCGACGGCCCGCACCGCCGAGGCCTGCGCCTCGGGGCTGAGCGCGGGACGCCAGCTCGTCAGATCGAGCGAGACGATTTCCGTCATGCTGGCGGCGCCGACTATCGCGGCAGGTCCGAGGCGCCCATCAGGAATTCGTCGATGGCGCGTGCGCACTGCCGACCCTCGCGGATCGCCCACACGACGAGCGACTGGCCCCGGCGCGCGTCGCCGGCGGCGAAGACCTTGGGCACCGAGGCGCGGTAGCTATCGGTATCGGCGGCGACGTTGCCGCGCGCATCGTACTTCAGACCCAGCTCGTCGAGCATGCCCGCATGCACTGGATGCACGTATCCCATTGCGAGCAACACGAGGTCCGCCTTGACTTCGAAGTCGGTTCCGGGAAGCTCGACGAGCTTGCCGTCCTTCCAATCGACGCGGCAGGCGACGAGCGCCTTGAGCGCCCCGCGCTGGCCCTTGAGCGACTTGGTCTGCACTGCCCAGTCGCGCTGACAGCCCTCCTCGTGCGAGGTGGAAGTGCGCAGCTTCATCGGCCAGTACGGCCACACCAGGGGTTTGTTCTCGTGCTCCGGCGGCTGCGGCAGGAGCTCGAACTGCGTCACCGAAAGCGCGCCCTGACGGTTGGAGGTCCCGACGCAATCGGAGCCTGTGTCCCCGCCACCGATCACCACGACGTGTTTGCCCTTCGCTGTGAGCGGCGCCACGCCGCCGTCCCCCGCGACCCGGCGGTTCTGCAGCGGCAGGAAATCCATTGCGAAGCGCACGCCGTCGAGATCGCGCCCTGGCGTTTCGAGATCGCGCGGATGCTCAGAGCCAGCGGTAATCGCCACGGCATCGAACTCGTTCACCAGACCGAGAGCGGGAACATCGACACCCACGTGGACGTTCGCGCGGAATTCGACGCCCTCCGCGCGCATCTGCTCGATGCGCCGGTCGATGTGCCGCTTTTCCATCTTGAAATCAGGAATGCCGTAGCGAAGCAAGCCGCCGATGCGGTCATTTTTCTCGAAGAGGACCACGTCGTGACCCGCGCGCGCAAGCTGCTGCGCACAGGCCATGCCGGCAGGGCCGGAGCCGACGACGGCGACACGTTTGCCGGTCTTCGTCGATGGCGGCTGAGGCACCACCCAGCCCTCCTCCCATCCCTTGTCGATGATGAAGTGTTCGATCGACTTGATGCCGACTGGATCGTTGTTGATGTTGAGCGTGCACGCTGCCTCGCACGGCGCAGGACACACGCGACCGGTGAACTCCGGGAAGTTGTTGGTCGAATGCAGCACATCGAGCGCCTTGCGCCATTGATGGCGGTAGACCAAGTCGTTCCAGTCCGGAATGATGTTGTTGATGGGGCAGCCCGACTGGCAGAAGGGGATGCCGCAATCCATGCAGCGGGCGCCCTGCTTGGCTGCTTCGTTCTCCTCGAGCGTGAGGATGAACTCGCGGTAGCCGCGCACGCGCTCCGCGACGGGCAGCGCGACTTCGCTGACGCGCTCCAGCTCCATGAAACCAGTGACTTTGCCCACTACGCGACCTGCTTGTGCTTGACTGGCGCGACGGGCTTGGCCGCCGCCTGCCTCGCGTAGAGCTCTCCCAGCGCGCGCTTGTACTCGTTGGGGAAGACCTTGACGAAGCGGCTGCGGGTGCTATCCCAGTGGTCGAGGATGGCGAGCGCCCGTGTGCTGCCGGTGAATCGAAGGTGTCGCTCTGTCATCCGTCGCAGCAGCACGATGTCGCACTCGCCGCAATGCTGCAGCCGGCCTTTGCCCGCCGCCGCGAGCTCCTCTTCCATCTTGATCTGCTCGGCTTCGGTGAGCACTGGCTCGAGCGTCACCATCGACAGGTTGCAGCGCTGCGCGAAGGTGCCGTCCTCGTCGTAGACGTAGGCGATTCCACCGCTCATTCCGGCGGCGAAGTTGCGGCCGGTGCGGCCGAGCACGGCGACCGTGCCGCCGGTCATGTATTCGCATCCGTGATCGCCGGTGCCTTCCACGACTGCGGAAGCACCCGAGTTACGCACGCAGAAACGCTCGCCCGCCACGCCGCGGAAGTACGCCTCGCCATCGATCGCCCCGTACATCACGGTGTTGCCGATGACGATGTTCTCGTCGGGTTTCGCGGGAGAGCTGGGATCCGGGTACACGACGAGGCGGCCGCCGGACAAACCCTTGCCGACGTAGTCGTTGGTCGCGCCCTGCAGCTCGAAGCTCACACCCCGCGCAAGGAAAGCTCCAAAGCTCTGTCCGGCCATGCCGTTGAACGCGACGTGTATCGTGTCCTCGGGGAGGCCGGCGTGGCCGTAACGACGCGCTACGATGCCTGACAGCATCGCTCCGACCGAGCGGTGCGCGTTCCTGATCCGGTACTCGAGTCGGACCGGCTTGCGTTCTTCGATCGCCAACTTGGCGTCCGCGATCAGCTGATGATCCAACGCACGAGCGAGCCCGTGATCCTGCGCCTCGCAGTTGTAGCGCGCGACCTCCCGCGGCATCGCCGGCTGATAGAAGATGCGCGAAAAGTCGAGCCCGCGGGCCTTCCAGTGATCGACGCCCTTGCGCATGTCGAGCAGATCGGCTCGGCCAATCAGGTCGTTGAAGCGCCGGATGCCCAGCTTCGCCATCAGCTCCCGCGACTCTTCCGCCACGAAGAAGAAGTAGTTGACGACGTGTTCGGGCTGCCCGTCGAACTTCCTGCGCAGCTCAGGATCCTGCGTGGCTATGCCGACTGGGCAGGTGTTCAAGTGGCACTTGCGCATCATGATGCAGCCCTCGGCGACCAGCGGTGCTGTCGCGAAGCCGAATTCGTCGGCTCCAAGCAACGCGCCGATGACCACATCGCGGCCGGTCTTCATCTGCCCGTCGACCTGCACTGCGATACGTCCGCGCAGGCGGTTGAGCACCAGCGTCTGCTGCGTCTCGGAGAGACCGAGCTCCCACGGCGTGCCGGCGTGCTTGATCGAGGACTCGGGGGAGGCGCCCGTGCCGCCGTCGTGGCCTGCGATCGTGACGTGATCCGCCTTGGCCTTTGCCACACCCGCGGCGACGGTGCCCACGCCGACTTCCGAAACGAGCTTCACGCTGATCGACGCCTGGGGATTCGCATTCTTCAAGTCGTGGATCAGTTGCGCGAGGTCCTCGATCGAGTAGATGTCGTGGTGCGGAGGCGGCGAGATCAGGCCGACACCCGGCACCGAGTAGCGCAGATGAGCGATGTACTCGGAGACCTTGTGCCCCGGCAGTTGCCCGCCCTCTCCCGGCTTGGCGCCCTGCGCCATCTTGATCTGTAGCTGGTCGGCGTTGACGAGATATTCGGCGGTGACGCCGAAGCGTGCGGAGGCGACCTGCTTGATCTTGGAGCGAAGCGAGTCGCCCTCCTTGACTGGCACGTCGACAACGACGGAGTCGATGCGCGACTTGAGCGTCTCGCCCTTGCGCATCGGAGCGTAGCGCCGCGAGTCCTCGCCGCCTTCGCCGGTGTTCGATTTGCCACCGATGCGGTTCATTGCGACCGCGAGCGTCGTGTGCGCTTCGGTCGAGATCGATCCCAGGCTCATCGCCCCGGTCGCAAAGCGCCTAACAATTTCCGCGGCTGATTCCACCTCGTCGAGCGGAACCGGCTCGGGAGCGAACTTGAACTCGAACAGACCGCGCAGCGTCATCATGCGCTTGGTCTGATCGTTAATGAGCCTCGCGTAGTCCTTGTAGGTCGAGTAACTCTTGCCGCGCACGGCATGCTGCAGCTTGGCGATCGAGTCGGGTGTCCACATGTGCTCTTCGCCGCGAACGCGATATTGATAGTCGCCGCCCGCGTCGAGCGCACCGCGAAGCACCGGGTCGTCGCCAAAGGCGAGCTGGTGCAGCCGATAGGCCTCGTCGGCGACTTCGAACAGGCCGATCCCCTGCACGTTGCTCGCCGTGCCGGTGAAGTACTTGTGGACAAACTCGCTATTGAGTCCCACCGCCTCGAAGATCTGAGCGCCGCAATACGACTGATACGTGGAGATGCCCATCTTCGACATCACCTTGTAAAGCCCCTTGCAGATCGCCTTGATGTAACGCTTCGCCGACTCCTCCGGCCCGATGTCGGGAACGTAGTCGTGCAGCTGCGCGAGCGCTTCGAGCGCGAGGTAGGGATGCACGCCCTCGGCACCGTAGCCGGCGAGCAGCGCGAAGTGGTGAACCTCTCGCGCCGAGCCTGTCTCGACGACGAGGCCCGTGCTCGTGCGCAGGCCCTTTTTCACCAGGTGCTGATGGACGGCGGCGGTCGCCAGCAGCGCCGGGATCGGCATCAAGTCCGTCGACACCCTGCGGTCCGAGACGATCAGAATGTTGTAGCCTAGGTGAATCGCGTCCTCGGCGTGGGCGCACAGGCTGGCAAGCGCCGCCTCCATGCCCGCCGCGCCCCACTCCGCGGGGTAGCAGATGTCAAGCTCGAGCGAACGGAATTTGCCGCCGCTGAACAGCTCGATGTGACGGATCTTCTCCATCTCGTCGGCGGTCAAGATCGGTTTCTCGGCCTCGAGCCGCATCGGCGGGTCGGTTTCGTCGATGCCCAGGAGATTGGGCCGCGGACCGATGAAGGTGACCAGTGACATGACCAGCTCTTCGCGGATCGGATCGATCGGCGGATTCGTGACCTGCGCGAAGAGCTGCTTGAAGTACATGTAGAGGACCTTCGGCCGGCTGGAGAGCACGGGCAGTGCGGCGTCGTTGCCCATCGAGCCCACGGCCTCCTCGCCCGTTTGCAGCATCGGCATGAGAACGATCCGCAAGTCCTCCTGGGTGTAGCCGAAGGCCTGCTGGCGATCGAGCAGCGGCACTTCAGAGCGCTGCGGCGGTGCCGGATCCGGCAGCGAGTCGAGCGCGATCCTCGAGCGGTCGATCCACTCGCGATAAGGCTTGGCGGTCGCCAGCGTCGCTTTCAGCTCCTCGTCGTCGATGATGCGGCCCTGCTCGGTATCGACCAGTAGCATCTTGCCGGGCTGCAGCCGCCATTTGCGGATCACCTTGCTCTCCGGAACGTCGTGCACGCCGACCTCGGAGGCCATGATGACGTAGCCGTCGTCGGTCACGATATAGCGCGCCGGCCGCAATCCGTTGCGGTCGAGCGTGGCACCGATCTGCCTGCCGTCGGTGAACGCCATCGCCGCCGGACCGTCCCATGGCTCCATCAGCGCTGCGTGATACTCGTAGAACGCCCGCCGGTCCTCGTCCATGAGCGGATTGCCCGCCCACGCCTCGGGAATCATCAGCATCATGGCGTGCGCGAGAGGGTAGCCGCCCATCAGCAGCAGCTCCAGCGCATTGTCGAAAGACGCCGAGTCCGATTGGCCGTCGTAAATCAGCGGCCAGATCTTGTCGAGATCGCTGCCCAGAACCGGACTCGCGATCGCCTGTTGCCGCGCGCGAATCCAATTGACGTTGCCGCGCAGCGTGTTGATCTCGCCATTATGGCAGACTAGACGAAACGGATGCGCAAGGTCCCAGGTTGGGAAGGTGTTGGTCGAAAAGCGCTGGTGCACCATCGCCAGCGCGGAGACCATGCTCCGGTCCCGCAGGTCCAGATAGTATTCGCCGACCTGGTGCGCGAGCAGCATTCCCTTGTACACGATGGTGCGCGTCGACATCGACGGCACATAGAATTCCTTGCCGTGACGAAGCCGGAGCGCCTGGATCGCGTGCCCGGACTTCTTGCGGATGATGTAGAGCTTGCGTTCCAGCGCGTCCTGGTCCATGTCGTGCGCACCGCGCGCGATGAAGACCTGGCGAATCACCGGCTCAACCTCCTTGGTGCGCTCGGACAAGCCAGTGTTGTCGGTCGGGACGTTGCGCCAGCCGAGCAGGACCTGCCCCTCCGAAGCAATGGCGCGTTCGATCTCCTGCTCACAGGCGATGCGCGAAGCCGGCTCCTTGGGGAGGAACACCATGCCGACCCCGTACTGGCCGATCGCCGGCAGGGTCAGCCCCTGGCGACCGCACGCCCGCCGTAAGAACGCGTCTGGGAGCTGAATAAGAATGCCCGCGCCATCGCCTTGGAGGGGATCGGCGCCCGTTGCGCCGCGGTGAGTCAGGTTTTTGAGAATCTGCAGGCCCTGGCCAATGATCGCGTGGCTCTTCTCCCCCTTGATATGGGCGATGAAGCCCAGCCCACAGGCGTCGTGCTCGTTGGCCGGATCGTACAGTCCCTGTCGGTGCGCGAAGGGGGATTGGTCCCCCATCTGGCGGTTCTCGTCCACTTGACCCTCGCCTCTGTCGCCGAACCCTTTGCAGAACGCCATCCTAACAGGCGATCCGAGCTCTTTTGGCCCTTTTTTGACAACCCGACCAAACTATAGTAGCGGCATTGTTGCATTGCGGCAACCAACGAGGCCCTCCGCCTGCCGCCGTTTACAGCACTTTGGCGGAAGTACTTGCATCCAGGGTAAAGTTGCGCTTTAATCTGAGCAAAGTATCCTATATGCTTGTAGCAACGTTTAAAACTGCAGTCTGCTGAAAAATCTTTAGGACAACATCATCAACAGGGACCTTTCATGGCGCCAGACCGAATGAACGCTCGTTGGGTGCGGGCCGTCCTTGCTCTCTTTGCATTGGCCGGTCTATTCGCAATGAGCGGCTGCGGCGGCGGCAGCGGCGCACCGAATAATCCATTCGCGCCGAAACCGCCAGCCATCACTCCGGTGGTCGTGCTGCCGGCGGCAGCGACCGTCTATTCGCACACGCCGGCGACACTCGAGGTAAGCGGCGGCGTAGCCCCCTACCAGGCGTTCTCGAGCAACTCCGCCCTGCTTCCTGTGCCGCAGGCTGTCAACGGCGCAACCGTAGTGCTGCTCGCCAACGATGCCGCTACCACAACCACGGTTGGCATCACAGTTCAGGATTCGGTCGGGCAGACCGCAACCGCGACAATTACGGTTACGCCTGCCCCGCTGCTCAGCGGGATGACGATTGTGCCCGCACGTACGTCTTGCGGCGCCAATACGGTGTGCACAGGCGATACCGCGACGGCAACCGTCACGGTCACCGCGCCTGGCGGCGCTGGCATTCCAAATCGTCAGGTCCGGTTCGACGTGGTGACCGGGGCTTTTGCCATCGAGTCTTCAAATCCGGCGCAGCCCTTAGTGGCGACGCAAACCGTCGTGTCCGATGCCAACGGCAATGCAAGTGTCATATTGCAGGCGGCTGTCAACGCGCCGACTCAGCCCGCCGAGCTACGTGCGACCGAACTGACGACCCAGAACAGTATCATCGGCGTCTTCACGATTGTGCAGGCGACGGACGGAACGGCGATTCTGTCGGTCGTGCCGTCGACTGCGACCGTTACCGGTAAAGACAGCGCCACCTGCTCGAGCGGTTTTCGCACCGACTATTTCATTTACGGAGGAACGCCGCCATACCACGTTTCACCGTCAGCCCCAGGCGCGATCACGCTCGTAAACAGTGTTGTCAATGTGCCCGGCGGATTTTTCGAGGCCATTACCAATGGGACGTGCGTCAATCCATTGACATTCACGATCGTCGATGCGAGCGGCAGACAGATTACGGCGCAGCTCATCAATCAACTGGGAACAACCGCGCCACCGACTCCGCCGGTAGCGCCCGCGCTCGTGGTGACGCCGGGACAATATGATTATAGTTCGACAACATGCACCGGCCAGATCTCCAACTTTGTGATCACCGGCGGTACGGCTCCCTATAACGTTTTCTTCGCGACCACGCCAAACGCCGGCGCGACGATTACGCCAACAGTGGTCGCGAGCGCCGGCATGGGTTTCGCTGTCAGCGGGTTATTAGACGTGATCAACGGAGGCCAAGCTCAGACCAACGTAACCGTCGTTGACTCAAGTTCGCCGCAGATGGTACAGGTGGCAACCATTACTTGTCCTGGTAAAACAGCAGCGCCTGCGCTCGTGGTCACGCCAGGCAGTTACACTTATACCGCTGCGACATGCGCCAGCAAAACCTCTAACTTCGTGATCACAGGCGGCACACCTCCCTATAACGTTTTCTTTGCGACCCCGCCAAACGCAGGGGCGAGCATTACGCCATCCACGGTTACAAGCGCGGGGATGGGCTTCGCCGTTAGCGGGTTAAACCAACCTCAGACCAACATAACCGTCATCGACTCAAGTTCGCCACAGAAGCTGCAGGTTCTAACCATCGCCTGTCCATAGCCGTAGGGCTCATCGCGGAGACCACCTGCCGGTACAGGACGCGAGTTAGCGCAGGAATGCGACCAACCAGTCTCAGAGAAAGCGGCGCCGACAGGCGCCGCTTGTCTTAGGCAGTGTGCGCTGCAAGCGTAGCCACGATGTCAGCTCGAGAAATGTCGCCATGCAGCGCTGCCCTTCCCAGTTCTTCCAACAGGACGAAGCGCATGGCGCCTGCTTCGACCTTCTTGTCTCTCGCCATCAAGGTTAAGTAGCGTTCAGCGTCGAGCGCGGGCGCGCGTTTGCGCAACCCCGCGCGTTCGACAAGGGCGCGCAGGCGAAGGCTATCAGACACGGGTAATCGTGCGGCACGAACCGAGAGCTCGGCCGCAAACACCATACCGGCGGCTACCGCTTCGCCGTGGAGCCACGAACCGTCATAGCCTGTGGCCGCCTCGATCGCATGGCCGAACGTGTGTCCGAAGTTGAGCACAGCGCGCGCACCCGTTTCACGCTCGTCGGCGGCGACGATCGCCGCCTTGATGCTGCAGCTCGCGACAATGGCTTGGGTAACCGCGTTGGCCTCGCGAGCAATCAGCGGCTCCAATGCCGACTCGAGCCAGGAGAATAGCGACGCATCGCATGCCGCGCCATACTTGATCACCTCGCCGAGTCCAGCGGCATATTCCCGCTCGGGAAGCGTCGCCAGCGTCGCGGTATCGATGACGACCGTCGACGGCTGATAGAACGCCCCGATCATGTTCTTGCCTAGCGGATGGTTGATCGCGGTCTTGCCCCCGACCGACGAGTCGACCTGCGCCAGCAACGTCGTAGGAAGCTGCACCAATGGCATTCCGCGCCGGTAGGTGGCGGCCGCAAAGCCGGCGAGATCGCCGATGACCCCGCCACCTAGGGCCATCAGCAGTGTCGAGCGTTCGGCACCGAGCTCGATCAGCCGGCTATGGATCGCGTTGAGCGTGCTCCAGTCCTTGTGCGCCTCACCGTCGGGCACGAGCACCGTGTCGTGGCCGATTCCGGCGCGCGACAGGCCGGCGCGCAGCGTTTCGAGATGAAGCGAAGCGACCGTGGGATTGGTGACGACGACGACGCGCGCCGACCGAGCCTGCGGCAGCCACTCGCCAGCGATCCCGAGCAGCCCTTCTCCTACGTGGATCGGGTAGCTGCGCTCGCCGAGCGCCACGGTCAGCGTTTGCATGCGAATTGCCAGCGAATTAGTGACTCGGGACACCAAGGTCAAGCCCGCGCGGCGGCGCGCAGCTGCTGCTCGAGACGCTGAGCCAGCTGGCCGACGTGCGCGCGATCCGATTCGACCACGAAGTCCGCGACCTCGCGGTAGATCGGGTCGCGAAACTCGTACAGCTCGCTGACGCGAGCGCGCGGATCGGACGCACGCAGCAAGGGCCGATGCTTGCTGTGCCGGGTGCGCTCCCAGAGCATTTCCGGCGTGGCGTGCAGATACAGCACGGTGCCGTTCTGCTTGAGCTTCGCGCGGTTGATCGGGTTCAATATCACGCCGCCGCCCGTCGCGAGAACCACGTTGGTGTGCAGGACGAAGGCATCGACGACGGCTGCCTCGCGCTCTCGAAAGCCCGCCTCGCCCTCGAGCTCGAAAATCACCGGGATGGTCACGCCCAGACGACGCTCGATTTCGACGTCGGTATCGTAGAACTGCTTGCCGAGCCGCTTGGCGAGGAGCCGCCCGAGCGTTGACTTGCCGCTCCCCGGCATGCCCACCAAGAACAAATTGCCCCGATGCATCTGCACCGGGGCAATTCTAGCAGGGAGGCCCGAGCGCCGCAGGCATACGGGCGATGGCGTCGCGAGAGCTTCGCTAGCGAACCGCCGTGACCGACTCCTTCACAACGCGTGGCGTCAGGAAGATCAGCAGCTCGGTTTTCTCGATCGATTTGTCGGTCGTCTTGAACAGGTACCCCAGTATCGGCAGATCTCCGAGGAATGGCACCTTGGTGACGTCGCTGTTGACAGTCTCTTCGAAAATGCCGCCGATTACCGCGGTGTCGCCGTTGTTGACCGTGATCTGCGTGGTGACGTTCTTGGTGTCGATCGCCGGCACGGTGAACCCGTTGCCGAGGTTCACCAGCTGTCCGACCGAGTCCTTGCGGATCTCCACGATCATCGTGACGCGGTTGTCAGGCGTGATCTGCGGCGTGACGTCGAGGCGCAAAACGGCTTTCTTGAATTGCACGGTAGCGGGATTGTTCGCCGTTCCCGGCGTCACATAGGGGATTTCGGTTCCCTGCTCGATCGAAGCCTTGCCGTTGTCCTGCGTCACCACGCGCGGACTCGAGACCACCTTGCCGCGGCTGTCGGCCTCGAGCGCCGAGAGTTCGAGGTTGATCAGGTTGCCGCTACCGAGGTTGATCAGCGTCAGAGCGATCTGGCCGGCGGGGTTTGGCACCGGTAAGTTGACATTGAGCTGCGGGGAGTCGGAATACCCGGGGGACGCGATGCCAGACGCGATCTCGTAGGGCGTTGCCGTGCGCGTGTCCCGCGTCACCGTATTGCCCGAGGTAGTCACGACCGGCTGCGTGCTCAAGGTGCCGCCGATGCCGCCGGCGTAACGGTTCTGCAGCGTAAAGCCTGTCTGCACGCCGAAACGAACCCCGAGTGAGCGGCTGAACTTGTCGTCGGCGATGACGATGCGACTCTCGATGGTCACCTGTCGGACCGGCGTGTCGAGCTGACGTAGGAGCTTGCGGACCTCCTCGAGGCGCGACGGCGTATCGGAGACGATGAGTTGGTTGGTGCGCGGATCGCCGATCGCCACGCCGCGCTTGGAGAGGATCGAACCCTGGCCGCCGGTGGTCGCAGTCTGTCCAGCCCCCAGCCCGAACTGCTGCTGCCGGTTGCTCGCCAGCATGTTGGCAAAATCCTGCACCCGCATGTAATTCAGCTGAAACGTTTCGGTGACCAGGGGCTCGAGTTCAGCGATCTGCTGCTGCGCTTCGAGCTGCTGCTTCTCCTTGACCGCAAGCTCCTCGCGCGGAGCGATCAGAACGACGTTGCCGTTCTTGCGCATGTCGAGGCCCTTGGTCTGCATGATGATGTCGAGCGCTTGGTCCCAGGGGATGTCCTTGAGGCGTAACGTTAGGCTGCCGGTGACGGTGTCGCTGGTGATGATGTTAAGCCCCGTAAAGTCGGCGATCACCTGCAGCACGGCGCGCACTTCGACGTTCTGGAAGTTGAGCGAAAGCTTCTCACCCTTGTACCCGGCACGCGTTCCCTGAATGAGCTTGTTGGGATCTTCCTGGATCGGCTTGATCTCCACGACGAAGCGGTTTTCGGCCTGGTACGCTGAGTGCTCCCACAGTCCTCTGGGCTCGATGACGATGCGCGCATTGCCGGCCTGCGCGAAGGTGTCGATGGTAGAGACCGGAGTAGCGAAGTCGCCCACGTCCAGCCTGCGCTCGAGGTTGCGCGGCAGCGTCGTGTTGATGAAGTCGACGATCAGCGTTTTGCCTTGCTGGCGGATGTCGATGCCCGTCGCGTTGTCGGACAGATCGACGATGATGCGTCCCTCGCCGTTCTTGCCGCGCCGGAAATCGACGTCACGCAGCGCGTGGGTGGTTTCGCCAAGGCGAGCCTCCGCAAAGCGAGACACCGTCGGCGGCGCCGCCGCCGCGGCGGCCAAGCCCGCCTGCTCCGACAGCGTGACGATCACCGTGTTGCCGTCGACCTGCGTGTCGAAAGACTGGGGCCTGTTCAGGTTGAAAACGACGCGCGTGCGGTTCCCAGCCTGCACCACGTTGACGCTCCGCAGCGCCGGATCGCCGACCTCCTGCGAGGTCCTGCCGAGGCCGTTGCCCGTGTCGGGGAAATCGAGCGCGATGCGTGGCGGGTTGTTGATCGAGAACCCAGCGGGTGGGTTGGCGAGGGGCGCCTTCAAGGTGAACTTGACGACCGTGCGTCCGGAGCTTGCCTTGGAAACGCTCAAGCCGTCGATGCTGTTCTCCGATTGTGCCAGCGCCTGGCCAATGCCAATGGCGAGCAGGATGGCGGCAAACGCTGCCACCACTCGCCACGAACGCCTTTCAGCTGCAGTGGGTCCCAAGAGGCTCATCTGCGTCGCTCCTGTCGTTGGTCTGCTTCGGCGAGCTGAATCGAACTCGATCGCTCAGTCCAGTCGCCGGCACCGTCTTGGACGAGTTCCTTGAGGCGAATCTCGGCGTCGGTGATCTCGACCACCACCCCGAAGTTCTGCCCCATGTAGTTGCCAACCTTGATCTGGTAGATGTCCTTGTCCGTCGTGCGCACCAGCGCGAACGTGTTCTTGCCGCGCTGTAGCGTCCCGACCATCTGCAGCGATTCCAGCGGGTATGATTCCAGCGGTTCCTTGCGCCTGTTCAGATCGGGCGCGAGCTTGCTGCCGCCCTTGACCGCCTCGATCTTGCGCGGCTTGAACGGGTCCGGCAGGTCGAAGGCGTTGTAGGCGAAGGGCTCGTACGGCCTCATCTGCGGCAGCGGATCGAGCTTGCCCTTGACGCCCTTGCCCTGCTCCTGCATCCAGGCGCGCAGGTCCTGGTGGCTCTCGCCGCCGCAGCCGGCGAGAAGCACTCCGATGCCCGCGTAGAGAAGCGCGCGCCTCATTTCTTGCCCTTGTCCTTGGCGTCCTTGGCTGCTTTGCGCTGCTTCGCGACCTCTTCCTCATCGAGGTACCGGAAAGTCTTGGCGGTCGCCTCCATGGTCAAGGTGCCCTTGTCGTTGATGATGCCTATGTCGTTGAGCGTCACGATCCGCGGCAGCTGCGCCACATCGCTCGCGAACGCGCCCATGTCGTGATAGGTCCCGGTGACGCGGACGCTGATGGGCAGCTCGGCGTAGAACTCCGCCAGCCGCTCCTGCGAGGCCGGCCTGAACAACTCGAACTGCAGCCCGCGGCCCAGCCCCGCCTGGTTGATGTCGGTCAGCAGGGCGTCCATCTCGGACTTGTTAGGCAGCTGCTTGAGCAACGCCCCGAAGGATTGCTCGATCTCGCGCAGCTGCTGCACATAAAGCTCCAGGTTGACCGCCTTGGCCTTTTTCTCGGAGTACGCCTGGCGCAGCCTGACTTCCTCGTCCTGCGCCTTGTCGAGGGCTTCGAGCTGGTCGCGCCAGTCGAGAAACCCGCCGGCGATCACGATGGCGAGGAAGATCGCCCCAAGGATGAGCACCTTCGGCAGCAGCGGCCAGTTGCCCGCTTCGCGAATGTTGAGGCGGCGCAGGTCGTCGAGGTTCATGCCGACGGCCCTTTCTTCGCTGCCGGCGCGCCCGGCGGGACCTTGCCGGGCTCGGTCGCATCGGTAGGCCGCTTCACCTGAAGGTTGAGAGTGAACTCGTTGACCTTCTGCCGGTCGAGCGGAACCGACTTGATCTCGACCAGCTCAGGATTGCCCAGCCACGGGGAGCTCTCGATGTTGCGCATCAGCGTCGAGACTCGCGCGTTGGACTGCGCATAACCGATGAGCGTGACCTTGGCGCCGTTTTGCCTGACCGACCTCAGGTACAGACCGTCCGGCAGCTGGCGCACCAGTTGATCGAGCAGGTGCACGGCCTCGGTGCGGTTCGCCTGCAGGGTCTCCACGATCTGCTTGCGCGCGAGCAACGCCTGCGTCTGCTCTCGCAGCTTGTCGATTTCCTTGATCTGCTCGTCGAGCTTGGCGATCTCGGTCTTGAGCAGTCCGTTGCGGCTGTTCTGGTTCTCAATGCGGGCCGCGATCACGACGTGAACAAGGCCGACGACGGCGAGAGCCAGCACCGCGAGACCAATCGCCAACGAAACGAACTGGCGCTGCCGAGCCTGGCGCTTCTGCTCTCGGTGGGGAAGGAGGTTGATGCGTACCATGGCTAGTCGAAGCCGCGCATGGCCAAGCCGCAGGCGATCAGAAGCAACGGCGCATCCGTGGCAAGCTGGCGCGGCCGGATTCTGTCGGAGACGCTCATGTTGGCGAAAGGGTTGCCGACGATCGCATTGACCCCGGCGCGCTTGGCAATGAGCTCATCCAGCCCCGGCAGCAGCGCGCACCCCCCGGCAAGGACGATCTGGTCGACTTGGTTGTAGGAGGTGGAGGTGAAAAAGAACTGCAAGGCCCGGGTCACCTCCAGGGCCAGTGTCTCCATGAACGGCTGGAGCACCTCGGCGTCATAATTCTCCGGCAGCCCGGCATTCTTCTTCGCCGATTCGGCTTCTTCAGGCGATAGGTTGAACGCCCGCTGGATGTCGTGGGTCAACTGGTTGCCGCCGAACGCCTGGTCCCGGGAGAACAGAATCTGGTTGTTGCGCAGGACGTAGAAATGCATGACGTGCGCGCCCACATCCACCAGCACGATGTTCTGGTCGCGGCCGTTCGCCGGCAGCGACGGCGAGATCATGACGAAGGCTTCCTCGGTGGCGTAGGATTCCACATCCATCACCCGGGGCTTCAAGCCCGCGGCATCGGCGATGGCCACCCGGTCGTCCACCTTTTCCTTGCGCGACGCGGCGATGAGCACCTCCACCTCGTCGGGGTTGTTGAGCGCCGGCCCCAGGATCTGGAAGTCCAGGTTGACTTCGTCCAGCGCGAACGGGATGTATTGGTTCGCCTCGGTCTCGACCTGCAGCTCGAGCTCCTCCTCGGTCTGCCCGGCAGGCACGATGATCTTCTTGGTGATGACCATTGCCGTCGGCAAGGCCATGGCAATGTTACGATTCCGGGTACCGAGGCGCTTGTGCGCCCGGCGCAGGGCGTCGCTCACCTGGTCGAGGTTGGCGACGTTCCCGTCGCTCACCACGTCCCTGGGCAACGGCTCGATGGCATAACGTTCCAACCGATATGCGCCCTTGCCGGTCTCCGCAAGCTCGACGAGCTTCAACGCCGACGAGCTTATGTCGACCCCGATCAGCGGCGGTGACTTCGTCTGCAGGAACGCAAACGCTGAATCCAGTTTTTCCTTGAGCATGGAGGCGTCGGGCGCTCTACATATAAACTAGATTAAACGGTGACAGCAGTATAAACCATGTAAAACCGTTTTTTTCAAGTTTATTTTGAAGCCTAACGCCCCATATAATGGCGCCCCTTCCGGCCAGCCTCCAGTAACTTTCATGCACCCATGCTAAAGCGCTGGCTCATCTACCTCGGGTCCGTACTGTGCGGCCTGGCGCTCGTCGGGGGCCTCCTCGGGGCCTTCGTGCTGGCCTTGCTTTATCCCAGCCTACCATCGCTGGAGACCCTGACCGACTACCAGCCCAAGATCCCCTTGCGCATCCTCTCAGCGGACGGAGAGCTGCTCGGCGAGTTCGGGGAAGAGCGCCGGGCCCTGGTAAAGATCGCCGACGTGCCGCCGGTGATGCGCCAGGCAATCCTGGCGGCCGAGGATGAGCGGTTTTATCAGCACGGAGGCGTCGACTACCTGTCCGTGCTGCGCGCGGCCCTGGTCAACGTTACGAGTGGTACACAACAAGGCGCAGGCACAATCACGATGCAGGTGGCGCGGAACTTCTTTTTGACACGTGAGCGAACACTTACTCGCAAGCTACGCGAGGTGCTGCTTGCCTACAAGATCGAAGCCAGCTTGTCAAAAGACGAAATCCTGGAGCTTTACGTGAACCAGATTTTTCTGGGCCAGCGTGCTTACGGCTTCGCTGCGGCATCGCAGATCTACTTCGGCAAGCCGCTCTCCCAGATAGATGTCGCCGAGGCGGCCATGCTTGCGGGGCTTCCCAAGGCGCCTTCGGCCTACAACCCTGTAGCCAACCCGAACCGGGCGCGAACTCGCCAGCTCTATGTATTGCGTCGAATGCGCGAGCTGAACTTCATCAGTGAGGCCCAGTTCAAGCAGGCGCAGGACCAGCCGCTGGTCGTGCGGCCGACACTGCGCGATACCTCGGCGCACGCGGAGTTTGTTGCCGAGATGGCGCGGCAAGTCATTGTCGAAACCTACGGCGAGGAGAGCTATACGCGCGGGCTGACCGTCTACACGACTGTTCGGAAGACCGATCAGGATGCGGCGTACGCCGCGATGAGGCGGGGAGCGATCGACTACGACCGTCGCCATGGCTACCGCGGTCCAGAGGGGTTCGTGGCCCTTCCGGAGGACGCCGTGGAGCTCGACGCAGCGCTCGACCGGGCCTTTCAGGAGGTGAGCGACAGCGACAACCTGTCGGCGGCGATTGTTCTGGAAGCAACTCCGGCGGGCATCAAAGCGGTCCGCAGCGACGGTGAAACCGTCGTCGTTTCCAGCGACGGGCTCAAGTTCGCCGCGCGCTCGCTGGGAGACAAGGTACCGCCGGCCACCAGGATCAGGCGTGGCGCCATCGTCCGCTTGAGCCGGGACGACAAGGGGCAATGGCAGATCGCTCAGCTGCCCCAGGTCGAATCGGGGTTCGTATCGATCCGCCCGGACAACGGGGCGATCTTGTCGCTAGTCGGAGGCTTCGATTTCGACCACAACAAGTTCAACCACGTGACCCAGGCATTTCGTCAGCCGGGGTCGAGCTTCAAGCCGTTCATCTACTCCGCTGCGCTCGAGAAGGGCTTCAGCCCCGCAACGGTGGTCAACGACGCTCCGTTGTATTTCGATGCCTCGCAGACCGGCAGCGAACCTTGGGAACCCAAGAACTACGATGGCAAGTTCGAGGGACCGATGCGACTGCGCACTGCGCTCATGAAATCCAAGAACCTGGTAACGGTGCGCATCATGCAGGCGATCGGCACGCACTACGCCCAGGACTACATCGCGCGCTTCGGGTTCGATCCCAAGTTGCACCCGCCGTACCTGCCCATGGCGCTGGGCGCGGGAGCTGCCACTCCGCTGCAGATGGTCGCTGCCTACGCCGTGTTCGCTAATGGCGGGTATCGGGTCACTCCTTATCTCATCGACCGTGTGGTGGATAGCCGCGGCAACGTACTGTCGAAGGCCGAACCCGCGGTCGCCGGTGAGGGCGCGGAGCGCGTCATCGATCCACGCAACGCCTTCATCATGACCACCATGCTGCGCGACGTCGTCCGCGGAGGGACGGGAGCGCGAGCCATGCAACTCGGCCGTCAAGACCTCGCGGGAAAGACCGGAACCACCAACGAGAACGTCGATGCCTGGTTCTGCGGGTTCAACGCTGCGATGGTCGCCGTAGCTTGGATTGGGTTCGACCAGCCGAAGACGCTCGGGGCCAACGAGACGGGCGCGGTTGCCGCCCTGCCGACCTGGATGGCGTTCATGGGCAAGGTGCTCAAGGGAGTGCCCGAGGTGCCGCTCGTGCAGCCCAATGGCATTGTCGTGGCCAAGATCAACGCAGATACCGGCCTGCGCGAAGGCGACGACCACGCAGGGGTCTCCGAGTATTTCTACGTCGAATTCCCGCCCCGGCAGCGCGAGGACATAACTTCTCCCCCGGGCAATGCGGCGCCGCGCGAAGTGCGCAACCAATTGTTCTGAATGACGATGGCGCGGATCGAATCGGCGAGGAACCAGCGCAACCGTACGCGCATCGCCCAGGCGGCAGCTCGCCTTATCGCCGAGCATGGCCTTGCCGACTGGTCGATGGCGAAGCGCAAAGCGTGCCGGCAGCTCGGTTTAGGCGAGAAGGAAGCCCTGCCGGGGGACGATGAGATCCAGCAGGCGTTGCGCGATTACAACAGTTTGTTCCGGCCGATGGCCCACGCCGAGGACCTGCGCCGCCAGCGACGGTACGCTTTGCTCTGGATGGAGCGCCTGAAGAGGTGGAATCCGGTGCTGGTGGGCGGGGTTGCGGCCGGCTGGGCGACCCAGCACAGCGAGGTGCGTCTGGAGCTTGAGGCGGACGATACCAAGGCCGTTGAACTGGCGCTGATCAACGCGGGGATCGACTATTCCGCAGCGCAGGCGGGCCAAGCGCCTCCGGGCGAACTTCTCGTGGGACGCGGAGCCGAGGCGGCGCGGTTGATCATCCTTACGCCGCAGCAGCGCCGCAATCGCCTCCGTCGTGACGAGGACCAGCGCATGACGCTCGGCGAGTTGCGCCTCGTCCTCAATGCCATGGCCTCGCCCGGCGAGGCATGACGCTGGCCTACTCCTTGAGCCAAGCCGCCGCGCTGAGCGCGTAGTAGGTCAGGATCGCGTCCGCTCCCGCACGCTTGAACGCCGTGAGCGCCTCCATCGCACAGGCGCGCTCGTCAAGCCAGCCGTGGCCGGCTGCAGCCTTGAGCATGGCGTATTCGCCACTGACCTGGTAGACGGCAGTCGGCACGCCGAAGGCTTGCTTGACCCGCCCCACGATGTCCAGGTAAGGCAATCCGGGCTTGACCATCACCATGTCCGCACCTTCCTCGAGGTCCAGGTAGACCTCCCATAAGGCTTCGTCGCTGTTGGCGGGGTCCATCTGGTAGGTATGTTTGCCTCCTCCACCGAGATTCGCCGCGGAACCCACTGCGTCGCGAAACGGTCCGTAGAAGCTCGAAGCGTACTTGGCGGAATAGGCGAGGATACGCGGCCTGTCGAAGCCTGCGCGATCGAGCGCCTGGCGCAACGCGCCGATCCTTCCGTCCATCATGTCGGACGGCGAGACGACGTCCGCGCCCGCCTCGGCGTGGCTCAATGCCTGGCGCGTCAAGGCGGCGACCGTCTCGTCATTGACCACATAGCCGGACGCATCGATCAGCCCGTCCTGGCCATGGCTGGTATAGGGGTCGAGCGCCACATCGGTGATTACCCCGAGCGACGGGAACCGGCTCTTAAGCGCGCGCACGGCCCGCTGAACCAATCCTTTGGGATCCCAAGCTGCGGCGGCATCAGGCGATTTTTGGTCCTGCGGGATCACCGGGAACAGAACGATCGCCGGCACGCCCAGCTCTTGGCATCGTTCAGCGTCACGCAACAGTCTGTCGATGCTCATGCGCGACACTCCGGGCATCGAGGGAACTGCATCCTCCCGGGAGGTCCCTTCCTGCACGAATGCGGGGTAGATCAAGTCGTCGACGGCGAGCCGATGCTCGCGCATCAGCCGGCGGGAAAAGTCGTCGCGGCGCATGCGGCGCTGCCGCCGCTCCGGGAACTTTCCTGCGAAATACATGGGCGTATCCTCCTGGCCTAGGACTTGCGATTCTGTACTGAATCGGGCGTTGCGGGCCAGTGGCTTCCTTCGGTGGAGGGCAAGCAGCAGACGGAGCCGCCGGGGCGCGGAACTCGCCGCATGCGAGCCGGTCTTATACGGTAGACGTTCTGACGTCTCCCGCTTCCCTCCCTGAGCGGGTGCCCTGCGGTCGCGTCACAGCACCGGCCGGAGGGCGTTCTTCGGCCCCCTGTCACTCCCCTTGACACCGGGGCCTTTCTTTTTGTGGGGCTCGCCGGGCTTGCCCTCCAGCCACGACGAGATCACCGCCTGCGCTTCGGCGACGCCATTGCGGTTGGTCGCGGAGAATAGTTGCGCGCTAACGCGCGCCCGCGGGTGATCCTTGTCCAGCATACGGCGGAACTCCTCGAGCGCGCGCTTGCCCACGGATCGGCTCAGCTTGTCGCTCTTGGCGAGGAGAACATGCACGGGAAGGCCCGCAGGGAGGAACCAATCGAGCGTTTGCCGGTCGAGCGGTGTCAAGGGGTGCCGCGCGTCCACGATCAACACCAGTCCCACCAGCGGTGTACGCTCGGCGAGATAGCGGGCGAGGAACTGCTGCCAGTGGCGCCGCACGCCGGCCGGCACCTGGGCATAGCCATATCCCGGAAGGTCGGCGAGCAATGCGCCCGAGCGCAGACGAAAGAAATTGATGTGCCGCGTGCGTCCCGGCGTCTTGCTTGCGAAGGCCAACTGCGTGCGTTGCGTTAGCGCGTTGATCGCCGACGACTTGCCGGCATTGGAGCGGCCCGCAAATGCAACCTCCGGCGCTCCGCCGGACGGAAGCTGCCGCCATTCCGCGGCCGTCGTCAGGAATTCGGCGTGGTGCAGCAGGCTGCCGGACGCGAGCGATAAGCGTTCGGTCTCGCTCGGCTGTTTCGGTACAATATGCTGCTTGTCTGGCTGTCGCCACATGAGTTTTGGGCGCCGGTCATCGACTCGGGTGCCGGCTCCGGCACCGCCAGAATTAGGGAGATCGGCCGAAGATGCGATACGCGATGTGGCTGGCTGCGAGCTCGTTCACAGTCGCTGTGAGCGGTGCGGCGTTGGCCGAAGTCGCAGCCAAACCCGATCTAGCGAAAGCGCAGCAGATCGTCAATCAGGTCTGCGCAGCGTGCCACGGTGCCGACGGCAACAGCCCGACTCCCGCCAACCCGAACCTTGCCGGGCAGCCGCCGCAGTATATCACCCTGCAATTGGAGCATTTCAAAAGCGGCGTGCGTAGCAACGCGGTCATGGCCGGCATGGTCGCGACGCTGGCAGCGGAAGACATGCGCGCCCTCGGCGCGTACTTTGCGCAGCAAAAGCCCAAGGCTTCCGCCGCTAAGGACCGCAACCTGGTGCTCACGGGACAGAAGGTCTACCGGGGCGGTAATGCCGCAACCGGGCTTCCCGCGTGCTCGGCGTGCCATTCGCCGACCGGCGTAGGAATTCCTTCACGGTACCCTCGCCTGAGCGGCCAGCATGCCGACTACACCTATGCGCAGCTAAAGGCGTTCAAGGCCGGCGAGCGCGGCAACGACAAGGACGGCACCGACGTCAACGGCAGGGTAATGGCGCAGGTCGCGACGCGCATGAGCGATGCCGAAATGCAGGCGGTTGCCCACTACGCCGCCGGCCTGCACTGATTCCCGCGAAGCGAACGACAGTGGGCGCCGCCGCCTTGTCTGCAGGCGCGGGTATCGAGTCCGTAGTCGATGCGACCGTTGCCGGCCTTTGGATCTATCCAGTCAAGAGTTGCCGCGGCATCGATCTCCTTGAGGCACGGCTCGGCGAGCGCGGACTCGAGCACGATCGCGAATGGATGATCGTCGATGCCGAAGGACGCTTTCTCACCCAGCGCCAGGTTCCCCGGCTTGCGCTCGTCTCGGTCGCATTGTCGGCGACCGAGCTCGCCCTCGCCGCACCAGGCGCGGCTCGGCTGGCGATACCGCTGGACGCGCTCGGACCAGTCAGCAGCGTGACCGTGTGGAATGACACTCTGCCGGCGATCGACCAGGGGCAGCGTGCCGCAACCTGGCTCTCTTCGTGGCTCGGACGCGACGCACGCTTGGTTCGTTTCGACCCCAAGGTGCGGCGCCTCTGCAACCCTGCGTACGCGGGTGACAGCAGTGCGCACACGGGCTTCGCCGATGCCTACCCCTTGCTCGTGCTCTCCGAGGCCTCGCTCGCCGATCTCAACACCCGGCTCGCCACCCCGCTGCCCATGAACCGCTTCCGGCCGAATCTCGTGCTCTCCGGCATCGAAGCCTACGACGAGGATCATATCGACCAGGCGCGCATCGGCCGAATCACCCTGAAGCTGGTCAAGCCGTGCACGCGTTGCCAGATCACCACGACCGACCAGGCGACTGCCGAGGTCGGGATCGAGCCGCTGCCTACGCTCGCGCTCTACCGGCGCAACGAGCAGCTCGATGGGGTGGCTTTCGGGATGAACGCCATCGTGCTCTACGGCGAGGGCGCCTCGCTCTCGGTCGGTGATCGCGCGAGTTGCAGTCTGAGGTTCTAAATTCGACCGGCGCTCATCGCGGCTGCAGACAGCGTCTAGCTCGCGCTCGCCACGCAAGCGGCGAGCATTTCGCGCCAATGACCGAGCTTGATCCCGAAGGTGCGCTCGAGCTTGCCCGTCCCGAGAACGCCGTACGCCGGGCGGCGTGCCGGAGTCGGGTAGTCCGCCGTGGTGATTGGCACGATGCGCGGGCGCGGCACGTCGCCGACGATGGCGCGAGCGAAGTCGAACCAGCTTGCGCTTCCCGTCCCACTCAAGTGATAGAGCCCGGCGCGCTCGGCGAGCGCCGGCAGGCCGCTGCCGATCAGCCTGGCGGTGGCCTCCGCAAGCGCGCGGCTCCAATTGGGAACGCCGATCTGATCGGCGACGATCCTGAGCTCGTCGCGCTCGGCTGCCAGGCGGCGGACGGTCAACAGAAAATTCGAACCGCGCAGGCCGTACACCCAGCTCGTGCGCAAAATGAGGCTCGCCACGCCCGCCGCGGCAATCGCCCGCTCGCCCGCAAGCTTGCTCTGCCCGTAAATGTTGAGCGGCGCGGTGGGGGCGTCTTCGGTGTATGGAGCGTCGGCGGTTCCATCGAAGACGTAATCGGTCGAATAATGAATCAAGAGCGCACCGGACCGACGCGCCTCTTCGGCAAGGATTCCAGGCGCGACGGCGTTGATCGCGTGCGCGCGTTCGGGCTCGCTCTCGGCGCGGTCGACCGCGGTGTAGGCCGCCGCGTTGACGATCAATTGCGGACGAACGCGGCGCACGGTCCTGACCAGCGCTGCGGCATCCTCCAGATCCAGCGTCGCGCGATCACAGGCGACGACATCGCCGTGCACGGCAAGTGTTCTCGCGAGTTCGAAGCCTAGTTGACCCGCGGATCCGGTGAGCAGGATGATCGGCCTGCTCACGGATAGACTTCGGCGAGCGCGAGCGGTCGTCCTGCCGCGTCCTTGGCGGCCACCGTCGGGGCGCCGGCGAGCGGCCATTCGATGCCCATCGCCGGATCATTCCACAGCAGCGTGCGCTCGAACTCCGGGTACCAGTAGTCGGTGGTCTTGTACAGAAACTCGGTGGTCTCGGAGGTTACGAGGAAGCCGTGGGCGTAGCCGGGCGGGATCCACAACATGCGCTTGTTCTCGGCGGAGAGCACCATGCCCGTCCAGCGACCGAAGGTCGGCGAGCTCCGGCGGATGTCGACTGCCACGTCGAAGACCTCGCCCAGTGTCACCCGGACCAGCTTCCCCTGCGCGTGCTCGATCTGGTAGTGCAGACCGCGCAGCACGCTGCGCTTCGAGCGCGAATGGTTGTCCTGCACGAACTCGCCGGCGAGCCCTGCCTCGGCGAGCGCACGCCGGTTGTAGCTCTCGAAAAAAAAGCCGCGCTCGTCGGCGAAGACGCGCGGCTCGATCAGCAACACGTCGGGCAGCTCGGTCGGAATGACCTTCATCGCACTGCTGGCTCGCGCAGCAGGCCGAGCAAATAGCGGCCGTAGGCGTTGTGCGCCATCTGCTCCCCGAGCTTCTGCAGTGCCGACCCGTCGATATACCCGAGCCGGTAGGCGATCTCCTCGGGACAGGCCACCTTGAGGCCCTGGCGGCGCTCGATGGTCGCGATGTATTGTGCCGCCTCGAGCAGCGACTCGTGCGTGCCGGTGTCGAGCCAGGCCATGCCGCGCCCCATCACTTCCACCGCGAGCTCGCGGCTCGCGAGGTAGACCCGGTTGACGTCGGTGATCTCGAGCTCGCCCCGTGCCGAGGGCTTGAGCGATGCTGCGATGTCGACGACGCGCTGGTCGTAGAAGTAGAGCCCGGTGACCGCGTAGCGCGACTTGGGCTGCTTCGGCTTCTCCTCGATGCTCACGACGCGTCCCGCGCTGTCCAATTCTGCAACGCCGTAACGCTCCGGATCGGCGACTGGATAGGCGAACACGGTCGCCCCCGAAGTCCGTTCGCTGGCTCGCGCGAGCATCGGCTGGAAGTCGTGGCCGTAGAAGATGTTGTCGCCGAGCACCAGCGCGGACGCGCTGCCGCCCACGAAGCTGCGGCCGACGAGAAACGCCTGAGCCAGCCCCCCGGGCGACGGCTGCACGGCGTAGCTCAAGTTGATTCCCCAGCGCGTCCCGTCGCCGAGAAGCTCCGCGAACCGGGGCGTGTCGGTGGGTGTGGAGATCACCAGGATTTCGCGTATGCCGGCGAGCATCAGCGTCGACAGCGGATAGTAGATCATCGGCTTGTCATACACCGGCAGCAGCTGCTTGGAGAGCACGTGCGTGACGGGGTAGAGCCGGGTGCCCGAACCGCCGGCGAGGATGATGCCGCGACGCTCGGTCACGAGGTTGCCTCCGCGGGATAGTTGAGCGCCGTCCACTTGAGGTATTCGCCGCTGGTGACCGCGGCAAGCCAGGCCGTGTTGTCCAGATACCAGCGCACCGTGCGCTTGAGCCCCGACTCGAAACTCTCGCGAGGCGTCCAGTCGAGCTCGGTCCTTATCTTGGTGGCGTCGATCGCGTAGCGCCGGTCGTGACCCGGACGGTCCTTGACGAAGGCGATCTGCGCCGAATAATCCGCGCCGGGCCTGAGCTCGCCCATGATCCGGCACAAGGTGCTCACGACGTCGAGGTTGGTGCGCTCGGCGTTGCCGCCGATGTTGTACGTCTCGCCCGGGCGGCCGCGCTCGAGCACCGCACGTATCGCCGCGCAGTGGTCGCCGACGTAGAGCCAATCGCGAACGTTGCCGCCGTCGCCGTAGATCGGCAGCGCCTTGCCGGCGAGCGCATGGTGGATCATCAGCGGTATCAGCTTCTCGGGAAACTGCCGTGGTCCGTAGTTGTTCGAGCAGTTGGTGGTGAGAACCGGCAGGCCGTACGTGTGGTGATAGGCGCGCACCAGGTGATCCGCGGCCGCTTTGGACGCGGCGTAGGGGCTGTTCGGAGCGTAGGGGGTGGTTTCCGAAAAGGGCGCGCCGCCCGGCCCCAGCGAGCCATAGACCTCATCGGTGGAGACGTGCAGGAAGCGAAACGACGCCTGCTCCCGCGGCGCGAGTCTTGCGTAAAAAAATCGCGCCGCGTCGAGCAGCGTGAAGGTTCCGACGACGTTGGTCTCGATGAAGGGAGCAGGACCATGGATCGAGCGATCAACGTGGCTCTCGGCCGCGAAGTTGATGACGGCCCGGGGCCGATGCTGCTCGAGCAGCTTCTCGACCAGCACGCGATCGGCAATGTCGCCGTGGGCGAAGATGTGGCGCGCGTCGCCCTTGAGCGAAGCCAGGTTGTCGAGGTTGCCGGCGTAGGTGAGCTTGTCGAGGTTGACGACCGGCTCATCGGTCTGGCTCAACCACTCGAGAACGAAGTTGGCGCCGATGAACCCGGCGCCGCCGGTGACCAGAATCACTCATCCTCCAACGCAGGGCAGAAAACCGCCGAAGGGACGTCGCCCATGGTCTTCTCGGCACTAACGGGGCGCGGATTTTATCACGCCGTGCGATAGTACTCGCTAAACCACTCTACGAAGCGCGCCAACCCTTCGGCGAGCGGCGTCGTCGGTGCGAAGCCGGTTGCCGCGGCAAGCCGCTCGACCGACGCGAAGGTCGCGGGAACATCGCCCGCCTGCAACGGCAGGTACTCTTTGACGGCGCGCCGGCCGAGCAGCCGCTCCAGACATTCGATGAAGGCCTCGAGCTCGACCGCGGTGTGATTGCCGATGTTGTAGATAGCGTGCGGCGCGTTGCTGCCGTCGTCCATCGGCGGTCGTGCCAGCGTGCGCACGACCCCCTCGACGATGTCGTCGACGTAGGTGAAGTCGCGCTGCATGCGGCCGAAGTTGAAGACCTTGATCGGCGTTCCCGCGAGAATCGCTCGAGCGAACAACGTCGGTGCCATGTCGGGGCGGCCCCACGGCCCGTACACGGTGAAAAAGCGCAGCCCGGTCGCCGGCAGACGGTAGAGATGGCTGTAGCTGTGCGCCAGCAATTCGTCCGCCCGCTTGGTTGCGGCGTAGACGCTCACCGGATGGTCGACGTTCTGGTCTTCCGAGAACGGCAAAACGTGATTCGCCCCATAAACGCTCGAGCTCGATGCGTACACCAGGTGCTCGATCCCGCTGTGGCGGCAGCCTTCGAGCACGCTGCCGAAGGCGTCGACATTGTTCCTGAGATAGGCAGCCGGGTTCACCATCGAATAGCGCACCCCGGGCTGCGCCGCGAGATGCGCGACATGGGTGTAGCGGCGTTCGCCGAAGAGCCGCGCCGTCGCCGTCGGATCCGCGAGGTCGAGCGTATCGCAGCGCACTCCGGCCGCTTCGAGCCTTGCCGCTCGCGCACGTTTCAACGCGACGTCGTAATACGAGTCGAAGCTGTCCACGCCGGCGACCTCGGCGCCGTCGCGCTTGAGCCTGAGCGCCAAGTGCATGCCGATGAATCCGGCGGCCCCCGTGACCAGCGCCTTCACCGTCCGCGCTCCGCCTGCTCGAGCGCGCGCAGCTTCGCGTACTTGCAAAAGCTGTTGAAGCAGCCGATGGTGATGTGCGCGAGTCCGGCGGTGCCATCGAGAAAACCGGCGCGCAGGACATAGAACCGAAAAAAGCGAAGTAGCGGAGAGAACACCAGGCGCAGCGCCGAGAAGCGCTCGCCCCGAGCGTACAGCGCCTCGGCCTGCAGCGTGGTGTAGCGGTTCTGCTTGGCGAGGTACGCGTCGAGCGATTCAGCGGAGGCATGAAGCAGGTCTCCGGCCAGCCTTCCGACCGGCCCCTCGGCGAGCACATGCTCGTGGACCGCGTCGTCGCTCCACCGCGCGTGACCGCGATGGAACAGGCGGACGTTCCAGTCCGGGTAGCCTTCGCCGTGCCTGAGCCAGCGCCCGAGGAAACGGTTGCGGCGCGGCATCGCGTAGGCCGTGTGACGCGGCGCCGCGAGCACCTCGCTTATCGCTGCGGCGAGCTCGGGCGACACTAGCTCGTCGGCGTCGAGGCAAAGGATCCAGTCGTGTGCTGCTTGCGCGACAGCGAAGTTCTTCTGCGGCCCGAAGCCGAGCCACGATTGCTCGATGACTCGCGCGCCGCAGCGGCGGGCGATTTCTACGGTATCATCGCGGCTGCCGGAATCGACCACGATCGACTCCGCCGCAAAGGCCGTCGAAGCGAGGCAGGCGGCGAGTTCGGCCCCGGCGTCGCGGGTAATCACCACGGCGGTCAGGGCGAGCGGGGGAAGCGGATCGGACATCGCGTTGCGCGCAGCATTTGCGCCCGGCGCGGCAGGAAGGCGCGGCCAATTCTACGTGCAAATGTATCTGCAATCCACCGGCCGGCGCGCGCAGCGGTGGCGGTGCCTCGCGTTTGTCGTCCGCCTCCAAACTAATCGCCGCCAATGCCAAGCGCGCTGATCATCCGCCCTTCTTCCTTGGGCGACATCGTGCACGCGCTACCCCTTGTGCACGACTTGAACCAACACCTGCCGGGTATCGCCGTCGACTGGGTTGCGGAGGAGCCCTTCGCCGCGCTGGTCGCGCTCAACCAGGGTGTGCGCCGCGTTATTCCAGTTGCGTTGCGGCGCTGGCGGCATCGTTTGCTGAAGCCCTCCACGTGGCGCGAGATGGCCGCATTCCGCCACGAGCTTGCGCGCGAATCCTACAGCGCGGTGATCGATCTGCAGGAGCAGGTGAAGGGCGCGCTCATTGCAAGTCTCGCGCGCGGCCCGGCACATGGACCCGACCGCACCAGTATCAGGGAGCCGCTTGCCACGCTTGCCTACCGTCACACCCATCCGATCGATCCGAACCAGCACCTGATCGATCGCTGCCGAGCGCTCGCGGGCGCCACCTTCGGATACGAGCCTGCGGGACCGGCGCACTTCGACCTGTCACCGCCGCAGCCGCGGGACCCACCGGGCGAGCGCTATGCGATCTTCTTGCACTCGACTAGCCGCGACGACAAACTGTGGCCGGAAGGTTATTGGCGCTCCCTCATCTCGCACTTCGCTGGCGCCGGGCTCACGGTGCTGTTGCCATGGGGCGATGCGCTCGAACGCTCCCGCAGCGAGCGGCTTGCGGCCGGGATCACGAGCGTGCTCGTACCGGGTCGCCGCTCTCTGCCGGAGCTTGCCGCGCTGTTCGCCCGCGCGGAGCTCGTCTGCGGTGTCGACACGGGGCTAGTCCATCTGGCTGCGGCGGTCGGCGCCCCGACGGTTTCGCTGTTCGTCGCCACCGATCCGCGCCTAGCCGGCGTCGAGCGAGCGAGCGCGCGGGCGCGCGACCTCGGCGGGGTCGGCGTCGTGCCCACGCCGGCACAGGTCATTGCGGCCGTAACCGAAATCGCGCGCGGTCGGGAGCGCGTGAACCACAGCGCTTCATGAACAGTGCCCTCACCCCGGACCCGTCGCCGGCTGGGAGAGGGGAGGTTCGCGGTTCGTTCAGTGACTCCGCCGCACGCGGGCTGTATACGGCGCTCGCCTTCGCCGCGGTGCCGTTCTTGCCGATGAAGCTTTGGTGGCGCGGGCGGCGCGAGGCAGGCTACCGCCAGGCGATTGGCGAGCGCTTCGGACGGTACGCGACGTCTGCAGTCCCTGCGCCGCTCTACTGGGTGCATGCGGTCTCCGTCGGCGAAACGCGGGCGGCACTGCCGCTCGTGCAGCGGCTAAAGAGCGCACATCCGGAAGCGACGATACTGCTCACGCACATGACCGCCGCGGGACGCGAAGCCGGTCGCATGCTGCTGGGCGACGCGGTAACGCAGGCCTGGCTGCCGTACGATCTCCCTTTCGCCGTGCGCGCGTTCTTCGCTCACTTCCATCCGGTGGCCGGCTTCCTGCTCGAAACCGAGCTTTGGCCCAACTTGATCGCGCGAGCGAGCGCGTTGCGCGTCCCGCTGTTCCTGATCAACGCGCGTCTATCCGAGCGTTCGGCGCGCGGCTACGCCCGGTTCCCTGCGCTGACACGGCCGATGCTTCGCAGGCTCACTGGAGTCGCCGCGCAATCTGCGGATGATGCGAGGCGGCTCGAGGGACTGGGCGCGGCAGCGCCAGCGGTGACGGGGAACCTCAAGTTCGACTTGAGCGTTCCAGACACTGCCCGCACCCTGGCAGGCGAGTTCAGGTTGCGCTTCGGCGCCGCCACCCGGCCAGTGTGGATCGCTGCGAGCACGCGCGACGGAGAGGAAGCGCTGATCTTCGACGCAATGGCTCGTGCATCGCTGCCGGCGAGGGCGCTGACCCTGATCGTGCCGCGCCATCCGCAGCGCTTCGACGTTGTCGCCGACATCCTTCAGCGACGCGGCATCCCCTTCGTTCGACGGAGCTCCAACGCCGCGGTGCCGGCGGACGTGAGCGTCGTGCTCGGTGACTCGATGGGGGAGATGCTCGCCTATTACGCGGCAGCCGATGTCGCCTTCGTCGGAGGAAGTCTGCTGCCATTCGGAGCGCACACGCTGATCGAGCCCTTGTCCGTAGGCACTCCGGTGCTGATCGGCCGGCACACCTTCAACTTCGCCGAGGCTACGCAGAACGCGCTCTCAGCCGGCGCGGCGATCCGCGTCGAGGATGCCGACGCGCTGATTGCAAACGTCGCGCGGCTGCTCGGCGACGCAGCAGCGCGCGCAGCAATGGCTCTAGCCGCGCGCACCTTCCACGAGGCGCACCGGGGTGCTTCCGACCGCCTGTGGGCTTGGCTCGCGCCGCAGCTTAGTGTCCTGCGTTCCGCGAGCTCCGACTATAAACAGGGCTCTAGCCGCCCAGATCACGGTTGACGCGCTCGACGTCGGCGTCGACCAGGGCGCCGACCGACTGCTTGAGCCTGAGCGCGCTGATGATGAAGTTGTAGTACGCCTGGGCAATGTTGAAGCGGGTCTGGTATACCTGTTGCTGCTGGTTGAGAACGTCGAGGTTGGTGCGCACGCCCACTTCCAGCCCGAGCTTGTTGGAATCGTACGAAACCTGGGCGGACTTCAATGCCTGGTCGAGCGCCTTGATCTGCGCCACTCCGCTGGTCACGCCCGTGAAAGAGGTCTGGGCCAGCAGCTGTGCGCTCCGGCGCGCGGTTTCTAGGTTCTGCCGCGCCGCGTCCTGATTGGCGATCGCCTGCCTCACCCTGGAATTGACCAAGCCACCCTGGTAGATCGGGACGTTCAACTGCACCCCGACGACGCCCAACCGGTTGTCGTTGGCAAAGTTGGCCGTCAAGGCGGTCGACGCAGTCGCCCCCTGATAACCCTGATTGAAGCTCGCAACGAGATCGAGTGTCGGGTAATGTCCCGCGCGCTGCCGGTCGACCTCCAGCGCTGCGATGTCATAGCCCGACTGCGCAATGCGCACCTGGTAGTTTTCCCGTATCGAGCGGTCGATCCAGGGTTCCACCGCACTCGGGTTTGGCAGCTCGGGTTGGTATTGTCCGCCGAAGCGTTTCAGCTCCTTGGGGGTGCGGCCGATGATCGCGCGCAGCGTGGCGACCTTGTTATCGAGATCGTTCTGCGCCGAGATCTCCTGGGCGACGATCTGGTCGTACTTGGCCTGCGCGTCGTTGGTGTCGGTGATGGTCGCCGTGCCTACCTCGAAATTGCGCTGGGCCTGCGCCAGGTTTTCACTCACCGCGGCCTTCTGGCTCTGCAGGACCTCCATCGCGAACTGGGCGAGCAGCACGTCGAAGTAGGCCTGCGCCACGCGCAGGATCAAGTCCTGCTGCGCCGAAGCCAGGATATAGTCCGCCTGGCTGACCTGCTGCTTCGCCTCCTGAAAGGAGAGCCAGTTCTGGGGCCGGTACAACGGCTGCGACGCGGAGACCGTGTAGTTGTAGTTGGGGAACCTCTGCGCGAAGGTCAGGGCCGGGTCGCTGCGCAGGTTCTCGTGGAAGTCCTGGTAGTTGGCGATGCCGAGCAGGCTCAGCACGGGGAGCAGGCCGGATCGTGCCTGCGGCAGCGTTTCCATGCTCGCCGCCCAGGTCGCGCGTGCCGCCGCATAGGTCGGATCGTTGGTCAGCGCCTCGCCGTAGATCTGCAACAGGTCCTCCGCGACTGCGCTGTTGAGCGCGCCGCAACACAACGCAGCCACAGCTAGGCCCAGTACGCGTTTGTGCATTGCCGGGGTTCCTCTGTGCAGGCCGGAGGCGTGCGGCAGAACGGCTTCCGCCCGCGGATTCAAAATACGAAGCGCCGCGGCTGCGCGGCGTTCTTGAGCGGGGCGATAACGGTTTCGAACAGATCCTCTGCGACAATCGCACCGGGCGCCGTCCATCGCGTGATCCGCGCCGTCATCGCGGGGGCGTCACCCACGACCGCGAACAGCCGACCGCCCGGCTTGAGCTGCTGCGGCCACGAATCGGGAAGCACAGGCGTGGAACCCGTCAGGACGATCACGTCGTAGCGCTCGACGCCGAAGCCGCGGGCGGCGTCTGCGGTGGCCAGACGCACGTTCGTCACCCCGAGGCGCTTGAGCTTTGCCTGCGCCTCCGCCGCAAGACGCGGATTGATCTCCACACTGGTCACCTCGGCGGCACACGCGGCGAGCAGCGCCGTAAAGTAACCGCTCCCCGTCCCGACCTCCAGGGCGGTCTCGTCGCGCCGCAGTGCGAGTTCCTGCAACACGCGTGCCTCCATCTTCGGCGTCCACATGCGCTCGCCATCGCCAATCGGAATTTCCAGGTCGGCGAAGGCGACGTCGCGGTACGCCCGCGGCACGAACTCTTCGCGCTTGACGCTGAACAGCAGGTCCAGCACGTCCTGGTTCAGCACATTCCAGGGGCGAATCTGCTGCTCAACCATGTTGAAGCGTGCGCGCTCGACGTCCATGGGGAGGAGTGATGGTGCTCTAAGAGGTTGCGTTGTCATCGCGGCAACAAGGCTCGGGGCGCGCCCTTGGCGCAGCACTCGCAAAGCCCTGGCTCGCGGCGGGCTATTTTGTCGCGAGGCGTCCTCAGACGTCAATAAACGCGGACCGCCTGGTCTTGAGCGGCGGGTCGACGTGCAGCCGCAATTGACAGGCCATCCGTGGTAGACAATAATGTTTTGTTCCACTCGCGTTTTTCTCTTTCCCCTTCGGAGGACATCCATGAAATTGAACCGCTCGCTCGGCCTGACGCTCGTCGCGGCCGCGCTGGTGACCGCTTACGGCTGCGGCAAGGAAGAGCCGAAAAAGGCCGCGGCGCCCGCTCCGGCCGCCGCCCCGGCCATGCCGGAGGTCACGGTCAAGATCGGACACGTCGGCCCGACGACCGGCCCGCAGGCGCACCTGGGCAAGGACAACGAGAACGGCGCGCGGCTCGCTATCGAGGATGCGAACGGCAAGAACATCGTCATCGACGGTAAGAAGGTGAAGTTCGAGCTGGATGCCCAAGACGACCAGGCGGACCCCAAGCAGGGCACGATCGTCGCGCAAAAGTTGGTCGACGACAAAGTGGCCGGCGTCGTCGGACACCTGAACTCCGGCACCTCGATCCCTGCGTCGAAGATCTACAACGATGCGGGCCTCCCGATGATCTCGCCCTCGGCGACCAACCCGAAGCTCACGCTCCAAGGCTTCAAGAACGTGTTCCGCGTGATGGCGAACGACGTACAGCAGGGTAGCGTGATCGGCAAGGCTGCGGTCGAGACCCTTGGCGCCAAGAAGATCGCCATCATCGACGACAAGACCGCGTACGGCGCAGGACTCGCCGACGAGACCGAGAAGGCCGCCAAGGCCGCCGGCGCGACCGTCGTCGCACGCGAGTACACCAACGACAAGGCGACCGACTTCAAGGCGATCCTGACCAAGATCAAGGCCAAGAACCCGGACGTCATCATGTACGGCGGAATGGACGCGCAGGGCGGGCCGATGGTCAAGCAGATGAAGGAGCTCGGAATCAAGGCGAAGTACATCGCCGGTGACGGCGTGTGCTCGACCGAGTGGCCGAAGCTCGCCGGCGGCGCCGCCGAGGATCAGTACTGCACGCAGGCTGGCCTGCCGCCCGACAAGATGGCGAACGCCAAGGACTTCGTGACCCGGTTCACCGCCAAGTTCGGCCCGATCCAGGTCTACGCCCCGTATTCGTACGACGCGGCGGCGACGCTGATCGAGGCGATGAAGAAGGCAAATTCGACCGACCCGGCGAAGTACCTACCGGAGCTGGCGAAGATCTCCTTCGACGGCATCACCGCCAAGATCGAGTTTGACGAGCACGGCGACACCAAGAACGGCGCGATCACGCTCTACCAGGTGAAGGACGGCAAGCTAATGCCCATGGCGGTCAATGTTGCCGGCAAGACGGAAAAGATCGAGGTCGCGGCCGCTCCTGCGGCGGCCCCCGCAGCGGCCCCCGCTCCTGCGCCGGCTGCAGGTGGAACGATGGCCCCCGCTGAGCCACCCAAGAAGTAAGCCGACGAACTCAGCTCCGAGACGGCGCCCTCCCCGGGCGCCGTTTCTTTTTGGCTCGTCGCGGGGATTGCCGCCAAGCGCCGCGCAGCGGAAAATCCGACGGCACGGCGCCGCGGCCACGCAGCGGGGAGGAATCACATGGAAATTTTCCTGCAGCAGATCATCAACGGGTTGACGCTGGGCAGCGTCTACGCCCTGGTGGCGCTGGGCTACACCATGGTCTACGGCATCATCGGGCTGATCAACTTCGCGCACGGCGAAGTGGTCATGATCGGCGCCATGGTGTCGCTCTCGGTGGTCATGGCGTTGCTCGGTGCGCAGGCACCGCTGCCGGTGGCGCTGGTCATCTTCGTCGGCTTGCTGGTGGCGATCGTGGTGTGCATGACGATCGCCTACGGCATGGAGAAGGTAGCGTACCGGCCGCTGCGCAAAGCACCGCGGCTGGCGCCGCTGATCACCGCGATCGGCATGTCGATCATCCTGCAGAACTTGGCGCTGGTCGTCTGGGGACGCAACTACCGCACCTTTCCACCGATCATCCATCCCACGCCGTACGAGGTTTTGGGAGCCACGATGACCGACCTGCAGATGTTCATCGTCGCGCTGGCTGGGTTGCTCATGGCGGGCCTGGTCTTCATCGTGCAGCGCACGCGCTTGGGCATGGCCATGCGCGCCACCGCGCAGAATCCACAGGTGGCCGGGCTCATGGGCATCGACATCAACGTGGTCATCTCGGCGGCCTTTGTCATCGGAGCGGCGCTCGCCGCCGTCGCGGGACTGATGGTGATGACCTACTACGGGATCGCGCACTACTACATGGGCTTTCTGCTGGGCTTGAAGGCGTTCACAGCCGCGGTGCTCGGCGGCATCGGCAATCTCGCGGGAGCGATGCTGGGCGGGGTCCTGCTCGGCATCATCGAAGCGCTCGGCGCAGGCTACATCGGTGATGTCTCGAACCTCTGCGGTCTGCAGTTTCTCTCCGATTCGCTGCAGCAGCAGTGCGCCGCGCAGGACGGCACGGTCAGCATGTTCGGGAGCAACTACCAGGACGTGTTCGCGTT
>DASPTZ010000162.1:0-6197 GCA_035623155.1 Casimicrobiaceae bacterium | reverse complement strand
GCCGTCCACCTGATCGAGCGCATGACCGACATCCTCGCGCACCAGCTCAACGAGGATCCGGCCGACTTCCGTCTCAAGAACTTCATCCGCCCCGATCAGTTCCCGTACCGATCTCCGACCGGTTGGGAGTACGACAGCGGCAACTATCCCGCCGCCCTCGAAAAGGCGATGAAGATGATCGACTACCGCGCGCTCCGCAAGGAGCAGGCGGAGAAGCGCGCGCGCGGCGAGCTGATGGGCATCGGCATCTCGAGCTTCACCGAGATCGTCGGCGCTGGCCCGTCGAAGCACTTCGATATCCTCGGGCTCAAGATGTTCGATTCGGCGGAGATCCGCGTCCACCCGACGGGCAAGGCGATCGCGCGCTTCGGAACCAAGAGCCAGGGACAGGGACACGAGACTACTTACGCGCAGATCATTGCCGAGGAGCTCGGCATTCCGGCGAGCGACATCCAGATCGAAGAGGGCGACACGGACACCGCGCCGTATGGCTTGGGCACCTACGCGAGCCGCTCGACGCCGACCGCAGGTGCAGCGGGTGCGATGGCGGCGCGCAAGATCCGCGACAAGGCGCGCAAGATCGCCGCGCACCTGCTCGAAGTGAGCGAGACCGATCTCGAGTGGGAGCCAGGCAAGTTCTACGTCAAGGGCGCGCCGCAGAAGTCGAAGACCATCCAGGAATGCGCCTTCGCCGCGTACACGAACCATCCGCAGGGAATGGAAGCCGGGATGGAGGCGGTGCACTACTACGATCCGCCCAACCTGACGTTTCCTTTCGGCAGCTACATCTGCGTGGTCGACATCGATCGCGGCACGGGCGAGGTTAAGGTGCGGCGCTTCGTGGCGGTCGATGACTGCGGCAACATCATCAACCCGATGATCGTCGACGGTCAGATCCACGGCGGGCTGACGCAAGGCATCGGGCCCGCCCTCTACGAAGAGATCAGCTACGACGACAACGGCAACATCTCCGGCGGGAGCTTCCTCGATTACTACGTGCCCACCGCCGTCGAGACGCCGAGTTGGGAAACCGCGAAGACCGTAACCCCGTCGCCGCACCATCCGCTCGGGGCAAAAGGTGTCGGCGAATCGGCCACGGTCGGAGCGCCGCCGGCGATCGCGAACGCGGTCGTCGACGCGCTACGCCACCTCGGGGTGACGCACATCGACATTCCGATCACGCCCGAGAAGGTCTGGCAGATCCTGCGCGCGAAGGGAGTAGCGGAGTAGCGCGTCTCCGGGAGGCTTTCCCTAGACGCGGCGCGCTCACGCTGCCGCTCAGGGTAGCGGCATGCCCTTCTCCGCCATGACGCCGCGCAGCCGGTCCGGATAGTCGGTGATGATGCCGTCGACGCCGAGATCGATCAGCCTGCGCATCTCGGCTCGATCGTTGACGGTCCACGGCAGCACCTTGAGGCCGAGCGCGTGGGCTTCCGCGAGCTCCTTGGCCGTCAGGTTGCGCCAGAACATCGACCACACGCCGCAGCCCGCCGCTTTCACCGTCGCCGGCAGCGAACCGCCGTGATCTCGCTGGGCGAACCCCGCGTGCCAAGGTGAGGGTCCGCCGTCGGCCGAAGTCACGGTATCGTTGTCCTTGGTCTGGATCGTGAGGCACGAAAGCTCGATGCCGGGACGGATGCGCTTTACTTCGACGAGAGTGCGCCAGTCGAAGGATTGAACCGTCACGCGATCGCTGACTCCCGCGGCCTGAACCGCGGCTACGACGAGCCTCGCGAACGTCGCCGCATCGGGAGTATCCGCGCCGCTGGTCGGCGTGATCTTGGTCTCGATGTTGTAGCGCACCGACTTGCCGCTCGCCTTGCCCAGCTCGAAGAGCTGCGAGAGCCGAGGAAAACGTTCACCGTCCACCGCCTGTTGCTCAGGGAATTGGCGCGCGTACTGGCTCGCGGGATTCACGCGTCCGATGTCGTAGCGCGAAAGCTCGGCGAGCGTGAGCGTGCGGATCGGCGGCCCATGGGAGGCGAGCCAGTGTCCGTCGGGGTCGCGCACGAGATCGGGGTTGAGGAACGGGTCGTGCGAGATGACGATCACGTCGTCCTTGGTAACCGCCATGTCGGTCTCGATGGTCGTCACGCCGATATCGATCGCCCGCCGGAACGCCGCGAGCGTGTTCTCCGGCGCGAGCCCACGCGTGCCGCGATGGCCTTGGAGGTCGAAGGCGAGCGAAGGGGTCGTGAACAGCGCGAACAACAGAAGTGGGGATACGCGCATGGTCGTGATCGGTCCCAATCATGCCTCAGTGTCGGCGAAGCGCCTGTTCTTCCAGCCTAGTGTTGTCAGCGGAGGCGTATCGGGCCATAGCATAGCGTGTCTAGATGCGCGCCTATAATTCACGCTATGTCAGACGAACCATCGCGATGGCGATCTCGTCTCATGGAATGGCTCATCGTCCTCCTCGTCATCGCGCTCGGCGTGCCCGCGGCGGCATGGCTTGCGCAGGAGCGGCTGATCTTTTTCCCGCAGCCGATTACTTCCACCCGCCACTTGCCTGCGCGCGCCTCCGCGCTGGAGGTCGTCGCCGTCGACGGCACGCGCCTGCGCGGCTGGATGGTCAAGGGCGAGGCGACGCCGGCGCCCGCAGTCATCTACTTCGGAGGCAACGCCGAAGAAGTGTCGTGGACGCTCGCCGATGCCCGCTGGCCTCGCGAATGGACGATCGTCGGGCTCAACTACCGCGGCTATGGCACGAGCGAGGGCTCGCCGAGCGAAGCCGCGCTCACTGCCGACGCACTCGCGATCTACGACTTGGTGGCGCGAGGCGGGGACATCGACCCGAGGCGCATCGTCGTGTTCGGACGCAGCCTCGGCACGGCCATCGCCGTGCGCCTCGCTGCCGAGCGGCCCGTCGCCGGCGTAGTGCTGGTGTCGCCTTACGACAGCCTGGTGGCGATCGGCAAGAAGCACTATCCATGGCTGCCGGTCTCGCTGCTGCTGCGGCATCGCTTCGACGCACTCGATGACGCGAAGCGCAACAAGATGCCGCTGCTTGTCATCGTGGGTGAATCCGACTCCATCATTCCGCCGGAGCGTTCGCGCGCGCTCTACAACGCCTGGGCGGGACCGAAGAGTTGGCAGGTCGAGCCGCGGGCGGACCACAACGATCTGGGCAACGCAGCGTCATTCTGGATGAACGTTGCAACTTTTCTCGCGCAGCGGTAGTGCAGGTTTCGCCGGCGCTGTTGAAAAGCGCAGTGAATCGCCAGTTCGTTATGCCGGCGAGCCGCGCAGGCCGGCGGGATTCATCCAGCGCTCGCCGACGCGGAATCCGCCCTCGATCAGCAGAGCAAGCACGGCGGCAGGAATCGCGCCGGCCAGCAGCATGGCATTGTCGTTGAGGGCCAGCCCGGCGACGATGCGCTCGCCGTAACCGCCGGCCCCGATGAACGCGGCGATGGTGGCGGTGCCGACGTTGATGACAGCCGAAGTCTTGATGCCCGCGAGGATGGTCGGTGCGGCGAGCGGCAGCTCGATCTTGTGCAGAATCGTGCCGGCCCTGAGGCCCAGCGACTGCGCCGCCTGGCGCATGCCGCGGGAGATCTGAGTGAGCGCAGCGTGCGTGTTGCGCACGATGGGCAGCAGCGCGTAGATGGCCAGTGCGATGAACGCCGGCACCGCGCCGATGCGCCCGGTCAGAGGGATCAGCACTGCGAGCAGGGCAAGCGAAGGGATCGTCTGCGCCACGCCGGTCACTCCCAGAATCACTCCCTCTGTCGCAGGGCGCTTGGCGGAGAGGATGCCCAGCGGAATGCCGATGACGATGCTCGCCGCGAGCGATACGAACACGAGTCCCAGGTGCTCCAGCGTCAAGCGGGCGAAGTCGGGACCGAAGAGCTTACTCCAGAAATCCGCGGTTCGCATTGCTTTGGCGCTCGGTGCAGCGGCGTCTGTGCGTCGCGCGAGAAAGCTCGCGGCGACTGTCGCGAAATCCTTGCCGTCCAGTTCGGCAGCGGCGTTCATGCGCCGCATGGTTGCGTCGTCGATGGTACCTTCGAGCGCCTTGAGCGCCGCCCAGGTCTTGGGCAGGCGCTGCGGTAGATCCGCCCGATACAGCAGCACTGCGTCGTAGCGCGGAAAGTAGCTTCGATCATCTGCCAGCACAGTTAGGCCGTACTTGTCGAGCTTGGCGTCAGTGGAGTAGATGTCGATGGCGTCGACCTGGTGCTGGGCAATGGCTTCGTAGGCGAGGCCGTGATCGAGTCCGCGCGGCGTGTCGTAGGGCAGGTCGTACGCTCGCTTCAACCCGGGCCAGCCGTCGGCGCGGCCGATGAATTCCTGCGAGAGCCCGAGCCGCAGCTCGGGATGAGCCTTGAGATCCGACAGGCGCGAGACGCTCTTGGCGCTCGCATCGTCGGCGCGTATCGCCAGAGCATAGGTATTGTTGAAGCCCAGCGGCACGCCGACAGCCAGCCCCATCGGCGCGAGCTTCGCATTGAGCTCGGGCAGCGACGGCACCGCGTCGAGCTTGAGGATTTCCTTGGCGATCGTCCCGGTGTACTCGGGATAGACATCGATCGCACCCGTAGTCAGCGCATTGAGCACGATCGCCGTGTTGCCCAGTCCCTGCTGGTGCACTGCCGACGTCTCGCCGCCCGCCTGAGCGCTTTGCTTGAGGATCTCACCCAGGATGTACGACTCGGTGAAGCGCTTCGAGCCGACGTTGAGCTCAGATGTTGCAGAGCACGCGTCGCCGCAGGCAAGGAGGATTGCCGCGTGCAAGACCACGGCAAGGTCTGTTCTGCTCGACATAAGCGGCCGGGTTCGCCGGTCCGGCGAATGGCGCAAGCTTACGCCGCGGGCGCCCGGCTGCACATCGTCGCTCGCGAGGCGACTACAAGGGGAAGGGGTTGTCGGTCTTGAGGTGATAGATGCGTCCGCGCGGGAAATGCGCATCCATGAACGCCGTGAAGTCCTCCCATCCGGCGCGCTTGCCGGTGAGGTGCAGGTAGGTCGAGCTCAGGGTCCGCCCGCCTGCCGCGATGATCTTGGCCCAACTGTGACCGTGCTGAAATCGCAACCAGTTGAGAAACAGCACCGAGCAGCCGATCGACCGATAGTGCGTGTCCGACGGATCGGTGCGCGTCACCCAGTTCGGCCGCGACTTCAGATTGAGCCAGTCGTTCGAGGCGATGAAGCCAGCCGTCTCGCCGCCGGGATACATGTCGTTGGCCAGGACACGGGACAGCCCCTCTCCGGTGCTCGCGCCGCAGTTCCAGCCATGGCCGAAGTTCGCCATGAACACCTCGTCGGCCTCGGCCACCATCAATGAGCGCATGGGATCGATCTTGCTCCCGGAGTTGGCGCCCACCGCGATGTCGGTGCCCATGCAGCTCGAATGCGACGCGCCGCTGTCGTCGGCCGTAACCTGGACGGCGAAGGGCATGTGCTTCGGCGTAAGACCGCCGAAAGCCTCGGATAGGATCTCGTAGTCGCGCTCGCAGTTCTCCAGGATCGCCTCGGCGAATCTTGCCCCTTTGCTTCGCAGCTTGGTCAGGTAGGAGACCTCGAAGTGGGCGGTGCTGCCGACGTGCGTGACCAGGCTCGCGTCGTGCATTCCGCGCACCTTGCCGCGATGCTTGCGATGAACGGTGACGCGGTGGTGCCGTGTTCTGACGGTGGCGGAATCCCCGGCTGGCGGCATATGCGTTCTTTGCGGTCTGTGGTGGAAGCCTCACGTGCATCCTGAACCACCGCCGCGTTCGCGACAAGCGAGCTGCGAGCAAAGAACATTGCTGCTGCGCCAGGCTCGAAGGGACTTACTTGCGCCGGATCTCGTCGGCTGCGCGCTTCAGGATCTGCGCGAGACGCTGCAACTCCTCGGCCGACGGCGATGCCTCGAGTGCGGCGATGAGCGCAGCCCTGATCTCGCGCCGGGCCTTGTCAACCGCCGCATGGCCCACGTCTCCCCCAGGCGTCTCGTCTCCGAAAAACATTTGCCGTACGCGCTCCATCTTCTTGCCCACCTGTTCGAGCTGCGCCATCAGGGCATCGGCGTAGGGCCGGTGTTCATCGAGCTTGGCGAGCCCTGCGTCGGTAATGCGGTAGAGCTTCTTGCTGCCTTCGACCTCGACAGTGGCATAGCCCACTTCGTCCAGGTACGTGAGCGCGGGGTACACCATGCCGGGGCTCGGCGCGTAGAAGCCTCTGGACAATTCCTCGAGCGCCTTGATGATCTCGTA
>DASPTZ010000161.1:0-2648 GCA_035623155.1 Casimicrobiaceae bacterium | reverse complement strand
AGAACCTTCAGGATTGCGATCTCCTTATCAATTACGACATCCATCGGAACCCCGTCCGCATCATCCAGCGCTTCGGCCGGATCGACTGTTGATTTCCACTGAGAGCTGACCCGGGCGGCACGGGTTTTTCCGCCGAGAACTGACCCATGTTCGAACCTCGCCCCCTTGACCTAGGCAGGGGGCATCGGAGTGATCGACATGGAGTTATTGAGCGTCATCCGACGCTGGCGCTATCGGCAGCATTTTTCGATCCGGGAGATCGCGCGGCGCACGGGGCTGTCGCGGAACACGGTCCGGAAATACCTGCGCTCGGACAGCGTCGAGCCGAAGTTCCGCATCCCAGATCGGCCGAGCAAGCTGGACCCCTACGCCGACAAGCTGTCGCATATGCTGCGGCAGGAGGCCGGGAAGTCGCGCAAGCAGAAGCGGACGATCAAGCAATTGCACGCCGATCTAGCCGCCCTCGGCTACGAGGGTTCCTACAATCGGGTGGCGGCGTTCGCCCGCGAGTGGAAGGCCGCCCGGCATCGAGAGCAACAGACCTGCGGTCGCGGCGCTTTCGTGCCGCTGGCGTTCCTGCCCGGCGAGGCGTTTCAATTCGACTGGTCGGAAGACTGGGCGATCATCGGCGGCGAGCGGACCAAATTGCAGGTCGCCCACTTCAAGCTCTCCTACAGCCGCGCCTTCATTCTCCTGGCCTATCCGCAGCAGACCCATGAGATGCTGTTCGACGCGCATAATCACGCCTTCCGCGTGCTGGGCGGCGTGCCGCGGCGGGGCATCTACGACAATATGCGAACCGCCGTCGACAAGGTCGGGCGCGGAAAGGACCGCCAAGTCAACGCGCGCTTCTCGGCCATGGTCAGCCACTTCCTGTTCGAGGCCGAGTTCTGCAACCCGGCCTCCGGCTGGGAGAAAGGGCAGATTGAGAAGAACGTCCAGGACGCGCGCCATCGGCTCTGGCAACCGATGCCGAACTTCCCCTCCCTGGCGGCGCTGAACGGCTGGCTGGAGGCGCGATGCCGGGAGTTGTGGGCCCAGACGCCGCACAGCTCACACCCTGGCATGATCGCTGACGCATGGGCCGAAGAAGTCCAGCATCTGATGCAGCTTCCTCGACCGTTCGACGGCTTCGTCGAATACGCCAAACGGGTCTCGCCGACATGCTTGGTCCATCTGGAGCGCAACCGCTACAGCGTGCCAGCCTCCTTCGCCAACCGCCCGGTCAGCGTGCGGGTCTATCCCGAGCGCATCGTTGTCGTCGCCGAGGGCCAGATCGTCTGCGAGCCTCAGCGCGTCTTCGCCCGCTCCCACGAACGCAAGAGCACGACGACTGTTTTCGATTGGCGGCACTATCTGGCGGTCATTCAACGCAAGCCGGGAGCTCTGCGTAACGGAGCGCCCTTCGCCGAGCTGCCGCCTGCCTTCCGGGCCTTGCAACAGCGCATGCTCAAGACGCCAGGCGGCGACCGCGAGATGGTCGAGATTCTGGCTCTCGTTCTCCAGCATGACGAGCAGGCCGTGCTCATCGCTGTCGAACTGGCGTTGGAGGCTGGCGTCCCGACCAAGACGCATATCCTGAACCTGCTGCACCGATTGGTCGACGGGAAGCCGACGGATGCGCCTGCGGTAAAGGCGCCGCAGGCTCTGACGCTGACCACCGAGCCGCAGTCCAATGTCGAGCGCTATGACGCTTTGCGTCGCATCAGGGAGGCGCGTCATGCGTCATAATCCCGCCGCCGGCGCGATCATCATCATGCTGCGCAGCCTCAAAATGCACGGCATGGCTCAGGCCGTCGGCGAGCTGACCGAGCAAGGCTCGCCGGCCTTCGAGGCGGCGCTGTCGATCCTATCGCAGCTCCTGAAGGCGGAGACGGCCGACAGGGAGGTGAGATCGACGGCCTATCAGCTCAAGGCCGCCCGCTTTCCGAACTATCGCGATCTCGCCGGCTTCGACTTCGCCAGCAGCGAGGTCAATGAAGCTCTCGTTCGCCAGCTTCACCGCTGCGAGTTCCTGGAGGACGCCCACAACGCCGTCCTGGTCGGCGGGCCCGGCACGGGCAAGACGCATCTCGCCACGGCGATCGGCGTCCAGGCCATCGAGCACCACCGCAAGCGCGTCCGGTTCTTCTCCACCGTCGATCTCGTCAACGCCCTCGAACAGGAAAAGCTTCAGGGAAAGGCCGGACAGATCGCGGGGCGCCTCACCCACTCCGACCTCGTCATCCTCGACGAACTCGGCTACCTCCCGTTCAGCGCCTCCGGCGGCGCCTTGCTCTTCCATCTCTTGAGCAAGCTCTACGAGCGCACCAGCGTCATCATCACCACCAATCTCAGCTTCGGCGAATGGGCCGCCGTGTTCGGCGACGCGAAGATGACGACCGCGCTGCTCGATCGTCTCACCCACCGCTGCCACATCCTCGAAACCGGAAACGACAGCTTCCGCTTCAAGAACAGCTCGGCGAAAGCCGCCAAACCCGCAAAGGAGAGAGCCCGGACTTGACGAACGCCTGGCCCTCAGATCGTCATCAACCCGGTCAGTTCTCGATGGAAATCCCGGATCAAATCTCGGCGGAAATCGCCAAGCTGCACCTTCATTTAGCGGGGGATACGGATGCCACTCGTCGAAAGTCTTCTCGAAAGGCCTG
>DASPTZ010000160.1:0-25582 GCA_035623155.1 Casimicrobiaceae bacterium | reverse complement strand
GCGCCCGGAAGCATCTCCTCGAAACCGACGGCGAGCGCGCACTCCGCCTCGCCCGACAGCACCGCAGTGCGGGCGAGCTGCAACGCGGTCGAGCCGGACGAGCAGTTGTTGTTGACGTTGACCACAGGGATGCCGGTCATGCCGACGCGATAGAGCGCCCGCTGACCGGAGCAGGAATCGGCGTAGACGAAGCTGGCGAACGCCTGATCCACGAGGTCGTAGTCGAGCTGCGCGTCGTCGAGCGCGGCGCGCACGGCACCTTCGGCCATGACGTCGTAGGGGTCGCTTTGCCCCGGGCGGCGGAACGGCACCATGCCGACGCCCGCGATCAGAACGTGGGGAGCCATCTCGAGGTCCTTTCTAGCCTTCGAAGCGTACGGGGAAGGGCGGCCTGGCGCCCCCCCAGCCAGGGGTAGGAGGCACGCGGCGCAGAGAGCGGCCCGCGGCAGATGCGACGACGAGGCTCACCCCTCCCCGACCGGCCGCAGCGCGGGCGGGTGGGCACGGCAGCGGTTGCGGGCGTCGAACTGCGTCGTGTAGAGCCACAGCCCGCGCCGGAAGCGGATCGCGTCGTTCTCGTAGGGCAGATAGTCGGTATTGGTCGCGTACTCGATGCACATCCAGGCGGCGGCTCGCTGCACGAGCGCCAGGTTCACGTTGAGCGGTCCGACGAAAACGCGACCGAAAGCGCGGTTCGAACCGTCGCGGCCGGTGAGCACCACGCGCACGGTCTTGCCGGAGACCATGTTCGAAAGCAGCATCCGCGAGGCCGGGGTGTAGTACTCGCTTCCCTGCGGCGCCCCGATGTCGGCAAGCCGTATCTCGAGCTCTCCCTTGCCGTCGGAGACGATCAGCGTGTCGCCGCTCAGCACGCGCGCTACGGTGCCGGCCATCTCTTCCGCTGCTGAGAGCGCCGACGCAGCCGCAAGCGATGCTGCCAGGAGCCAAGCGCACACCCATGCACCGCTCCAGCGCAGGCCTTGGGTGTCGAAGCTCAGGCGCTCCATCCCGTGTGCTTGGCGATGAAGCGCACGATATGCTCGGTCGCGGCTGCGGCCTGCGGCAGCGGAAGCGCCTGGAACACGTGGGCCATGTCTTTCCATATCTCGAGCTCGACCTTGACCCCGGCGGCGTTAGCCCGATCCGCGGCACGCATCGACTCGTCGCGCAGCACCTCGAGATCGCCGGCCTGAAAGAGCAACGGCGGGAAGCCCGTATAGTCTGCGTAAAGCGGCGACACCGACGGATCGAGGTAGTGCTTCGGCGACGCATAGAGTCCGCGCAGCGCGATGAGCCCCGCGAGTGTGAACATCGGATCCCGTTTTTCGTTGGTCACCAGGCTCTTGCTGGTGAGCGTAAAGTCGACTGCGGGAGAGATCAGCACCGCGCACGCCGGCATCGGCTCGCCGGCACCCTCGATCCGATGCAGCGTCACCAGCGCAAGGTTGCCCCCAGCCGAGTCACCGGCAATGACGATGTGGCGTGGTTCAATGCCCAAGGCGAGCAGCCAGCGGTATGCCTGATGGCAATCGTCGGGAGCGGCCGGGAAGCGATGCTCGGGGGCAAGTCGGTAATCGACCATCAGCGCACGCGCGCCCAAGCGCCGGCACCAGCGGGCCGCCATTCCCGAATGGGTACGGGGAAAGCGGAACATGAACGCTCCGCCGTGCAGGTACAGTAGCACCCGATCAGCGCGGCTCCCGGGCACTTCAATCCATTCGGCTGGAGCTCCGGCGCAGTCGACCGGAGTACTGCGCGCCTCGGGATCGAGTCGTCCGAACTTCTCGTCGAACGCCGCTTGTTGCGCGCGCAGCGTCGCGATATCCACGCCTACGAAGCGCATCCGTTTCGCCGTCAGTCGCAGGATCGTGTGCAGCCACCAGCGTCGCAAGCCGCCGCCCGGATGGGCGATCAGCCGGGCGTAATCCTCGGGCGCGTTGGCGGGAAAGGACGGCAGATTCGGAGATGGCGCTTCTGACAAAGGCATCGCTGGCGGTGATTCAAGCGGGGACTCGGGCTCGACCTGCTGGCCGACGTTTCGAAGCAAAGCTGTCGATGCGGCCGGTTGCGCCATGCAGCACATGGTACACGCCCGTTTCGCCTACGCCACCCCCTTGGCGCAGGCAGAAGCGCGTGGTCGAGGCTGCGGCGAGGCTTCTTGCTCGGGGCCGAATTCGGTTACCCTATCGCGCCGCGTGCCGCCCGCGCCGTCGATCCATGGACACCCCCCAGCTCGCCCTGAAGTGCGTCCCGCCGAGGAGTCATCGCATGGCGCTGCCCCGGGGACGCTTGGAGCGCATCTGGGAGGAGGTCAACGAGCGAACCGTGGTGGCCGTATGCGCGCCGCGAGGCTTCGGCAAGACCACGCTCCTGGTTCAATGGCGCCGGCTGTGGCTGGAGCGCGGGGCGCTGGTCGCGTGGGTGACGCTCGACGCGGAGGACGACCCGCCTCGGTTCGCCAAGAGCCTGCTGCACTCGATGCGCATCGCCAGCGGAAGAGCGGTCTTCGATACGCTCGCGTCCGAGTCCTCGTCGCAAGCGGGCCGCGAGATCGATGCGCTGACCGCATTGCTCGCCGAGATCGCAAACCTGGCGACGCTCACCGTGCTGGTGCTCGACGACGCCGAGCGCCTGCCCGAGGCGACGGTGCGCGAGGCGCTTGCCTACCTCGTCTACAACGCCCCGCCCAATCTGCGCGTGGTCATCGGGACGCGCACGCGGCTGCAGCTGCCGACCTGGGATCTGGCGGCGCACGACGAGTTCGCGATGCTGCAGACGAAGGAGATGCGGCTCGAGCTCGACGAATCGATCGCTATCCTCGGCAAGCGCTTCGGGCGCCGCCTCGCCCTGGACGATTGCGTGCGCCTGCACGAGATCACCGAGGGCTGGCCGATCGGGCTGCAGCTCGCCGCGTCGTCGATCGAGCGCGAAGACGACCTGCACCGGGCGACGGAATCGTTGTCGGCGCGCCGCGGCGACATCGAGCGCTATTTCATCGAGGCGCTGTTCGACCGATTGCCGCAACCAGTGGGGGAGTTTCTGACCCGGATCGCGATTCTCGACGAGATCACCCCGGAGCTGTGCGAGGCCATCACTGGAGTTTCCTTGGCCTCCGCGTACCTCGACCAGCTCGCCAGCGACACGCCGATCCTGATCGTCGGCGAGCTGCGCGACTGGATCAGGTTCCATCCACTGGCGCGCGACTTCCTGCTCGGCCGTTTCGAGAAGCTGCCCGCCTCCGAACAGGCCGGATTGCATCGGCGCGCCGCCGACTGGCTCGCGCAACGGGAACGCTTTCACGAGGCGGGCGAACATGCGCTCGCCGCGGGGGACGAAGCACGAGCCCAAGGCTACGCCAAGCGCAGCCTGTGGTCGCTTTTCACGCAAGGCAAGTTGGCGGAGGCGCGCGCCTGGCTCGACCGCCTGCCGGAGGACTCGATTGCTGGAGACGTCCACATGAGCCTGATGGCTGCGTGGATCATGGCGCTCTCCGACCAGCCCGCGCAGGCGCTGCCGGTCGCCGAGAGAGTGTTGCGCGAGCCTGAGACGAGCGAGGCGATTCAGTTCGAGGCAGCGCTGGTGGCGACGTGCGGGGCGGCAATGAGCGACCGCCTCGGGCTGATACCGAAGTTTCTCGATCGGTGGCAGAAGCCGCCGCTCGAGCTGGAGATGCCGGTGCACACCGTCGCCCTCGCCAACACCCTGGCGGTGGTTGCCTTGCACGAAGGCGCTACCGAAAGGGTTCGTCAGCTCATAGGCGAAGTGCCCGTCGCCGCGGACAACGATTCGATGAAACTGCCCTTCGGGTTGGCCCGCTTGCTCATCGGCATGAGCCATCTCTGGGACGGCAACGCTTACAAGACAGAGGCCGCGCTGCTGCCGGCACTGAACAAGGCCGAGGGAGAGGCCGGTCGCCGCAGCATCATCGCCAGCCTGCACGCCGCGCCGCTCGCCGCGGCGCTCTACGAGCATGGCCAGATACCTGCCGCAAAGGCGATGCTCGCCAATCGGCTCGATTTGATCGAGCGTGTCGGCGTGCCCGACGCCGTCCTGGTCGCGTATCGCGTGCTCGCCTGCGTGGCCATCCACGAAGGCGATGAGCGACGGGCGCTGGAAGTGCTGGAAAGCCTATATACGCTGGGTGAATCGAAACAACTGCCACGGCTCAAGCTGGCGAGCTTGTGTGAACAGGTGCGCATTCACGCCTTGCGGTCGCGAACCGAAACCATCCGGAGCTTGCTCGCGAGAATCGATGCGCTCGCCGAAGTCTTTGCGCAGGAAGACTATCTGCCGCTACAGCCGGAGTACCGCTTGAGCGTGGCGATCGCCAGGGCTTATGGCGCGCTGGCTGCGTTCGACCCTGTCGTGGCGGACGAGCATCTGAAGATCGCGGATACGCTGGCGGCCAGCACTCGGCGCAAGCGCGACGCGCTGACGGTCATGGTGCTGCGTGCCGTAACGGCCCGGCAGCGGGGCAAGGACAAAGCGCTGCCCTTGCTGTCCGAAGCGCTCGGACTCGCCGCGATCGGTGGCATCGATCGATTGCTGGAGGACACCCATCCGCAGGCGGCAGTGATGCAAGCCGAGTTGCAGCCGGTGCAGCCCGGGCCAGCATCGAAGACGGCGCCGGTCGAATCGCGTTCATCGAGGGCCGCGCCAAGCCGTCCGGCGACGGCGCCCTCGGGACTGCTGACGCCGAAGGAAGCGGAGGTGCTGGGCTTGCTGAATGCCGGCTTGTCGAACAAGTTGATCGCCAAGAGCATGGACATCAGCGACGAAACGGTGAAGTGGCACTTGAAGAATCTGTTCTCGAAGCTCTCCGCGGGCACGCGCAAGCACGCGGTCGACCGGGCGCGACTGCTTGGATTGGTTGCTGCTTAAGCCGCTTCTGGAGGTCGGCCCCGGGTTTCCCCAGGAACTCCGAGGTCGACCGCGGCTACTCTGCCTTTGCGATCGCCTTCTCGTCGGCGCGAATGAGTTTGCGCTGCTTGCGCTGCTCGCTGCGGTGGCCTCGGCGGTCCTCCTTCATGAAGCGCTTCTTCTTGGCTTCTGAACCGAAGATCTGGCTCCACTTTCCGTTCTTGAAGATGATCTGGTAGCCGCCTGAGAGAATCTGGAACGGCCTGTCGACTTTTTTCAGACGGTCGAACTGGACGCTTCCGGGTTTGTGGAAGCGCTCGAAGTACGCCGGATACACGAAGTCGGTCATCGGAATGCCGCTAACCGGATAGCTCAGCTGCTCGACCGGATCGGCGCTTTCGTAAGCGTAAACCGTCTTCGGATCGGGACCGGTCGTCAACAGGTTGATCGCCGGATCCACAAGCATCTCGACCAGCTCGTGCGAAGCGGAGACACTGACCAGGTCGTGATTGGCGATGGTCGTCTTCACGAACACCTTGGCCAAAGGCAGTCCATCGGGTGTCAGATCGTGATACGCCAGCGCGCCCGGCTGATCGGCATTGTCGAGGAAGACCATCGCCCACTTGCCCGGAAGGAACCCGCTCGCTTTGACCAGCTTCGCCGGCGTGCCCCAGACCGGAGCGACGTCGTTGTCGACGAAGCCCTGCATGGCGGCGATCAGCGCATCGAGGTCGACGCCCAGGGGAATCGTGGCCTTGTTGAAGCAGGCGATGACGGGGACGTCGCCCTGATTGAAGGCGCCGAAGGTGGGTTGGATCGTCGGCACGCTCTGCGCTACTGGCCTGGAACTAGGCGAAGTATAGACGACGCCGGTGGGCTAGCGACCCTTGCGTCACGCCGCAGCAGCGCCGGCTTTGGCACGCGCCTTCGCCTTTCCGCGCGCGGCGCCGGCTGCTTCCGGGGTCGGCAGCAGGAAATACGACAGTGCGGGGATGAGGATGAGCGCGCCGAGCATGTTCCACACGAACATGAACGTGAGCAGGATTCCCATGTCGGCCTGGAACTTGATCGGCGACCAGGCCCAGGTGATGACCCCCGCGGCCAGCGTGACGCCGACCAGTGCCACCACCTTGCCCGTGAACTGCACTGCCTTCTGATAGGCCTCGGAAAGCGGCAAGCCCTTGCGCTGCTGGGCGAGTTGCACGGACAGAAGATAGAGCGCGTAGTCGACGCCGATGCCCACGCCCAGTGCAATCACCGGCAGCGTGGCCACCTTGACGCCGATGCCCAGCGTCACCATCAGCGCCTCGCACAGGATCGAGGTGATCGCCAGAGGTACGACAGCCACGATCACCGCGCGCCAGCTCCTGAAGGTGACGAAGCACAGCACGATGACCGCGGTGTAGACGTAGAGCAACATCGTGCGGTTGGCCCGCTCGACCACGATGTTGGTCGCCGCCTCGATGCCTGCGCTGCCGGCGGCGAGTAGGAACTGCCGATCCTTGTCGTTGTGCTTCTCTGCGAATTCCGCAACCGCATTCACCACCCGCGCGAGGGTCTCCGCCTTGTGGTCGGAGAGGTAGGCGATCACCGGCATCACCGAGCATGCGGTGTTGAACAGGTCCGGGTTGTTCACCGAGGACTGCTGCCCCGCGTAGTTGATCACGTCCTGGTTGCGGTTGAGCGTAAGCCACTTGGGGCTGCCCTCGAATGAACCGGCCGTGATCTGCCTCACCGAGTCGGCGAGCGAAATGGTGGTCTGAACTCCCGGAATCTGCCGCAGCGCCCAGCCCAGGCGGTCGGCCTCGACCAGCGTCGGGTACTTGAGGCAACCGTCGTTCTCGGTCTTGACGATCACCGCGAACTGGTCGCTGGAAAGCGCGTAGTTGCTGGTGATGTAGGCGTTGTCCTGGTTGTATCGCGAATCTGGCCGCAACTCCGGCGCTCCGGGATCGAGATCGCCGATCTTCAGGTTGTGGCCGACGATCAGACCAAAAACGGTCAGCACCGCGGAAACGGCAATCGCGGTGATCGCCCAGCGGCGCGTGGTGAAGTGATCGAGCAGGTTCCAGAGCTTGCCCAGTCCCTTGCCTCGGGTTTCCTCCCTCTCTTCCTTCAAGCTGTGCTCGGCCGCCCGCTGGCTTACGCCGGTATACGAAAGCAGCACCGGCAACAGCAGCAGATTGGTGAAGATCAGCACTGCCACGCCGATGCTCGCGGTCAGCGCCAGCTCCTTGATCACCGGAATGTCGATCACCATCAGCACTGCGAAGCCCACCGCATCGGCGAGCAGCGCAGTCAAGCCCGCCAGGAACAGCCGCCGGAAGGTGTACCGGGCGGCGATCAGCTTGTGCGTGCCGCGGCCGATGTCCTGCATGATCCCGTTCATCTTCTGTGCGCCGTGCGACACGCCAATCGCGAACACCAGGAACGGCACCAGGATCGAGAACGGATCCAGTTCGAAGCCGAACAGCGCAACGAGCCCCAGTTGCCACACGACCGCCACCAGCGAGCAGGCGATCACCAGCGCGGTGCTGCGCACGCACCGCGTGTACAGGTAGATGATGACGGTGGCGATGAGTGCGGCGATGCCGAAGAACATCATCACCTTGAGCAATCCGTCGATCAGCTCGCCGATCAGCTTGGCGAAGCCGATGATGTGGACCTTGATCTTGGGCGACTCCTTGGTGCGTACCCTCTCGAGATCCTTCGCGAGCTCGTACTTGGCGCGGATGTTGTCTTCGAGCACCTTGGAGAGGCCGTGGTAGTCGATGCGGGCGCCTGTGACCGGCTGCTTGTCTAGCAGCGGAACGAACACCATGCTCGACTTGAAATTGTTGCCGACCAGGCTTCCCACAATGCCCGAGCGCGCGATGTTCTGCTTGAGCTGCTCCACGCTCTTCGGCGAGCCGTCGTAGTTGTCCGGCATCACCGGTCCCCCGCGGAAGCCCTCCTCGGTAACTTCCGTCCACCGTACGGCCGGGGTCCACAGCGATTTGACCCATGCTCGGTCGACACCGGGGGTGAGGACCAGCTGATCGTTGATCTGCTTGAGCGCCTCGAGGTATTGCGGGTCGAAGATGTCGCCGTCGGTGTTCTCGACCACTACCCGGATCGCATTGCCGAGGCCGCGCAGATCCTTCTGGTAGGTGAGGTAGTTCTTGATGTAGGCCTGGTCCTGCGGAATCATCTTCTCGAAGCTGGCATTGAGCACGAGCTTCGTGGCCGCGACGTAGCCGAGCACCAGCGTGATGATCGCGCAGACGATCATCATCGCGAGTCGATTGTTGAACACCAGCCTCTCGAGCAGATTGCCCGAGCGCCTGTCGAAGTCCGCGAGCTCGCGGACCACCGGCATCTGGTCGAGGTCGTCGGAGACGGCAGCCATGACTGAATCCCTGACCTTGCTAGGGCGCGCTACTTGGGCACGGCCAGTTCGGCGACAGCGACTCCGCGCGGCCCGACCAGAGCCACGCGGCCGTTGCCAGCGTCGGCGATGCCGGCGAGAGGCATGGGGTTCGAAACCGTCGCCGGTTTGAAGTCGCGGCCGGCGTTGTCGCTCAGCGCAAGTCGGCCGCCGACGTCTCCCAGGATGATCACGTCTTTCGGCAACGATGCCCCGCTGGCGATGGTCGCCGGCAATTCGGCGTCGACCTTCGCCCAGCTCTTGCCACCGTCGTCGCTGCGATAGACGTTGCCGCGCAAACCGAACACGAGCACGGCGCTCGCGTCACCGACCACGCCGAAAAAGCTGCCCTTGTAGGGCGTTGTCAAGGCCTTGAAGCGTTGCGCATCCGGATCGAGCTTGAGCACCAGTCCGCTTTCTCCGGCGATGTAGAGTCCGCCCGCAGCGGGGCGGATCGCGTAGAGATTAAGCAGCTTCGGGTTGTCGGTCTGATCGAACCAAGGCTCCCAGTTCTTTCCGCCGTCCGAAGTGCGGAAGATCAGGTTATACGCCCCCACTACGTAGCCGTTGTTCTCGTCGGCGAACCACACGTCCAGAAACGGCTTGTCGGGGCCCTGATCCTTGTACCGCCTGGCTTCCTCGAGCAGTTGCTTGGTGTCGGCCGACTGCGGGCTGGCGGTTGCACGCACCTGCATGTACTCGACCAGACGCTCATTGGCTTTGCGGCCTTCGAGTTGGAGCGTCCAAGTGAGACCGCCGTCGCTGCTAAAAAGGACCACCCCGTCGTGGCCCACCGCCCAGCCCTTCCGGTCGCCGACGAAGAACACCGCCGTCAGGTCCGAGCTCACCGGGACGCTCGCCTGCTTCCACGTTGCGCCGCCATCGCTGGAGACAACGATGTGGCCGCGCTGCCCCACGGCGACCAGGCTCGGACCGGCGCGTGCGACCGCCTGCAGCAGACTCTTGCTCGCGAGTGGCGACATCTGCGCCGGAGTGTCGAGAACGTCGGCAATCTCGGCGCACGTTGCGTACACCGGCGCCAGCGCCGCACCTAGCACGATCGCCGCGGCAACTGCTTTCCAGTTGAAGGACGTCATCAGCTTTGCGTGCTCTGAGAACGAAGCCGCCACACGGTTCGCGCGTGGCGGCCTGGGGATCGCTATGCCGTCGTCAGCGCACGCCCGACCCGGCGAGCGTTTCCGGAGCCCACTGGATGTCGGGCAACGGATCCTGGTAGCGGATGCCCTCGAAGCCGCCCACACCGCCGACCAGCGAGTACGTTCCGGATACGAAGTCGTAGAACGTGTAGTTCTCGATCGATACCGCCTGCACGTCGTAGCTGAACGTCATGTTGCCGACGGTCGAGCGGTACAGCTTGCCGGCGGCGTCGTACTGATCCGCAGCGAGCGCGACCCAGCTATCTTCGTCGAGGTAGAAGACCCGCTTGCTGTAGATATCGCGCTTGTCCGGCTTGAGCGTCGCCTCGACCACCCAGACGCGGTGCAGCTCCCACCGTGTCCAGTCCGGGCTGACGTGATTGGGCGTGGCCGGGGTTTGCGACGGCTTGGCATAGAACAGCTTGTATCCATTATAGGGAACGTACATCTCCTTCTTGCCGATCAGCTTGAAGTCGAAGCGGTCCATCGCGCCATTGAAAACGAACGCGTCGCTGTACACTGAGGTGCCGGCGGTGCCGGGGTTGGGAGTGTCGTAGGCGATGTCCGGCGCGACCCTCACGCGGCGCTGTCCGGGGAGGTATTGCCAGCCCCTGCGTCCTTGCACCAGTGGGTTCACGGCATCGTAGACCATCAGCGCTTCGCCGTTGCGGCGGGCCGGGCCGGTGTAGTAGAGCTTGATTCGGTAGTAGATGTCGGTTTCCTTGGCTACGGTGTCCAAGCGCTTCGGGTCATACAGCGGGTACTCGTTGAAGAGGTCGCCCGACGTCGCCAACGACGCCACGCCCGCCGAGTCGACGTTCCAGGTGTCGTACTTCTCGCGGTTGGCGTTTCCCGTGTAGCGGACCAGGTGGTTCCACATCACCTCGTAGCCGCTCTTGGGAATCGGAAACGGGACGCCCGGCAACATGCCCTCGACGCCCAGCCCGCCGTTCACGCTCTTGGCGGCCACGGCATTCTTCGCGGTGTTGTCGGTAATCTTCTTGGGGAACACGACGGTGCGATGCGTCGGATAGACATCCAGGCGCATCGTCGCGGGGTAGCGCTTCAGCAGCTCCTTGGTGCCCTCGGTGAGGTTGTTGGCGTACTGAGCTGCATTCTTGCTGTCGATCACCAGTCGCGGTTTCTCGGTCGCATACGGGTCGGGACGGATGCCGCTGCCCTTTTGGAACGAAGCCGGCGGCGCGGTGAGGCCGCCCGTGTACTCGGGAATCGTGCCGTCCTTGTTGCCCGCCTTCTCGGCCCCGACCGCGGTGAGCGTGGTGCCGAGCTGCTTGGCCTCGTCGGCCGAGACCGCACTCCACGCCGCCGGCGCGAAAGCCACGGCCAGTGCAGCCACTATCAAAGTCTTGCGAAACATGATCCTCTTCTCCTCAGAATGTGGTCTTGAACGTGAACGACACCCAGCCGCGGTCGGACAGGGCGGCGAACGTGCCGTTGGGCACACCCATGACGCCGCCCGCGGGCGTCTGCGCGGTCGGGTCGGTCGAGTATTTGCCGAAGTAGCCGTTGTAGCTCACCTGGAATCTGTACTTCTGGTAGAGGTCGGCCGCCACCCCGGCACTCCAGTTGCCGGCGTTCTTATTGCCGCCCAGCAGAATCGCGGAATTGCCGGAGATGCCTTGGCTCCAGGCGAGCGGCATCAAGATATCCGTACTCGGAAAAACCTGGAACCAGGTCGGGGTGAAATTGAACGCCAGCCCGAAGTAGTTCTTGGTCGGCTTGTCGATCGCGGTATAGGTCGCGGCGCCCTTGAACGCGTCAGGATTCTGGGTGACCTTCGACCACTGCATCCAGGTCAGCTCCCCGGAGAGCGTCGCGGTGTCGAACAGCGCCGTCTTGGGGAAGATGTTCACTCCATTGATGAGTCCGTGGTACGTGTCACCCAGCGCCCCCGGCGTGCCACTGGTGGGCACCGCCGAAATGGCGATCGACCCGGGTACCTTCGGCACGAGGGGCGCGGGCAGCACCTGCACGATGTTGCTCACCAGCGGCATGTTCTGCCGGTAGCTGAACTCTCCCGCCCAGCTCACGCCGAAGATCTCCTTGGCGAGCGAGATGCCGTAGATGTGTATGTTGGTGCCGTAGGCAGTGTTGTAAGTGCCGAACTTGCCGTACTGCTGGATGTCGGCCAGCGTGGTGGCGTTCTTGTTGATGATGCAGTTGTTCCCCGGAAGAGGCTGACCGCCGATCGCGGTGCACGTCGCGGCCGGGATGTTGGGAGCTAATCCCGGGGTCAGCAGCAACTGCGGCAGCGTGTCGGTGGTGTTGCGGCCGTAGAACCCCATCGTGCCGTCGAGCCAGGCCGGGCTCCAGCGTGCGGAGACGCCAAAGTCGCCCAGGTTGCTCGACCAGCTCGATGGCTGGATGTCCTGCACGCGCCAGGCACGCAGGAAGTTGCCGGGCGGCGCGAGGGGATTGGGCGCGACGATGAGCGAATCGCCGCCATAGTTCAGCGCGTCATTGATGGTCAGATAGCTGCCCGACTCGGGGACGCGCACTGCCTGCCAGTTGTAGAACCACTGCCCGGCCACGGACAGCTCCTGAATCGGCTGCACCTGAAGCGTGATTCCCCCGCGCGGGCGGAACAACTCCTTGGCTTCGGCGCCTGGAGTTGTGAAACCCTTCTGCAGGTCGAGCGGATTCTGCGAGTAGGACACCGAGTGAATGGCACCACCCAGCAACAGGCTGTCGCCCCAGAACACGGTGTGCTGACCGGCCTTGACGTTGGTCGGCATGCCGGCGACGTCCACGTTGGCGAAGACGAAGGCATCCAGAAACTCTCCGGAACCACCTCGCGAAAAGCGGTGCGTGTAAGGACTCAACTGCCCGGCCACTGGCTGCCCGTTATTCAGCGTGTTGGCGGTCGCCGTATTGGAATTGTCCAGGTGGTCGTACGCCGGATCGATCCACAGCGCCGCGCTCACCCTGGCGCCGTACTTCCTCTGGTAGACGACGTCGAACTCGGATAAGAGGTCCACCCGGTTGGTAACGACCGAGCCGTTGGAGAAGTTGCGGTCGCCATCGTCATAGTTCGGGTTGCCTTCGATCTGCGCGTTTTGTTTCTGCGCCCGCACGCCGAAGTTATAGCGCAGGGTGTTGTCCCAGCGCGCCACAAGATCCGGATTGTCCGTGTCGATCTCGAAGGCGAGCGCCGACCAGGGCGCTGCGAATAGCGACGCGATGGCAGCGCCGAGCAGCGTCCGACGCACGGCAGCCCGATTCCCAGACCGTCTTCCAACCATGATTCCCCCCTGGACAAGATAGGTGATTACCGCTGGCCCGAAGAATACCCCGCGGTGGCCTTCCGCCCCCCCTCCAAGTAGGGGGGGTGGTGAACCCGCCCGGCCAACTGCATTGCTCTTATCGGGCGACCGCGGGCTAATGCTTGGCGCGGCCCCTGTTTGCCCCGGTGGGCTGCTCGCGCGGGCGACGCGGCTCATAATCCGCCAATGAGGGACATTTTGCAACGCGATTGCCTGTCGAGGGGCCGCAGTTTGACCCCGAGTCTTCCGCGTCAGAGCCCGAAGCGCTCTTCCAGAACGGCTCCTATGGCCGATGTTCCCGGCAGATCGGCACGCGCGTCGGGAAGTACCGTGTCGGTTGCGCCGCTCAATGACAAGCGCATGGAAGCGCGGCGTATACTTACTAGCTTCTTGAACGACAGCCGCCCTCGCCCTGAGCGATAAGGCTTGGCGAAGCTCGCGCAGGCCCCGATTGCTAGCCTGGTCAGCGCCTAGCGGCCCATTCAACTGCGGGTGACTAGGAGACGCTTTCAACGTGTCGAGGAAGGCCATGGTAAAGCGCGAGACGCAAAAGACCGGTATCGCTGCACTGCTCGCCGTTGCCGGACTGCTCGCATCGGGCAGCGACGCCGCCGAGGAGGTCAACATGTACGACGGCGAGTGGCATTACGGCGCCACCATCTACGGCTGGTTTCCGGACATCTACACTACTCTGAACTTCCCCCGCCTCGGCGACCCGGAGGTGGAGGTCAGGCCGAGCAGCTATCTTCACGACCTGCAATTCGCGGCGATGTTCGCCGGCCAGGCGCGCAAGGGCGACTGGGCGATCGTGACCGATCTCGTCTACACGGATCTCTCCAGCCTTTCGTCGAAGGTCAAGAGGGTCCAGGGTCCCGGAGGCGAAGTCGAGCTCCCTGTCACCGCCACGGTCAATGCGGGACTTAGAACGACCATCTGGACGCTGGCAGCGAGCTACACAACGATCCGCAACCCCTCCGGCACGCTCGACCTCATGGGCGGCTTTCGCTACGCGAACTTTGACGTTTCGAGTAACTGGAACCTCGCTGGGCCGATCGGCATACTCTCGCCTTCCGGCACCGTGTCGAAGACGGTGAACCTCTGGGATGGAATCATCGGCGCCCATGGAGCGGTCAAGCTCTCCGACGACGGCAAGTGGTACATGCCTTACGAAGCAGACATCGGTTGGGGCAACAACAACTGGACTTGGAACGCAGTCCTGGGGTTAGGCTATAAGTTCGACTGGGGCGATGTATTGTTCGCCTACCGCAACCTCTCCTACGACCAGACTGCAGGCCAGCCGATACAGAACATGAGGATGACCGGCCCCGCGCTGGGCGTGAGCTTTCGCTGGTAGGAGATAGACTCGCGGGATGGAACGGAAACATTTGCATTGAGGATGAAACATGAGACTCCTTAGCCTCTTTCTTGCAGCCGGCCTCGGCGCAGCCGTGTTCATCGCGCCGTGCGTCTCCCTCGCACAGTCGAAGCAGGCCGACGCAGCGCTTCCGGCCGATCCCTGGCCGCGCGACGTGAGCCTGTCCAACGCGGCGGTACTCGTGTACCAGCCGCAGGTCAACAGCTGGAATGGCAATCAGCTCGACTTTCGCGCGGCGGTGGCCATCAAGCCTACCGGCGCCAAGGATGAGACCTTCGGTGTCGTGTTCGCCACCGCCCGCACCGAAGTCGACAAGGTCGATCGCATGGTGGTGTTCGAGAACCTCAAGATCACCAAGAGCGATTTTCCGACGCTGCCCGACCGCGGCGCGCAGTACGCCGCCGAACTGCAGACGCGCTTCGCCGCCGACCTGAAAACCATTTCGCTCGACCGGCTCGAAGCCTCGCTAGCCGCCGCGGGCATCAAGCCTTCGCCGGTGCCGGTGAACAATGCGCCCCCGCAGGTGATCGTGAGCTATTCGCCTGCGATCCTAGTCCCGATCGACGGCGCGCCGGTGTTGAAACCCGTGCCGAATCACTCGCGCGCGCAGCGGGTGATCAACACCCGTGCGCTGATCCTGCAGGGCGGTTTCGGAAACAATTTCTATATCCACGTGTACGACGGCTGGTTGTCGTCGTCCAGCATCAATGGCCCTTGGACGCAGGCCACCCCGGGGCCGCTGATGGCGAACGAGATGAACGCCATCGCGAAGGAGCTTTCCAAGGCCGGCACTGTCGACCTGCTCGATGGCGGGCCCAACGCCAATCCCAAACCGTCGCTCGCCAACGGCGTCCCGACTATCTATACGGCGCAGGGGCCGGCCGAGCTGATCGTGTTCAACGGACAGCCCGACTTCGTGCCGGTCGTGGGCACGCAGCTCCTGTGGGCGTCGAACACGACCAACGATGCCCTGATCAATACGGCCAACAACAACTACTACGTGCTGCTCGCCGGACGCTGGTTTACCTCCGCCTCGCTGAGCGGGCCATGGACCTTCGTCGCGAGCAACGCGCTTCCGCCGGACTTCGCGAACATTCCGCGGAGTTCGCTCGCCGGTGCCGTGCTGCCTTCCGTGGCGGGGACGGCGGAGGCGCAGGAAGCGATCATCGCCAACACGATTCCGCAGACGGCCACGGTGCCGCTCAAGAACGGGCCCAAATTCACACCGAGCTTCGACGGGCCGCCGCAATACTCGCAGATTCCGAGTACGCCGCTGACCTATGTGGTGAATGCGTCCGCGCCGCTCATCCAGGTGAGCCCGACGAGCTATTACGCCGTGAACGCCGGCGTATGGTTCACCGCGACGCAGTTCACCGGCCCCTGGGTTGTGGCGACGTCGGTGCCCGCGGTGATCTACACCATTCCGCCATCGTCGCCGCTGTACTACGTGACCTACGTGCGCATCTACGAGGCGACGCCGCAATACGTCTACGTCGGCTACACGCCCGGCTACCTCGGCGTGGTCGTCGAGCCATCGGGAACGATCGTCTACGGCACGGGCTATGTCTACACGCCGTGGATCGGCACTGTCTGGTATCCGGCGCCCGTCACGTACACGGTCGCCGCGGCGCCGGTGTACAACCCTTACGTCGGCTTCACCTTCGGTTTCGCGCTGGGTCTCGCGACGGCTGCCTGGTACACGCCGTATTACGGGTACGGCTACTATGGGGCGTACTACCACCCGGCGTACTGGGGCGGCTATCCGTGTTGCGCCACCGCCAGCGCCAATGTGTATGGACACTGGGGTAACACCGTCTATTCAGGGACGCGGTCCTGGTACGCGGGCGGCGGTGTCGCCGGGACGACAGCGAGCGGCAGCTACTACAACGCACGCACCGGCACTTCGGGCACGTACAACGCCGGCCGCCAGTACAACGCGAACACCGGCAACTACACCCGCGGCTACGACCGCACCATGCAAGGGGCGGCAGGCGGCTCGGGTGAAGTGGCGCGCGGCGCGAACTACAACACCTATACCGGGCAGCGCTCCATGGCCAACGCCGCTTCGGGCACGACGGCAGGCGGCAGCACGTACAACCGCGCGGGTGCGACAACCGCCGGTCCGGAAGGCAATGCGCACGTCGGCGGCGGCTCGACCTACAACGCCAACACGGGCAAGACCAACAACTGGGCGACCGCGAGCGTCGGCAACAATCATTACGCCGACGTCAATGGCAATGTTTACAAGAACACCGGGGACGGGTGGCAGCAGCACTCATCGAGTGGCTGGTCGAACGCGTCGGGCGCCTCGTCGTGGGGTAACGCCGAATCACAAGCGCGCAGCGACGGCGCCGACCGTTGGGGCAGCGGTGGCTTCGGCGGTGGCGGTTTCGGTGGCGGAGACCGCTTCGGTGGAGGTGGATTCGGCGGTTTCGGCGGCGATCGCTTCGGCGGTGGCGGCTTCGGCGGCGGTGGATTCCGCGGTGGAGGCGGCCGACGCTAAACATGTAGCCTGGGTTGACCCCGGACATGATCCGGGGGAAACCCGGGAGCGGCGCCGCTAATACAGCCAAGGCCCTGGGTTTCGGCTTCGCCTCTACCCAGGCTACAACTCAATGCGGGTGCTTGTGCGCTCGCTCGTCTTCGATCGGCGAGTGCAGCCGAACTTCCGCATCGACAGGGATCTCTTGCTGCGTTCCGTCGGCGCCTCGGATGGTGAGCGTCAGCATCACCCGATCTCCGAGTCTCAGGGTGTGCACCACGCGCTGTAGCGCGATCCGATAGCTTCTTGGCCTGAGCGCGACCAGCGTGCGCTCCGGAAGCGCTACACCTTCCGCTTTCTTGGCTGTCTTGCCCGGTCCCAGGATTGCTACCGCTGCGGCAGCGTCCGTAGCAACAGCCACCAACGTCGCGCCCTCGGTGCTGGTGAGATCCATGTACGCCTCGGTCGAGCCGCCGCGCGCGACGGGCGTAACCCACGGCTGGTTCACGATGAAGATCGCCTGCGCCTGCGCGGCGAGAAGCATCGCTGCGATCCCGCATGCTTGGCGCACGCATCGTTGTGCGATCGAGGAGCGGCGCATCCACACACCCGTCGTGAGATCCAAGGCAAACACTGCAGAGCGCTGGCTCATTCCAGGGTCGCCGCAAGGAATACCGTTCGCGATCCCTCTGTTTACGGGACACGACCGACATTTCAGGGACGGCACCGGCTCGGCAGCCCAGCCGCCCCTCTTTTGCAGGAGGTTAGCATGAAGCCATCGTTGCGCTGGGTCTTGGCGCCGGCGCTGGCGCTGTTCGCAAGCGTAGCGTCAGCCGAGTTCCATACGTATCAGATCGAGCAGATATTCTCGAATGCAGACGGCACCGTGCAGTTCGTCGTGATGCACGAGACGCAGGGCTCTAGCATCGAGTACTTCTGGAAGGGAAACCATTTCAAATCCTTCGCCACCTCTGGAAACCAGGACTTCGTCTTCCCCGACAACCTGCCAGTCCAGATGAGCATGTGCGACCCCTACTACGGGTGCCGTCAATCGGTGGCGCCGATGGTGGTGACCTCGACGGCCTTCACGCGGGTACTGATCGCGACCCAGGGATTCGCCGCGCTCGGCATCGTCACACCGGATTACGTCATCCCGAACGGCTTCATACCTGTCGGCGGGGGCACGATCAATTACGCGGGCGTTGACCAGGTGACCTTTGGCCCGTTGCCGACCGACGGGGTCACGGCGATCGATCGCACCGGCGCGAAGATTCCGAACGTCGCCACTAATCTTGCAGGGCAAGCCGCATCGGTTGCTGCTACTGGGATTGAGCTGAATCAGCATGGCTTGACAGGTTCCTATTTCCAACAGACGACTAACGGCCAGGGAATCGAAGCCGAGATATATCCCGATCAGGTCGCGCCCGGAACCGGCACTGCGTTCTTGAGTTGGTTCACCCAGGATACCGTCGCCGGCGGAGCGGAACGACAGCGCTGGTATACGATGCAGGGCCCAGTGATGACCGGGCAGCCGAGCGCGTCGCTTACGATCTATCAGAACGTCGGAGGCAACTTCGATGCAGCGCCGTCGACAAACGGACAGCCTGTCGGGATGGCGACGTTGAGCTTTGACACGTGCACCGGCGGCCACCTGCAATACACCTTCAACGACGGCCGAAGCGGGGCCATGGCGTTGACACGGCTGACGCAAAACGTAACGTGCTCTACGACGAGCGCGCGTCCAACCAATCCAGACTTCGCGCTTTCCGGAAACTGGTTCGCGAAGCTCCTGTCGGGCCAGGGATTGACCATCGAGGTAAACCCCAACAATCAGACGCTGTTCGGTGCCTGGTACACCTACGCACCGAACGGTGCCGCTGCCGGTGCGGCCGGGCAGCGCTGGTACACGCTGCAGCCCAAGACAAGCTTTACGCCGGGTTCGCGCACGATCGACGTGATCATTTACGAGACTACCGGAGGAATCTTCGACAAATCGCCTCCTCCCGGTCAGCAGACGGTGGCGGTCGGAACGGGCACGATCACCTTTCAGAGCTGCACTGCCGCGACCCTGAGCTTCAGCTTCACGGGCGGCAGCAGCAGTGGCATGAGCGGAAGCATCGACTTGAGCCGCGTCGGCCCCGTGGCTCCGGGCTGCACGGGATGAAGCCTCGATCCGTCTCGCTCGGTTAGACCCGTCAAGCAAGCATCAGAGCTTAGGTCGCTCGGGTCGTCACGCGCGAGCCGCTTGAGCGCCTCGTGTTAGCATTGCCCGCACATCGGCTGCGGGTATGAATCGAATCGACTTCCAGGGGCGGACAGCCGTCATCACCGGCGGCGCGATGGGCATCGGTTTCGCCGTCGCGCAGCGGCTGGTCGCGAGCGGCGGGCGCCTGAGCCTTTGGGACCGTAACGCCGATGCGCTCGACGAAGCGCGCGCCACGCTCGGAGGCTCGACCGATACGCGCATGGTCGATGTGACCGACGCCAGCGGCGTCGACGCCGCCGCCAAGGCGACCGCAACGGCGCTGGGTCGCATCGACGCGCTTGTTTGCTCGGCGGGCATCACCGGCCCCAACGTCACGCTCGCCGAGTATCCGATCGACGCCTGGCGGCAGGTGATCGACGTCAACGTCAACGGGGTGTTCTACTGCAACCGCGCGATCGTGCCGATCATGCAGAAGCAGGACTACGGCCGGATCGTCAACATCGCCTCGGTCGCAGGCAAGGAAGGCAATCCCAACGCCAGCGCCTACAGTGCCTCGAAGGCCGCCGTGATCGGACTGACCAAGTCGCTGGGCAAAGAACTTGCAAAGACCGGCATTCGCGTCAACTGCGTGACGCCGGCGGCGGTGAAGACCGCGATCTTCGACCAGATGTCGCAGCAGCACATCGACTTCATGCTCTCCAAGATACCCATGGGCCGCTTCGGCAAGGTCGAGGAGATCGCCTCGCTGGTCGCGTGGCTGTGCAGCGAGGAATGCTCGTTCTCGACCGGGGCGGTATTCGATCTGTCGGGAGGGCGGGCGACGTACTGAAACCGCGCGACGAGTGACCTCAACGCGCCGGGGGTTCCGCAGCCACCTGCAGCATGATCTTCCCGATGTGCGCCGAGGATTCCATCAAGCGGTGCGCTTGGGCCGCCTCGGCGAACGGAAACACGCGGTGGATCACCGTCTTGAGCTTGCCCGCTTCGAACAGCGGCCACACCTTCTCGCGCAGGCTTTTCGCGATCTCCGCCTTGCGCGAAAGCGGGCTCGCGCGCAATGTCGATCCGGTGACGGTCAGGCGCCTCATCATGATGTGGCGCCACTCGGCCGTCACCTTGCTTCCCTGCAGGAAGGCGATGATCGCCATGCGGCCTTCGAGCGCGAGGCACTTCAGATTCTTCTCGATGTAGTCGCCGCCGATCATGTCGAGCACGACGTTCACTCCGCGCTTGCCTGTGATGGACGCGACCTCGGCGACGAAATCCTGCTCGCGGTAGTTGATCACGTGGTCGGCGCCGATGTCGTGGCAGAATTTCGCCTTCTCGGCGCTGCCCACGGTCGTAACAGTCTTTGCGCCGAAGGCCTTGGCAAGCTGGATCGCGGTCAAGCCGATGCCGCCGCTGCCGCCGTGGATCAGGATCGTCTCGCAGGCGGCGAGATGCACGCGATCGAACACGTTGTTCCAGACGGTGAAGTAATTCTCCGGGAGGCTCGCCGCCTCGAGCGCGTACATTCCGCGCGGGAACGGCAGACAGCAGCTCGCGGGCACGGTGCAGTATTCCGCGTAGCCGCCGCCGGGTGTCAGCGCGCACACCATTTCTCCTGAGCGCCATTCGCTCACGCCGTCACCGAGAGCGACGATTCTCCCGGCGACCTCGAGGCCGATGATCGGGGAGGCGTCGGGCGGCGGCGGATACAGCCCCGCCCTCTGGATGCAATCGGGGCGGTTGACTCCGGCGTAGGCGACTTCGATCAGCACCTCGCCTGCCTTGGGCGACGGCACCGCGATTTCGGCAAGCGAGAGAACTTCCGGCGGGCCGGGCTCGCGCGCGGCGACGTAGCGCATGGTCTTGGGGATGGACATCGGACGAATCCGCCACAGTCGAATGACTCGCGCATTGTAAGCGATGCGCTACACTTTTCACGTTTCCGACTGTCTCGTGAGAGTTGCAAGTGGTCTGGTCGACGACGCACAACCTTTCATCGCTGCTGCTTAGGAACGCCCACCGCTTCCCCGCGCTGCCCGCCGTGGCCGTCGGCGGCAGCGTAAGGCACGCCTATCGAGAGCTTGCGTCGCGCGTCGCGCGACTCGCGGGCGCGCTCCGAGGGGCAGGGCTACTGCCGGGCGAGCGCGTCGCGATCGTCGCCAGGAACTGTGCCGAGTATGTCGAGGCCATGTTCGCTTGCTGGCACGCTGGCCTGTGCGCAGTACCGGTCAACAGCAAGCTCCATCCCGACGAGCTGGTCTACGTGCTGGCGCACTCCAGCGCGCGCTGGGCGTTCGTCGACGCCGAGTGGTCTTCTGCGCTGTCGGCGCGCGCGGACGAGCTGTCCGCGCTCGAGCGCACGGTTACTTTGGGCGGAACCGAATACGAGCGGCTCTTCGCGGGAGAATTGCTCGCCCAGCCGGCGGCCGTTGCAAGCAACGACCCCGCATGGCTGTTCTACACCAGCGGTACCACCGGGCGGCCGAAGGGTGTGGTGCTCTCCCACGGCAACCTGCTGGCGATGAGCCTCTGCTTCCTGGCCGACGTCGAGTCGATCGAGCCGGGCGATGCCATCGTGCACGCAGCGCCACTGTCGCACGGTTCGGGGCTGTACGTCCTCCCGCACGTTCTCTCGGCGGCAGTCAATGTCGTGCCCGAGGCTGGAGGTTTCGATCCCGGCGAGATCGTTGCCTTGCTCGAGCGCTGGGATCGCGTCTGCTTCTTCGCCGCACCGACCATGGTCAAGCGGCTTGTCGCGCACCCAGCCTTGGGACACGCCCGACTCGACCGTCTCAAGAGCATCGTTTGCGGCGGCGCTCCGCTGTATATCGAGGACTGCAAGGCCGCGGCAGCCGCGCTGGGGCCGCGGCTCGCGCAGATCTATGGGCAGGGCGAATCGCCGATGACCATCACCGCGATGTCGCGTGCCGTGCTCGCCGATGCCCTCGCGCGCGGCGACGATGCGCGCTTGGGCTCGGTCGGTGTCGCGCAGACCGGGCTCGAGCTGCGCATCGGCGGGGCGGATGATGCCTCGTTGCCGACAGGAGAGGCGGGCGAAGTGCTGGTGCGCGGGCCGACCGTAATGCAGGGCTACTGGATGAACCCGGAAGCGAGCGCGGCGACGCTCGCCAACGGCTGGCTGCACACCGGCGACGTGGGCTGCCTCGATGCCGACGGCTTCCTGACGCTCAAAGACCGCTCCAAGGATCTCATCATCAGCGGCGGCTCGAACATCTATCCCCGCGAAGTCGAGGAAGTGTTGCAGCGGCACCCGGCGGTCGGCGAGGTCGCCGTGGTCGGCCGGAAGCACGCGGATTGGGGCGAGGAGGTCGTCGCCTGCATCGTCGCGCGCGGCAATGTCGAGACCGGCGCGCTTGAACGCGAACTCGACCACCTCTGTCTCGCGCACATCGCCCGTTTCAAGCGGCCCAAGGCGTACGTGTTTCTCGCCGAGCTGCCCAAGAACAACACCGGCAAGGTCCTCAAGACAGCGCTGCGGGAGAAGCTCGCCGAGAAAACGTGGCCCGGGTAGAGCGCGGAGCGCGAAACCCGGGAGCGGCGTTGCTAAAGCACTCCCGGGTTTCCCCCGGATCAAGTCCGGGGTCTACCCGGGCTACCTCGCGCAGACCTCGCATCCCTTGTCGAATACGATTCGCCACGTTCCAGACGCTTCGAGCCGCCAGATCGAGGTGAAGTTCGCGATCAGCTTGCCGTCGCGGTCGCGCACCGGACCGCTGCTCAGGGCGAGCGTGCCGGAGGAGAGCACCTCGACGTCCGCCGGCTCCCAGGAGAAGGGCGGCTGCTGCGCTTCGAAGTAGCGCGCCCAGCGTGCCGCCACGGCCTGCTTGCCGCGGCTGGGTTCCGGTCCGGTGAAGAACACCGCTTCCTCCGACAGGAACGACGTGAATGCGGCGTGATCGCGATCTACCATGGTCTTCGCGAAGGCGCGCTCGGTGTCGACCACCTGCTGCCGCAGCTGCTGGTTCGACAGCTGCGGCGTCGTTGCGCAGTCCGCGACGACCAACGCGGCGCCGATTGCTACAAGGGCGAATGTCGAAAGGCTCCGCATATGAAGTTCCTGCGGAAGCAGAAGACCAGAACGACGCCGATGAGGATCGCGATCGCCGTGCGCGGGAACGCTCTCCGCGCGATGCGAAATTAGCGCATCAGCAACTGCCACGCCAGCGTCATCTGCGCGAAGAATCCGGCGGCGAAGGCGAGCGTGCGTATCCACGGCAGCGCGAAGGTGTACGCCAGCCAGTGCACGACCCGCGCCCAGAAGTAGACGACGCAGGCGAGCACCGTAGCATTGTTGCTTACGCCTGCGGCATTGGCGACGAGGACCAGCGTGGCGAACACGACCAGGTTCTCGACTGCGTTGGAGTGCGCCTTCAGCATGCGTTGCGCCCACGGCGACTGCGGCTTGGGGCTTTCGGGATACCCCATCGTGTCGGGAATCCCGCGCACCGCCAGTCGGTCCAGGATGTAGGGCACCCACATGAGCGCGGTCAACAAGGTCACGCAAACGAGATAAACGAGTTCGGTCTTCATCGAATCCTCCCTGGTGTGCGATGGATTGCGGTTTGAGCATGCCATGGCTCTTGGCCACGCCGCTCGATGAGTTTAACCTTCGACCGCGCCGACCGTCATCAATACACGACCTGCACGTTGTCCGGCGCGAGCCATTCGCGCAGGCTTCCCAGGAGGTTGTCGTCCAGATTCACCCGCCACGCCTCGCCCAGCTCGATGTCGCCGCCGGCGGCTGCGTTCTGGTAGCGGATGGTGATCGGGCAGGTGCCGCTCCTGAACGGCTCGATCAGATCCCGCAGATGCTGCGCCGAGCTCGCGCCGTTGCAGTCGAGCCGCAGTGCCCGCGCCCACTTCCTCCGCGCGGCGGGAAGGTCGTACAGCGCCTCGGCGACGATGCGCAACCCTTGCATCTGGCCCTCGTCGTTCATGCGCTGCTGGATTCGCACTTCCGCCACGAGCAGCGCGTCCTCGCGCAGCAGGTGGCGGTTGGCGTCGAAGGTCTCGTTGAACACCGCGATCTCCGCCTGGTCCTTGCCGTCGTCGAGCGTGACGAACGCCATCTTGCCTCGACGCGAAGTCTGCGTGCGCAGCGAGGCGACGACACCCGCGACGCGCAAGGTCTGCGTCGTCGGCTGCAGCGCGCCGAGGCTTTGCTGGACGAGCTGCGAGAGCTCGGCGGCGACCGCCCGATAGGGGTGTCCGGACAAGTAGAACCCAAGGCTGGCTTTCTCGTGCGCGAGCCGCTCGCTCTCGCTCCACTCGCGCACGGTGTTGAGCCCCGGACCGCTGGCTGCGCCGCCGCCGGGCTCGTCGCCGAACAGCGATACCTGCGCCGCAGTGCGCGCCGAATGCTCGGCGTGCTCGAGCGCGACGCCCACGGAGGCCATCAGGCTCGCACGCCGCGTGTCGATCGGGTCGAAAGCGCCCGCGCGGATCAGCGTTTCGACGGCGCGGCGATTGACCAGCCGCTTATCGACCCGGCGGCAGAAGTCGAAGAGGTCGTGGAATTCGCCGCCGCTCGCCCGCGCGGCGACGATCGAGTCGATCGCCGCCTGGCCGGTGCCCTTGATGCCTCCCAGCCCGTAGCGGATGCGCTTTTCATCGACCGGTTCGAATCGGTAGTTCGACGCGTTGACGTCCGGCGGCAGTACGCTCAAGCCCATCGCGTGCGCGTCGTCGCGAAAGTGGCGCACCTTGTCGGTGTCGTCCATCACCAGCGTCAGGTTCGCCGCCATGAACGCCGCGGGATGATGCGCCTTGAAGTACGCCGTCTGATAGGCGATCAGCGCGTACGCGGCGGCGTGCGACTTGTTGAAGCCGTAGCCGGCGAAGCGCTCCATCTGATCGAAGAGCTGGGTCGCCTTCGCGCTCGACAGGCCGCGGTCCATCGCGCCCGACACGAAGCCCTGGCGGTGTTTCGCCATCTCGTCGGGCAGTTTCTTGCCCATCGCGCGCCGCAGCAGGTCGGCCGCGCCCAGCGTATAGCCGCCGATCACCTGCGCGATCTGCATCACCTGCTCCTGATACACCATCACGCCGTAGGTGGGCGCGAGGATCGGTTCGAGCCGCGGGTCACTGTAGTCGACGCGCTCGGCGCCCTGCTTGCGGCGAACGTAATCGGGAATGAGCTCCATCGGCCCCGGCCGGAACAGGGCGATGAGAGCCACCACATCCTCGAAGCGCTTGGGCGGCGCCTGCTGCAGGAGGTCGCGCATGCCGCGCGACTCGAACTGGAATATGCCGGTCGCGTCGGTGCGGAAGATCTCGTAGGCGGCCTTGTCGTCCAGCGGAAGGTTCTCGAGCGTTAGCGTGGACTTGGGATCCAGCAGCTTCACGTAGCGCAGCGTCCAATCCAGGATGGTCAGCGTGGTCAGACCCAGGAAGTCGAACTTCACCAGGCCCACGAGCTCCACGTCGTCCTTGTCGAACTGCGACACCGGAGCGTCCGATCCGGCTTGGGTGTACAAGGGGCAAAAGTCCGTGAGCTTGCCCGGCGCGATCAGCACGCCGCCCGCGTGCATCCCGACATTGCGGGGCAGGCCTTCGAGCTGCTCGGCGAGAGAGAGCAGCTCGCGCACCTCCTCCTCGGCCGCTTCTCGCTCGTTCAACAGCGGCTCGACTTCCCGAGCATAGACGACGTTCGGCTGCGGCTCGCCGCTGCGGCGCTTGAGCGTGACGGTGCGGCCAGGCTGGAACGGGATCAGCTTGGCGATTCCGTCGCAGAAGCTGTATGGAAGGTCGAGCACTCGCCCGACGTCGCGCACCACGGCCCGTGCCGCCAGCGTGCCGAAGGT
>DASPTZ010000159.1:0-12634 GCA_035623155.1 Casimicrobiaceae bacterium | reverse complement strand
GGGCATCTTCCTCCTCGACGAACCGACCAATCACCTCGATCCCCATCACCAGCTCGCGGTGCTTGGGCTCTTCCGCGCGCTCGCCGATGAGGGGCGCACGGTCGTGACGACGCTGCACGACCCGACCCTTGCCGCCCGCTTTGCGGACCGGGTGCTGCTCCTTCATGGCGACGGACGCTGGGTGATGGGACCGGTGAGCACGACGCTCACGGCGGCAACCCTGAGCGAGCTCTATCGCGCGCCGATCGTGGAAATCACAGCCGAGGGCGGCCGGCGCGTCTTCGTCAGCGCCTGAGCGCCTCGAGCACCGATGCGTGCAGCGGCCCATTCGTCGCAAGTACGCTCGTGGTCGCAAGACCGACGGGCGCGCCTTCGAGATCGGTGAAGGTTCCGCCCGCCTCGCGCACGAGCACGACGAGCGCTGCGATATCGAGGATGTTGACGTCGGATTCGATCACGACATCGAGCGCACCGCGCGCGAGATGGTGGTAGTGCACGAAGTCGCCGTAGCCGCGGATGTAGGCGACCCGGCCGATGAGCTCCCCGAGCCGCTTCCAGCGCGCGGAAGTTGCGATGGATTTGGTGTTGCCCGTCGACATGAAGGTGTCGCTGAGCGCATTCACGCCGCTCACCTGAATCCGTTCCTCGTTGAGCCAGGCGCCCGCGCCGCGCTCGGCCCAGGCGAACTCGCCGTAGGCGGGTGCGCTCGAGACTCCGAGGATGAGCTCGCCCGCGCGCATGAGCGCGATCTGCGTCGAAAAGAATGGGCTCTCGCGCACAAACGAGCGCGTGCCGTCGATCGGATCGACGAGCCAGATGTTCTCGGCCTCCATCGCGTGCTTGCCCGTCTCCTCGCCGTAGAACCCGTAGCTTGGGAAATGGGCACTGAGGGTTGCGCGGATCACTTCCTCGGAGCGCACATCGGCTTCGGTGACGGGGCTTTGGTCGGGCTTGGTGCGTACCGCGGGTTGCTTGCGATAGAACGCGCGGATGACTGCGGCCGCGGAGTGCGCCGCCTCGATCGCCGCCTGGAGTTCCTTCGATGCCATGTTCGCTTAGGATAGGTTAGATCCCCGGTCATCGAACAGTCGTTTAGGATACGGGCCATGGGGAACCGCCTGAGCAAGATCTACACCCGCACCGGTGATGACGGCACGACGGGGCTCGGCGATGGCAGCCGCGTACCGAAAGACAGTGCGCGGGTCGAGGCGTACGGTACGGTCGACGAGCTCAATAGCGCGATCGGCGTGCTCCTCGCCGTGCCGAAGCTTCCCGAGGAGATCGCGGCGTGTCTCATGCAGATCCAGCACGAGCTCTTCGACATGGGGGGCGAGCTCTGCATCCCCGGGCAACGCGTCTTCACCGCGCAGCACGTGAAACGCCTCGAAGAGTGGCTCGATGGCTTCAATGACGGCCTGCCCCCGCTCAAGGAGTTCATTCTTCCGGGCGGCGGCCCTGCGGCCGCCGCCTGTCACCTCGCCCGCACCATCGCACGGCGGGCCGAGCGGCGTGTCTGGACGCTCGCGCGCGCCGAGAGCGTGAGCGCGGAGCTCACGCAGTACTTAAACCGTCTGTCGGATCTGCTCTTCGTGATGGCGCGCGTGCTCGCGCGGCATGAGCGCGGAGCAGAAGTGCTCTGGAGGCACGATCGCGGGAAGTCCCGCGGCAAGACCTAGCAGGATTCGGGCGAGCGGCTTGCGCCGCCTTCGACCCTCAGGCGTGGTGTGTGTCGCGGCGGCAGCGTTCGCGCACGCCAAGCACGAGTTCACTCAGGAACCTCTTGTCATAGGCGCGCAGCAGGTGCGGCTGCTTGCGCTCGATGTAGACGCTCACGCAATCGCGCTCGCCGGCCGCATCGAGCAGCTCGCGGTACGTCTTGGCATCCCAGTGCCAGGGGAGCTCGAGCTCATCGAACGCGCGGTTATAGGCCTCAAGTTCCGAAGCCACCTCTGCGCTCGTGCGCTCGCTGATCGTCTGTCCCATCGCCGAACTCCACGGGTTCAGGTTCCAGTATGGAGAGGTTACGCCTCCCCTTATCTAAGGAAAATTTAAACGTTTCTATCTTCATCATATGATTCTACTTATATATCGGGGTATGCTCGCCCGATGAAGAATGTGACGCTCAGGCAGCTTCGGGTGTTCGCGAGCGCCGCGAGGCACATGAACTTCTCGCGCGCCGCCGAGGAGCTGCATCTGACGCAGCCTGCGGTTTCGACGCAGATCAAGGAGCTCGCCGACTACGCCGGGCTCCCGCTCTTCGAGCGCATCGGACGCAAGACCTATCTCACCCCCGCCGGGGCAGAGATGCGCGAGTGCGCGAACGCGATCGCACAGCGGCTCAAGGAAGCCTCCGATGCGCTCGCGCAGCTGAAGGGTGTGGCGGGCGGGCGGCTCAACGTCGCCGTGATCAGCGCGGGCGACTACTTCTTTCCGCGCGTGCTCGCGGCCTTTGGCGCCGCCCACCCCGGGGTCAGCTTCAACCTTACCGTCCATAACCGCGAGGGGTTGCTCCGGCAGCTCGCCGAGAACCTCACCGATCTTGCCGTCATGGTGCGGCCGCCGACCGATATGGACATCATCGCCGTCCCCTTCGCGCCGCACCCTTACGTCATCGTCGCTCGGCCCGACCATCCGCTCGCACGCGCGCGCCAGATCCCGCGCGCGGCGCTAAATTGCGAGCGCTTCGTGCAGCGTGAGCACGGATCCGACACCTGGAACTCGATGCGCGAGGTGTTCGGGCGGCAGTTCCCGCGTCTCGACATCGCCATGCAGATCCATAGCACCGAGACCATCAAGCAGGCGGTGGTCGCCGGCATGGGCATCGCATTCCTCTCGGCGCACACGATCGGGCTCGACCTCCTCGCCGGCAACCTCGTGGTGCTCGACGTGCAGGGCTTCCCGGCGAAGCTCAATTGGTACCTGGTGCACAACCGCACCAAGCGGCTGCCGCCGGTCGCGGCGGTCTTCAAGGATTTCCTGCTGCGCGAGGGGGCGGCGCTCATCGAGCGGCTGGTGCGCTTCGAGTTTCATCACGCGCCGCCGCCCGTGGCGGCACTCGCGAAGACGCAGCCGACCGAGCCCGAAGCGCCCGTGCGCAAGGGGCGACACGGGCGCGGCAGGTCCGCACGCGGCCGCGGCTAGTCGAGGAAGTCGCAGTAGCGTTCGACGTGCGCGGCAAGATCGAGCGTGTGCTGCCGCGTGAGCCGCTCCGCGAGCTCGGTATCGCGCCGCTCGAGCGCCTCGATGATTTTGAGGTGATCGATGATCGAGCGCGCGGCGCGGTTGTCCTGGGAGATCGTCGCCTTGCGGATCGCGCGCACATGAATGAAAAGGTTCTTGGTCGCATCAGCGATGAGTTGCGAGCCGCCCAGGCGAATGGTCATCTGATGGAATGCGATATTCGCATCGGAGTACTCGCCAATGTGCTCCGAGGGCGGGGAGTTCTGGAACTCATCGAACAGGTGCCGGAGCTTGCCCATCTCCGCGTCCGAGGCGTTAAGCGTCGCAAGGCGCGCCGACATGCTCTCGAGCGCCGCCCACATCTGGATCATCTCGATGATCTCACGCTTGGACTTGCGTACGATGAAGATGCCGCGCCGCGGTACGGTGCGCACGAACCCCTCTTGCTCGAGGATCGAGAGCGCTTCGCGGATCGGCGTGCGGCTCACGCCGAGCGCCTGCATCAGCTCGCGCTCATCGAGGCGCAGTGGCCGACGCTCGCTGTAGATGTCGGTGCTGGCGATCGCGTCCTTGAGAAGCGCATAAGCCTGATCGCGCAGACTCATCGCATTGAGTGGAGCAAGCGCCAACTGCCCCACGGTAACCGTGCGGCTCCGCTCACCCGGCCTTAAGGTCGTGACCATTCAGCCCCCGGACGGCGCCGGTGGCGCCGGCCAGAGCCCGCGCGCTCGATCGGGGATCGCAGTCACGCCCCTGACGGCCATTGAGCACCTCGAGACGCTGACTCCGAAGACGCTGCTGCCCGGGTCACGCATAACGCATTGCATTCAAAATCCCGCGTACTGTTCGAGATATATCAGATAACAAATACCTTAGTTCTCTGGGCCTTCCTGATGCAGTGCAAGAGAGATCAGTGGCCGACACTTTCCGCCTCAAACGCATGCGATTGCACTCGCGGCGTGCAGGAAGCACCCGATTGACAAGCGAAAGATATATCACATATGGTCGGCCGCGGTTCAAGTCGGTACTAAGGCTTACAAACGTACACACAAATCCTGAGGAGTCACCCGGGGACAATCGTTTTCCAGGCTGGCGCGCGAACGACCTCGGCGGATCGTTGCATCGTCGTATGTGCATTCTCTCCCGGGAGCTGCACCGACCGCCGGCCTCATAGCCCCTGCCAACCGGCTGACAGCTCTCTGGGTGAGTCGCTTTCGAGGGGGAACATCGATGGTTACCGATGCGAGTTCACAGACCACTTCAACATTCGCCCGCCCCTGGCCGCAACTGATCATCGGCATCATCTGCATGGTGATGATCGCCAATCTGCAGTACGGCTGGACGCTGTTCGTCGGGCCGATTGGCGACAAGTATCACTGGACCAAGGCGGCCATCCAGGTCACGTTTACCATATTCGTTCTCTTCGAGACCTGGCTGGTACCCGCCGAAGGGTACCTGGTCGATAAATTTGGTCCGCGCTTGATGATCGTTGTGGGCGGAATACTTTGCGGCATTGCCTGGGCCATCAATTCCTTCGCCAGTTCTCTCGGGACGTTCTATTTCGCCGCGGTGCTCGGTGGCATCGGTGCAGGGGCCGTGTACGGCACCTGTATCGGCAACGCGGTGAAGTGGTTCCCGGGGCGGCGTGGACTTGCCGCCGGGTTGACGGCCGCCGGCTTCGGGATGGGGTCGGCGCTCACCATCATTCCGATCGCCAACATGATCAAGGACTCGGGCTACGAGCACACCTTCCTCACCTTCGGTTTGCTGCAGGGCATCGTGGTCGTGGTCGTCGGCATGTTCATTCTGCCGCCGACCGCGCAATTCATCGCCACGGCCCCGAAGATCGCTCCGGGCGCGAGCCGCTACCAGGCGACACCGATGCAGATGATCAGCACTCCGGTGTTCTGGGTCATGTATCTCATGTTCGTCATGATGGCGGCCGGGGGTCTCATGGCGACCGCGCAACTCGCACCGATCGCCAAGGACTTTCATGTCGACAAGGTTCCGGTGAGTCTGATCGGCATCACGCTGCCAGCGCTCACCTTCGCCCTGAGCCTCGATCGCATCCTGAACGGCCTGTGCCGGCCGTTCTTCGGCTGGGTGTCCGACCGGATCGGGCGTGAACCGACCATGTTCATCGCCTTCCTGATCGAAGGCCTCGGCATCATTGCGCTGGCCAATTTCGGAACGAACCCGGTGGCGTTCGTGCTGTTGTCGGGCCTGGTGTTCTTCGCCTGGGGTGAGATCTACAGCCTCTTCCCCGCGACGGTAACGGACACCTACGGGTCGATCTACGCGACGACCAACACCGGCCTCATGTACACGGCCAAGGGCACGGCAGCGCTGCTGGTACCGCTCACCAGCGTGATGGCGGCGAAGGGCAACTGGCATCCCGTCTTCATGCTGGCCGCGACACTCAACATCATCGCGGCGTTCATGGCCGTGGTGGTCCTCAAGCCGATGCGCAGCGCCTACACCAACCGCCTGAGCGGCGTCGCGCCGCCGGCTGCGAACCTGGCGACGCGGTGAGCCTCACCGCTGGCGCGCGCTCTCCGGTTCCTCACCAGAAGCGCGCGCTGCGATGAGGGAGTGCCCGGCGCTGCGCTCCAGCGGCGCGGAAAGTCGCGCGGTGCGGAGTGTGACACCGTGCCCCAGCGGCGACGGTTGCGAATGGAGGCAATTATGCAAGAGACGGTGACCAAACCTGCCGAGAGCAGAACCACCACCACCACCGCGGAAGACACGCTCAAGCGCAAGAGCCGCGACGCCAGTGTCATCTCCGGCGGACACCTGGTCGCCAAGGCGCTGAAGAACGAGGGTATCGACACTATCTTCACGCTCTGCGGCGGTCACATCATCGACATCTACGACGGTTGCATCGACGAGGGCATCCGCATCATCGACGTGCGCCACGAGCAGGTCGCCGCACACGCCGCCGACGGTTACGCGCGGCAGACCGGCAAGCTCGGCTGCGTCGTCACCACGGCAGGCCCGGGCTGCACCAACGCGGTGACCGGCATCGCCACCGCGTTTCGCTCGGAGAGCCCGGTGCTGCACATCGGCGGCCAGGGCGCCCTGACCCAACATAAGATGGGCTCGCTCCAGGACCTGCCGCACGTCGACATGATGTCGCCGATCACCAAGTTCGCCGCCAGCGTGCCGGCCACCGAGCGTGTCGCCGACATGATTTCGATGGCGGCGCGTGAGGCCTTCAGCGGCGCCCCGGGACCGGTGTACCTCGAGATCCCGCGCGACGTGCTCGACCGCGAGGTCGATGCCACCAAGGTGATCGTGCCCAAGCCCGGCCACTATCGTGCCTCGACACGCTCGCTCGGCGACCCGCGCGACATCGAGAAGCTCGCCGACATCCTGGTGAACTCCGAGCGTCCCGCCATCCTCTACGGCCAGCAGGTGTGGACCGCGCGCGGCCACGAAGAAGCGATCGCGTTGCTGCGCGGCCTCGACATCCCCGGTTATTTCAACGGCGGCAGCCGCGGCCTTCTGCCTCCGGGGGATCCGCACCACTTCGACCGCACCCGCGGCAATGCCTTCGCCGAGGCCGACGTCATCGTGATCGTCGGCACGCCGTTCGACTTTCGCATGGGCTACGGACGGCGCATCAGCACAAAGGTCAAGCTCGTGCAGATCGACATGGACTATCGCACCGTCGGCAAGAACCGCGACATCGATCTCGGGATCGTCGGTCACCCAGGCGCGATCCTCGGCGCGCTGCTGCAGGCGGCCAGCGGGCGTCTCAAGCAGGACAAGCGCCAGGCACGCCAGCAGTGGATGAGGAAGCTCGAGGAGGCGGAAGCGGCGGCGACCGAGAAGCTGATGCCGCTCTTCAAATCGAACAACCAGCCGATCCACCCCTACCGTGTCGCCTACGAGCTCAACGAGTTTCTCGCCGACAACACCATCTACATCGGCGACGGCGGCGATGTGGTGACGATCTCCGCGCAGGCGGTGCGGCCGCGCCGGCCAGGGCAGTGGATGGATCCCGGGGCGCTCGGATCGCTCGGCGTCGGCACCGGCTTCGCCATCGCCGCAGGTCTCGCGCATCCTAACAAGGAAGTGCTCTGTTACTACGGCGACGGCTCCTTCGGCATGACGGCGTTCGACATGGAGACCGCCAATCGCTTCGGCGTGCCCTACATCGCGGTCGTCGGCAACAACTCCGCGATGAACCAGATCCGCTACGGACAGCTGGCGAAGTACGGCGAGGAGCGCGGCAACGTCGGTAACCTGCTCGGCGACGTGCCGTTCGGCAAGTTCGCGGAGATGCTCGGCGGCTACGGCGAGGAGGTGCGCGATCCGGCGCAGATCGCCCCGGCCCTCAAGCGCGCGCGCGAGTCGGTGGCGCGCACCAAGCGCTCGGCGGTCATCAACATTTGGGTCGATCCGCGCGAGTACGCGCCCGGTACCAAGAACCAGACCATGTACAAATGAGTTGCCGGGAGAGAGTTGCATGGGCAAGGCACTAGATGGCGTCCGCATCCTCGACTTCACTCACGTGCAGTCGGGTCCAACCTGCACGCAGCTGCTCGCCTGGTTCGGCGCGGACGTGATCAAGGTCGAGCGTGCCGGCGGCGGCGACATCACGCGCGAGCAGCTGCGCGACATTCCGGACGTGGACAGCTTGTACTTCACCATGCTGAACCACAACAAGCGCTCGATCACGCTCGACACCAAGAGTCCGAAGGGCAAGGCGGTGCTCGATCGACTTGTCAAGTACTGCGACGTGCTGGTCGAGAACTTCGCGCCCGGCGCGCTCGATCGCATGGGCCTGACCTGGGAGCGTATCCAGGAGCTCAACCCGAAGATGATCTACGCCTCGGTAAAGGGCTTCGGGCCAGGTCCCTACGAGGACTGCAAGGTCTACGAGAACGTCGCGCAGTGCGCCGGCGGCTCCGCCTCGACCACCGGCTTCGACGACGGTCCGCCGCTCGTCACCGCCGCGCAGATCGGCGACAGCGGCACGGGACTGCACCTGGCGCTCGGCATCGTCTGTGCGCTCTACCAGCGCAAGACCACAGGGCGCGGCCAGCGGGTGCTCTGTGCCATGCAGGACGGTGTGCTCAACCTCTGTCGCGTCAAGCTGCGCGATCAGCAGCGGCTCGCCCGCACCCGGGTCATGAAGGAGTACCCGCAGTACCCGGACGGCAAGTTCGGCACTTCGGTGCCGCGCGCCGGCAACGCCTCGGGCGGCGGGCAGCCCGGCTGGATCATCAAGTGCAAGGGCTGGGAGACCGATCCCAACGCTTATCTCTACTTCATCACCCAGGCGCCGGTGTGGAAGGAGATCTGCCACGTGATCGGCAAGGAAGAGTGGATCACCGACCCCGACTACGCCACCCCCAACGCCCGGCTGCCGCGGCTGAAGAAAGTGTTCGACACCATCGAGCAGTGGACCATGACCAAGACGAAGTTCGAGGCCATGGCGGAGTTCAACAAGCACGACATCCCCTGCGGGCCGATCCTCTCGATGGAGGAACTGGCCGCCGAGCCGTCACTGCGCGCCACCGGCACCGTGGTCGAGGTCGATCACCCGACGCGAGGCAAGTACCTGACGGTGGGCAATCCCATCAAGATGTCGGACAGCCCGACCGAGGTGAAGCGCTCGCCACTCCTCGGCGAGCACAGCCACGAGGTGCTGACCGAGCTCGGCCTGAGCCGATCGGAAATCGCTGAGCTCAGGGCCGAAAAAGTGATCTGAGCTGCGCCTGCGGCGCCGCCCCCTCGGGGAAAGTTCGTGGCACACGACAAGACGACGGTTCGCAAAGTTCTCAATCAGGCGCACGCTCAACGCCGCGCGGCACTCACGGCGCCCGAAGCAAGGGCGCTCTGCGAGGCCTACGGCATCACGGTACCGAAGGAAGGCGTGGCGACGAGCGCGGCCGATGCCGCGACGCTCGCCACCAGTATCGGCTACCCGGTGGTCAAGCCCGTGGTGGCCTCGCTCGCCGACGACCTCGAGGTCGAGGAGGCCTCGGAGTACCTCTACCAACACGGCATTCCGGCCTACCCCTACTCGACCGAGATACCGGTCGCGGTGCTCGGGGCCACGTTGGGCGCGCGGCGCCGTGCTCATACCGGCGGTCTGACCTCAAGGAGGCAGCGCGCCGAGAAACTTAGATTCAGTACGCAGAATTGAACATAAGATACCGGTATTTAGACAAAACGTGTAATGGGAAAGTTTTCAGGTCGCAGGTCTCAATCACATCTCGGAAGGGGGATCTTATGTGTGGCACCCGAGTGCTCAGATCGCTGGTGGCGTTGCTCGCCGCCGTACTCGTGATTTGCAGCTATTCCGCCTCAAGCGTTGCGCAGACGACCCAGGACCAGGAGGCCCGAATGCGCATACTGCAGCAGCGGATCGACGATCTCAGCAAACAGCTGAAGCAGATGCAGGACGAGCAGACGAAGACGGAAAAGACGGTCAGTACCATCGACAAGGCATGGAACACGTTCATCAAGGGCTTTTTTGGCACCCTGGACGTATCCATCGATGCGACGACCAAGGGAATGGAGAACATGATCGCCTACCACTATGGTCCTTGTACTGGTCCGAACTTCACGGCGCCCTGCCCCCAAGGGGCACCGAAGACGTCTGCGACGCCTCCGTTCCAATACCCTTATGGGAACGTGGGCTGGATGGCGATGATGTCGAGCAATGGCTCGAACGTCGGCTACCGCGGCAGTCATCAGATCGGCAAGTCGAGCGTGGACTTCATCTATCAGGTGTCGGCGTCGCTCGACATGGCGGCAGCACCAGGACTTCAGGACACCTGGACGAAGTCCTCGAACACCGTGCAGGGAGCCATCGGGCTCGGCGACACCTACATCGGTCTGCGCAGCAAGACCTGGGGGCAGTTCCGGTTCGGTGAGATGTTCACCCCGTACAAGACCTCGACCGACCGGCTGAATCCCTTCGCGGGAATGCTGGGCAACTACAGCACAATCATCGGCAACAGCGGCGGCGACAACCGTATCGAGTTCGGTACGCGCCAGGATCACGTGATCACCTACCTGTCGCCGAGCTTCAGCGGGTTCAGCTTCGATGCCTCCTACGGCTTCGCCCAGAACCCGGACCCGTACAACACCACTCTCCCGCTCGGATCGTCGGACTGCGCGGGGGCGAACAACCCCGGCAGCGGGAATCTGTTCCTGAACTGCGATGACGGCGCCTGGAGCTACACCTACGGCGGCGACCTGAAGTTCGAGACGGGGGGCCTCTACCTCGTAGCGGCTTATGAGCTGCACGGCAAGGTGAATCGCAGCAGCGACGGTATCGGCTCGAACAGTGCCCAATATGCGGCGCTGCCGGGCGCCTCCAATGGCTGTACGTCTACCCCAAACTCCCAATACCTCGACTGCGCGACCTTCCTGGCGTACGCGGCGGAATTCCCGACCTTGGCCCCCTTGAGCTCCCCGCCCTTCAACCCGTACTGGGACTCAGTGAACGAATGGGCTGAGAAGTTCGGCGGTCAGTACCACTTCGACTTCGGGCTCACGGTTTCCTATATGTATGAAGGGCTCCACCGCTCAATCACCCCGGCACTCGAATTCCAGAACGAACGGGACCGCGGCAACTCGCACTGGGCGGCGCTCGAGTACGATTTCCCGGGCGGCGCCGACCGGGTCGCGGTGGGTTGGGCGCATGCCGGCAACAGCCCGGGGGATCCGGCCGGCCAGCACAACTACAATCCGAACCTCCTCGGCGACTACAGTGCGGACATGTACACGTTCGCGTACTGGCACAAGTTCGACAAGCAGTTGACGATGTACTTCAATTGGGCCGAGACGATCAATTACGGCAACGCGCATTACGACATCGGCGCCGGCGGTCACGGCATCAAGACCGACTGCCACGATGCCACGCATACGCCGTTCGTCGACTACACGAGCGCCGGTCCCACCACCTGGGGCGGCTGCCATCCGCAGGGCTTCTCGATCGGGCTGAACTTCAAGTTCTGAGGTGCTCGGTCGCGAAAGCAATCGCCCTGTGGCGGCAACGCACGACCGGAACGGCCCACTCCTGGTCGCAGCACTGGGAGTGGCCGCTCTGGCGGTCGGGCCGTCCGCTTCGGCGCAGGCGCCTGCGACGCCGTCACATCAGCCGAGTCCCCCGGAAGTCGTCGTCAGCGCCTCGCGACTCGCGGATGAGGCGCTCACCGCGAAGGTGGTGCAGGTCCTGAAGGATGATCCCTACGTGTTCGCCGGTCACATCAGCGTCGTGACGGAGAACGGCGTCGTGAGGCTGGAGGGAATTGCCACCGATGCGCATGATCTGCACCGCACGTTGTTCCTGGCACGGCGGGTCGCGGGCAAGCGGCGCGTCATCAATGCGATCGAGCTGATAGCCGTGGACTCCCCCATGGATTGAGCCTCCCGAAGCGTAACGTTCGATGGGCTGCTCGCTGCTGCTCGGGAGTGTGGTATACACCAGATCGCCAAACGAGGAGGAAACCAAAGGTGTCCCGAATCATCAAGCGTGCGCTGGCAGTGGCGGTGTTGTGTGGCGTGGCCGCGTGCGCGTCCGGGCCCCCGAAGTCCGATGCCCAAGTGCAAGCCGATAAGGAAATGGCCGAGCGCGTGGAAGCTGCGTTGAATGCGGACAGGTCGCTCTTCGCCAAGCACATCACGGCGCATGCCGACAACGGCGTAGTGCACCTTACCGGCTATGTCTGGGAGGCGGGGGACTTCGAGGAGGCGACGTACATCGCCTCAGTTGTCCCGGGCGTCATCAGGGTGGTCAACGACCTGGAATTGAATCGCAACGGAAACGACAACAATCCCGTTTCCCGCTAGAGCTTAGGGTCCATTCCTGAACGGGAGTGGCGGCGATGCCGCTTTGTCCGGGGTGTGACAAAGTCCTGCGGAATGTACTCGACTCTGAACGGACGTGGCTGAGGCTGGTCTGATAGCGAGGAGGCGGCTCGCTCGGTAATCCTAAGGAGGTCGGTGTGAGGCTCGGGCGCAAGGGCGGTGCGCACGCGGTCCTCGTGGCAAGCGCTGCGGCGCTGGTGGCTTGTGCGAGCGCCCCGCCGAAGTCACCCCAACAGGAACGGGCCGATGCGGCCACCGCCGAGCGGGTCTATGCCGCGTTCGAGGCCAATCCGATCTTCTATCTCCGTGACGTCGAGGTTAGCGTCGATTACGGCGTGGCGCAGCTGAGCGGTTACGTCTGGACAACGGATGCGTTATATGCTGCCGTGGAGATCGCGCGCGGAATCCCCGGTGTCAACGGGGTACGGGACCAAATGGAGCTCGAGCGCGCGGCCAATCGGGGCGGTGGGGACGGCGGGGGCGGGCAGTAGACAGCCGCGGCCGGCACGGCCCGACCTACGGGGGTCAGGGGTTTGAAGCACAGATCGATAACTCCACGGACTGCGGCTCTCATCGCCCTGGCCACGCTTACGGTGTCCTGCGCTACGACCCCCCCGCAATC
>DASPTZ010000158.1:0-15442 GCA_035623155.1 Casimicrobiaceae bacterium | reverse complement strand
GGGGCTGACGTACAGCGTCAACGGATGGAACTTCGGCGGCTACTGGACCGACACCAACACCAACGGTTCGGTGTACACCATCCAAGGCAAAAACATCGGCAAATCCACTGGAACGGCTTTCGTTCAGAAGACGTTCTGATTCTCGCGAGCTTTCGAAAACGAAGGCCGCGCATCACCGAGGGGCAAAAATGAAACTGGTAACCGCAATCATCAAGCCGTTCAAGCTCGACGAGGTCCGCGAGGCCCTGTCGGCCATCGGCGTGCAGGGGGTCACCGTCACCGAGGTCAAGGGATTCGGCCGGCAGAAGGGCCATACCGAGCTGTACCGGGGCGCCGAGTACGTCGTCGACTTCCTGCCGAAGGTGAAAGTCGAGGCCGCGATCAAGTCCGACATGGTGGACCGCGTCATCGAGGCGATCGAGAAAGCCGCCAACACGGGGAAGATCGGCGACGGCAAGATCTTCGTATTCGAGCTCGAGCAAGTCGTGCGCATCCGGACCGGCGAGACCGGCGCCGATGCGCTCTAAGGGGAACACCATGAAGCGATTGCTAGCGTTGATTGCCCTCGTCGGCGCCTTCAGTGTCACCGGCGGTGTCCAGGCACAGGACAAGGCCGCCGATCAAAAAGCCGCCGCGCCTGCAGCAACCGCGCCCGCTGCCGCGCCAGCCCCCGCTCCCGCAGCCGCGGCGCCGGAGGCCAAGGCAGGCGAAGCGCCCAAGGCGGAGGCTGCTCCCGCGGCTCCGCCTGCACCGGATAAACCGGTGTTGATCGCGGTCGACAAGCTCAACAGTGGAGACACCGCGTGGATGCTGACGTCGATGGCTCTCGTGCTGATGATGACCATCCCGGGGCTTGCGCTGTTCTACGGCGGGATGGTGCGCAAGAAGAATGTGCTCGCGACGGTGATGCAAAGCTTTGCCATAACGTGCCTTGTCACGGTGCTATGGGTCATCGTCGGTTACAGCATCGCGTTCATCCCCGGCGGGCCGTTCTTCGGCAGCATGGAGCGGCTGTTCCTCAACGGCATGCTGTTCCAGAACGAGGCGGGCAAGGTCACCGTCAGCCATCTCGCCACGACTATTCCCGAGTCGGTGTACATGTGCTTCCAGATGACCTTCGCGATCATCACGCCCGCGCTCATCTGTGGCGCGTTCGCCGATCGCATGAAGTTCTCGGCGATGCTCTGGTTCATGGGCCTGTGGTCGGTGTTCGTCTATTCGCCGATCGCGCACATGATGTGGGAATCGACGAGCGGTTTCTGGGCCACCAAGGGCGTGCTCGACTTCGCCGGCGGCACGGTCGTGCACATCAACGCCGGCATCGCGGGCTTGGTCTGCGCGCTGGTGCTGGGCAAGCGGATCGGCTACGGCAAGGAAGCGATGCCGCCGCACAACCTGACGTTTACGTTGATCGGCGCCTCGCTCCTTTGGGTAGGCTGGTTCGGCTTCAACGCAGGCTCCGCGGTCGCCGCCGATTCACGCGCCGGCATGGCGATGACCGTGACGCAACTCGCCACGGCGGTCGCAGCGCTCTCCTGGATGTTCACCGAGTGGATGGTCAAGGGCAAGCCGTCGGTGCTGGGTATCGCTTCGGGTGCCGTCGCAGGGCTCGTGGCGATCACCCCCGCGTCGGGCTTTGTCGGCGTCACCGGCGCCTTCGTGATCGGCATCGCGGCAGGGGTGCTGTGCTTCTTCGCCGCAACCGCCGTGAAGAAGGCATTCGGCTACGACGATTCGCTTGACGCCTTCGGCGTTCACTGCATCGGCGGCATCGTCGGCGCCATACTGACCGGCGTGTTCAACGTCAAGGAGATCAGCAAATCCGATGCGGACATGCTGGTCCAGCTTGGTGCCGTCGTAACGACGCTGGTCGTGAGCGGTGTGGGCAGCTACATCATCCTGAAGATCATCGACATGGTCATCGGCCTGCGCGTATCCGAGGAAGAGGAGCGCGAGGGCCTCGACGTCAGTCTCCATGGCGAGCGAGTGGAGTAGGCCGGCGAGTCTTTCGGTCTAGTTTCTCCTCAGTGGCTTTTCGGGGCGCCCCAAGCGCCCCGTCTTTTTCCGAGGTCTCGTTTGGCCGGGAGGGGCGGTCGGCTACAATCCAGGCGGGAGTCGACCCCGGCGTCACCGACCTGCCGTGGCTTCGCGGGGTGGTGGAGATCGTCGCCTGATCAGGCTAGCGGGATTTCCTTTTCGCTCTCGGATGCGCTCGATCGTAGGTCTTCGCGAGTGCCTGGAAGTCGAGGTGCGTGTAGATCTGGGTGCTGGCGATGCTGGCGTGGCCCAGGAGCTCCTGCACGGCGCGAAGATCTCCCGACGACTGCAGCAAATGCGACGCAAACGAATGGCGGAGCATGTGCGGATGCACGTGCCGGCTCAAGCCCCGCTTCACCGCCCACGCCGCCAGTCGCTGCTCTATCGCACGCGAGGTGAGCCGGCGTCCGGAGCGGCTCAAGAACACCGCGTTGCCCTCGCGCGGCGCCATCTTTGCGCGATGCTCGAGCCACCGCGCGAGCGCTTCGCGTGCGGGTCCACCGACCGGGACCACGCGCTCCTTGGAACCCTTGCCCAGCACACGCGCCTCGCCAGTCTTCAAGTCGAGCGCAGAGACGTCGAGCCCGGCCAACTCGGACACTCGCAGTCCGGATGAGTACGCAAGTTCGAAGATCGCGCGATCGCGCACCGCCATCGCTTCTCCATCATCGATGGACACGAGCTGTACGGCCTCGTCGGGGGACAGCGTGGAGGGCAGCCGGCGCGCTGATTTCGGTGCCTTGAGCCCCGCACAGGGATCGTCCTTGAGGGCAGGATCGCGGTCGAGCGCGAAGCGATAGAACGCGCGCCAGGCCGAGAGCATGCGCGCAAGACTGCGGCCTGAGAGGCCGCGCGAATGCAGGGTGGCGAGGCAACGCCGGAGCTCGGCCCCGGAGAGGCGCTCCAGAGGCGCGTCGCCGGCGAGCGTTTGCAGCGCGCGCAGATCTCGCTGGTAGGCATCGCGCGTGTGGGCAGGCCGTGCCGCCAGATGTTCCCGCCAGGCGGCGAGCAGCGGGGTATCGGGGCATGGAGGGATTCGTCGTCTCACGCTGCCCCCATGGCGCTTCAGGGTTGCGGAAGAAAACGCGCCGCCGCGACGCTGGCGAGCTCGGCCAGTCGCGTCAGATACATCGTCCCCATGCCGGCATAGAACCGCGCCGGATCGTCGCTCGCCAGAGCGAGCAGGCCGAAGGTCTGATGCGTGCGCAAAGGGAGGAACGCGAACGATCCGAGCGTCGTAGCTCCCTCGAACCACTCGTGCGATTCGAAAGGCGCGCTGGCGCCGCAATACGGCGCGCCCAGCGCCGCTGCGTAGTCGCGCAGCTCCTGACTCGTCGCGGCTAGCTCCGGCAAATACGACTGCTCGGGAACCCTGCCCCACAGCCGAAGCGCCACGTGCGGTACCTGGAAATCGTCTTGCAGGCTGTGATAGAGCACGCCCAGCGTCGTCTCGAGATCGGTTGCGGAGAACAGTGCAAGGGTGGAGCGGTGCAGCTTTTCACTGATCGCGTCGTTTTCCCCGCCAAAGGCGATCAGCTCCCGGAGCTTCGCCTCCAGCTGGCCGTTCTTCTCGCGCAGCGTGACGATCTGCCTCTCGGCAATCGGAATCGCGTGGCCACCGTGAGGGTGCGGAACGTAGATCTGCGCCAGCACGTCGGCATGCTCGGAGAAGAACTCGGGGTGCTCCTGCAGATACTCGGCGACCGCCTTGGAATCCATTGGCCCTTCCCCGCGCTCGTCATTCATCGGGCACACGCCATTCGCCTTCGAAAACCGTGACCGCCGGGCCGGTCATCGTGACCGAGGTTTCCACGCCCTCCCATGCGACTACCAAGCGTCCTCCTCGCGTCTTCACGACGACCGGGGAATCGAGCATGCCTCGGCGGATCCCCACCACGACCGCAGCACACGCGCCAGTCCCGCACGCCAGCGTTTCACCGGCGCCGCGCTCCCAGACGCGCAGGCGAATCTTATCGCGATCAACCACCTGCATGTAACCTGCGTTGGTTCCGCGCGGAAAGCGCGGATGGCGCTCGATCAACGGACCCTGGCTGCTCACCGGGGCTTGATCGACGTCGGCGACGACCTGCACGGCGTGCGGATTGCCCATCGAGAGCGCGGTGATCATCGCCATGCCGCCCCCCACCTCGAGCGGCTGCACCAGGTCGGCGCTTTCGGTGACAAAGGGAATGTCGGCCGCCGCGAACCGGGGCGCGCCCATGTCCACGCTCACCTGGCCGTCGGGTTCAACCCTCGGTTCGATGATGCCGCCGCGAGTCTCCACGCGGATTGCGCGCTTGGCGGTGAGCCCCTTCGCGCGCACGAACTCTACGAAGCAACGTGCTCCGTTTCCGCACTGCTCGACTTCGCCTCCGTCGGCATTGAAGATCCGGTAGCGGAAGTCTACGCCGGGTTGCGTCGGCTTCTCCACCACGAGCACCTGATCGCATCCGACGCCGAAATGGCGGTCGGCCAGACTCCTGATCTGCGCGGGTGTGAGGTCGAACGATTGGTGCACGCAGTCGAGCACGGCGAAATCGTTGCCGACCCCCTGCATCTTGGTGAAGCGCTGAGTCCTGCTCATTGCGGCCGCGAGCCGAACGCGCGATCGAACTTGGCGACCAGGATCTGCCCCTTGCGCGAGAAAGGTACCACCACTCCGCCGGCGAGCGTCGCGCTGCCGCTCATCGCGTAGTCCACCGGACGCTGCGAGGCGAGCGACATCATGGCCGTCGCGACCACGCCCACATCGACTCGCCCTGCGACATCGAGGTCCGCCTCCCCGCGCGGGGGCAGCGTGTCGATGTGCGTGCTCTGGCCGCGGGCGGCGGGTCGACCGTCGAGCATGATTTCGAACGCCAGCGAGTCCACCGCGAGTGCGAAATCGTTCGGGTTGGCGACCCGCAGGCGCAGCGAAAGATCCGCCTTGGCATCGGCGATGCGCAGTATCTGCACCCGCTCAAGCGTCACCTGCGGTGGCTCGGGTCGTGTCGCGACGCCCGCGCAAGCCGAGAGCAGCACGGCGATCACCGCGACAGCGGCGCGCAACGCGGTCTTTACCATGTCGCTGCCGCAGCCTCCGCTCGCCTCGAGTCTGTGAGCAGCGGGCGCGCGTTGGAGTTGCTCATGCTAGACATTGAACCGAAAGTGCATCACGTCGCCGTCCTTCACCATGTAGTCGCGTCCTTCGAGGCGCATCTTACCGGCCTCCTTGGCGCCCTGCTCTCCCTTGCACGCGACGAAATCGGGAAAGGTGATCACTTCGGCGCGGATGAAACCGCGTTCGAAATCGGTGTGAATGACTCCGGCAGCCTGTGACGCCGTGGCTCCATGCGGAACGGTCCACGCGTGCACTTCCTTCGGCCCCGCTGTGAAATAGGTGTCAAGGCCGAGGAGCTTGTACGCGGCGTGGATCAGCCGGTCCAGCCCCGGCTCGGTTAACCCCATGTCGGCGAGGAAGATCTGCTTGTCCTGCGGCTCCATGTCGGCGATCTGCGCTTCCAGTGCGGCGCAGATCGCCACCACCGGGGCTCCCTCCCGCTCGGCGTGTCGCTCAACGGCAGCGACGAACGGATTGGCTTTGAAGCCGTGCTCGGCCACGTTGGCGACGTAGAGCGTCGGTTTCATGGTGAGAAGGAAGAACGGCTTGAGCACTGCGCGCTCCTCGGGATAGAGATCGACCGAGCGCGCGGGCCTCGCCTCGTTGAGCGCTGGCGCGACCTTTTCCAGAGCCGCTACCAGCCTCTGCGCTTCCTTGTCGCCGCCGGCGCGTGCAGGCTTCGTGTACTTGGCGAGCTGCTTTTCCACGGTCGCCAAATCGGCGAGCGCAAGCTCGGTATTGATCGTCTCGATGTCCGATACCGGATCGAGATCGCCTGCGACGTGCACGACGTTGGGGTCTTCGAAACAGCGCACGACATGCGCGATCGCGTCGGTCTCGCGGATGTTGGCGAGAAATTGATTGCCCAATCCCTCGCCCTTGGATGCGCCAGCCACAAGCCCGGCGATGTCGACGAACTCCACCGTCGCAGCGACGACGCGCTCGGGCCGGGCCACTGCGGCAATGGCGGCGAGTCGCGGGTCAGGCACCTCGACGATGCCCACGTTGGGATCGATCGTGCAAAACGGATAGTTCTCGGCGGCGACCGCGGCTCGGGTCAGCGCGTTGAAAAGCGTCGACTTGCCGACACTCGGCAGGCCGACGATGCCGCACCTGAGACTCACGGGGTCGCCTTTCCTTCCGCTGGTCCGCCCTTGTCCTGTGCGCCGGCGGATGGGCGAGTGTGCAACTCGTGCATCGCCCGCTCGGTCTCCCCGGCGGCAAGCCGAGGCCAGATCGCCAGAGCCCGCGCGATCGCGTCGTCGATCGCAGCGCGCTCGACCTCAGAGGGCCGATGCAGCACATAATCCGCGACTTCCTGCTCCGAGAGCGCTCCGTCGCGAGGGTGTCCGATGCCGATTCGAAGCCGCCAGAACTCGCCGGTCGCCAGCGCCTCGGCGATGTCCTTCAATCCGTTGTGGCCGGCCAAGCCCCCGCCGTGTTTCAACTTGACGCTTCCGGGCTTGAGATCGAGTTCGTCGTGGGCGATCAGTATCTCGCCTGGGCCGATGCGGTAGTAACGCGCGAGCGCCGCGACCGCGAGGCCGCTTCGATTCATGAAGGTTTGGGGCAGCGCCAGCCTGAGCTCGCTGCCGGCAACGAGCGAATGGAACCTCGCTTCGCCGCGAAAGCCCATTGCCAGACTCTTCGCCAGCCGCTCAACAAACCAGGAGCCGGCGTTGTGCCGCGTCGCGGAATAGGCGCGCCCAGGGTTGCCTAGGCCGACGATCAAGCGCAATGGTTTCGCCATCGTTGACGGTGAAGCGAGGACGCCCGAGCGCGAAGCCGAAAACGAAAGGCCCGCCGCAAGCACCCCGGCGGGCCCTGGGGTTGCGCATTAGTGGTCGCTTACTTCTTTTCCTTGCCTCCAGGCTTCTCGGGGCGCTCGGCCTTTTCAGTCTTTTCGGCCTTGTCCGCCCCCTTCTCGGGTTTCTCGGCGGCTTTTTCCGGCTCCTTCTCGCCCGCAGCGGCTTCCTCGGCAACGACGCCTTCCTCGGTGGGCACCGCCTCTTCGGCCGGAGGCGCTTCTTCGACCTCGACAATGATGCGCGGTATGACTGCGGTCGCAACCACGGGGCTCACGGGTCCGCGCGCAACGGCGACCACGCCAGGCGGCAAGGTGAGATCGGAAACGTGGATCGACTGGCCGACGGCGAGCGCCGACAGGTTCACCTCAATGAACTGGGGAAGGTCCTTGGGGAGACACGACACGTCGAGCTCGGTGAGCACGTGGCTGATGATCGCGTCCGTGGTCTTTGACGCGGGCGAATCCTCGGCGTGAGTGAAGTGCAGCGGAACCTTTACGTGGATCCTGCGGTTCTCTTCGACCCGCTGGAAGTCGACGTGCAGGACCTCGTGACGGAACGGGTGCATCTGAACGTCGCGAAGCAGCACCTGCTGCGCCGCCCCGTCGAGCTTCATCGTCAGGATGGACGAATGGAACGCCTCGTTCTTGAGCGCATGGACGAGCGCATTGTGGTCGACCTCGATCGGCTGAGGCGCCGCGACTCCGCCGTAGACGATGCCCGGCGCACGCCCGCTGCGACGCAAACGGCGGCTCGCACCGCGGCCTTCGGTTGCTCGGGGAAAGGCCGTGAATTCGAATTGCATGCGATGACTCCTCTTGTCTGCGGCCTTGCGATCCGGCCTTTGGCAAGCCGGTCGCTCGTCCGCGGTGGCGACGCCCCGCGAGCCCGCTGGGGAGCTTACGGGAAAGCTTTGAATTTTAACCCAAATCTCCAATGCGTCGCAAGCGCGTATACGCACCGCTGGGTGCTGCTCGCCCGCCGCGGCCACTCGCCGTCGCTCGCATCCCCACGCTCAACCGGGGCGACCGGCGAGGCGGAGCAGGATTCCGCGAGCGACAAGCGAGTGGATGCGGCCCGAGCCGGGCGCAAGGGCCGACGACGAGTCGCTGCATCTGCGCACCACGATGGTGGAGGCCCCTGCATCGCTGCTCGAGCCGCTACTCCGTGAACAGCGAGCTCACCGATTCCTCGTTGGATATCCGCGTCATGGTTTCGGCGAGCAGCTGCGCGCACGAGAGGGCGCGGATGCGCTTGCAGGCGCGCGCCTCGTCCGAGAGTGGAATCGTGTCGGTGACCACGATCTCGTCGAGCTCGGATTCGGCGATGCGCTCCACCGCGCCTCCCGAGAGCACGGGATGGGTGCAGTAGGCGAGGACCTTCTTCGCCCCGTTCTCCTTCAGCGCGGCAGCCGCCTTGCACAGCGTGTTCGCAGTGTCGACGATGTCGTCCATGATCACGCAGGCGCGGCCTTCGACGTCTCCGATGATGTTCATCACCTCCGCCACGTTGGCTTTGGGCCGCCGCTTGTCGATGATCGCAAGGTCGGAGTCGAGGCGCTTGGCGATCGCCCGGGCGCGAACGACTCCGCCGACATCGGGCGAGACCACGAGCAGATTGTCGTGGTTCTGTTTCCACAGATCGCCGAGCAGCACGGGTGTGGCGTAGATATTGTCGACGGGGATATTGAAAAATCCCTGGATCTGGTCGGCGTGCAGATCCATGGTCATGACGCGATCGACTCCGACGGTCATCAGCATGTCGGCGACGACCTTGGCGCTGATCGGCACGCGCGCCGACCGGGGCCGCCGGTCCTGGCGCGCGTAGCCGAAGTAGGGAATCGCGGCAGTAATGCGCCCGGCCGACGCGCGCTTCAGCGCGTCGGCCATGACGAGGACTTCCATCAGGTTGTCGTTGGTTGGCGCGCAGGTCGACTGCAAGACGAACACGTCGCGTCCACGCACATTCTCGAGCAACTCGACCATCACCTCGCCGTCGGAGAATCGCCCGACGATGCAGCGGCCGAGGCTGATGTTCATATGCCTGACGACCGCCTCGGCAAGCTTCGGATTGGCGTTGCCGGTGAAGACGCGCATACGCTCAAACGCCATCGTGCCCGCCCGCGAAAGGCGTGGGCTGGCCGCCTGATCGGCTGGGCCTGCCCCGCATTGGATTGGCTGGGGAGGTAGGGATCGAACCTACGAATGCCGGAATCAAAATCCGGTGCCTTACCACTTGGCGACTCCCCAAAGGAAACCGCAGCGTCGGCCGCATCACGCGTACGACCACAACGGGTGGCGGTTGAGCGACCGCGCGACGAATCCGGCGACGTCGCGCGGCATTCTGAGAAGCGCCTGCCGCGCCGCGTCCTCGGAATCGAAGGCCGCGAAGACGCACCCGCCCGAACCCGTCATGCGCGCTCCTGATCGTGCCACCTGGCTCGTCAGCGCGTCTCGGTGGCGCACGATGTCCGGGAACCGCGCAGCCGCAACGGCGTAAAGATCGTTGCGGCCGTACCCTTCGGAAAAGACAACCATTTTCGCGGACTCGCTATTGCGTGTCAATTCGGGTGCCGCAAAAACGCTCGCGGTGCTGACTTGCGCCGCAGGACAAACAATGGCGAACCACGTCGGCGGGAAAGTCACCGGCAAAAGCTCCTCGCCCACGCCCTGCGCAAACGCCGGCTCCCCGAATACAAAGAACGGAACGTCCGCGCCCAGCTCGAGCGCCATCTGCATCAACACGCGGCGCGACAGGCCGAGCCTCCACAGCCGATTGAGCCCCAGAAGCACGGTCGCAGCATCAGAGCTTCCGCCGCCCAAGCCCCCCGCGATCGGCAGCCGCTTGTCGATCCCGATCGCCACGCCCTGGCCGACGCCGCAATCGCGCTGGAGGAGTCGTGCTGCGCGAACCGCCAGATCTTCGCCTTCAGCGACACCATCCGCACCGCTCGTTCGCAAGATCGCTCCGTCGTCGCGAACTTCGAGCGAAACCAGATCGCAGCGGTCGACTGGCACGAAAAGCGACTCGAGCGTGTGATAGCCGTCGGGGCGTCGTCCCGTGACATGCAGGAAGGCGTTGATCTTGGCGGGCGCGGGAAGCGTCAGCACGCGTTTGCGCTCATCGCCAAGCGTCGACCGCGAGTCGCAACTCCACATCAGGGTACGAGAGCACCATGCGCGCAGGGCGCGATACGCCGTTCTCGTCCTGACCGAATGCGAGGTACACGATCGTCCAGCCGTCCTGGCGGAGCACTCCCGGCTCGGTGCCGGCACCCGGCTCGACCGTGAATGCTGCGCCAGGGCGCGGGATGCCCTGTATCCAGAACCCCAGCCCCTCGACCGGCAGCGACCACTCGAGGGCCCGTGCCGTCAAGGCGTTCCAGTCCACTGCGGTTTCCACTCGGCCATCGGCAGTCTGCAAGCTTGCAATGCCGGGCGCACCGTAGAGGCGAGCCAGAGTCTGCCCCGTCGGCGATGCGAGATCGATCTCGTCTTGTCCCGGCGTGTGTTGCCAGCGGAAGTTGGCAGTGAGTGCTTCGCCCCCGCGCTTGAGCGACAGTCGCCCCGCGAGCTCGAACGCCGGACGGGCGGCGGCGAAGGCGACCGGCGCGGAACCTCGCTCCGGCCCGACACCGGCGCAGTCTGCCAGCGCCAACGCGCAGCCGACTACCGCGGCGCGAACTGCCGTGCCGCGAAGCGATCGCATCGAGGGAGGCTCGCTTAAGTCAGGGGGCCAGACGGCGTACTGTTTCGAGCAGCACCGGGTTGTCCGGAGTTTCCTTGAGTTGCGACTGCCATATTTCTCTTGCGTTGTCGCGCTGGCCTTTCGCCCACAGTACTTCGCCCAAGTGTGCGGCAATCTCCGGATCGGGCCGATCGGCGAGAGCGCGGCGCAGAAACTTCTCCGAGTCGTCGAAGTTGCCCATGCGATATTGCGCCCAACCCATGCTGTCTAGAATGAACGGATCAGCGGGCGCGAGCGCGAGCGCCTTCTCGATGAGCTTGAGTCCTTCCGCAGTGCGCTGCGTGCGGTCGACTAGCGTGTATCCGAGCGCGTTGAGCGCTTGGGCGTTGTCCGGCTTGAGCTCTATCAGGCGCTTCAAGCGCGCCTCGACCTCATCGAGGCGATCCAGCTTCTCGGCGGCCATGGCGACGTCGTAGAGCAATTCCGCCGAGTCGGGCTCGCCTGCGAGCGCAGTGCTCAGCACGGCGTACGCGCCCTCGTAGTCGCCTGCTTCGCGCATCACCAGCGCCTGCGTCTGCACACGCTCGATGCGCTGGTCATGGCCTTCCGGATTGAGCGAGGCGAGATATTGGATCGCCTCGGCGGGATTCCCCTTCTTGCCGAGCACCACGGCGATGCGAAGCTTGGCCGGCCACGCGCGATCGCCCTCGGTCACCTCGCGGTAGAGCGCAATCGCGTCGTCGTAGTGCTTGGTTTGCTCCGCAAGCTCCGCCAGGTCGAAGGTGATGGCACCGGGTTCGCCGAAGTCCGTGGCCTTGAGCTCTTCGAGCAGCTTCTGCGCCGTCGCGTAGTCGCGCATCTGTACCGACAGCCGGGCAACCGCCAATTCCAGATCGCGGTCCGACCGGTCTTCCGCCCAGAGGCGCTGGACCACGTCGCGCGCCTCCGCATAGCGTTTCTGTTCCAGGTAGAGCTGCGCAAGCGCGCCGCTGGCCGCGCGCGATCCCGGCACGCGTTCGAGAAAGGAGACCAGGAAACGGATCGCGGCATCGGGCGAGCTCTTTGCCACGATGTCGGCCTTGATCAGGGCAGCCCGCTCCCAGGCGGGCTTGATATCGAGTGCTCGATTGGCGGCGCGAACTGCCGCGGCGACGATCTCAGGGTCGGCGAGCCCGGTGTTGTAGCCGGCCAGCGCAACCGCGAAATGCGCTTCCGCGACGTCGGGATACGGCTTGGCCAGTTCGACGATCAAACGGAAGACGGCGGTCTTGTCCGATTGCGACGCCAGTGCGTGATTGAGCTGCAGGAACGCTTCCCCCAGCGCACTGCCGTTGGCAGCGGCTTCGGCGAGCACGCGCTCCAGGTCCGCCTTGAGCTCCCCTGCGGCGCCGGCTTGCGCCAGCGCAGCCACCATTTGTTTGGCGCGCTCATCGGTCGGGTCGAGCTCCTGCCACAGCTGCGCCGCCTCGAGCGCGAGCGAGCGCTGCCGGGCATCGAGCGCAATCCTGGTCGCGCGCCGTGCGAGCCGGGCGTCCTGCGACTCGCGCGCCGCTTCGAGATACGCGCGTGCGGCCAAGACAGGGTCCCCGCGCTGCAGCGCGATCTCCCCGACCAAGATACGGTAGATGACATCGGCGCTTAGCATGGGCGAGGCCGGGGTCGCGTCGCCTGGATTGGGTGCCGCCGGCTGCGCCCAGACGTCGGACCAGGCGCAGGCCGCCGCCAGGGCCAGAGGCATCAGTCGGAGTGAAAAGCGCTTGATCGACGACACGTTAGAAATGGCTTTGGTTGTTCCGGCATGCGGCCGGAGTTCAGCAAAATCTTAGGGTATATTGGGCCCCGCAACAAACCCGCCCGTCCTCCCACAATGCCCGAGCTTCCCGAGGTTGAAACGACGCGGCGCGGAGTGGCGCCTCACGTGGAACGGCAGAAAGTGACCGCCGTAAGAGTCTACGACCCCCGCCTGCGCTGGCCGGTTCCGCGGGATCTTCCCCGGCGGCTGGTCGGCAACGTCGTCGATCGTGTCGATCGCCGCAGCAAATACCTTCTGTTTCGGATCGGCGACGGAACTCTGATCGTGCACCTCGGAATGACCGGCAGCCTCCGGGTCTATCGCGATCCGCCGGCGCGGCGCACCCACGATCACATCGACCTGGAATTCGGCAACGGCGTGGTATTGCGCTACCACGATCCACGCCGATTCGGCGCCATGCTCTGGTCGCCACGGCGCGTCGGTGATCACCCGCTGTTGGCAGCACTGGGACCCGAGCCCTTGTCGCCGGAGTTCACCCCCGCGCACCTCTTCCGAGCCACCCGTAGTCGCAGCGCTGCCATCAAGCTTGCGCTGATGGACAGCCACGTGGTCGTCGGTGTCGGGAACATCTATGCCAACGAGTCGCTGTTCCGGGCCGGAATTCGCCCGACGACGAGAGCGAGCCGCGTGTCCCTGGCGCGCATGGGCCGCCTCGTCGAGGCCGTGCGAGAAACCTTGACCGAAGCCATAGCCAAGGGCGGAAGCACCCTTCGCGACTACGTGGGCAGCCGTGGAGAACCCGGCCGCTTTCAACTCGACTACTACGTCTATGACCGGGCCGGCGAACCCTGTCGCACCTGCGCAACCGGGATTCGCGTGGTGCGCCTGGGGGGTCGGGCGACCTACTATTGCCCGGTCTGCCAACGGTAGGGGCCTCGTTTAGGCGAAGCAGGGCCTTGTTTTGGCGCGCTTTATGCTACATTGCCCATGGGAGGAGGCAGCGCGAGCATGCAATCCAGAGACCTTGCGGCGCGTTTTGAAGCATACAGCGACTGGCGGCGCCGGCTGTCCGCGAGGATATCGGACCTGCACGAGTGGTTATCGCAGCAGGAGCTCGCCGACGCGCAGGCCGATCTCTCCATCCAGCACCTGCTCGAGCGCCTTCACCAGGACAAGCTCGTCGTCGCGTTCGTAGCGGAATTCTCGCGCGGCAAGTCCGAGCTGATCAACGCGATCTTCTTCGCCGACTTCGGCCAGAGGCTGCTGCCCTCTGCTGCCGGGCGCACGACCATGTGCCCGACGGAACTCCTATACGATTCGACCCGGCCGCCGTCGATCCGGCTGCTGCCGATAGAGACTCGTTCGCGCGACGCAACAGTGTCGGAATTCAAGAACTACGCCGACGAATGGGTCACGCTGCCGCTCGACCTTTCGTCAGCGGACAAGATGAGCGAAGTGCTCTCGCAGGTATCGCACACCAAGCGCGTGCCTGTGGCGCTTGCCCGCAAGTACGGACTCTACGACGACGGCGACCCCCTCGCGGTCGACACCGCGGCGGACGGACGCGCTATCGACATACCCTGCTGGCGTCACGCGATCATCAACTTCCCGCACCCCCTGCTTCAGCAAGGCCTGGTAATCCTGGACACGCCGGGGCTGAACGCGATCGGAACCGAGCCGGAGCTCACGCTCAATCTTCTGCCCAATGCGCATGCGGTGCTGTTCATACTGGCCGCCGACGCCGGAGTAACCAAGACCGACATCGAAGTCTGGCAAAACCACCTCGTGGGAGAAAGCCCGGCCACGCGTGAGGGCCGGATCGTCATTCTCAACAAGATCGACGGCCTGTGGGACGATCTGAAGACCGGCGCCGAGATCGACGCCGAGATCGCGCGCCAGGTGCGCAGCACCGCTCAGCTCCTCGCGATTCCACCGGCGCAGGTATTCCCGGTCTCGGCGCAAAAGGCGCTGCTCGCCAAAGTCAACGGTGACGACGCGCTGTTCGCGAGGAGCCGCATGCCGCAGCTTGAGGCGGCGCTGTCCAAGGAATTGATCCCCGCCAAGCGTCACATCGTCGGGGCGGCGACCAGGGGCGAGATCGGCGCGCTCGCGGCCAGTGTGCGCACGATCCTGGAAAGCCGTACCGCCGGCATTCTCGAGCAACTCGCCGAGTTGCGCGGCTTGCGCGGCAAGAACCAGGACGTGGTCGAGCACATGATGCTGCGCATCCAGCAGGAGAAAGAGCTGTTCGAGCGGGGCATGCAGCGCTACACGGCTCTGCGAACCGTGTTCACGCAGCACACCAACGCCTTGTATGAATGCGTCGGGCTCGAGACGCTGCGCGCCACGGCGCGCGATACCCGCAAACGCATCGAAGCGAGCCCGTTCACCCGGGGGGTGCGATCGGCGATGAACGACTTCTTCGCGCGCATCAACTTAGGCCTCGAGCAGGCGGCGGGCCAGACCGGCGAGATCCACGACATGATGCGCGCGATGTACGCGCGCTTCGCCAAGGAACACGGCCTTGAGCCGTTCGTGCCGCCGCCGTTTTCGATGCTGAAGTACCAGAAGGAGATCCAACGCCTGGAGCGGGCCTACAACGTGCACTTCAACACGCTGTGGAACATGGTGAGCAAGGCGAAGTTCGCGCTCATGAAGCGCTTTTTCGAGACCATCGCGATCCGCGTGAAGCACGTCTACGACATCGCCAACCGCGACCTGGAGAGCTGGCTCAAGTCAGTGATGGCGCCGCTGGAGACGCAGGTGCGCGAGCATCATCTTCAGCTTCGCCGGCGCCTGGACAGCGTGAAGCGCATCCACCGCGCGAGCGAGGAGCTTGAGGAGCGCGTCGCCGAGCTCGAGCAGGCCGAAACTTCGGTGCAAAGCCAGATCGAGGCTCTCGCCCGGGAACTCGCCGCGATCGACGCCGTCATCGACCAGCCCGAACTGCTTCCGCTGGCGGCGAACGCCTAGCGACGCCTCAAGGAGCCCCGCGCTCGGCTCAGCGCGAATCCGCTTCGGCGGCCTTGGCCGCCATCAATGCTTCGTACTTGCGCTGAA
>DASPTZ010000157.1:0-3714 GCA_035623155.1 Casimicrobiaceae bacterium | reverse complement strand
CAGGTGAGCGCGATGGGAAGGTTGAAGGACATGCCTCTTAAACCAGCCTCATTCTACTCTGCGTGCCAGGGGATCGCTTAGCAGGCTAGTGCAACTGCGCGAAGATGCGCTCGGCGAGTGCCCGGCTGATCCCCGGCACTCGCGCGAGATCCTCGATGCTCGCTGCCTGCACGCCCTTAAGTCCTCCGAAATGCGCAAGCAGCGCTCTGCGTCGTGCGGCGCCGACGCCTCCGATCGCCTGAAGCGACGAGGTCGTGCGCGCCTTGCCGCGTCGCGCGCGATGGCCCTGGATCGCGAAGCGGTGGGCCTCGTCGCGGATCTGCTGCAGCAGCAGAAAGCCGGGGTGATCCGGCGCCAGATGCAGCGGCTCCGGACGATCCGGAAAGACGATCTCTTCCAGCCCCGGTTTGCGCTCGGGCCCTTTGGCCATGCCGAGCAGCCGCGTCGGGTGCAGTCCCTGCTCAGCGAGCACCTCCGCGGCCACGCCCACCTGCCCCTTGCCGCCGTCGATCACGAGCAGATCCGGGGCCGCGTATTCGCCGGCGACGATGCGCGCGGCGCGGCGCGTCAGCGCTTCGCGCAGCGCTGCATAGTCGTCGCCTCCCGTTGGCGGCTTGACGTTGAAGCGCCGGTACTCGTCGCTGCGCATCGCGAGGCGATCGAAGACGACGCAGCTCGCGACCGCCGCCTCGCCCATGGTGTGGCTCACGTCGAAGCATTCGATGCGCTGCACCGACGAAGGCAACCCCAATGCTTCCTGCAGCGCGGCGAGGCGCTCTTCCTGGGTGGTCTTCTGCGCGAGCTTCTGCTGGATGGCGAGCTCCGCGTTCTGCGTCGCCATGGTTACCCAGACCCGTCGCTCGCCGCCCGGATTGGCAACCAGCTGTACCTTGTGTCCGGTCTGCGCCGAGAGGACTTCGGCAAGCACCGAATCGTCGCCTCCCTGCTCGGCGATGATCGTCGGTGGTGCGGGACGCTCCAGGTAGTGCTGCAGCAGGAAGGCCGGGACGACCTCGTCGAGCGTCGCGCCCTCCGCATGCTGCGGGAAGAACGTGCGATCGCCGACGTGGCGGCCTCCGCGGATCATGACCAGGTTGACTGCGGTCACGCCGCGTGCAGCCACGCCGGCGACGACGTCTATGTCGCCCGCAGTCGCGCTTTCGACGAACTGCCGCGCCTGCAACTGCGTGAGCCGCGCGATCTTGTCGCGAAGCTTCGCAGCACGCTCGAACGCGAGCACCGCGGCCGCCTCCTCCATCTGCCGTTGCAGACCCTCGAGCACCTCGTTGGTCTTGCCCTGCAGGAACAGCGTCGCGTTGGCGACGTCTTGAGCGTAGTCGGCTTGCGAGATCAGGCCGACGCAGGGGCCGGTGCAGCGCTGGATCTGGTAGAGCATGCACGGACGCGAGCGGTTGGCGAACACGCTGTTCTCGCACGTGCGAAGCTGGAACACTTTCTGCAGCACCGCCATGCCCTCGCGCACGGCGTGCGCTCCCGGGAAGGGACCGAAGTAGCGGTGCGGCTTGTCGAGCTTGCCGCGATGGAACCGGAGCTGCGGGAATGCGTCGCCGCTCAAGCACAGGTACGGGTAGCTCTTGTCGTCGCGGAAAAGAACGTTGTAGCGCGGCTGATGCGCCTTGATCAGGTTGTTCTCGAGCAGCAGCGCCTCGCCTTCGGAGCGCGTGACCGTGGTCTCGACGCGAGCGATCTGCGCCACCATCGCCTCGATTCGGGGGACCTGATCGGTCTTCTGGAAATAGCTCGAGACGCGCTTCTTCAAGTCGCGAGCCTTGCCCACGTAGAGCGTCTCGCCTGCGGCGTCGAGCATGCGATAGACCCCGGGACGACCTGGTAGCGACGCGAGGAGTTCGCGCGCGTCGAACGCCTTGTCGGTGCCGGCCTCGGTCATGGCAGGAATCATGCTTCTCTCAGACTGCATGAACTGCATGCCGCTTGTCGAGATGCCGTGCGATGGACTCGAACACGCGCTCGAACATGGCGGTCGTCAGTCGCCGCGTGTTGGTGTTGTAGCGGCTGCAATGGTAGCTGTCGAACAGCCGAACACCTCGCGCAAGCGCGTGCTCGGCGCCGTGCGCGAAGGCGTGCCCCCGTGCTCGCACACCGAGCGCACGCAGGATCGCGTCGTGCGCGACGCGTCCCAGCGCCAGGAGCGCCGCCCCCTCCGGCAGCGTGCCAAGCTCGGCGGCGAGGAAGGCATTGCAATTGCTGACCTCCGCGGGCAGGGGTTTGTTCCCCGGAGGCAGGCACTTCACCGCGTTGGTAATGCGCGCTTTCTTGAGCCGCAGCCCATCGTCCACCGAGGTCGATTCGGGACGCGAAGCGAAGCCGAACTTGAACAGCGTCGCGTAGAGCAGAATCCCGGCGTAATCGCCGGTGAACGGGCGACCGGTAGCGTTCGCGCCGTGCTTGCCGGGGGCCAGGCCGACGATCACCAGCGTTGCTCGCCGATCCCCGAAGGGCGGCACGGGGCGGCAGAAATAGCCGGGATGTTCCGCGCGCACTTGCTGGAGATGGCGCACCAGACGCGCACAACGGCAGCAAGCGGGATCGTAAACGGCGGCAGGCAGCGCTGCGGCGTCGCGGACGGCGGCTCGAGTCATGTAGAATTGCGCGCTCCGCGGGAGCGCGGTGCCTGCGGCGGCGGATGCGAATAGTAGCACGCCGCTCGGACCCGCCGCGCCCGATCAAACCAATCCCCAATGCTGCCACAGGAAACGCGGCTCGAAGTACGCTCGCGGCTGCCCGCCCAATCCGCGGGCAAGCCGCCGCTCCTGTTCATTCACGGCGGCTACTGCGACGGCTGGTGCTGGGAGCCCTATTTCCTGCCCTGGTTCGCCGCGCGCGGCTACGCCGCGTACGCGCTGTCTCTGCGCGGTCATGGGGCGAGCGGGGGACGCGACACGCTTTTTGTCGCCGGCCTCGACGACTATGTCGCCGACGTCGAGCATGTCGCGGGCGGACTCGAATCGCCCCCCGTGCTGATCGGGCACTCCATGGGTGCGGCGGTTGTCGAGCGATTGATGGCGACCCGACCGGTGCGCGCTGCGGCCCTGCTGGCGCCGATCCCGCCGGGCGGTCTTGCGCCGGTGGCAAGCCGTCTTCTCATCTGGCAACCGGAATACCTGGTCAACATGCAGCGGCTCGACGCGCCGCATCTCTCGGGAGACATGCTCGCCGCGCTGCGACCGATGTATTTCAGCGAAGATGTCGCGCCGGAAATGCTGCTCGAGGCGGTCGCTCACCTCACCGTGGAGTCGCCGCGGGCGCTGCTCGATCTCACCCTCCGGCTGCACGATGGAAGGCCCGTCGCGACGGAGCCGCTGCTGGTGGTCGGAGCGAGCGCCGATCGCATCTCGACTCCCGGCGATGTCAGAGCGACGGCTTCGCTGTACCGGGTGGAGGCCCTGATCGTGCCCGGGCTCGCCCACATGATGATGCTCGAGCGCAGCTGGCAGATGGTGGCGCAGCCGCTGCTCGAGTGGCTCGAAAAAGACGTCGGCGCTGCAGGGAGTGCGTAGCCCGGGTCAAGCGCAGCGAGACCCGGGACTCGAATAGAAGCGCGCTCGAACTTGCTTCATGCTTCAGGCGCACGTCGGCCCCGGGTTTCGCGCCCTTGGACTTCCCGCAGGGCGCTCAACCCAGGCTACCGGCGGTGCGCTAGTGGCTGGTCTTGGTGAATTCGGCCAGTTCGGC
>DASPTZ010000156.1:0-15395 GCA_035623155.1 Casimicrobiaceae bacterium | reverse complement strand
ACGTGGCCGCACCATTCGATGCACTGCACGCCGGTGTGCGCGGCGACGTTGCCTTCGGCATCCACCACGTGCAGCTGACGGTGGTCGCGCCCGCCGTCGGGCTCGATGAGAGCCTCGACGACGTCTGTCGAAGACAAGCCCTGCGAGAGCATCGACAGCCCTCGCGGGCCGTACAGCGGATTGACCAGCGCCTGCGTGGCCAGCGCCCCGATGCCGCTGTGCGCGTGCGAGCACAGCGCGCCGACGGCGAAAAAACGGCTCGCCACGGCGACTCCGAATGCGCCGCTACGCGATCGGGCGACGATCGACCAGGTCATGCGGTTCTTCGCTGCTTCACGGCATCAGGATACAACACTGCGAAGAGTCGTTTGAAGGTTGGCTCGGGCTAGCGATACTCGCGGTACGCTACAGCTGCGAGGACGTAAAGCAACAGCGCGAGCAGGATCACCGCGTTGAAGCCGAAGTGAATCGCCAGAAGGGTCGCCAGAACGGCCGCGACCACCGACGTGCAGGCATTGACTCCCCAGGCCCAGGCGACGAGTCGACCCGCTCCGCCCGCCAGGCTTGCCAGGCCGAGCGGAAACGGCATCCCCATGGCGAACGCGAGCGGGGCGATGAGCGCGACCGACAGCAGGATTCTGGCGATGTCGGCCAGCGGCAACAAAGCCCGGAACACGGAGGGCAGCAGAACCAGGTAAGCCACGGCAATCAATCCGACGGCAACGACAGCCCACCCGACCGGCCCGATCGGCGAACCCCGTGAGATCGCGGCTGCGCGCCGCGAGTAGCGGCTGCCCAGTCCGGCGAACACGAGGAAGGCGCAGAGGACGACGGCCACCGCGTAAAGAGGGTGCGCCAGAAACAGCACGAACTTCTGAATGAACGCGATCTCGACGAACATGAAGGCAAAGCCGATGGCGGCGAAGTAGACGGTGACGCGTACGCGGGACCACGCGCCCGCGCCGGGGCCCGCGCCGCCGAACATCAGCGGCAGAACGATCAACACGACCCCCGCGAGCGCCGCCTGGATCAGCGTCGCGACCAGCACCGGATATCCCCATTCCAGCAGCGGCAGCCCTCCTTGCTCCTTGAGCGCGAGCAGTTCCGGCAAGCTGCGCCACTTGAAGAACTGGAAGAAGTAAGGGCGGTCGTCGGTTGCCGGAGCGATGTTGAATTTGTAGCTTGCGACAAAGGCTTCGCGTTCGGAACCGAGCAGCGCGCGCGCAGCGTCGTGGAACTCGGGCCGATCGAGCACGTTATAGCGATTGGCTTCGCCAGCCGCCATGCCCGGGTAGTACTCGACATCGAACGAACGCGAGCGGCAGAATTCCTTCAAGGCAGCGATCTGCGGAGCGCTGAACGCTCCGTTCTTCACGAGCAGCGTCGCGGTTTTCCATCCGCGGATCAGCGCGAGCTGCTGCGCGGGTTGCGCCGTCGGCTGTCCTTCGAGCGCGGTGACGGCGGTGGCGAACATCTTCAGCACGTCGCGTGGCGGGAGGTTGACCCAGCGCGTGATCGCCAGCATTCCACCCGGCTCAAGATGATCGATGTACTCGCGCAGCGCCTCGACGGTGTAGAGGTAGCTCTCCGACAGAGCGTAGAGCCCGGCCGAGGAGGCGCCGAAGGCATCGAGCAGAGCCACCTGGATCAGGTCGAAGCGCTCGGCGTGCGCAGCGACGAAGCGGCGCGCCTCGCCAATGTGGACGCGCACGCCGTGCATGCCGTACGGCCTGCCGGAGTATTCCGCGAAGCGCTGCTCGACCAGATCGACGATCTGCGGGTTGAGCTCGACGGCGTCGATCTCGCGCGAGCCGTGGTAGATCGCCTGCAGCACGTCGCCGCCGGCTCCCGCGCCCAGCACCAGCACGCGCGGCCGCTCGAGCAGGTGATAGGGCAGCGCCGACGTGAGGGCGTCGAGATACGCCAGCGACTCGCGCCGCCCGTCGTAGCGCGTGAGCGCCGCCGGGCCGTCGCCGTCGGTGAAAACGCCGAGCTGCGGAGGCGGCTCCTCGGTCGCGTTGAGGCTCATCCCCGGCGCATAGCGAAAGGGAACCAGCGGACTTTCGACGACGCTGATGAGGCCCATCGGGCTCGAGCTTGCGGCCACGACGCGGGTGCCTCTGACGGCGAGCGTCTGGCTCAGATCCTTGTACTGCGAGGGATGCATCGCGATCCATTGCGAAGGCACCCCGATGAACAGCACGGCGGCGCTGCCGAACAGCGCCGCCGGGAGCCAGCGGACTTGCCCGCCGAGGGTGCCGCTCGCCAGCGCGGCGGCGACGAGACCCATCGCGCTTATCCATTGCAGCGCGCCCGCAGGGCTTGTCACGAACAGCGCGCCAAGAATCGCCAGACATCCCGCGCCGGCGCCGATGATGTCGGAGCTGTAGATTCGGTCTGGCTCTTCCGCGAAGCGGGTGAAGCTCAAGCAAGTGCAGGTCGCCACGCAGAAGAAGGGAATCGACAGCAACGCGTAGACCGCGATCAGACGCAAAGGCTGTCGCCAATCCCAGAGCATTTCCAGCGGATTGAAATCCACGCGTTGAGCCAGCAGGAAAGCGGCGACGGCGGTGACGCCGAAAGCGGTGGCGGCGCCGACGAATACTGCCTCGAACCGCGGGAGCAGCGAGCGCTGCAGGAGCGCCACGAAGGTTCCGGCCGCGCCGTAGCCCAGCATGGCCCCGCTGATGATCATGTAGGCGAAGTGATGCCAGAGATCGATCGACAGCAGCCGCATCAGCAGGATCTCGTAGCCGAGCGCGGCCGCGGAGAGGACGGCAATGGCTGCGAGCGGCGCAGACGCGGGGTTCAATGTCCGCCGGTCAGCGGAACGAAGCGCACCGGCAGGATCTGTCGGGTGACGATCGATCCGTCGGTCTTCTTCTCGACGAGCAAGAGGTGCTGGGTGAGAAAGGCCGCGCCGACCGGAACCACGATCCTGCCCCCGGCCTTGAGCTGGCGAATGAGCGGCGGAGGCACGTGACTCACTGCGGCGGTGACGATGATCGAGTCGAACGGACCGCAGTCTTCCCACCCGTAATAGCCGTCGCCGACCTTCACTCGCACTCGCCCGTAGCCCCGCTCAAGCAGGCGGCGCTGCGCCTCGGCGGCCAACGGCTCGACGATCTCGATGGTGCACACCGAGCGTGCCAGCTCGGCCAGTATCGCGGCCTGGTAGCCGGAACCGGTTCCGATCTCGAGCACGGTGTGGCTGGGCTCGACATGCATCAAGTCGGTCATCAGCGCGACGATGTACGGTTGGGAAATGGTCTGGCCGTAGCCGATGGGCAACGGCCGATTCTCGTACGCGAAGCGCTCCTGGTCGGCCGGCACGAAGCCATGCCGCGGCACCTTGGCCATCGTGGCGATCACGCCTGAGGAGATCGTCGGCTTGCCCGACTCGGCGCCGGCGATTCGCGCGACGGCGGCGATCTCCTCGATCATCCGCTGGCGCTGCGTTGAGTAATCGCTCTCCGCGCAAGCAGCATGCAACGACAAAACCGGGAACAGCAGCAGGAACAGCGACAACCGGGCGCGGAAGCGTCTTCGCCGCATCGATCGATATCCGCGAGTGAACAACCCTTGCAGCTATGATAGGCCCCGGGCACGCGAGGGGCAACGCACACGCAAAAAACAAAACCCCGCGGCAAGCCGCGGGGTTCGAGGCCAGACGGTAATCGTACCGGTGCCCGACTACATGCGCTCGATCACTGCGGCGATGCCCTGCCCGCCGCCGATGCACATGGTAATCAGGCCGTAGCGCCCGCCGGTGCGGGCGAGCTCGTACATGGCCTTGACGGTCAGGATGGCGCCGGTTGCGCCGATCGGATGGCCGAGCGCCACCGCCCCGCCGTTGGGATTGACCTTGGCCGCGTTCATGCCCAGCTCCTTCGACACGCCGAGAGCCTGCGCCGCGAAAGCTTCGTTGGACTCGATCACGTCCATCTGCTCGAGCTTGAGCCCCGCCTTGGCGAGCGCGTTCTTGACCGCGGTGACCGGGCCCAGCCCCATGATCTTCGGGTCGATGCCGGCGTGGCCGTAGGAGACCAGCCGCGCCATCGGCTTGAGCCCCTTCTTGGCAGCCACCGACTTTTCCATGAGCACGACTGCGGCCGCCGCATCGTTGATCCCCGACGCGTTGCCGGCGGTGACCGTGCCGTTCTCCTTGGCGAAGACCGCCTTGAGCTTGCCCATGCCCTCGACCGAAGCGTCGCCGCGGACGTGCTCGTCGGTGTCGAACTGGATCGGACCCTTCTTGCTCTTGAGCTCGATGGGCAGGATCTGCTCCTTGAAGTATCCCTTGGCGATCGCGTTCGCCGCCCGCTTGTGGCTCTCCACCGCGAACGCGTCCTGATCGGCGCGGGTAATCGAGCACTTGGCCGCGACGTTCTCCGCGGTGATGCCCATGTGCACGGTGTCGAAGGGGTCCGTGAGCGCCCCGACCATCATGTCGGCTTCCTTGGCGTCGCCCATGCGTGCGCCCCACCGCTGGCTCATGTTGGCGTATGCGCCACGGCTCATGCTCTCGGCGCCGCCGGCAACCGCGGCGTCGACGTCGCCTAGGAGGATGTACTGCGACGCCGAGACGATGGCCTGCATGCCGCTTCCGCACAGGCGGTTGAGCGTCAGTGCGCCGGTGTCGGCGGGAAGGCCACCGTTGATGCACGCCACCCGCGACAGGTACATGTCCTTCGGCTCGGTGTGGATGACGTTGCCGAACACGCATTGGCCGATCTCCTTGGGATCGACCTTGGCGCGCTTGACCGCCTCGCGCACGACCTTCGCCGCCAGCTCGGTCGGCGGGAAGTCCTTCAGGCTGCCGCCGTAATCTCCGATCGCCGTACGCACGCCGCTCAGGATCACGACCTCTCGTTGCTGATTCATCGCTGCTCTCCAGGGGAGTCCTCGGGAAGGGTATCAATTATCTCGCGATTCGCGAGCTCGTGCCACGTCAATGCTTGCGCAAGATCAAAGTGTGAGGCCCTGTCGCGGTCGTTGCATCCGACGAGAACAGGGTCGGAGCCTGGTCCATAGGCCCTTGGCGGAAGTGTGGGTATTATCCTTGCGCCGTCAGCGCGTGAACCGACGAGGGGGCCTCATGAGCCGTACCAGCACAGCCGTTTGTTTTCCGGGCGCCGGCGGCGACAAGCTGGCCGCGCGGCTCGACCTGCCCTCGGCCGCCGAGCCGCACGCCTACGCGCTGTTCGCGCATTGCTTCACCTGCTCCAAGGAATCCAAGGCGGCAACGTTCATCGCCGAAGCGCTGGCCGATACCGGCATCGCCGTGCTGCGCTTCGACTTCACGGGGCTTGGCGGATCGGAAGGCGACTTCGCCAACACGAGCTTCTCGTCGAACATCGGCGATCTCGTCGCCGCTGCCGACCGGCTGCGCCGCGACCATCGGGCACCGGCGATCCTCGTCGGCCACAGCCTTGGCGGGGCGGCGGCGCTCGCCGCGGCGGCGCGCATTCCCGAGGCGGTCGCGGTGGCGACGATCAACGCGCCGGCCGATCCGGCGCATGTCACACGGCTCTTTGCCGCCCAACGCGCCGAAATCGACGCACGCGGCAAGGCCGAAGTGCAGCTCGCCGGGCGCACCTTCACCATCCGCCGCGAATTCCTGGAGGATGTCGCGGCCCAGAAGCTCACGGCCGCGATCGCGGGCCTGCGCCGCTCCCTACTGGTGTTCCACGCCCCCCGCGACTCGACCGTCGGCATCGACAACGCATCGGCCATCTTCCAGGCGGCGAAGCACCCGAAGAGCTTCATCTCGCTCGACGACGCCGACCATCTGCTGACGCGGCGTGCCGATTCCCATTACGTCGGCGCCGTGCTGGCAGCATGGGCAAGCCGGTACTTGCCGGCTATCGAGAGCGGCGCTCCGCTCTCGCCGCGCGACACGGTCATCGTGCAGGAGACGCACGCGAGCAAGTTCCAGCAGTCGATCGTGATCGGGCCGCACCGATTGATCGTCGACGAGCCCGTCTCCGCCGGCGGTGAGGATAGCGGTCCCTCCCCGTACGATCTGCTGGCCTCGGCGCTAGGGGCTTGCACGGCGATGACGTTGCGCACATATGCGGATCTGAAGCGGATTCCGCTCGAGCGCGTGCAGGTCGCACTGCGTCACGCCAAGATCCACGCCTCCGACTGCGCCGAGTGCGAAACTCGGCAGGCAAAGATCGACCGTATCGAGCGCGTGATCACCCTGGAGGGCGAGCTAGACGAGGCGGCTCGCGCGAAGCTGCTCGACATCGCCAACCGCTGCCCAGTGCACCGGACGCTGCATGGCGAGGTCAACGTGACGACGCGGCTCGCCGACGGAGCCGCTTAGCTCTCGAGCGTCTGGCTGATGCGATACAGCCCCTCGAGGGCGAGGTTGTCGTGGAGCTCGAATGGAATGGTGAGGCGGGGCGCCAGCGCGCGCGACGCGCCGCCGGAGAGCAGGCACACGAGCTTGGGCTCCCTGGCCGCATGCATGTGGTAGACGCGCTCGATGGCGCCCGCCTGGGCGTGCTGGCAGCCGCTGGCGATGGCGTCGACGGTCTGCGTCGGCGTCTCCACGTACACTCCGTCGGCGTCGGGAAGGGCGGCGGTATGCTGGTGCAGAGAGCGCAGCATCAGCCCGACGCCCGGCAGAATCACGCCGCCCAGGAATTCGCCGTCGGCGGTCAGGAAGTCGATGGTCGTCGCGGTCCCGCACACGACCACCAGCCCGGGCTTGGTGTCGAGCAGTGCGCGCGCTCCGATCAGCGCTGCCCAGCGGTCGCTCCCAAGCTGCGCCGGATTGCGATAGCGGTTGGTCACCCCGCACGCTCGCTCCTGGGGAATCACCCAGTGCGGCTGCGGCGCATCGGGCCACACTTCGAGCACGCGGATCATGGTCGCCCTCACGCGCGTGCCTGCGACGTTGGAAATCACCACTTGCGCCGGAGTCGGCATCTTGGAGAACTGCGCCGCCAGCGAAGGGATTTCCTCGAGCAGCACGTGCCCGAATTCCAACCGGTTGTCGCGCGCGCAGCCCGTGGATCCTGCACGGAAGATCCCCCACTTGAGGAAGGTGTTGCCGATGTCGATCAGCAGGTTGTACGCGGGCATGGCGGTCGAGGTCATCGCTCTCCCGAAAGTCAGAGCGGATCGAGCGGCCAGATCGGCCGCCGCAGTTTCCGGTAACGATACACCGATAGATCGGCGTTGGTGACGCCGGCGCCGGCGCATTCGACGATGTGCGCTGCTATGGGCTTGAAGCCGGCGCGGTAGTGGATGCGCGACTTGAGCATTACGAACCGCTTGCGCCGCGGGTCGATGCCGCAATGGGTGAACACGCCGAGATCCATTGGCTCGTGCGCCCGCTCGGTGACGACGATCTCAGCCTTGCCGGTGTCGAGGACCGCCGTCCGGCCGAGGTGCATCAGCAGGCCGGTGTACATGGGGCCGGTGACCGTGAACTCTCCGTCGGTGATCGCGGTTACACGTCCGCGAACCTGCAGCGGCTCGCCTTTCAACCCGATCGACGGCATGTCAGTCTTGCCACCAAGTTGCAGCGCCACTTCGTTGCCGACACCGGCGGCGATCATTTGCGCGACGCTTGCAGCGTCGCGGATCGGCGCGATGGCCACCTCGTCCAGGTCTTGGCGCAGAATTTCGGCGACCACCGCCATCACGTCCTGCGCCCCTCCCGATCCGCAGTTGTCGCAATGGTCGATCAGCAATACCGGACCGTTCGACGCGGTCGCGCCGAGCGTTTTCGCGCGCGCCACCGATTCTGCCAGCGGCGGTGCGACAAAGGCATATTCGGCGCGGCGCTCCCAGGCGATGGCGAGCATCCGGTCGCAGACCTCCGTTGCTGCCTGTGCGCCACCGCGCTTGGCATCTCCGACGACGATGGCGGAGACGCCGGTGTTGGGCGTGTCAGCGTGAGGAAAGGATCCGAGGAAGGTCGCGGCGAGAACCTTGGCGCTGCGCTCCGCCTCGCGCGCGTAGCGCACGATGTCGCCAGACGGCCCATCATCCGGCGCATGGCGCATGATCGACGCGAGCAGCGGCCTTGAGCCCCACGCCATCACCGGCTTGATCTCGCCGTCGAGCGCGCGCACCAGGATGTCGCCCGAGAGCTTGCCCACGTCGTACATGTCGACGTGCGGATAGGTCTTGTAGCCGGTGATGACTGTCGAGTTGTCGACCAACTCGGACGAGAGATTGGTGTGATAGTCGAGCGTCACCGCAATCGGCAGCCCCGGCGCGATGCGTCTGAGCCTCCGCGCAATCTCGCCCTGAGCGTCGTCGCAATCCTCGATCACCATCGCGCCGTGCAGGTCCAGGAACACCGCATCGCAGCCCGCGCGCACGGCATCTTCCAGAGGGCGAACGAGCTGCTCGAAGGTCGCGCGGGAGGCCTTACTCGACGGCCACGCTTCGGCCGCGACCGGCGTGACCACCTCCGCGCCTTCGCGCTGCCCGATGTCGAGGTAGGCAGCCATCGGCGTGTTCGTGCCCGCGAAGCGCTCTCTTGCCGCATCGCCGAACGCGGGTCCGTTGCCGTGCCCGAACGCGGACAGCGGCGTCGGAATCGGTGAGAACGTGTTGGTCTCGTGCTTGATCAGCGCGATGACGTAGCGGCGCGGCATGGGAGTGACGCGGATCACGCAACTACAGAGACAACCAAGTTCCGTCGGCGCGTCACCGGATCACCTCGTCAGCACGCGCGAGGACGGCCGGTGGAACGTTGATGCCGAGCGCCTTGGCCGTGTTGACATTGATGACCAGGTCGAACTTGGTGGGCAGCTCGACCGCAAGGTCGCCCGGTTTGGCACCTTTGAGGATCTTCTGCACGTAGACGGCCGAGCGCTGGGCGATGACGGCATAGTCGGGTCCGTAGCTGGCCACGATGCCTGCTTCAGCCATGTTCCGCGAGCCGCCCACTACGGGAAGCCGGTGCGCAATCGCCAGTTCGGCAACACGTGCGGCGTTCGTGGTAAACAAGACATCCGCCAGGATCAGCACCGCATCCGGCCGGTCCGATCCAAGCGCGGAGAAAGTGCGATCAAGCTCGTCTGCCGTTCGTACTTCGCCAATGCGAACCAGCAACCGCAGCCGAGCGCCGGCACCAAGCGCTTCGCTCAGCATCTGTTGCTGATGGATTGCGTTGGCGGGATTCCACAAGGCTGCGACGCGCGTTGCCTTAGGAAACAACTGACGAATGAGTTCGACCTCCTTGCCGACCACGGCATTGCTCTGGCTGGCATTCCCGGTCACGTTGCCGCCGGGACGAGCGAGGTTGCTGACCAGGCCGGATACAATCGGATCGGACACGCCGACCATCACGATCGGTATCGTCGCAGTAGCCTCCTGCGCCGCAATCGCGGCTGCCGTAAGGGGCGCGACGATGACGTCCGGCCGGAGCTTGACCAGCTCCGTCGCAAGCGCGGGAAGCCGCGCGAAATCGCCCTCCGCAGACCGCCTGTCGACTACGAGGGTCTTGCCTTCGATGTAGCCGAGATCGCGCATGCCTCGCCAGAAGGGCGCTTCCAGAAACGGGACGGGTCCCGGCGCCAGAAAGCCGACGCGCGGCATCGCGCGTGCACGCTGGGCGTCAGCGCGCCACGATGTGCCAAGGAGCACGGCGCTCGTCGCAAGGAGGAACTTCCGCCGGCGCATGGTTAGGGCACCTGACAGCGAAGCGTTCGTTAGCTGATGCATTCGAAATCGGAAGCCACGGTGCAACGTTGCTCTTGTCGCGTTCAGTCAGGGCGCAAACGCCGGCCCGAACGGCTTCAGACGCAACCCGGGCCTGAGGCGCGACCACGAAAACTGCGTCGGATCGGCCTTGGCCGGCCCGGGTGCGGTGACGACCAGCACCTCGCGCGCGATCGGCTCGAAGTCGGCGCGGAAGTGCACCGAGCTCTTGAGTGCGAGGATGCGCTGCTGCTCGGGCTCGATGCCGACGTGGCGGAACATTTCCTGATCGGCGGCCTGGCACTTCTTCGACGCCAGCACGACGCGAACGCCGTCCTTTTCCAGCACTGCCATGCTTCCCAAGTCCATGCGAAATCCGTGGAACATCGGGCCGGTGCAGGTGAAGTGCCCGTCGCCCAACTGCCCGATGCGGAACTCGCCTTCGAGCGGGACATGGCCGGGCACGCCCGAGATCTCCCCGAGCGCGAATGCGGCCTTGCGTCCGCTGCCGATGGCGTGCGCCTTGGCTGCCGACGGCGGGTCGATCAGCAATCCCAGTACCGCGTCGGGAGCCCGCCGCGAGAGCAGCGCCTTGAGCAATCCGGTGGTGTCGCCGTTGCCGCCGGCCCCGGGATTGTCCTGCGTGTCGGCGAGCACGACCGGCGCGCCCGGTTCGCCGCGCTGCATGGCACGCACGACCGCGGCGTCGGGCTCGAAGAGCTCCATCGAGAAGTCGCCCTCGGCGTCGGCGATGGCGTGGGCGAGCGCTGCGGTCGCCGTCTGCACCCGGGCCTCGTCCTCGCCATAGCCCATGACCGACATGCCGCACTCCGGAAAATCGGCCATCGGAAAGCCCGGGGTGAAAGAGAGCACGCAGCGGTGCTCCCGCTCCAGCCTTTCGAGCAGTAGGTAGAGGCTCTTCGCCGGATCGATGAGCGTGCACTGGGATGGCAACCCAGTCAGAAAGTCAATCGCTCGATGCGATTTCGATTGCGCCCGGCCCGCCCTCAGCGTGGCGTCGAGCAATTTCGCGGCGCGCTCACCGGTCGCTGCCATGTCAACGTGAGGATACGTGCGATACGCGACCAAGCCGTCGCAACGCTCGACCATGGCGCGGGTGACGTTGGCGTGCAGATCAAGGCTGGCGACGACGGGCACTCGCGGTCCGACGAGGCTTCGCAGGCGCCCGAGCAGCTCGCCTTCGCCATCGTCCAGATGCTCGGTCACCATCGCGCCGTGCAGGTCGAGGTAGACGCCGTCGACGGGACCGAGCTCGGAGAGACGCGAGAGCATCTCTCCAGCGATGCGCTCGTAGGCATCGCGGGTGACGTGTGCCGAGGGTGACGCTGCGCCCCAGGCGAGGCCTGCGGTGCGATGCCCCATCGCGTGCAAGGCGGCGATCGCGCCAGCTGCCGGAATGTTGGCGCCTGCGAGCCGTGGGGCGATCTCCGCGCCGAAAGTGATCGGCGGCCAGCCGCCGCCGTCTTCGAACGCCCGGTAGTCGGCCTTGGAGGGTGCGAAGGTGTTGGTTTCGTGCTGGAAGCCGCCGACCGCGATCAGGGCCATCGTTCTCTCCGCGCCGCGTCGCATGCATGGTACGCTGGCGCCGCGCGAGATTAGCCGGAATCAGCGAGCCGCGCAAACCATAGGGAACCCTCTCCCCGCGGGAGAGGGGCCGGGTGAGGGAAGATCCGTCGTGCAACTGCTGAATCATCGACAATGACAACCGACCTCTGGCGCTGGAGCGCGACTCGCATCACGGCCGCGATCCGCAGCCGCGAAATCTCCGCCCGTGAAGCGGTCGAGGCGTGCCTCGCGCGGATGGCCGCGGTCAATCCGACGCTCAACGCCGTCACCGTCGATCTCTCCGGGACCGCGCGCGACGCGGCAGACCGGGCGGATCGCGCGGTCGCGAAGGGGGAAGCGCTCGGAGCGTTGCACGGCGTACCGGTCACCATCAAGGAGAACGTCGACCAGGAAGGCTGCGCCACCACCAACGGCGTGGTCGGCTTCCAGAACGTGATCGCTCGCGCCGACGCGCCTATCGTCGCCAACTGGAGGCGCGCTGGCGCGATCATCATCGGCCGCACCAACACGCCTGCGTTCAGTTATCGGCTCGACACCGTCAACGATCTGCGGGGGCGCACGCTCAACCCGTGGTCGAAGACGCGAACGCCCGGAGGCTCGTCGGGCGGAGCGGCCTCGTCCGTCGCCGCGGGCATTACGCCGCTCGCCCACGGCAACGACATCGCGGGATCGGTGCGCTTCCCGGCTTACGCGTGCGGGATCGCGGGCCTTCGACCTTCGGTCGGGCGCGTTCCCGCCTACAATCCGACGCAGGCCGCAGAGCGCTCGCTGTCATCGCAGATCATGTCGGTGCAGGGAGCACTGGCGCGCACGGTCGCCGACGTGAGGCTCGGCCTTTCGGCCATGGCCGTGCGCGACAACCGCGATCCCTGGTGGACGCCCGTGCCGCTCGACGGGCCGCCGCTTCCCAAGCGCGTGGCGGTGGTCACCGACACCGCCGATCTCGCCGGTGCGAAACTGCACCCACACGTTGCTGCAGCCATCGAGCAGGCGGCGCGATGGCTTGCCGACGCTGGCTACGAGATCGTCGACGATTCGACGCCGGGGTTCAGCCGCGCCAAGGAGCTGTGGTTCGAGATGCAGATGCCGGAATTCCGGCACTTCTCGCTGCCGCTGATCGAGAAGGAAGGCGACCAAGGGATCCGCACCGCGGTGCGTTTCAAGCTGGAGAACAACCCGCCGAAGGATGCCGCCGCCTACATGAGCGCGCTCGCCGAACGCGCAAGGCTCGTGCGTGACTGGGCGCAGTTCCTCGACCGCGTGCCCCTGGTTCTGGCGCCGATATGCTCCGAACCCGTATACGAGCAGGGCTTCGACATCGAGAGCGCGGCGCGCACCGCGGCACTGTGGCGAGAGTGCTCGACCATGATGGCGGTCCCGGTCTTGGGCCTTCCGGGCATGGCGGTACCGACGGGCGTGGCCGGCGGCGTTCCGATGGGTGTGCAGATCGTCGGTCCACGCTTCCGCGAGGATCTGTGCCTGGCGGCCGCCGAGGCGATCGAGGCGCGGGCCGGGCTGATTACGCCGATCGATCCGAAGTGGTGACAAGGTGTTGCCTCTTCCTGTGGGAGGGGCCGCCACGCCTCACGTGACAAATGCGCGCAGCGGGTGAGGGAATGCTGCGCTTCATACCCCCTCACCCCTGCCCCTCTCCCCGGGGGAGAGGCGTTCCGTTTTCCTTCGCCTCTCGGCAGGAGACCGATCCGACGCTGGCGGGGCCCATTGCCTTGTCGCCCTGGCTTCGCTATCGTGCTCGCTCGCTGAAGCCTCTTGACGCCCAGCGACGAGGCCCCCGCCCGGGCGTCCGCCAAGGAGATTCCATGATTTGCCTTCGCCCAATCAAAATCGCGGCGCTCGCCGCGGCGGTCGCGCTCGTCGCGTCGCTGCCGCCCGCGGCTGCTCAGGCGCAGACCACCCTGCGCGTGGTCATGCACTCGGACTTGAAGATCGTCGACCCGATCTGGACCACCGCGTACATCACCCGCAACCACGGCTACATGATCTACGACACGCTGTTCGCGACCGATGCCAACGGCAAGGTCCAGCCGCAGATGGTCGACAAATACACCGTCAGCGCGGACGGGCTTACGTATACGCTGACGCTGCGCGAGGGCCTGCTGTGGCACGACGGCACACCGGTGACCTCGGAGGATTGCGTCGCGTCGATCAAGCGCTGGGGCGCCAAGGACGCGATGGGGCAGAAGATGATGTCCTTCGTCAAGGACTTCACCGTCGTCGATGCCAAGACCTTCCGCATCAACCTGATGTCGCCGACAGGTCTCGTGCTGGGCGGTCTGGGCAAGCCTTCCTCGGCGGCGCCGTTCATGATGCCCAAGCGTGTCGCGGAGACGAGCCCCAACGAGCAGATCAGCGACTTCACCGGCAGCGGTCCCTTCGTGTTCAAGAAGGACGAATGGAAGCCCGGCGACAAGGCGGTGTACGTCAAGTTCGACAAGTACAAGCCGAGGGCGGAGCCGCCATCGGGAATGGCAGGCGGCAAGGTGGCCAAGGTCGACCGCATCGAATGGCGAGTCGTGGCCGACCAGCAGACTGCAATCAACGCGCTCATCGCCGGCGAGATCGACTACATTGAGCAGCCCGCGCACGACCTGCTGCCGGTGCTCTTGAAGGATCGCAACATCAAGCTTGCCGACATCAACCCCCTCGGCAACCAGTACGCGTTCCGCTTCAACTCGACGGTCAAGCCCTTCGACAATCCCAAGGTGAAGCAGGCGCTGCTCTACGCCTTCAACCAGGAGGACTTCCTCAAGGCGACCATCGGCGACCCGGAGTATTACAAGGTGTGCCTGGAGATGTTCGTCTGCGGCACGCCGCTCGGCTCGACCAAGGGCATGGACGGGCTGCTCACGTCGAACTTCGCCAAAGCCAAGCAGCTCCTGCAGGAAGCGGGATACGACGGCACGCCGATCGTGCTGATGCATTCGACCGATCTGCAGGTGCTGACCAATCTCGCGCCGGTGGCGAAGTCGCTGATGGAGCGCGCAGGCTTCAAGGTCGACATGCAGGACATGGACTGGCAGACACTGGTCGCGCGTCGCGCCAAGAGGGAGCCGCCGTCGCAGGGCGGATGGAGCGCGTTCCTCACCTCGTGGGTTTCCGCGGACGTGCTCAATCCGGTGTCGACAGCGTTCCTCAATTCGAGTTGCGACAAGGCGCTGTTCGGCTGGCCCTGCGATGCCGAGATCGAGAAGTTGCGCGACCAGTTTGCGCGCGAGACCGATCCGGTGAAGCAGAAGGCGATCGCCGAGGCGGTGCAGGTGGCGTGGACCAAGGATCCGACGCACGTCATCCTCGGCCAGTGGTACCAGCCCGCCGCGGTGCGCAAGAACATCGATGGCTTCGTCGTCGCGCCGGTGACGGTGTTCTGGAACATCACCAAGACCGGGAAGTAGTTTGTCGTCCCCGCGAAGCCGGGGAAGCTGGGACGTTTGCATGCAACAAGACGCTGGATTTCCGCTTTCGCGGGAATGACAGTCTTATGCCGCTACGATCCGTTCCCGCCCTGTTGAGCTGATGCTCGCCTACATCGCCCGCCGCCTGCTGGCGACGATCCCCGTCATGGCGATCGTCGCCGTGCTGGTGTTCTCCATGCTGCGGCTCACCCCAGGCGATCCCGCGTCGATCATCGCCGGCGCCGCGGCGACATCGCAGGACGTCGCGGAGATTCGCACCCGCCTCGGCCTCGACCGGCCCATCGTCACGCAGTTCTTCATCTGGCTCGGGCATCTGCTCACCGGCGACCTGGGCGAATCGTTCTTTTTCAAGAAGCAGGTCGCCGAACTGGTGCTCGATCGCGTGGGACCGACCACCGCGCTCGCGACTTCGACGATCCTCTGGTCGGTGCTGGTCGCCGTGCCCCTCGGCGTGGTCGCCGCGTGGAAGCAGGGTACCTGGATCGACCGCATCGTGATGGGCTTCTCGGTGCTCGGCTTTTCCGTCCCGGTGTTCGTAATCGGCTACGTGCTCATCTACGTGTTCGCGATCGAACTGTCCTGGCTGCCGGTGCAGGGCTACCAGCCGATCACGGAGGGTTTCTGGGGTTTTCTGCAGCGGCTCGTCCTGCCAAGTCTTACGCTCTCGGTGATCTACATCGCGCTGATCGCGCGCATCACGCG
>DASPTZ010000155.1:0-5809 GCA_035623155.1 Casimicrobiaceae bacterium | reverse complement strand
CTACCAGCGCCTCGAAGGAACCGCGCGCGGCATCTATAGCTGGGGGGCTAACACGCTCAACCTCTCCGTAAGCGGCGGAACCGCGCTCGGCTCCGACATGCCCGCCTACGAATCGTTCGCGCTCGGCGGTCCACTGCGGCTATCGGGCTACCGCATTAACGAGTTCTCCGGCCGAGACTTCGCGTTCGGCCGGCTGATGTATTACAACCGATTCTTCCCGCTGCCCGACATCCTTGGGTCCGGGGTCTATGCCGGTGCATCGGCGGAGGTGGGTACGATTGCCAATCGGTTCATCAACGTCCCTCAACCAGGAACGTTGTGGTCGGTATCGGCCTTCCTCGGGGCTGATACCCTCCTCGGGCCGGCATACGTGGGCTTGGGCTATGCCGGGGCCGGAACCTGGAGCTTGTACCTGCTGCTAGGTGCGCCCTAGGAGATTCTCATTGCTGGTCGTCAGCCTGGCGACCGATGCTCCCCCGGCCGGCGCGAGCCCTTCGGCTCTGATCGCGTCGTCGATCGAGACTCGCCTCGTGACCTCGCCGATGCTCGGCCCAATCTCCGCGCGAACCAGGTCGCGCACGTTGGCGCGGGCTTCGACGAGACGCAATGTCACTCCGCGCTCGGCCAGTTCGCGTTGCAACTCGCCGAGCATTCGGGTTCCCGCGATGTCCACATAGGACGACGAGGACAGGTCCCAGACCACGAGCCGGAGACCTTCTCCCGCAGCCGCGATGTGCTGCCGGACGCGATCGCGCACGTGATCGATGTTGAAGTAGAAGAGCCCGGACTCGACGCGCAGGATGAGCACACCCGGGACGGCCTCGTTGTCCGGATTACGCTCGACATCGGAATAGCGAGGCGTACCGGGCACCCTCCCCAGCCTCGCCACGTGAGGCTGCGCAGCGCGGCGGATGAGCAGGAGCATGGAAACCACCGCGGCGAGCAACACGCCTTTGAGGATGCCGAGCAGCAGCACGCCGGCGAAAGCCGCCATTGCCACCCAGAATTCCATGTGACTGAGCTTCCACACCCGGCGAAGCTCGGGGATGTTGATGAGCCCCTTCACCGCCACCAGCACGATCGCCGCCAGCACGACATTGGGCAGGTTTTCGAGCAACCTGGTGAGAAACACGAGGCAGATGCCGATCGCGAGCGACGCGAATACCAACGCGAGCGCAGTCTTGGCGCCGGCCTTGTCGTTCACCGTCGATTGCGACAGGCCGCCGGCGACGGGATAGCTCTGCCCAATCGCAGCGGCAACGTTGGCCGCGCCTAGCGCCAACAACTCCTGCCGCGCGTCGATCTCGTAGCCGTGCCTTTGCGCCAGCGCCCGCGCCGCGGATACTCCCTCGATGTAGGCGAGCAGGAAGCAGGCAAACGCGAGCGGAATCACGCCGTCCGCATCGCGCGCCCGCAGCGACGGAAGCGCTGGATGGGGCAGGCCCGCAGGCAGCGCGCCGACCGTCGAGAAGCCGAGGTGCGCAAGCGGCGTGACCGACAGCGCGACGATCGAAGCCGCCACCACGAACAGCGCGACGGGCCGGCCGGGGAATAGCTTCTCTCCGGTTACGAGTAGCGCGATCGCAGCCAGCCCGAACAGGAGCACCGCCACATTCGTGTCGCCGAGTTGGTTGCCCAGAATAAGCACGCGTTCGAAGAAATGGTCGCCGCCGCCCTTGACCCCAAAGAGCTTGGGCAGCTGGGTCATGGCGATGGTCAGCGCGGCACCCGCCTTGAAACCGAGCAGGATCGTCTCGCTGATGAAGCTGACCAGGGAGGAGAGCTTGAGCAGCCACGCTACGATGCTCATGGACGCGAAGATAAGCGCGGTCAGCGCCGCGATCGCTGCCCATCGCTGCGGATCGCCCTCGGCCATGCCGAGAAGTGTCGTGCCTACGAGCATCGAGATCGCCGAGGTCGGACCGATCGCAAGCTGCCGCGACGAGCCGAACAGAGCGTACGCGGGCCCAGCGACCAAGTAGCAGTAGATGCCGGTTTGCGGCGGCAGCCCAGCGAGCGTGGCGTACGCCAGCGACACCGGGATCGCATAGGCGGCGAGCGTTACTCCAGCGACGATGTCGTGGCGAAGCCAACGAGCCTGGTACCGCGCCAGCCATTGCGCCGGCGGGAAGAAGGCACGCCAGCCGGCTACGGGCGGCGAGGCAGCGAGGGGTCCCGTGTTGTCTTCGGACGCGTTCATGCTTCCCTAGAACTGCACACCCAGCGCAATGATCGAGTAACGGCTGCCCGCATCCGGATTGAATGCGAAGACGCCGAGGGTCGCCTTGCCCGAGAACAGCTGCGCGAACAGCCCGCGCTGCAACTCGCGATCATTCTGCACCACGCGCGTGCGCGTCTCGTAGTTGTAGCGCGCTTCCAGGCGAAGCGGGCCGCGATTGACGGCTGCGACGCCGACGCCAAAACGAGGCGGGTCATCCGCCCAGCGCGACCACTGCCGTGATCAACGCGGCGCCCAGCAGCAGCATCGCCAAACCCGTCCGCACGGGCTGCGCGTGTCCGGCATAGCGGCCCAGCGTGAAACCGGCCGCATAGAGCATTGCCAGCGTTATGACACGGGAGGAATTCATCGCCAGCGCCGTGTCGCTCGTCAACAGGAAAGGGACGACGACGGGAAAGGTCGCAGCAACGACGAGCAGGAAGATTCCCGCCGCGGCGAGATAGTCTTCGCCTTCGAGACCGTTGCCCGACCGCGGAGGATCCAGCAGGCGCCGCCGCATGCCTTCGAGCTCCGCCGGACCCGTGATCGCGTCGACGTGCGGAGGCAGCGCCTCTCTGATGAAGCGATGCGCCGTATCGGTGTCTGCCGCGCCGATCACCCGCTTCGTCAGCGCCACATTGCGGGTTCTCTCGGTGAGCGTGCGCACGAGATACATGACCGCGTCCACGAGTCCCCACGCGAGATTGCAGCCGAGCGCAGCCAGCAGCACCGTGCGTACCTCGCTCTTACCCGCGGTAGCGATCGATAGCGACCCGACGATGGTCACTGCCATGATCAGCCCGAACATGATCTCCGAGACTCGATTGATCGGGTCTAGAAGTCGCTCACGCTCCTCGACGAGACCGTCGTTCACGCAGCCAACCTACAACGAAAGATTGACGTGCACGACGCCGCCTTCGCGACGCTTTTGGATCGGAAGCCCGCTCCGGGCGAAGACGGCCAGCATCGACTTGTTCTCCGCGAGCACCTCGGCCTCGAAAGCGGTGATGCCGCGCTCGCGCGCAATGTTGGCCAGATGCTTCAGCAGCCGGCCGGCGATGCCCAGACCCTGATAATCCTCCTCCACGACGAACGCCACCTCCGCCGTCCTCGCGGCGCCGGCCGCAGTGGAGGCGACGAATCTACCGGAGGCAATCGCGACTTCTTGCGACCCGCTGCCGGCGGTGACGAGCAACGCGACCTCGCGGGTGGGGTCGACCGTCATGATGCGCGTCAAGCCTGCCTCGGTGAGCTCCTTCCTATAGGAGAAAAGGCGGGTGTAGACAGATTCCCTGGCCAGCCCCTTGACCGCCGCAGCGACCCGCTCGCGGTCGTCGGGACGCAGCGTCCGGATGGCGACGACCAAGCCGTTGCGCAGCGTGTCGGTGCAGACGAAGTCCTCGGCGCCGGTCACGAGCGCTCACCCGTCGATGAGGCGGTCAGTGGACTTCGGGGACGAATTTGAATGGGTACTTGGCCTCCTTGTACTTCCCTTCCGTCTTCCTCTTCGGCAGCTTCACTTTCTCCCGCGGCACCGACTTGTACGGAACCCGCTCGAGCAGGTGCGTGATGAGGTTCAGACGCGCCCGCTTCTTGTCGTCGCTGCGCACGGCGAACCACGGAGCCCACGAAGTATCCGTCGCCTGGAACATCTCGTCGCGGGCGCGTGAATAGTCGGACCAACGGTCGTAGGACTTGATGTCCATCGGCGAGAGCTTCCAGATCTTGCGACCGTCGTCGATCCGGCCTTTCAGCCGGCGCGTCTGCTCGTCGGCACTGACCTCGAGCCAGTACTTGATCAGAATGATGCCCGACTCGACGATCGCCTGCTCGACAAGCGGCGCCAACTTAAGAAAGCGCTTGGCCTGCTCCTCGGTGCAGAACCCGAGGACGCGCTCGACACCGGCACGGTTGTACCAGCTGCGGTCGAAGATGACGATCTCGCCCGCCGCCGGGAGGTGCGGGATATAACGCTGGATGTACATCTGGCTCTTTTCACGCTCGGTCGGCGCGGGCAGCGCCACGACCCGGAACACGCGCGGGCTCACGCGCTCGGTGATCGCCTTGATGGTGCCGCCCTTGCCTGCGCCGTCGCGGCCCTCGAAGATAATGCAGACCTTCAATCCCTTGTGCTTCACCCACTCCTGCAGCTTGACCAACTCGACGTGAAGCTTCCTCAGTTCGCGCTGATATTCCTTTTCCGCGAGCTTCTCAGCGGGTGCCGAAGTCTTGCCATTGTTCTTCGCCTTGGCTTCATCAGCGTTCTTGCTCTTGTCGCCCTTGGCCTTGCCCTTCTTCTTGCCCATGATTCGCTCCTGCCAACAATCGCCGTCATCGATCGCAACGCGCCTTGCTTGCTTCCATTGCGGCCTACCTGGCTCGTCATGGACCAGAGCTTGTCCGCGCCGCTTCGATGGTACACGCGTTGCGCGCCATTTCGCCGAGACTGCCAACGAGCCTCTTCCCGGATCGAAACCGTGCCTCTTGCAGGCTCTGCGGTCGTAATCCCCCGGGTCGCCTCAGCGATTCTAATTTCGTTACCTGGCTACGCCCTTGATCTAACGCAAAGCTCAGACTGCAAGCCTTGTTCCGCAGACGTGCACGGTTCAGTGAATCTTCTGCGCGGCGAGCACGAACGCCGCCAGGAACACCGCTTCCACGCCAAGCAAGACGATGGCGCGTGCGCCGACCTTCTTCATTTCGAGGAGCGATGTCTTCAAGCCGACCGCGGCGATGGCGATCACCAGGCAGGCGCGCGACACCTCGTTCAGCGCGGTGCCCAGCGCCTTGGGAATCCACCCCAGGCTGCCCACGACGACGAAGGCGAGGAAGGCTATCAGGAACAGTGGCAGCAGCGAGTCACCGCTGCGAGTCTCGCTGCGCTGAAGGCGATGTCGCACGATGAGCGATAAGACCATCACGACCGGAAGCAGCAGCGCGACGCGCAGCATCTTGGTCAGGACCGCGTAGTCTCCCACCTCCGGCGAGACGCTGTAGCCGGCACCGACCACCTGCGCGACGTCGTGGATGGTTCCGCCGAGGAAGATGCCTGCCTGGTTCTGGCCAAGCCCGGCCACTCCGACGACGACCGGATAGAGAATCATCGCGATGGTGGACAGCACTGTCACGCCGGCGATGGTGAAGATCAACTCGCGCTCCGACTTCTCGTCATGGGGCAGTACCGCGGAAATGGCGATCGCCGCGGAAGCCCCACAGATGGCGGTCGCCCCGCCCGTGAGTACGCCGATCCGGCGCGACAGTCCCAGCATGCCTGCCACCGCCCAACCGAAGACCAGGGTCACGACCACGCCGGCGACCATGAGACCTCCGTTGTACCAGCCGAGTCCGCCGATCTGATCGACGGTGATGCGGGCGCCGAGCAGCGCCACTCCGAAGCGAAGAATCCGCCGTGCGGCGAAATCGACTCCGGGCTTGGCTTTGCCCTCGACAGCGACCGGGTTGAGCGCCATGCCCAGCAGAAGCGCATAGAGCAGCGTCGGTCCGCCGCGATGGTCGGCGATGAACGCCGACGCGATCGCAATGACGATGCTGAGCAGAAGGCCCGGCCACCATTGGTTGAAGCTCTGTCGC
>DASPTZ010000154.1:0-30117 GCA_035623155.1 Casimicrobiaceae bacterium | reverse complement strand
GCGGGGATTGCCGGCAGCACGCGCATCGGCCGCAACTGCAAGATCGGCGGCGCGGCGATGATCAACGGTCACATCGAGATCGCCGACGGAACAATAGTCTCGGCGGCCAGCGGCATCGCGGAGTCGATCACCGATCCCGGCGTGTATACCGGCGCGTTCCCGTCGCTCCCGCATCGCGACTGGAAGCACATGGTGTCGGTGATGCGCCAGCTGCGCGCTCTGGTGCAGCGGGTGCGCGCGCTCGAGCGTCGCCACGAGGGGGAGGGATGAGCATGGGCGAAATGGACATCGGCGAGATCATGCGGCACCTGCCGCACCGGTATCCGTTCCTGCTTGTCGATCGCGTGCTGGAATGCATTCCTGGCGAGCGCATCAAGGGCGTGAAGAACGTCACCGTCAACGAGCCGTTCTTCCAGGGGCACTTCCCGAATTACCCGGTGATGCCCGGGGTGCTCATCATCGAGGCGCTGGCTCAGGTGTCGCTGATCCTGTTCTACGAGACGATCGACCGCCTTCCGGACGACAAGTCGGTCATCTTCTTCGCTGGCATCGACGAGGCGCGATTCAAGCGCCAGGTCATGCCCGGTGACCAGCTGCTGCTCGAATCGATCGAGAGGCGGCTGGTTCGCGGCGTCGGGAAGTTCTCGGTGCGCGCGAGCGTCGGGGATGCGCTGGTCGCGGAAGCCGAGCTGCTCGCCGCGCTTCGCGAGCGCTAAGCCTATGGGCAGCAGCGTCCACCCCACGGCGATCGTCTCCGCCGACGCCCGCCTCGCGCCCGGCGTCGAGATCGGGCCGTACTCGGTGATCGGCGCCGACGTCTCGATCGGAGAGGGCACCGCCGTCGGTGCGCACGTCGTCATCGCGGCGCGCACTACGATCGGCCGCAACAACCGGATCTTCCAGTTCGCGTCGATCGGCGAGATACCGCAAGACCGGAAGTACGACGGCGCGCCGACCCGGACCTCGATCGGCGACGGCAACGTGATCCGCGAATACGTGACGATTCACGCCGGAACGGCGCAGGACCGGGGAGTGACGACCATCGGTGACGGCAACTGGCTGCTGGCGTACTCGCACATCGCGCACGACTGCGTGATCGGCAACCAGACCACTTTTTCCAACAACGCGCAGCTCGCCGGGCACGTCGTCATCGACGACTTCGCCACGCTCGGCGGCTTTGTCGGCGTGCACCAGTTCTGCCGCATCGGCGCACACGCCTTCGTGGCGGCGGGATCGATCGTGCTGCAGGACGTCCCGCCTTTCGTAACAGTCTCCGGCTACCCGGCCAAGCCGCACGGGATCAATTCCGAGGGCCTGCGCCGGCGCGGATTCGCGGCGGAAGATCTCGCCACCGTCAGGCGCGCCTACAAGACGCTCTACCGTGCCGGCCTGCCTCTGGATGCCGCGCGCGCCAGGATCGACGAGGACGCGAGGGCCGCCCCCATTCTCAAGCCTCTGGCTGCTTTCCTGGAGAAGCCGGGGCGCGGCCTGGTGCGCTAGCCGATGTCGTCGGCCGACCCCGCGGTCACCATAGGCATCGTGGCGGGCGAGGCGTCGGGCGATGCCCTCGGCGCGCAGCTCATACGCGCGGTCGTGGAGCGGATGCGGGGAGTTCGCTTCGCAGGCATCGGAGGCCCGAAGATGGAGGCCGCAGGGTGCGAGCTGTGGTACCCCCTGGAAAAGCTCGCGCTGCGCGGCATCGTCGAGGTGTTGAGCCACGTGCCCGAGCTCGTGCGAATCCGCCGTGACGTCTACCGGAAATTGCGCGCGGCCAAGGCTCCGTTGTTCATCGGCATCGATTCTCCGGACTTCAACCTCGGCCTCGAGGCGCGGCTCAAGCGCCGCCGGGTGCGTACGGTTCATTACGTGAGCCCGTCGGTTTGGGCCTGGAGGCGGGAGCGCATCCACACCATCGCCGATGCGGCCCATCGCCTGCTGGTGCTGTTTCCGTTCGAGCCGTCGCTCTACGAAGGTGCGAAGCTTACAGTGACTTTTGTCGGGCATCCGCTGTCGGCCGAGGCCGCGACCGCGTCGACCCGGCGCGAGACGCGGGAGCTGTTGAAACTGGAGACGAGTCGACCGGTGTTCGCGTTGTTGCCCGGGAGCCGCATGGGCGAGCTCGAGATGCACAGCGAGCTCCTGCTTCGCACCGCAGCCGAGATTCTCGAGGCTCAACCCGAAGCGCGCTTCGTCGTGCCCTTGGTCAGCAGGGAGACTCGCGAGTATTTCGAGACGACGTGCTACCGGCTCAAGCTTGAGGCGCTGCCGCTGAAGCTGCTCTACGGCCACGCCGACCACGCTCTGAGGGCGGCCGACGTGGGCATCGTGGCATCGGGCACCGCGACCTTGGAGGCCGCGATGGCGCGCTGTGCTCACGTCATCTTCTATCGCGTCAACCCGTTGACGGCGGGGATCGTCAAACGCAAGCTCCTGCTGCCTTATGTCGGACTTCCAAACATCCTGGCGGGCCGCTTCGTAGTTCCGGAATTCCTGCAGGAGGAAGCCAGTGTGGCCAATCTCGCGCGCGCGGCGCTCAACCTCTACGACGATAGTGTCACTCGGCGCCGGCTCGAAGCGCTGTTCGCAGGAATGGCGCGCAGCCTTTCCGCCGACACCCCGAAGCTGGCCGCCGACGCGGTCGCCGCGGAGCTGCGCGAGGCAGGCGTCAGCGAAACCTAGGCCGACCGATGCGCATTGCTGGAGTCGATGAAGCAGGCGTGGGTCCCCTGGCGGGACCGGTGGTCGCCGCCGCGGTGATCCTCGATCCCGGGCGGCGCATCAAGGGCTTGCGCGATTCCAAGCTGCTTCCCGCAGCGGCGCGCGAAGAGCTGGCCGTGGAAATCCGCGGCCGGGCGCTCGCTTGGTCAGTCGCCGAGAGCGACGTGGGCGAAATCGACAGCCTGAACATTCTCCAGGCCACGCTGCTGGCGATGCGACGGGCGGTGGAGCGCCTCACCACGACGCCCGAAGTCGTGTGGATCGATGGCCTGCGCTGCCCGGTTCTCGACTATCCCGTGCGGGCTATCGTCGACGGCGATCGTCTCATTGCCGAAATCGCCGCCGCGTCGATCCTCGCCAAGACCACGCGCGACGCCGTGCTGGTCGAGCTCGATCGCGTGTACCCGGCCTATGGCTTCGCCAAGCACAAGGGCTACTCGACGCGCGAGCATCTGGCGGCGCTGGCGGCGCACGGGCCGTGTCCGGCTCACCGCCGTTACTATGCCCCGGTGATCCAGCCACGGTTCGATTTCTAGAGCATGCTTACAGACGCGAGAGCGCCCATTGCGCTGCTGTTCGACGTCTTCGGCACCGTCGTCGATTGGCGCGGGAGCATCATTCGCGAGGCGCGGCGCGCCGGGCGCCGCAAAGGGCAGTCCACCGACTGGGAAGCCTTTGCGGATGCCTGGCGAGCAGGCTACCGCCCCGCCATGGACCGGGTGCGGCGCGGAGAGCTGCCGTGGGTCAAGCTCGACCACCTGCATCGAATGATTCTGGACGAGCTGATCGAGCGCTTCGGGCTGCGTTTCTCCGAACGCGAGAAGCGCGAGCTCAACGCCGCGTGGCATCGCCTTTCACCATGGCCGGACGTGGTCCGCGGCCTGGAGCGACTCAAGCGGCGCTACTGCATCGGCACGCTGTCCAACGGCAACGTAGCCCTGCTCGTCGACATGGCGCGCCATGAACGGCTGCCTTGGGACTGCGTGTTCTCCGCCGAGCTGTTCCGGCGCTACAAGCCCGACTCGGAGGTGTATCTCGGCGCTGCGGAACTGCTGGGGCTCCCGCCGCGCGACGTCATGCTGGTGGCGGCGCACAAGGATGACCTGGCCGCTGCGCGGCGCTGCGGTTTGAAGACCGCTTTCGTACGCCGACCGCTGGAGCACGGCCCGGCAGGCAGGCTCGATCTGTCCGACGATCCCCGCTCGATGGTGAACGCCGACGACTTCATCGATCTCGCCCGGAAGCTTGGCGCATGAGAAGAACATGCCTGTTCGGCGTCGCACCCCGGGTCGATCCAAGAGGCGATGTTTCGTACGCTAGGCTGTGCGGTGCCCGCGCCGGGTTTGTGCTCGCCCTTGCGCTCATCTCCGTTCCGGCTGCGGCTGCAGACGAACCGAAAAGGTGGGACCTCGAACTCGGCGCGGGCGTTGCCTGCGTGCCCGACCACGAAGGGTCAACTACCATGAGTCCTCGCCTGCGAATATGGCAGACGGTGCCTACCGAACAGACGGTTACGGCACCTTCGCTTTGGATAGTGGATCCCTGACGATCCCACCCGAAGCACGGTGGGATTTCATCGACTCGCCGGACGCTGGTATCGGGGTGCTTGCCGGGTACCGAACGGGGCGTACAGACAACAATCCTGGCTTCACAAGCGCCGACGACGGAAGCACTCGCCTGCGCGGAGTTCCGAATGTAGGGGCTGCGCTCGACGTCGGTGTCACGGGTCATGTCACTGCACTCGGAGTGCCGGTCTTCGGACAGGTGCGATCAGCGAAAAATGGCAAGGCCGCGGCAAGGTTCACGACAGCTTGGACCCGTACCATCTACAATGTCGCCACGGGAAAGAAAGGCAACACATTCCGCCTGATGACGATCACGCTGGCCAAGTGCCTTAGCAAACTAACTTCGAGGGAGGGGAGAGTTGACTGCGAATTCCACTGAAGGTGCGACTGAGGAACAGTCTCAGGATTCCATGGCACCCTCGTTGGCAGGGACCGTCTCAACAATGCGCCGAGTATTGTCCGAACGCTTCGGGATCGAGAGCCCGAATCTGTCGGAAAGTAGCGAGATTTCCTCGCTGGGACTCGATTCCCTTGGTTTTTTCGAGTACACCTTCGAGCTCGAAGAAGCGCTGCAGCTCAAGTTCTCCGACCTGCCTCGAGATTTCGCAACAGTGGGCGATCTGATCGGCTTCGTCCACGGCGAGGTGCTCCGCCAGCGCGCTTCCGCGGGACCCCGGTGACCGATAGCTGCGGCCCGGTTGCTATTACGGGCATGGGCGTGGTTTCGGCTGTCGGGTCATCCGTTCCTGACTTCTTCGACAATCTCGTAGCCGGGCGTTCCGGGGTGCGCCGATTGCCCTGGCGCTCGGACACTGTTGCGGCCTACGTCGACTTTGCCGCAGAGACGCATTTCCCGCGATTGCAGCTCATCACGCTCGACCGGTTTGCTCAGTTCGCCCTGGTCGCTGCCGAGCAGGCGGTGAAGGACGCAGCGCTCACGAATGCGGACCTGGTCGGCCCGCGCGCAGGAGTCTATTTCGGCACTGGCAGCGGAGGCGCTTTGGCGATCGAGGCTGGATATCGCGGCTTTCTCGACCCGCAAGGCCGCGTGAGCCCGATGACTATTCCCCTCACGATGTCGAACGCCGCTGCGGCACACGTCTCGATTCGCTACCGAATTCAAGGGCCCTCGCTGACCTACTCGATTGCCTGCGCCTCGGCTGCCGTCGCGATTGGGGAAGCCTTCCGGGCAATCCGCGACGGGTACCTCGATATCGCCATCGCGGGTGGCGCAGAGGCTATGCTCACCCCGGGCAATCTCGCAGGATGGAGTGCAATGCACGTGCTCGCGACTACGGATTCCGCGCACCCGGAGCAGACGTGTCGCCCGTTTGCTGCCGATCGCAGCGGCCTCGTGCTTGGCGAGGGAGCCGGGGTTCTAGTGCTCGAGTCTGGCGACCATGCAAAGCGGCGCGGCAAGACGCCACTCGCCGAGATCGCGGGTTACGGTGTCGCTGCCGACGCTACCAATCTCGTGAAACCCGACGCGCAGGGCCAGGCGGCCGCGATGCGCTCGGCGCTCGCCGATGCGAGCATGGAGTCGTCCGCGGTTGGCTACATAAACGCCCATGGCACAGGCACACCCGCTGGGGACATCGTGGAAACAGAATCGATACGCGAGGCGTTTGGCGCTGCGTCCGATCAGATCGCCGTGTCTTCGACCAAGGCCTTGCATGGGCATCTATTGGGCGCATCCGGAGCCGTGGAACTGATCGCTGCAGTTATGGCTTTGCGCACCGGCACCATCCCTCCCACGTGCCATCTGGCGGTGGCGGATCCCCGCTGCAACCTGGATTTCGTGCCGAACGCCGCGCGCCACGGGGTCCGTCTGCAGGCCGTGATGTCAAATTCGTTCGCGTTTGGCGGAACCAACGCCGTTCTGATCGCGCGCAGCGCATCAATGGCGTAGCGGCCTGCCGTAATGCTCCTGCAGATAGCGAAGGACTTCGCCGAGGTCGCCATAGGGTCGGAATGGAACACCTTCCCGCCTGAGGCAGGATGCGAGGGAATCCTTGGCGAACACTATATCCGCGATTCGGGCCGGGCAAATGTCCGACAGCCCGTCCCCAACGTAGATGCGCGGGCGCATCTTTGTCGTGCTCAGATGCTGCGCCTTGCAATGAGCGCAGCGCGGGCAATTGGGTACGCGAAACGGAAACCGGGCTTCGACACGGCCGTCGTGGAAGTCGAGTTCGTTTGCCCGAAGCGCAACCTGCGTCATGCCGTGGTGGGTCAGAATGGCCTCGACGAGGATCCGGAAATTGTCGCTAACGACGCAAAGACCGATGTTCGCCGACCGCGCCCATGCGGCGATCCGCGTAAACGCCGGATCGATATCCGTGGAGGACACGAATTGCAGGAGCTCTTCCCGTGAAGCACGCAGGTTGCCGATCTGGCGGCGCAGGCATTCCTCGGTGCTGATGCGTCCTGCCTGCCACTCCGATTCCCAGAGTCGCCAGGCTTCGTTTATCGAGAAGCGCTCGATGACCCGGTCCAGCACGTCGCCCAACGTGATCGTGTTGTCGAAGTCGAAGAACAGAATGGGGCGGGGCGCGAGCCTAGGCATGGTCGGCGCCCGCGGTACCTGGTTCCGCGTCCAGCAGCGACAGGCAGAATCCCGTCATCGTGTGCGCCACCTCGGTCCGATCGAGATCGGCGGTGATGACGTGGTAGGAGTTGGCCAGAAGAACGAGCTGCGTGCTTCGCGAGCCGACGTGCCTGAGGATGTAGTGCGCATTGCGTGGACTCGTTGCGTCGTCGTCCGCGGCTTGCAACACGAGGAGCGGCGCCTGCACGCGGGGGAGCACGCGCTTGCACAGAGCGATCAGGTGCCGCATTTCACAGAACAGGCGCAGGGGGAAGTGCGCATAACCGAGTTCGGCCGCTCGGCTGTCCTCGCCGAGCTTCGCCTGCTCGTAGGTCGCCGCAACTTTTCGTCGCAGCGACTCGTCCTTGAGTCCATAAGGTGGTTGCTCGCGCAAGTAAATGAAATGCTTGACCGGAAGGTAGTCCGCGAGGCCGATCAGGCCTTGCGACCATGGCACGTTCCAGCCGTCGTAGAAAAGCGTGGGCGACAACGCCATCACCCCCGCCACACGGTCGGGGCTTTCCGCTGCCAGAATGAGGGAGAGCACTGCGCCGAGCGACAAGCCGCCGACAACGAGGCGGGCTCCATCCCGCTTGGCGCGGGTGCTCGCTTCGAGCAGATGGTCACGAGCACTGGACAGGAGTTCCTGCCAGCGGGTCCGCGCAAGCACGGCGAGCGGCTGCCCGTGGTTGACGAGACGGGGACATTCGACGCTAAGCCTGCCTCTGCGGTGCAGGAAGTGCGCGATGAAAGCAAACTCGGTCGGAGTGCCTGTAAGGCCGTGCAGCAGCAGGACTCGACATCGCGTCTCGCCGTCGAGCACGATTTCGTTTGCAGGCTCGGCGACCCGCGGGCGGCTCCTGAGCCAGGCCCACTCGATCCTCATCGCGTCCGCAACCCGCCCGGCATTCGTGCATGCCAGCCCACGCACCGCCCGAAATCAAGGGAACTCGACATTCGCAGTGAAGACCCTCCACACAGGAATCTAGGACACGACAGATGAACGCACCGCATGAGCCCTCCCATTCGTCCATTGCCGCCCGCGAGGCTGCTCTGCTCGCGTTGGAGAGCCGCGTCTGCTCGCATGGCGATACGGTTCACTACGCCGAGCCGCCGAAGATCTTCGAGCGTTGCTACGGCAGCTACCTCTATGACCTGTACGACCGCGAATACCTCGACCTGCAGATGTGGTACTCGGCCGTGAACCTTGGGTACGCCAATCCGATCGTAACTGCTGCGCTTCAGGCTCAGATCGCCCGCCTCCCCCAGCTTGCGTGCCAGTATCTGCACCGCGAGAAGATCGAGCTTGCTGGGATGATCTGCGACAGCGTCGAGCGTGCCTTTGGCATGAAGGGTCGGGTTCAATTCAACGTCGGTGGTTCTCAAGCCATCGAGGACGCCCTGAAGCTCGTCCGCAAGCATACAGGGAAGCAGCACATGTTGGCTTTCCAGGGAGGCTACCACGGCCGCACGCTGGCGGCCTCGGCCATCACCTCTTCCTATCGATACCGCGAGGCATTCGGCGAGTTCGCCGACCGCGCCGAGTTCCTGCCGTTTCCCTACACCTTTCGCTCGCCGTTCCCGGGCGACGCGGTTCTAACCGAGGGTCACTGCGTGCGGGAGTTCGAACGCCTGTTCGACCACGAATACACCGGTGCCTGGAACCCGAAGACCGGCCGCAGCGAGTTCGGGGCGCTGTTCATCGAAGCGGTGCAGGGGACAGGAGGCTATATCGTGCCTCCTCCCGGCTACTTCAAGCGCATGGCGGCGATCTGCCGGAAGCACAGCATCCTGATCGTCGACGACGAGATCCAGATGGGCTTTTTTCGCACGGGCAAGATGTGGGCGCTCGAGCATTTCGGAATCCAGCCCGACATCATCGTGTTCGGCAAGGCTCTGACCAACGGAATGAATCCACTGTCGGGCATATGGGCCCGCGAGGACCTCATCTCTCCGGCGCAGTTCGGACCGGGTTCGACGCACTCCACATTCTCGTCGAACACGCTGGGCACCGCAGTCGGACTCGCGGTGATGAAGATTCTTGCAGACGGGAGCTACGAGAAGAAGGTCGCGACGAGCGGCGCCTACTTTCTCGCCGGGCTGAAACAGCTCAAATCACGACACCCGGAAATCGGCGACGTGGACGGCATCGGGCTCGCGCTGCGCATGGAAATGTGCGAGGCCGACGGGCGGACTCCGAACCGCCGTCTGGCCGACCGCATGTTTCAGTTGGGGCTCGAGGGCGGTCTTGATGTCATGGGACGTTCGCTTGGCCTTATCCTCGACATCGGTGGCTACTACAAGAATGTGATCACGCTCGCCCCCTCGCTCGAGATCACTCACGAGGAGATCGACCTCGGCCTCTCGGCGCTCGACGCGCTGCTTCGGCGCGCGAAGCAGCAACCAACAGCATGACCCGTCGTCAGTCCGCCCGGAGCCAAGTTTCGGTGCGACCGAAAATCTCGAATCCCGCGAATCCGCGAAGTCGCAATTCCCTGCCGTCGGGCGTCAGCGTAACCTTGCACCTGTAGGTTCGACCTTCCTCCGGATCGAGCACGGTACCGTGGAAGCCGCGCCCGTCCGCCTCGGCTTCGAGCACGAGGATCGTGAGCCCTACGATCGGACGACCCTGATCCGCGCCCGTGCAGCGCTCGCAGTTCGGCGCCGGATCCTCGCCCTGCCGAAGGAAGAGCTCCGTGATGCGTCCCGTCGCACGAGGACCCTCGCGGACGATCTCCACCACGGCGCGCCCTTGACCGGAATCCGAATCGAACGTGATCCAACGGCCAGCGATCGTTGCGGGGTCCGCGGCGGCGGTCGCCAGATGAAAGGCGCCGATCGCAGCCAGGATGCTACGCCGCGTTCGGCTGGCTGCCGCCACCCACGCCATTTCACGCAGCCGCTCGCGCGTCCGGGTGCGCCGAGAGGTACCCGTGCAACTGGCCATCGAGAGTGTCCCATGTGATCCTCGCGCCCACACGCCGGTAGACGCGCTGCAGCACCGGGCTTCTGTGTTGGCAGTAGTTCCACAAGGGAACCAGGCAGTGGCCGAGGTCGAGCTTCGCCATGTATCCGGTTTGGCCAGACTGCATGAACCTGGCGCCAGTTGTGCACGCCCAGTCGTACGCCGCGGCAAACAGGCGGAAATAAACGAATCCGCCATCGGCGGCCGCATAATCGATCCCGATGAACTGGTTGATAACTCGCTCGCCGAGATCGAGCATCAACATGAAGGCGAGCATCCTGCCCGTGCTCGCTTCGCGCTGGACAATGAAGGTGGATTTGTCACTCTCGGCGATCGCCGCAAAGAACTCTGGCGTCAAGCGCTCGAACTTGGTCGTGCCGCGCGCATAAGTCTGCCAGAACAGGGAGAACATCTCTTTGAGCTCGTCCTGACTGGGAGACGTCACGATGCTCGTTGCCAAAGCGACCTTCTTCGCCCCTCGGCGCAGCTTGTTGTTGATCTTCCAGCGGCGCTCCGAGCGCAGCGTCGCAACGAACGCACCGTATCCGCCGCTCACCAGGGGGATGGTGGTGCCGGGATAGGATACTGTCCGAAACGCGCGCCCCGATTCGACGAGCTCATCGAGTGCCGCGCGGTCGCCGGCGGCAAAGTCTTTCCAGACGATCATGCTTGCACCGAGCGTCCTCGCCCTGACGCGCGCGGCGTCGTGGATGAACGGCACGAAATCGCGCAGGGAGGTGCCGGGAACGAGCCCGATCCGACCTTCCTCTCCGGCGACGTTGCCGATGAAGAATGTCTTCTGAAACGCGAGCCCACGCAGCGGTCCCCGCGCAATCGGAAGCACGAATCGTGCAATCGCCGGCGGGATGACGAGGTCAAGCGGAAGATCGAAGAGAAAGGTCGGGACAATGCCGACCGGAGCGCCATTGACTTGGAGCAGTCCGAACGCAAAGGTGAATTGATCCGCCAGGTTTCCGCATTCGAGGGCGCGATACCAGAAGAGCCCCTCCCGCGGTGGGCTGAAGCAGGCGCGCCACAGATCTTCCGGGATCTCGGCCGTCCGTGCGCACCACTTCAGCTCGAACCGCTGGCTCAGGCACGGAATGCGACTGGCGCCATGCTCACGCACTGTCATTCGGTGCTCGCAGTAGCGACACCCCGACGACGATCAGCACGATTCCCACGAACTGCATGGGTTCGATCGACTCGCCGAAGAGCAACCGCGAGCCCCCGATCACCCCGATGTAGGTCAATGCGGTCGCCGGAAAGGCAAGATTCAACTGCGAGCCCCGAAGTATCAACATCCATATCGGAAAGCTCAGCACAAGAGCGAGTGCCCCCGCCCAGAGGGAGATCGACTGTGAGACAATCACGAGCCATTGCCAGGAAGGGCGCGGTGGTCCCAAGCCCTGCGCGGCGACCTTGAACAGGAGCTGGGCGATCGTATCCAACGCGATAAACGCGGTCCACAGAAGTGCGGCGTTCCGGCGCCCGCTCACCGCATCCTCGGGTTGCGTCACGATCGTGTGCGAGCGTCGCCCGAAGCGGTGTTGATCACTGGTGGTGGCTCCCCATGGAAGTCCAGGCCATTGTATTCATCTTCATGGCAGTTGGTCTCGAAGTGTTCGGGCAAACGAGCTTCAAGCTGGGGACTTTATCGGTCACGAAAAACTCGCGACGGCAATCCACCTGGGGCTACCTGCGCTGCATTGCCGACAGCATCTGGATTCGGGTCGGTATATTAGCCTATGCGCTGGAGATTCTTTGCGCGGTGACCGCTCTGACCCTTGCACCTCTGAGCGCGGTCTTCCCCATGCTCAGCCTCAGTTACTGCGGCGTTGCCCTGGCAGGTCGGGCGTTCCTCGGCGAAACGCTGGCGCCTCGAAGCCAAGCGGGGATTGCCTTGATTACGATTGGCGCAGCGATGGTCTCGTGGTCGTCCGGGAAGTAGGAGGCGTGGGCTTACGCTCCTTGGCGCGTCGCGCGGCACGTGACTGCCGCCGCGGAGCCGCGTAAGCTGGCAACCCTCCCCAGAAACGATTCCCAGGAGCTTCCGGATGATCCATTGCGTGCTGCACGACCCCAAGGATTCGGTGGCCGTCGTCGTGGTCGAGGGGGTCAAGGCCGGTCAGACTCTCACCGGGCTGATTCTCGATGAGGACCGCACCATCAGCTTGCCCTGCATCCAGGACATCCCGCTCGGCCACAAGGTGGCCCTCAAGGACATGAACATTGGCGACACCGTGATCAAGTACGGCGTGGACATCGGCAAGGTGGTCGCTCCGATCAAGGTCGGGCAACACGCCCACGTCCACAACATCAAGACCAAGCGGTGGTAAGCATGCAAAGCCGATTCATGGGTTACCGGCGCGAGAACGGCCGCGTCGGCGCGCGCAATCACGTCGTTGTCCTGCCGGTGGACGATCTGTCCAACGCCGCCTGCGAGGCGGTCGCTCACAACGTCAAAGGGACGTTGGCTATTCCCCACCCCTACGGGCGGCTTCAGTTCGGCGCCGATCTGGAGCTCCACTTTCGCACGTTGATTGGCGCGGGCAGCAACCCCAACGTCGCTGCCGTCATCGTCATCGGGATCGAGGAGGGCTGGACCAAGAAAGTGGTCGAGGGGATCGCTGCCACGGGGAAGCCCGTCACCGGCTTCGGCATCGAGCTGCACGGCGATCACGACACGATCATGCGTGCGTCCAAGGCCGCGAGGGAATACCTGCAGTGGGCCAGCGAGAAGCAGCGCGAGGAGTGCCGCCTGGCGGAGCTGTGGGTGTCGTGCAAGTGCGGAGAATCGGACACGACGTCGGGATGCGGATCCAACCCGACGGTGGGCAACGCCTTCGACAAGCTCTACGCGGCGGGCTGCACACTGGTATTCGGCGAGACCACCGAGCTCACCGGCGGCGAGCAGATCGTCGCCGCGCGCTGCCGCGACGACAAGGTGCGCGGCGACTTCATGCGCGTGTTCAACCGCTACCAGGAAGTCATTGACCGCCACAAGACGAGCGACTTGTCCGATTCCCAGCCGACCAAGGGCAACATCGCCGGCGGCCTGACGACCATCGAGGAAAAGGCGCTGGGCAACATCCAGAAGATCGGCAGGAAATGCCTGGTCGACGGCGTGATCGACAAGGCGGAGGTTCCGAAGGGTCCCGGCCTGTGGTTCATGGACAGCTCCTCGGCGGCCGCCGAGATGGTGACGCTGTGCGCGGCGTCGGGCTTCGTCGTCCACTTCTTCCCGACGGGGCAGGGGAACGTCATCGGCAATCCGATCCTTCCGGTGATCAAGATCTGCGCCAACCCGCGCACCGTCCGCACCATGAGCGAGCACGTCGACGTGGATACGAGCGGGCTGCTGCAGCGGGAGATCACCATGGATCAGGCGGGCGACAAGCTGCTCGATATGATGTTCCGCACCGCCAACGGCAGGCTGACCGCGGCTGAGGCGCTCGGGCATCGCGAATTCGTGTTGACCCGCCTCTACGAGAGCGCCTGACAAGCCCTCCTGCGTCTAGAGCGGGCTCCGGCTCCGGCGGGTCGACAGCAGCGACCCGCCCTCTCCTATAATCGCGGTATCGCCGAAGTTTCGGATCGGCGCAGGATTCTCCCAATGCGTGGACGCCTTCCCCGTGTGTTGATCGCCGCTCTTGCTCTGGCGCTGCCGCCCGCAGTGCTCGCGGAGATGGCGGAGATCAAGGTCGCCAAGCAATACGGCATCAGTTATCTGCCGCTGATGTTGATGGAGGACGGCAAGCTTATCGAAAAGCACGCCAAGGCGGCGGGAGTGGACGTCACGGTCAGCTGGGCGACGTTCGCCGGCGGCAATGTGATGAACGACGCGCTGCTCTCGAACAGCCTGCAAGTCGCGTCGGGCGGCGTGGGACCGCTGATCACTCTGTGGGCGCGCACGCGCGGGAACCTGGACGTTCGCGGCGTCGCCGCGCTCAACTCCATGCCGCTGATGCTGGTGACCCGCAACCCCAGCGTAAAAACGGTCAAGGACTTCACCGACAAGGACAAGATCGCGCTTCCAGCCGTCAAGATCTCGGTGCAGGCGCTGGCCCTGCAGATGGCTGCCGAGCAGGCCTTCGGTCCCGGACAGCAGAACCGGCTCGACTCGCTGACGATTTCGATGGCGCACCCGGACGCAATGCAGGCGCTGCTGTCGGGACAGTCCGAGGTCGACGCGCATTTCGGCTCGCCGCCGTTTCAGTACCAGGAGCTCGCGAGGCCGGAGATGCACGCCGTGCTCAACAACTACGACGTCATGGGCGGCGCGGTGACTTTCAACGCCGTGTGGACGACGGAGAAGTTCCGCAGCGAGAACCCGAAGCTCTACGACGCGTTTGTCAAAGCGCTCGACGAAGCGCAGGCTACGATCAACCGCGACAAGCGAGCCGCGGCAGAAGCCTACCTGCGCATCTCCAGGGACAAGGACACCGTCGACAACATCGCCCGGATGATGAACGACCCGCAGATCGTCTATACCACGACTCCCCAAAACATCATGAAATACGCTGATTTCATGGCGAGAACGGGCGCGATCAAGGCCAGGCCCGATTCGTGGAGGGACCTGTTCTTCCCCAACGCTCAGGGCCTGCCCGGGAGCTGACGTGGGCGCTCCACCGAAGGTGCCGGCCGGCGAAATCGCCGTCGATCTGGCGGCGATCCGCGCCGCGCACGCGCGCATTGCACCTTACATCCGCCGCACGCCGGTGCTGAGCAGCGAGGCGCTGGACAGCGAGGCGGGGGCGACGCTCTTTTTCAAGTGCGAGAACCTGCAGAAGATCGGCGCCTTCAAGGCACGCGGCGCCTGCAATGCGGTGCTTTCGCTCTCCGATTCCGAAGCGGCACGCGGCGTCGTCACCCACTCGTCGGGCAACCACGGCGCGGCGCTGGCGTGGGCCGCACACGATCGCGGCATTCCGGCATGGATCGTCATGCCGAAGAGTGCGCCTGCCGTCAAGCAGGACGCCATTCGCAGCTTCGGAGCAACCATACGCTTCTGCGAGCATACGGTTGCGGCGCGAGAGCAGGCGTGCGCTGCCGTACAGGCGGAGACCGGGGCGACGCTGGTGCATCCCTACAACGACTGGCGCGTCATCGCTGGACAGGGAACCGCGGCGCTGGAACTGCTCGACGAGGTTCCAGAACTCGACGCGGTCGTCGCGCCGGTCGGAGGTGGGGGGCTGCTGTCCGGCACAGCCATCGCAGCGAAGGCGCTCAAGCCTTCGATCAAGGTCTACGGCGCCGAGCCGGCGGGCGCCGACGACGCGGTGCAGTCTTTGAGACTGGGGCGCATCGTGCCCCAGACCGATCCGCGCACGATCGCCGATGGGCTGCGTTCATCGCTTGGGGAAAAGACCTTCGCGGTGATCTCCGCGCTGGCCGATGGCATCGCCACCGCCTCGGAAGAGGGGATCGTTCGAGCGATGCGGCTTACCTGGGAGAAGCTCAAAGTCGTGATCGAGCCTTCGGCGGCGGTGCCGCTCGCGGCGCTGCTTGAGGGAAGCCTGCAGCTCAGGGGCTTGCGCGTCGGAGTCATCTTGAGCGGCGGCAACGTCGATCTGCAACGCCTGCCGTGGCAAGCATAGGAGAATCCATCATGTGGGCGCCGAAAAGCGTTTGGGCAGCGCTGCTCTCGGTCGCAGTCGCGCTGCCGGTTGCCGCCGAGTCACCGGAGGTCAACGTCGCTCAGCAGTACGGAGTGAGCTTTCTGCCGCTGATGGTGATGGAGCGCGAGAAGCTCGTCGAAAAACATGCCAAGACGGCGGGCCTTGGCGAAGTCAAGGTGAGCTGGGTCAAGGTCGCGGGCCCCAGCGTGATGAACGACGGCGTGGTCAGCGGAGCGCTACAGTTCATCGCGGTCGGCGCGCCATCGCTCATCACGCTGTGGGACAAGACCAAGGACAGCGTCGGCGTGAAGGGCGTGTCGGCGATGACGACCTATCCCCTGTACTTGAACGTGCGCAATCCCAACGTCAAGTCGATCAAGGATTTCAGCGACAAGGACAGGATCGCCGTTCCCTCGGTGAAGGTCTCCACGCAGGCGATCCTGCTGCAGATGGAGGCGGCGAAGGCCTTCGGCGACGCCAACTATGCCCGGCTCGATCCGTTCACCGTCGGCTTGTCGCACCCCGACGGGCTGCTCGCGATCACCAACAACACGGGCGGGGTCGATGCGCACTTCACCTCCTCTCCGTTTCACGAGCAGGAGATGAAAGTGCCGGGCATTCGCCTGCTCATGACGTCGTACGACATCCTGGGCGGGCCCGCGACAGCGGTGGTCATCGCCGCCTCGACCAAGTACCGCGACGCGAACCCGAAGACCTATAAGGCGTTCTTCGACGCGCTCAAGGAAGCGATCGAGACGATCAACAAGGACAAGCGCGCCGCGGCCAAGATCTACCTGGAGCAGGCCAAGGACACCAAGGACAGCGTCGAGGACATCTACTCGATGATCAGCGCGCCCGACTACGCTTACACGCTCGCACCGCAAAAGGTCTACAAGACCGCCGAATTCATGAACAAGATCGGCACTATCAAGACCAAGCCGGCGTCCTGGAAGGATCTGTTCTTCCCCGAGGTGCACGGCGTGCAGGGCGATTAGGGCGGGCCTTATCGATGCCCAAGAGCCCGCTGCGCGTCGGTACCGGAGCCGCGTTCTCGGGCGATCGCATCGATCCCGCGCTCTTTCTGGCGGAGCGCGGCGAGCTCGACTTCCACGTCTTCGAATGCCTGGCCGAGCGCACCATCGCGCTCGCCCAGCTGCGCAAGCGCAAGGACCCCAGCCAAGGCTACGATCCGCTGTTCGAACGGCGGATGGAGGGACTTCTGCCACTGCTCGCGCGGCGGCGCTTTCGAATCGTCACCAACATGGGAGCCGCGAATCCGCCGGCCGCAGGCGACGCGCTGCTCTCGATCGCGCGCCGCCTCGGAATTCCGCTCAAGGTGGCCGTCGTCACCGGTGATGACGTCCTCGATCGTCTCGATCGCGACGCACGCGCGATGGAGACCGGACAACCGCTGGTAAGCGCTGGAGAACTGGTGTCGGCGAACGCGTATCTAGGCGCGGATGCGCTCCTTCCCGCGCTGCAATTGGGCGCCGACGTCGTCATTTCGGGGCGCGTCGCCGACCCTTCGCTGTTCCTCGCGCCCATCGTGCATCACTACGGCTGGGCACTCGACGACTTCGACCGCCTTGCCCGCGGCACCGCCATCGGGCATCTGCTGGAGTGCGCCGGGCAGCTCACCGGTGGCTACTTTGCGGAACCGGGTTTGAAGGACGTCCGCGACATGGCGCACTTGGGCTTCCCTTTCGCCGATGTCGATGCCGACGGCAACGCGGTGCTGGCCAAGGCGGACGGCACGGGCGGCCGCATCGACCTCGCCACGGCCAAGGAACAGCTGCTCTACGAAGTGACCGATCCTCACGGATACGTCACGCCCGACGTGATCGCGGATTTCACGTCCGTGTCGCTGCGACAAACCGGGCCCGACCGGGTCGAGGTGCATGGGGCGAGGGGCAAGTCGCGTCCTGCCAAGTTCAAGGTGAGCGTCGGCTACCTCGCCGGATACGTCGGCGAAGGCGAGATCGGCTATGCTGGCGCCAATGCGCTGGCACGGGCGCGCCTTGCCGGAGACATCGTCTGCGAGCGTCTCGTCCGCGATTTCCCTGATCTCAGGGTCGACTTGATCGGCAGCACGTCGCTTCACGGCCGCTCCTTCGACGCGCGGGAGCGTCCTTACGAAGTGCGGCTGCGCGTCGCCGGGCGGGCGGCAACGGCCGAGCGGGCCATGGCCATCGGCGAAGAGGTCGAGGCGCTGTACACCAACGGCCCCGGCGGAGGCGGGGGCGCGCGCAAGTACGTGCGCGAACAGATCGGAATCGTCTCCACGCTGATCGAGCGCGAACGGGTGGAGCCCAACGTCACCTTGAGGGAATGGTCCGGCGATGCCCAAGCTGCATGAGCTCGCGCATTGCCGCGCCGGCGACAAGGGCGACACGTCCATCCTGTCTCTAATCGCGTATCGCGCCGAGGACTATCCGCTGCTCAAGGAACGTGTGACCGCGGAGGCCGTCAAGCGCCAGCTGCGCGACATCGTCCGCGGAGATATCCGCCGCTACGAGCTGCCTCAACTCGGGGCGCTGCAATTCGTCTGCGAGCACGCGCTCGGCGGCGGCGTGACGACATCGCTCGCGCTGGACGCCCACGGCAAGTCGCTGAGCTACGCGCTGCTGGAAATGGTCGTTTGACCAAGGGAGGGAGGGTGACCACGGCCGATTCTTTGCTCGAGGTCAAAGGTGTGACGCTGCAATACAAGACCAAGGACCATCTGGTGACGGCGACCTATCGCGTCGACTTCCAGGTGTGCCGCTCGGACCGCTTCGTCGTGCTCGGACCCTCGGGATGCGGCAAATCGACGCTGCTCAAGGCGGTGGGCGGTTATCTCAATCCGGTCGAAGGCGAGATTCGTCTCAAGGGCCGCGAAGTCACCCGGCCCGGCCCGGACCGGATGATGGTGTTCCAGGAATTCGATCAGCTCCTGCCGTGGAAGACGGTGAAGGAGAACGTGATGTTCGCGTTGACCGCCAGCGGCAAGCTCGCGGGCAGGGACGCCGAGCAGAAGGCCATGGAGTACATCGCCAAGGTCAATCTCTCCAAGTTCGCCGACAGCTTTCCGCACACTCTATCCGGCGGAATGAAACAGCGCGTCGCGCTGGCACGGGGGATGGCGATGGAACCCGACATCCTGCTCATGGACGAGCCCTTCGCGGCGCTCGATGCGCTGACCCGCCGCAAGATGCAGGACGAGCTATTGCAGCTCTGGGACGGCACGCGTTTCACTGTCCTGTTCGTGACGCATTCGATTCCGGAGGCGATCAAGATCGGCAGCCGCATCCTGCTCCTGTCGCCGCATCCGGGCCAGGTCAAGGCCGAGATCAACAGCCTGCCGCGCGATGGAGGAGGCGAAGCGGCGAAGGCGCTCGAGCAGAAGATTCACAACATGCTGTTCGCCGACGAGGTGGAAGAAGAGGGGGAGCATCGTAATGTCTGACACCACTACATTGCGTCCGGAGCTCTATCGCGAACCCGTCGACGCTTCGCAGTTCGGGGTGGTCGAGAAACCGCTTTCGACCTGGGAACGCATCTACAACGTAGGCGCGGTACGCAAGCTCTTCATCCTGGTCGCACTGGCCGCGATCTGGGAGCTCTACGCCAGGATGCTCAACAACCCGTTGCTTTTTCCCACGTTCAGCTCGACCATCGAAGCTTTTGCACAGGGCATCCTGGGCGGCGGGCTGCTTGGCAAGGCGTGGACTTCGATCAAGGTGCTGCTCATGGGATATAGCGCGGGAATCCTGCTCGCCGCATTGCTCACCGTCATTGCCATCACCTCGCGCATCGGCACCGACTTCCTGGAGACCCTGACGTCGATGTTCAATCCGCTGCCGGCGATCGCGCTGCTGCCGCTGGCACTGATCTGGTTCGGTTTGGGCAGCGGAAGCATCGTCTTCGTTCTCATCCATTCGGTGCTGTGGGCCGTGGCGCTGAACACGCATTCGGGGTTCCTTTCGGTGTCCAACACGCTGCGCATGGTCGGGCGCAACTACGGCCTGCGCGGGCTCTCCTACGTCGGCAGGATCCTGATCCCGGCGGCGTTTCCGAGCATTCTCACCGGCTTGAAAATCGGCTGGGCCTTCGCCTGGCGGACATTGATCGCCGCCGAACTCGTGTTCGGCGTGTCTTCGGGATCGGGAGGCCTGGGCTGGTTCATCTACGAGAACAAGAACCAGCTGGAGATTCCCAACGTCTTCGCCGGCCTGCTCACCGTGATCGTCATCGGCCTGCTGGTCGAGAACGTGATTTTCCGAACGGTGGAGGGAAAAACGGTGCGCCGCTGGGGAATGCAGAGCTGATCTCAAACGCCGCGCGAATGAACGTCGTCATCAGCGAGTTCATGGACGAGCCGGCGGTCGCCTGGCTCGCGGCGAAGTTCGAGGTCAGGTACGACGCGGCACTCGTCGACCGGCATGCGGAACTCACCGAGGCTCTCGCCGGAGCCGATGCGCTGATCGTGCGCAATCGAACGCAGGTCGATCGCACGCTGCTCGCCGCCGGCTCGCGGCTCAAGGTCGTCGGCAGGCTGGGGGTGGGGCTCGACAACGTCGACGTCGCCGCCTGCGAGGAGCGCGGAATTCGCGTCATCCCCGCCACTGGCGCCAACGCGCTCGCCGTCGCGGAGTACGTGATCGCGACGGCGATGCTCCTGCTGCGCGGCGTCTACGGCTCGACCGCCGAAGTGGGACGCGGCGAGTGGCCTCGCGCCGCGTTATCGGGCGGCCGCGAAATCGACGGCAAGATACTGGGCATCGTCGGCTTCGGCGGAATCGGCAGGCTGACCGCAGGGCGTGCGCGCTCTCTCGGGATGCGTGTCATCGCATTCGATCCGCAGATTCCCTCCGGCGCCGCCGTGTGGACGGAGGAGCAGGTCGAGCTCGAGGCGCTCGACGATGTGCTGCGCAAGTCCGACGTCGTCACGCTGCACGTGCCGCTAACGCCGGCAACCCGAGGCCTGATCGACGGCTCCAAGCTCGCGCTCATGAAAGCCGATGCGGTACTGATCAATACGGCGCGCGGCGGGATCGTCGACGAAGCGGCGCTCGCCGCGGCAATTCGCGCCGGCAAGCTCGGCGGAGCTGCGCTCGACGTTTTCGCTAGCGAGCCATTGCCACGGGCTTCGCCGCTGGCGGACTGCCCGCGTCTGATCCTCACGCCGCATGTCGCGGGCGTCACTCGCGAATCCAACACGCGAGTGTCGACCATGATCGCCGCCGAGGTCGCTGCCGAGCTCGAGCGGCCACGGCGAGGAGCTTGAACAGGAGCCATGCCGCGCATCGCTCTCGAGGCGCTAAAGGAGCTCGCGACGCGCGCGCTGGCCGCTGCAGGCGCCAACACGAGCATGGCCGCGTCGACGGCGCGCGCGCTGGTCTACGCCGACGCGCGCGGCCTTGCATCGCACGGCGTGTCTCGCGTCCCGCAGTACGCCGCGCATCTCGCCAATGGGCGCGCCGATGGCGGCGCGATCCCCCGCGTCACCGCCGCCAGGGGAGGTGCCGCGCTGATCGATGCCGCCTGCGGGCTTGCCTTTCCGGCGTGTGCGCTTGCGGTCGAGGAAGCGATTCGCCTGGCGCGCGGGCACTGCGTTGCGCTTGCCGCCGTCACCAACAGCCATCATTTCGGCGTCGCCGCGTATCACCTCGAGCCCGTAGGCGCGGCAGACATGGTTGGGCTGGCGATCGGCAACTCTCCGGCGGCGATGCCGGTCGCCGGCGGCAGCCGCGCGCTGCTGGGCACCAATCCCATCGCAGCCGTCTTTCCGCGTGCTGCCGGCGCCCCCTTGACCATCGATCTCTCATTGTCCGCGGTCGCGCGCGGCAAGCTCATGGTCGCGGCGAAGGAGGGCAAGGCGATACCCCTCGGCTGGGCGCTCGATCGCGACGGTAAGCCCACGACCGATCCCAAGGCCGGTCTGGAAGGCAGCATGCTGCCGCTCGGGGGTGACAAGGGTGCGATGCTTGCGCTGATCGTCGAGCTGCTGGTCACCGCGCTGACCGGCGCCGCGATCGGCTTCGAGGCGAACTCGTTTTTCGTCGACGAGGGCAACCGCCCGCGCATCGGTCAGGCATTTCTGGTGATCGACCCGGAGGGGCTTGCAGGACGCGCCGTCTATTCCGAGCGAATCGAAACGCTGATTGCCGCGATGGTGGCCGAATCCGGAGTAAGGCTTCCCGGCTATCGCCGCGAGTCGTTAGCGGCAAAGGCCGCCGCCGAAGGGGTCGATATTCCACCCGCGTTGCACGAGCAGCTCCTGCGACTCGCCGCTTGACCTAGCGCGCGCCGGCGATGACCTCGCGCAGCGCGGAGAACACGCCCGGCGCGGCGGCGATGACTTCACCGCTCTTCAGGAATTCCGCGGTTCCTGCAAAATCGCCGATGCGCCCGCCGGCTTCGTGCACCAGCAGCGCTCCGGCGGCGAGGTCACGGCGCGTGAGACTGGTGACCCAGAAGCCGTCGAGCCTTCCGGCGGCCACATAGGCGAGCTCGAGCGAAGAGGCGCCGGCGCGCCGAACTCCGGCGCAGCATTGCATGACGGCCTGGAGCATGGGGAGATACGCCGCGAGCTTCGGGCTGTCGTGCGCGGGAAACACCGTGCCGACCAGAGCTCGGTCGATCGCCGTGCATGCCGAAACGCGCAGAGGCACGCCGTTGATGGTGGCCCCGTGGCCTTTCACGGCAGCGTAGAGCTCGTCGCGCAGCGGATCGAGCACGACGGCGTGCGTCAGCTCGGCGCCGTGCGCGAGCGCGATCGATATCGCGTAGCAGGGATACCCATGGGCGAAATTCGCGGTCCCGTCGATGGGATCGATGATCCAGCGGTAGGTCGAGCCTCCGTTGCGGGGACTCCGCGCACCTCCATCGCCGCCAAGAACCGCGTGATCGGGAAAGGCAGCGCTGAGCGCCGTCACGATTGCATTCTCCGCCTCGCTTTCGGCCTGCGAAACGATTTCACCATGTTCCTTGGAAAAAGTGGCGAGGCGCTTGAGATCGCGCGCGGCATCGCCGATCACTGCCGCGGCATTGCGAGCCGCGCGTTCCGCAACGGCCAGCGCGGGATCGTTCAACGCGCCGCCTCTTCGGTCTTGCCACTCCGGGGCCGCGACCTAAGCAGTCCGGTGTTCACGCGACTCTGACCCCTAGCATCATTCCGCCGTCCTCGTGCTCGAGATTGTGGCAGTGGAACATGTAGGTCTGGGCCTCGGGGAATGGCATCCTGAAATCGAGCGCGATCCTGACGCTTTCGCCCGGCCATACCAGCACGGTGTCCTTCCACCCGATGTCGGTGGCGAGCCGTCCCCTGGCATCGATCTTGAGGGGCGCAAGTTGCTCGGGGCTGGTCTCGCGCTCGATCACCTGGAACTGAAAGCCGTGAAGATGCATGGCATGCGGCATGCTGTTGAAGTAATTCCTGATCAGCCACGTTTCGATGGTGTCGCGCCGCACCTCGATGGGAGTCTCTCCCATTGCGAACACGCGATCGTTGATGCGCCAGCGACCCTTCGCGAAACCCAGCCGCAATGGCCGCTCGGTCGCGCCGACCACGGCGATGGGATCAACACTCGCCAAAAGTGCCGGGATCCGCGCGGCGTACGCGATCCGCTCGCGAACTCGCAGCTGCAGCAACGCGCGCGGCGCACCTTCGGGAAAGGCGCTGCCATGATGCATGGCTGCATGGTCCGCGTTGGGCGGCGTCACCGGGGCGACTGGCGGCGGTGATGCGTGGCCCATCGCCGCGTGATCCGTTGCGGCCATCGCCGAGACCATCTCCATGTGCATGGGATCGAACGCCCGCGTCTCGAGCACGAGGGTCTCTCCAACCGCCGCGTCGGAAAGGTCGACCAGGATGTCGACGCGTTCTGCAGTCGCGAGGAACGCTTCGTTGCATCGCTGCGGGGTGACCAGCAGGCCGCCGTCAGTGCCGATAAGCGTGAACGGCATTTCCTTCCCGCTTGCGGTGCGCAGCCCGAGAAGGTAGGTTCTTGCGTTCGAGGCGTTGAGCACGCGGAAGCGATAGATTCGCGTTGCAACGTCGAGATACGGACAAGCGGTTCCATTGATCAGGACGTCCTCGCCCAGCAAGCCATGCATGCGATCGGCTTCGGTGGGTGCGTAGTCGCCGCCGCGCCGATCCTGCAGGATCAGCGGGATCTCGCTCTTGACCGGCGCGAGATCGAGCGCGATCCGCAGCCTCCGTTCGTCCTCGTCTTCGACCTCGATGAGCCCGAACAAGCCTCGATAAGCCTGCCCCGCCGTCATGCCGTGGGGATGCGGATGGTACCAGTACAGTGCCGAACGGTTGCGGACTTCGAAGTCGTAGCTGTAGCGCTCGCCGGGCGCAGCCAGGGTCATGCCCGCCCCGTCGTTGCGCGTGTCGACCGCCAGACCGTGCCAGTGAACGATGGTGGGCTCGGTTAGGGCGTTCTCGAAGTCGATGCGCACTCGCTCGCCCCGGGGCAGCACCAGCGTGGGATTGACGTAGCGTCGCCCTTCTTGTTCGACGGCGAACGCGAGCTGCCATGGCCCGCCATCGCCCCGACTCGCCGGTGCGGCGCGCATGCGCAGCGGTGCGTTGCCCGAAATCCGTCCAAACAGCCCCGTGGTCCCTGGGATAAAGAGCGGCTGCCCGTTCGTACCGTTGCCGCAGAAATCGGCGGCCGAAGGAGCCCCGCCGCCGGCGTGATCGGACAGCGAGCGGCAGGGGAGCGCAGCGAGCCCAAGGCCGCCAAGCGCCTTCAAAAAGTCGCGGCGTCGTTTCATCACCATGCGGTCGAGAGATGGCGGCAATGCCCGGTCGGCCAGCTATGCAGATTATCGTCCAGTTGATCTGTTCAGGTGGTGCTGAAGGCATAGCGTAAGCCAATCCAGAACCCGCGGGGGGCGCCCAGCCCGCGAAACTGCTCGGAAACCGGAGCGATGCCTTGAGCCGGCCCGAAAGTGCGGTCAGGCCCCGTGAATGCGTTGGCCCCCAGAAGTCCGAAGTTCTGGTACTGGCGATTGAACAGATTGCCGATGTTGGCGAAGAGCTGCAACGCTGAGGTCAACTGCAGTTGTGCGTCGAGATTCACCAGCGCGTATCCAGGCACCTGGCCGTGACTGTCCTGGTTGTTCTCGTCGCCGTGAGCGTATTGACTGGAGGCATAGAGCAGAGTCGCGCCGACCGACCAGCGGCCATCGGCATTCCAATCGATCCGCAGCTTGACCGAGTTGGCAGGTATTCCGGGAATTCGATCGCCCGGGTTCACGGTGATCGCGCCGTTGGCATCCGCGGTCGAGTTGTTGGGGCTGGCGGCTACGAAGCTCGAACGGAATGTCGCGTCGATGTAGTTGTAGCGAAGGCTCACGGCCACGTCGCCAAAGCGCGTTGCACCCATGAACTCGACGCCCTGGCGGCGAGTCTGACCGACATTCTGGAAGTAGCCGACGTTGGCCCCTCCGCCACCGCTGGCGACAAAAGCGATGTCGTTGTCGAGATCGGTGCGGTAGATCGCTGCCGCCCACTGCAGGTTCGGCCCGCTGCCGCGGACGCCGGCCTCCGCGGTCCGCGAGACGACCTTTTGCAGCGGCGGATCGGCGAGAAATACGTTGGGCAGCTTGCACGGCGCCGCCGCGTTCGAACAGGTGAGTTCGATGGGCGTGGGCGCGCGCATGCCCTCGTTGTATGCGCCGTACGCGGTGAGCGCCGGCGTAGGATTGAAATTGATGCCAACGGCCGGGTTGAAACGGGCGAAGCTGTAGCTGCCGTCGAGCGCGGGATCGTTGCCCGTGCGGTCGTTGATGGCGATCCGGGCATAGTTGTAGCGGCCCGCCGCGCTGAGCGTCCACTGTTCCGCGAGCGCGAGCGTGTCCGCGAAGAAGATGCCCCAGTAACGATTCGTGCTGCCGACGTCGGTCTCCAACGCATAGGGTCCCGTCGCGACCGTGCCGCGATCTGCAGTGAACGTCGCCGGCTGCGATTGCTGACTGAACCCTGTGTCGCCGAAGTCGCCGCTCAAGCCAGCGATGAACTGATTCTTGCGCCCGCCGAGCTCCGCGTTGACCGTCAGCTGGAGCCCGAATCCCCCGCTCGTCTGGTCGATGGCCGTCGCGTCGTTGGTCGCCTCGTTGGTCTCGGGCAATCCCGTGTCGGGGTCGATGCTGCCGTACTGGGAATTCACGTTGCTGCTGGTGTTGTTGTTGCGATAGTGCCGGTAGTAGACGTTGCCTCCGAGCAGGACCGTATCGCTCAGAAAATGGCTTCCCTTCGCGACGACGAACGCGAGCCGGTTCTGGTTGATGTCCGGGAAGGTGTAGGGCTGCGTCGGCGTATCGAGCCAGGATTGCGGCAGCGTCTGCGTGCCTTGCAGCGTGTTGTCTGCCAGGGTGAGGCTCAAGTCCAGGTCGCTCACGTCGTCCTGATATCCGACCTTGCCGAAGAACTGCTTGACGCGGCTCGGGTTGTGCTCGGCCCACCCATTGTCGTTGGAGAAGTTCGCGGTCGCGAAATAGTCGATCCGATCCTGGCTGCCGCCGTACTCGAGCTGGGCGGCGCCGCGGCCAAAGGAGCCGCCGGAAAGCTCGACAGCGCCTCCCGGATATTGCGCTCCGCTGCGGGTGTAGATCGCCACCGCGCCGCCGAGCGTGTTCAGACCGAACACGGGATTCGATCCCGGTATGAGCTGCACGCTGGAGATCGCCGACATGGGAACGAAATCCCAGTTGACGACGTCGCCGAGGGCTTCGTTGATGCGCACGCCGTCCTGGAACACCGACAGCCCCTGCGCTGCGCCGAGCAGCGGCGACGCGGTGAGCCCGCGGAAATTGAGATCCTGCTGATAGGCATTGCCCTGCCCCGATGCGACGCCGACGCTGTTGGCATTGCTGCCCAGGAAATCGGTCAGGTCGAGGGGCCGTTGGCGATCGATTTCGCTCCGGTTGAAAGTCTGTACGTTCGCCGGCACGTCCTTGAGCGCGGTGCCCAGCCCGGGCAGCGGCGTCGTGCCGATGACCTGGAGCGTGGGCAGTTCGAATACTTCGGCAGGGTTGTCGGCGCGCGCAGCGCCGGTCAGCACGGCTGCCGCGAACGCGAGCGCCGGCAGGCGGCTGCCGGCGCGACCGCTCCCCGGGATCCGTTCAGCCAAGCGTCAGCGGATCGCAACGCCCCACGGCAGCTCGCCCACCGGGATCTCCGCGACCTTGGCGTTGCTTGCGGTGTCGATCACGGCCACCGCGTTGGAGCGACCGCACGCGACGTAGAGCTTGGCGCCGTCCGGCGTGATCGCCATGTTCCATGGTCGCTTTCCGACGGGGATCCTGGCCACGATGGCGTTGGTCGTCGTGTCGATCACCTGCACGGTGCCTTCCCCGCCGGAGGAAACGTAGACCCAGCGTCCGCTCGGATGTACGGTCACGCCGTTCGATCGGCTCCCGGCCTTGATGCGCGCGATCACCTCGTGCGATGCGACGTCGAACACATTCACCATGTCGGCGTTTTCGGCCGCGACATAAGCCCGGCTGCCGTCGGGAAGGAAGCCGATGCCGCGCGGGCGATCTCCGACCTTGACCGACTTGATCACTTCGTCCCTGGCCAAGTCCACGATGTCGACGCTGTCGGCTTCCTCGCTGCTCACGTAAAGCCACCGCCCGTCAGGGCTGAATACCGCATGCTCGGGATTCCTGCCGCGCATGGCGAGTCGGCGCATGACCTTGCCCGTGGCGGCGTCGACGAGAAGCACCTGGTTGTTCTCCTCAATCGCGGCAGAAAGCCACTTGCCGTCGGCGGACAGGTAGATGCCTTCCGGCGAATCGCCCAGGGGTGTGCGCGCGAGCACCTCTCCCGAGGCCGGGTCGATGATGAGCAGGGAGTTGCTGGTCTGATCGCTGACGAACAGCTTCTTGCCGTCGGCGCTTGCCGCAATGCCGCGCGGTCGGGAGCCCGCCTTGAAGGTCCTGACTACGCGGTCGGAGGCCGTGTCGATCACCGACACGCTGGCCGAGCCTTCGTTGGGAACGTAGGCAAGCGGCGCGGCGAGCGCCAGCGCGCTGGCGAGAAGCAACGGAACGGGGAACAGCCGGATCGACATGCTGGCGAGAGCTGCGAAATGAAACGGGTCTGCAGCGGCCCGAGCGAGCCGCTATGGTACCGCGTTCGAGGGCTCCAGCGTCGCCGGGCTCCAGCGTCGCCGGGCTTGCGCGTCGGCTGCGGTCAACTATAATAGGCTCCCGCACAGCAGAGCCGTCGTCGATCGACCACCTTGGAGGACGCCATGCTTTGGACAAAACCCACGTTCGAGGAACTGCGGTTCGGCTTCGAAATCACGATGTACGTCGCGACCCGCTGAATCAACGCCTGCGACTGGCGTCGCCGGCCGCGGCTACGCTTTCGGTTCGTTGAGGGCTCGTAATCCGGGCGATCCGCTTCGGGCCAGGCGGGGGTTGGTGCTTTGCCCTCGCGCACTGTGATCGTCCACGTTCTCGGCTCCGCCGCGGGAGGCGGGTTTCCCCAGTGGAATTGCAACTGTCGCAATTGCGACGGTCTGCGTCGCGGGCGGATCCGTGCTTCTCCCCGCACGCAATCGTCGATCGCGGTGAGCGTCGACGGCAAGAGCTGGCTCCTGGTCAACGCGTCCCCCGACATTCTCGCGCAGCTGCGCGCCTTCCCCGAAGCGCAGCCCGCGCGTGCGCTACGCGATACCGCGATTGTCGGCATCGCGCTGGTCGACAGTCAGATCGACCACACGGCGGGCCTGCTGATGCTGCGCGAGGGGGCGCCGCTCGCGATCTACTGCACCGACAGCGTGCGCACGGATCTGAGCACAGGACACCCGCTGTTTCGCGTGCTCGAGCACTACTGCCGCGTCGACTGGCGCCGCGTCGCCACCGACGGCACGGGGTTCGCAGTTCAGGGGCTTCCGGGGCTGAGCCTGCGGGCAATTCCTCTGCAGAGCAAGGCGCCGCCGTACTCCGCGCATCGCCACGAACCGCGCGAGGGCGACAACGTCGGGTTGCTCTTGCGCGACGAGACGACGGGCGCGACGCTGTTCTATGCCCCCGGGCTGGGCCGGATGGAGGCGCACTTGCACGCGATCTTCGGCAAGGCAGACTGCCTGCTTCTCGACGGGACCTTCTGGACCGACGATGAAATGCTCTGCGCCGGCATCGCCGGCAGGTCGGCGCGCGACATGGGACATCTGCCGCTGGCGGGTCCGGGAGGCATGCTCGAAGTGCTTGCCGGCTATCCGCGCCCGCGCAAGGTGCTCATTCATATCAACAATACCAACCCGATCCTCGACGAGGATTCGCGGGAGCGAGCCGAGCTTGCCGCGGCGGGCATCGAAGTCGCTTGCGACGGCATGCGGCTCGAAATCTAGCAGGGGAGCTTGCGCGGCACCTTCGCGCTCATAAGATGACCGCCGCCGACGCCGAGGCCTGGAGCCGTGAGGAGTTCGAGCGCCGCCTGCGCGGCATGGGCAGCCGCTACCATATCCACCACCCCTTCCATGTGCGCATGAACGCCGGACAGTGCACGCCGGAGCAGGTCCGCGGCTGGGTATGCAACCGCTACTATTATCAGATCAACATCCCGCTCAAGGATGCGGCGATTCTTTCCAACTGCCCTCAGCGCGAAGTGCGGCGCGAATGGATCAAGCGTATCGTCGACCACGACGGGAGCCAGGGCGAGGAGGGAGGCATCGAAGCGTGGATTCGCCTCGCGCTCGCGACCGGGCTCAGCCGCACCGAGGTCGTGTCGCTGCAGCACGTCGTATCCGGCGTGCGCTTCGCTGTCGACGCGTACGTCAATTTCGCGCGCACGCGCCCGTGGCAGGAGGCCGTATGCTCGTCGCTCACGGAGCTGTTCGCGCCCGAGATTCACCAGAAGCGGCTCGCGGGATGGCCGCAGCATTATCCGTGGATCGATTCTCAGGGGCTTGCGTACTTCCGCGACCGGGTGGGGCTCGCGCGGCGAGACGTCGCCCACGGTCTCGCGCTCACGCTTGACCACTTCAGGACGCGCGCACAGCAGGAACGCGCGCTGGAGATCCTCGGCTTCAAGCTCGATGTGCTCTGGTCGATGCTCGATGCCATCGAGAGGGCGTATGGCCTTCCGGGAGGTGATCGTGTCGACTGATCCGCCGCGGGCGGACACGCCGCGGCTTCGCCCGCAGTTCCGGCTGCAATACGAGCCGGCGCAGTCGGCCTGGGTGCTGCTCTATCCCGAGGGGATGGTGAAACTCTCGGCGAGCGCCGCCGAGATCATCAAGCGCATCGATGGGGAGACAACGGTAGAAGCTCTCGTGCGCGAGCTGGAGGCCGCCTTCCCAGGGGCGGCCCTGCGCCAGGATGTGGTCGAGTTCATCGGGATTGCCCATGCACGCGGTTGGATCAGCATCGGCGAGTGAGGGCGCTCGCTCGGGCGCGTCCGTGCCGCGAGGTGCCGGGCCGCTGTGGCTGCTCGCCGAGCTGACCTATCGCTGTCCCCTGCACTGCGTGTTCTGCTACAACCCGCTCGACTACGCAGCGCGGCCCGAGGAACTCTCCACCGAGGAATGGCTGCGCGTGCTGCGCGAAGGCAGGGCTCTGGGCGCCGTGCAGCTCGGACTGTCGGGCGGCGAGCCGCTGCTGCGCGACGACCTGGAGTTTCTCGTCGCCGAGGCGCGCCGTCTGGGCTACTACTCG
>DASPTZ010000153.1:0-2839 GCA_035623155.1 Casimicrobiaceae bacterium | reverse complement strand
TGGGGTGCGTCACGGTTAGCTGAGACATCTGGCTGCGGTAATTGAACCGCAACCGGAGGTTTCGAAATGACGATTGATGCAGGGCTGAAGCCCGAGGGGGCGCCGGAGCGCTCCCCCATAGCTGGCGCAGGCGCCCCCTCGGGCGTCGATGCAGGACCGAAGCGCTATTCGGTCCAACGCAAGATGGCGGTGGTGGCGCGTTTGTTGCGTGGCGAACCGCTGGATGTCGTCGCCCGGGAAGCGAATGTCTCTGTGGCCAAGCTGACCGAATGGCGGGACCGAGCGCTCGCCGGCGCGACGTCAGCCCTGAAGGAACGCGAGCGCGACGACCGCGAGGATGAAATCGCCCGACTGAAATCCAAGGTGGGCGAGATCACCATGGACAACGAATTGCTGTCCGCCAAGATCGCCGCCATGGAGGCCAAAAGCCCTTTGGCCCGAAGGAGGTCGAGACGATGAGCCAGACGGTCTCGCCTTCCACGTCTCGTTCTTATGGCCTGGCGCGGGTCGCGCGCGCGTGGAGGGTCTCGCGCGCCGGCGTGTATCGCTTTCTCAAGGGAACGCCATCGCCTGCGATCGCCCGTCGCCGCGGTCCGAGAGGCCCTTGTCCGGATGCTGACCTGGCCGATCATATCCGCCGGGAAATCGAAGCGTCCGACTTTCACGGCGAAGGCTATCGCAAAATATGGGCGCGACTGCGCGTTGCCGGGGTTCGCTCGAGCCCTCGCCGCGTGCGCCGGGTGATGGGAGAGAACGGCTTGCTCGCGCCCCATCGCGTCGGGCGCAACCAAGAGAAGACGCACGACGGAACCATCCTCACCGACGAGGTCAATGAAATGTGGGGAACGGACATGAGCCAGACCGTCACCCTCGAGCAAGGGCGGGCCTATGTTTTCGTCGCCGTCGAACACGCGAACTCAGAAATCGTCGGCATTCACGCCGCGCGTTCAGCCAATCGCTTCGAGGCGCTGGAGCCGGTCCGGCAGGGAGTGCATCGGTGCTTCGGCTCCGTCGCGCCCGGCGTGGCGCGTGGGCTCAAGCTGCGTCACGATCACGGCTCCAATTACATGTCTGGCGATTTCCAGGACGAGATCAAATGTCTGGGCATCGAAGCGTCGCCGTCCTTCGTGCGCGAACCCGAGGGCAATGGCGTCGCTGAGCGCTTCATCCGAACCTTGAAGGAGAACTTGCTCTGGGTGCGGACGTTCAAAACCATCGAGGAACTGCGCGCCGAGCTCGTCGCATTCGCCAGGCGCTACAATGAAACTTGGCTCGTCGCGCGGCATGGATACAAAACGCCCGCGAGGGTCAGAGAGGAGCAAACCATGCCACGAATTGCGATTGACCCGACGCTCGCAGCGACCTTACCCTTGGCCGCCTGAGCAAGCGCAGCCGGGTGTCTCAAAACCGTGCCGCGCTACAGGCCTTTGTCCCGGTGTTATCAGGGTATTTTCATGTTTCCGCCAAGCCGAATTGTCTGTCTGACCGAGGAGACCGTCGAGACCCTCTATCTGTTGGGCGAACAGGACCGCATTGTTGGCGTGTCTGGCTATGTGGTTCGCCCGCCGGAAGCGCGGCGGAATAAGCCAAGGGTCAGCGCCTTCACCTCGGCGGACAGCGAAACGATCCTCGCGCTAAACCCTGATCTGATATTCACGTTCTCCGACATCCAGGCCGATATCGTCGCCGACTTGATCCGACGCGGCCTGCAAGTGCACGCCTTCAATCATCGAACCATTGCCGGCATTCTCGATATGATCAGGACGGTTGGCGCGCTGGTCGGCGCCGATGCAAAGGCTGTGGCCTTGGCCGCCGATATGGAAATGCGGCTGGCCCAGGCGCGCCTGCGCGCTTCAACCCTGTCGCGTCGTCCAAAGGTTTTTTTCGAAGAATGGGATGATCCTTTGATCTCAGCGATTGGCTGGGTTTCGGAACTGGTCGAGATCGCCGGCGGCGTCGATATTTTCCCCGACCGCTCCAAGCAAAGCAGCGCCAAGGGCCGGATCGTTACGCATGCTGATGTCGTTGCCGCTGCGCCCGACATCATCATCGGCTCCTGGTGCGGCAAGAAATTCCAGTCTGCAAAGGTCAGGGCGCGGCCTGGATTCTCAGACGTCCCGGCAGTCCAGCGCGGCCACCTCCATGAAATCAAATCGTCAATCATCCTTCAGCCTGGCCCGGCGGCGCTGACCGACGGTTTGCACGTCATGCAAGAGATTATCGAGAACTGGAGCTGATCGACCAGCGCGATCGTCGCTGCGCCTCACGAAACGCGCGCAAATGGAATTCGGTCTGATTGCGCCCGTAGCGATATGTTGCGCCGACGGGACACGCGCAGCGTGCGCGGCAGCCCTGTTCCATGCAATCGGCGCCCTTCAACGCGTCGATATGAGCGACGCAAGCTGCAACATCGTATTGGCCTGAAGCAAAAGCGCCTACCGGGCAGGCGGTGAGGCACGGCTTGTCTGCGCAGCTTTCGCACGGACTGGCGCGTCGATCAGGTTCGGGAAGATCAATATGCTGCGAAACCCCAATGCGCCACGCCAAGAATGCCACAGGCCACAGTCGGGATGGATCAGCACGCCAAGCGGCGATGGATGCACCGGTTCGGCCTGTTTCGCCCAACGTTGAAACGGCGCCCAGGGCGGACCGTCAAAGGGGAATATCGCCGTGGCGCCCAAAGTCACTGCGATCACACTCAAAATGCGTCGCGACCAGCGATCGAGCGGGTCCGGCATACCGTCGGCGGCTTCCGACGAAGCCGTAAACGAAGGCCAATGCTCACGCCCGATAACGCCGATCAGAACGAGCGTGCGGATATGATCCTCCGCAAGAAAAT
>DASPTZ010000152.1:0-6289 GCA_035623155.1 Casimicrobiaceae bacterium | reverse complement strand
CGCCATCGACCGAGAGCGCTCTCGCCCCAACATCGTGCTCATCGGGTCGGACACGTTGCGCGCAGATCGGCTGTTCGGGACGGCATACCGGCGCGAGCTCACGCCCAATCTCGCGCGCTTCGCCAAGCGTGGCACCCATTTCACCGACTGCTACGTCCCATGTGCGCGCACGGCGCCCAGTTTGGTCTCGATGCTCTCCGGCACCTGGCCGCACCGCCACGGCGTGCGCGACACTTTCGTAACCCCCGAGCAGACCCGGCTGCAAGTCCCTCTGTTACCGCAGATCCTTAGGCAGGCGGGCTACCGATCGGCCATCGTTGGCGATTGGGCGGCCTCCGACGCCGAGAAGTTCAACTTCGGTTTCGATCACCGCGACCTGCCGCCGGACCAGTGGAACATCAAGTTCCTGCTGCGGCAGGGCCCGAAGGACCTGCGACTGTTCCTTTCGCTGTTCACGCAGAACGCGTTCGGCAAGGCATTCCTGCCGGAAATCTATTACCTCGGCGGTATCCCGCTGACCGAGGAGGTCGGCCGCGACACGCGGCGCATGATACGCAAGCTGGCGGTGGAAGACGGGCCGTTCTTCCTGGTGTCATTCATGGCGACGACACACCCGCCCTTCACGTCCAAATACCCGTACTACTCCCTCTACTCCGATCCGGCGTACCGGGGTGAATCGAAGTTCATCATGGCGAAGCTGCGCGATCCGTGGGAGATCATTCGCGCCCAGGCCGAGCCGAAGGCCAAATTCGATCTGGAGCAGGTCATCGATCTCTACGACGGCTGCGTCAGGAACTTCGACGACGAGGTCGGGCGAATCATGACCTATCTCGATGCCTCCAAGCTCTCGGACAACACCATTGTGGTAGTCTTCAGCGACCACGGCTTCGAGTTCTTCGAGCACGAGACTTGGGGCCAAGGCAATTCGGCGATCGGCGATTTTTCCGCCCGCGTGCCGATCATCATCGCGGATCCGCGAACTCGCGGACCACGCAAGGTGACCCAGGTCGTGCGCACCGTCGACATCGCGCCGACGCTGCTCGAGCTCGCGGGACTGCCCATCGCCGAGTCCACGCAGGGCGTGTCGCTGGTGCCGCTGATGCGCGGAGAGGGCATGGGTACCGAGCTGCCAGCGTTCAACGAGACCGGCGTGTGGCTCACGGACCTTCCGGGGACCCCGCCCAGCCATCTTCGGTACCCGCATCTGCCCGAGCTGCTGGAGGTTCCAGACAAGCGCCTCGGGATGATCTCGCTGAAGTCGAAGTTCGTCGACATCATCGTCGCCGCCAAGGATCGGATGGTGCGGTTGGGCGAATGGAAGCTCACCTACCAGCCGCTCGCCGAAGGCGCGCTGTACCGGCTGTTCAACCTGCGCGAAGACCCGAGCTGCCAGAACAATGTTCTCGACGCCTATCCGGAGGTCGCGCAACGGCTCAGGTTGTTGCTCGACACCTGGCTGGACGCGGATCCCAAGTCCGGCCGGTGCGAACGAGCTGGAATTTTCTCGCCTGCGAAGCCCGTGGAGCGAGAGCAGGTGCCGGCGATCCATGCCATGTCTCGCGGTCTTTCCTGAGGTCCAGATGCGACGAGCAAGGCACCGATGATCGTCAGAGCGAGAGCGCCCCTGCGACTGGGGCTAGGCGGTGGCGGAACCGACGTGTCGCCCTATTGCGATCGCTACGGCGGGTTGACGCTGACGGCGACGATCGACAAGTACGCCTACACGGTGATCGAGCCGTGCCCGCAGCGCAGTCTGGTGCGACTCGTGGCCGCCGACAGCGGGGACGCATGGGAGGGCGAAGCGAGCCCGCAGCTCATGCTCGACGGAAGGCTCAATCTGCACAAGGGCGTCTACAACCGTATCGTTCGCGACTTCAATGCCGGCCGTCCGCTGCCGATGGTGATGACCACGCACACCGACGCGCCGCCCGGCTCCGGGCTCGGCTCGTCTTCGACGCTGGTCGTGTCGATGATCAAGGCCTTCGTCGAGTGGCTGAACCTGCCGCTAGGGGAATATGAAATCGCACGGCTGGCCTATGAAATCGAGCGCATCGACGTCGGGCTTTCCGGCGGCCGTCAGGACCAGTACGCCGCCACCTTCGGCGGCTTCAACTTCATGGAGTTCCATCCCGGCGAGCGCGTCGTGGTCAATCCGCTGCGCATAAAGAACTGGATCATTTCCGAGCTGGAGGCTTCGCTGCTTCTCTATTTCGGCGGCGTCTCACGGGAGTCGGCCCGGATCATCGACGAGCAGGCTGACAACGTGAAGCGCAACGAGGTCGCGGCCATCGAGGCGACGCATGCCCTGAAGTCGGAAGCGCTCGCCATGAAGGAAAGCTTGCTCAAGGGAGACTTCGAGGGGCTCGTGGTATCGCTGCGCGCGGGCTGGGAAGCGAAGAAGAAGATGGCAAAGAGCATCTCGAATCCACAGATCGAGGAGATCTATCGGCTCGCCGAGAAAGCGGGGATGCGCGCAGGCAAGATATCTGGCGCCGGCGGCGGCGGTTTCATGATGATGCTGGTCGATCCAGTCCGGCGCATGGACGTCATGCGCGCGCTGCAGCAGACGCGCGGCCAGGTCTACACATGCCATTTCACCAAGTACGGGACCCAGGGATGGAAGATCTACTGATGCGCAGTCGAGCGGCGTTCTCCAGGTCGACCTGCCACGCAGAAGAGAGTCGTTCACCATGACGACCGCAGCGGTTGCGAACACCAGCGACTCCGCCACCGGAGAATTGCCGGCTCAAGGCCGGATCGCGATCAAAGCTTACGCCTTGATCCTGCTGCAGCTCGGCCTTGTCACCATCTTGATACGCCAGTTCCAGATCGAAAGCGCAGCGTTCCTGCGCCTGGCGCTCCTGGCGTTCGGCGGCTTTGCGGTCCACGCGCTGCTGCCGCTCCGCTATCGCCTGCCGTTCTTCCTGGCACTGTCTTTGGCGGGCATCGTGCTGGTTCTCGACCTCGCCAACGGCGTGTCGATCATTGCCATCGGCCTCGTTCTGATCGGCATCTGTCACCTGCCGGTTTCCTTCCGTGTGCGCGGCACCCTGCTGCTCGCAGTCGGCGCCGTGCTGATCGCACTGCGAGCGAAGTGGTTCGAGGTTCCAGCCTCCGATGCCATCTGGCCCGTGCTGGGCTCGATGTTCATGTTCAGGCTGATCGTCTATTTCTACGACCTGCGCCATGACACGGCGCCGGTTTCGCCGGTGCGTACGCTCGCATATTTCTTCATGCTGCCCAACGCCTGTTTTCCGCTGTTTCCGGTGGTCGATTACAAGGCGTTCCGGCGGAATTATTTCGACGATGACGCGTATCGCACCTACCAGGTCGGCGTCGATTGGATGGTACGCGGCATCATCCACCTGATTCTCTATCGCTTCATCTACCTCCACGTCACGCTGGCGCCGTCAGAAGTCACCGGACCGGCGCAGCTTCTGCAGTATCTTGTCGCGAACTTTCTTCTCTACCTGCGCGTGTCGGGGCTGTTCCACCTGATCGTCGGAATGCTTTACCTGTTCGGTTTCCGCCTGCCGGAGACTCACAACCGGTATCTGTTGGCGTCGAGCTTCACGGATTTCTGGCGACGCATCAACATCTACTGGAAGGATTTCATGCAGCGGATCTTTTACTACCCCCTGGTGTTCAGGATGCGCAAGTTGGGAACTACCAAGGCGATGGTCTTGGCCACCCTGTGCGTATTCGCGCTGACCTGGTTGCTGCATGCGTACCAGTGGTTCTGGCTGCGCGGCACGCTGTTTCTGGTATGGCGGGACGTCATGTTCTGGGCGATCCTAGGTTGTCTCGTCGTGGCAAACGCGCTGTACGAACTGAAGTACGGCCGTGACCGTGGGTTCGGAAAGGCGGCGCAGAGCTGGCGCAGCCTTGGTGTGGCTACCTTGAAGACGTTCGCTACTTTCTGGGTCATTTGCGTGCTGTGGTCGTTCTGGACAGCCGATTCGCTTTCAGAGTGGCTGTCCCTGTGGCCGGCGCTCGGCAGGAACTACACGATGGATGCTCTCCTATGGCCGGGGATCGTGCTGATCGTCATCGTGCTCGGCAACATCGAACGCAGCCCTCTTCGAAATGTTCGCGCGTCAGAGGTTGATCGGAGTTCATGGCTGCGCGCGCGTCTGGTGACCGTGGCGTCGCTGGTCGTCCTGGCCGCGGTCAGCATCGAGGAAGTCCACCAGCACTTTGGTACCCAGCTCGCCACGACGATCCATTCACTGCGCTCGGGTCGTCTCAGTCGCCTCGATACTGCCAAGCTCGAGCGTGGATATTACGAGAACCTTCTGTCCGTCGATCGCTTCAATTCCAAATTGTGGGAGGTGTACAGCAAGAAGCCCGCGAATTGGCTCGACGTCCGCGGGGCAAACCTCAAGCGCTTCTCGGGCGGATTCGCCCAATCCGAGCTGATCCCGTCGTTCGTTTCCAGAACGCCTTACGGAACGATCAGCACCAACCGCTGGGGTATGCGCGACAAGGATTACGAGCGCATCCCACCCGCCAATACCTACCGCATCGCGCTGCTCGGGGCCTCGTCGGTGATGGGCTGGGGCGTCGGAGACGGCGAAACTTTCGAGGCGCTGGTGGAGGATCGGCTGAACCGCGAGAAGGCCAACGCGCCGTACGCGAAGTACGAGATACTGAATTTCGGCGTTCCGGGCCACCAGCCGCCACAACAGCTCGTCACCGAGGAATACGCGCTTACCTTTTCTCCGAACGCGGTCGCCTATGTCGCCACGGGCCGGGAGATATCGCGCGCGTCATGGTACATGGTCGAGGTCGTGCAAAAGAGGATCGAGATACCCTACGAGCCCTTGCGTGACATTGTGAAGCGCGCCGGTCTCGAGCCTTCGATGGACGAGGCCACCGCACTCAAGCGGCTTGGTCCGTTCCGCAACGAGATCCTGTCATGGACCTACCAGCACATCGCAGACCAGGCGCGCAGCCGCGGCGCTTTGCCCGTGTTCATCTTTCTTCCGCAGGTGAACGAAGGAGCGTGGCAGGAAGAAACGGCGGATGTCCTGGCGATGGCCGCCGCTGCCGGGTTTACCGTTATCGACCTCGGCAGGGTCTACGAAGGGCAGGACCTCGCCACGCTGCGGCTCGCCGAGTGGGACGAGCACCCGAACCGCCGCGGTCACGAGGTCATCGCATCGCGGCTCTACGACGAACTGCAAAAGTTGCCGCCGCTCGGCTCAGGCAGCCGGCAACAGACGTCCAACTGAGTTTCCACGAATGAAAGGAATACATGGCCGACGACATCGCCCAGGTTGTCAAGGAGGTCATCCTCAGGGAGTTCCTGCCGGGTGAGGATCCCTCCGAGCTCACCGACACGACGCCGCTGATCACGGGAGGTGTCCTTGATTCGATTGCAACGCTCAAACTGGTGATGTTCATCGAGGAGCGCTACGGCATAACCCTGCAAGCGCACGAGGTCGATCCAGAGCACCTCGACACAATCTCGCAGATTGCCCAGTTGATTCGTTCGAAGAAATCCTGAGGACTGAAGAAGTGCCTGAGACGTCTTCCCTCACCCCTGCCCCTCTCCCATGGGGAGAGGGGTCTGGCGCACTCCACGAAGCACTCGTCCGATCCGCGGAACTGTACGCGGATCGGACCGCCGTAGTCGAGCCAGGCGAAGGAAGCATTAGCTATCGCGCGCTCGCGGCCCTTTCCGATCGTGTGCGCGATCGGCTGACCGCCAGCGGCGTTCGCCCGGGCGACCGGGTCGGCATCTACATGCGCAAGACCGTCGACACGGTGGCGACGATCTACGGAATCCTGAAGGCCGGCGCCGCGTACGTGCCGGTCGATCCCGGCGCACCGCCCGCGCGTAATGCGTACATCCTGAACAATTGTGCGGTGAGGCTGGCGGTCGTCGAGCGCCGCTTCGCCGACAGATTGCGTACCGAACTGGAGGCTCTGGGTACGGTTCCCGATCTGCTTGCCGTCGACGACGCCGGCGCCGGTCTCGCGCTGACCAAGGCGCTGGATGCCGCCGATTCGGTGGGGCCGGCACCGGTCACCGACAACGCAGCCGTGGCGCCGCGGGATCTGGCCTACATCCTCTATACATCCGGCTCGACGGGCAAGCCGAAGGGGGTCATGCTCTCCCATGAGAACGCAGTGAGCTTCGTCGACTGGTGCTCGGAAGTGTTCGCCCCGCGCAGCGACGACCGATTCTCATCACACGCGCCGTTTCACTTCGATCTCTCGATCCTCGATATCCATGTCGCGCTCAAGCACGGTGCTACGCTTGTGCTGGTAGGCGAGGACCTCG
>DASPTZ010000151.1:0-44375 GCA_035623155.1 Casimicrobiaceae bacterium | reverse complement strand
GAGCTCGCCCGCGGCTTGGTACTGGCGGATGTCGGCGAGGCTCTGTTCGGGCACCGAGAACGTGACATAGATGGGCACGACCTGGTTGATCGTGACCAGCGGGTTGGCATCGTTGGCCTTGACCAGATTGCCCTGCTGGATCTGGATGCGACCGGCGAAGCCGGTCACAGGCGAGCGGATCGTGCAGTACTCGAGCGAAAGCCTGGCGTTCTCGAGCGCCGCTTCGTCGGCGCGGACCGTGGCCGCCGCGGTTTCCATGTTGGTTCGCACCTGCTCGTAGGCGTCCGGGGAGATGAAGTTCTTGGCGAGCAAGTCCTTGTAGCGCTTTTCCTGCTCGACGGCGCGATCGAGCAGCGCCTTGTCCCTGCCGAGGTTCGCCTGGGCCTGCTTGAGCATCGCGGCGAAAGGCCGCGAATCGATCTCGAACAGCACCGTCCCCTGCTTGACCTCGTCGCCCTCCTTGAAGTGCACCGACACGATCTCGCCATCGACTCGCGCCTTGACTGCGACCGAAGTGAACGGCTCCACGTTGCCGATCGCGTAGAGGCGCACCGGCACCGTCTTGGTGATCACCGCAGCCGCCGTCACCGGAACCGCGGGGGGCCCCTTCTGGGAAGAGGCCTGCGAATCCTTCTTGTAGTAAGTGACGGCACCCACCACGGCGAGCAGCACGAGCAGCGCGCCAGCGAACGTGATGAATTTGCGCTTGGTCAGCATCTAGGCCCGAGGTAAAGCATTGATTGCCCGCCGCGAGCTTGGTTCCGCGGCGGCGGCTTCCAACCCACCATTGTCGCCCAAACGGCCTGCCGCGTTGCAGCATTGCAACTTTTGGTTACGGATCCGCCCTGGGGCTAACGCCCAGCGGCGGGATCGAATCAATGGCTTCATCGCGGTCTTCGGCCTGCGCCAGCCACGCTGGCTCGCGGACGCGAGGCGGGCCCTGCATGTTACCGCAAGGGTCGGTTTCCTCACGCCTTTGGTGTTTGCGAAGGGGCGCGGCGACCGCGTAGAATCGTTCGGCAGCGCGGACACCAAAGCGGCAGCGAAGCGGGTGTAGCTCAATGGTAGAGCAGAAGCTTCCCAAGCTTACGACGAGGGTTCGATTCCCTTCACCCGCTCCACGCATGGTTGACATGGTCGCAGGCGCCCAGCGTTGCCCGGCTCGCCCCCAGTACTATCGCGGCCCTGCTCGTACTGAGCCTTGCCTTGCCGGGGTGCGCGCCCTCGAGCGCGCCCCCGAGTCAAATTCAGCGCCTGAAATCGGCCTTGTGCGAGCGGCTCGGGTGGGGAAGCTACTGCCAGAAGATCCCGTCGCTGGTGGCGGGGCCCGACATCGAAGTCGAGTGGTTAGCGGACGGTCGGGGCCCAACATCGTTTGCAAGCAGGAGCCGAACGACACCAAGCTGCAGGTGTGGGTTCGCGTCAAGAACTTCGGTCGCACCGGCAGCCGCTTCTTCATATTCGGAACCATCAGCGGTAACGCCGGGCCATTCTGGATTCAGTTCGACGTGACGTCGACCAAGGGATCGGAAGCCAATGTGACGAAGACGTACTTCGTTAACTCGGGCTGGGCTTACGAAGGCACCTCGACGAGCGGAGCAGAGTTCCCGCAGGACGGAAGCCTGCCAGGGGGCGTTCTCGCACCCGGGCAGGAAGCCGATGTCATCGTGACCTACGAGAGCAGGAGCTCCAACCTCGCAGCGGCCGAGGCGCGCAAGGACGGACGGCCGACACAGAACATCGATGCCGCCAACGATGGACCGCCGTTTTACGTTCACGTCGTGACCAATTCCCCTGATCCGGGCAATCCGCAGGCTCCGGTGCCCAATATCGGCATCGGTGACCAGAGCGCGACCTGTCAGACCGTACAGCCTCAGTGACCCGGTGGCCGGAGCAGGAAAGCCTGCGTCCCGCACCATGACGGGCAGTCTCCAAGCAGCTCGCGCGCAAGATGGCTGAGGACCATTCGACTCGCCCCGATGCCTCGTTGTCAGCGGCGGCAACGGTGAATCGCCTCGTTGCCGCGTTGTTTTTCCTCGTGCTCGCGTTCCCGGTTGCGGCCGAGCAGGACTATCCGAGCAGGACGCTGCGCATCGTCGTGCCGTTCGCACCCGGCGGCTCGACCGACATTTTCGCGCGCTACATTGCGGACAAGCTCGCGCCGGCGCTCGCTCAACCCGTGGTTGTCGAGAATCGCGCCGGAGCTGGCGGCAACATCGGCGCGGAGGCGGTCGCGCGTTCCGCGCCCGACGGCTACACGCTGCTGATGGCTACCACGGGCGTGATGTCGATCAACAACGCGCTCTATGCGAACATGACCTATGATGCGGCGAAGGATTTCGAGCCGGTGATCTTTGTCGCTTCGATCACTAACGTGCTGGTCGTGGCGCCCGACCTCCCCGCGACCAGCGTGCGCGAGCTCATCGCGCTCGCCAAAGCGAAGCCGGGTGCGCTGTCCTTCGGCTCGTCGGGCGCGGGCAGCTCGACCCATCTCTCGTCGGAGCTCTTCAAGAGCATGGCGGGGATCGACATCCTGCACATTCCGTACAAGGGAAGCAGCCAGGCGCTGACCGATCTGATGGCGGGCCGCATTTCGATGATCATCGACAACATGCCCGGCGCGATCGGGTTCATCAAGGAAGGCCGGGTGCGTGCGCTCGGAGTGACCGGCAGCAAGCGCTCGCCGGCGCTCCCCGGCTTGCCCACCATCGCCGAGGCGGGCGTCGCGGGTTATGAATCGCTGTCGTGGAGCGGCATTGCGGTTCCGGCAGGCACGCCCAAGGACGTCGTTGCGCGCCTGAACCGGGAGATCGCGGCGATCCTCGCCCAGCCCGACATTCGCGAGAAGTTCGCGCAGGCGGGCGCCGAGCCCGTCGGCGGCCCGCCCCAGCAGTTCGCCGACCACATCCGCAGCGAGCGCGAGAAGTGGAGCAAGTTGATACGCGAGCGCGGCATAACGATCAACTGAACGCTGTAGCGAGGAAGGCTCGATGCCCGACTTCGACAACCCTCTCCAGACCTGGATCGCGCGTTTTGCTCGCGACGATTTCCTGTTCGGCGAAGAGCCGAACGCGTTCCTGCGCAGGGAGGCGCATCGGCTTCCCAAGGGCGGCTCGGTGCTGTGCGTCGCCGACGGCGAAGGCCGCAACAGCGTGTGGCTCGCCGAGCAGGGGTTCAAAGTCACCGCTTTCGAATTCGCGCCGAACGCGGTCGACAAGGCGCGGCGCCTGGCGAGTCGCCGCAACGTCGCTGTCGATCACCGGGTGTGCGACATCTACGCATGGCCGTGGTCGGCGGCGCAGTACGACGCCGTCGCTGCGATCTTCATCCAATTCCTCCCCCCGGAGCGCCGCGGAGCAGCTTTCGACGGCATGAGGCAAGCCGTGAACCCTGGAGGTCTGCTGCTGCTCGAAGGCTATCGGCCCGAGCAGGTGGACTACCGCACCGGCGGCCCGCCACGGCGCGAGCACATGTACACTCGCGACTGGCTGGAGCGCGAATTCTCTGACTGGAAGATCCTGCTGCTCGAAAGCTACGACGCGGTCATTCGCGAGGGCGATGCGCACAACGGGATGTCGGCGCTGGTCGACCTCGTTGCCGAGAAGCCTGTGCGCGAAGCCGCCGACGCGAGTCATTGACCGCGCCGCGTCGGGCGATCTCGGTCACCAAGTCTAAGGCATGCCGCGGATCCCGACTCGCGCCGAAGCCCTAGCATCCGCCGCGGCGTGGTTCGACGCCGGCTCGCTGCTCGACGATCTCCGGCGCCGCGTCGCGATTCGCACCGAGAGTCAGGTTCCCGAACGAGGAGACGCGCTGGAGCGCTACCTGACCGACGAGATCGGACCGTCGGTCGAGCGTCTGGGCTTTCGCTGGACGCTTTGGGAGAACGCGATCGCGAACGCGCCCCCGATGCTCTTCGCCGAGCGCATCGAGAGTGCAGCGCCGCCGACCGTGCTGACCTACGGCCACGGCGACGTCATCCCGGGCTACGACGATCAGTGGCGCGAGGGACGCTCTCCATGGGAAGTGTCGGTCGCCAACGGTCGCTGGTACGGCCGAGGGACCGCCGACAACAAGGGACAGCACAGCATCAATCTCGCGGCGCTGGGTCGAGTGCTCGAGGCGCGCGGCCGGCTGGGATTCAACGTGAAGCTCCTGCTCGAGATGGGCGAGGAGATCGGCTCGCCCGGGCTGCGCGCGGCATGCGAGCGCCATGCGAACGAGCTGAGCGCCGATGTGCTCATCGCCTCCGACGGTCCGCGGCTGCGATCCGACCGCCCGACGCTGTTTCTCGGCTCCCGCGGCGCGTTCAATTTCGAGCTCGACCTGAGCTTGCGCGAAGGCGCGCATCACTCCGGCAACTGGGGCGGCCTGCTGGCCAATCCGGGGACAATTCTCGCCAACGCGATCTCATCGCTGCTCGATGCGCACGGCCGCATCCTCATCGACGCGCTGCGTCCCGCCCCGATTCCGCCATCGGTTCGACGCGCGCTTTCCGACATCGAGCCGGGCGAGCCCGGCGGCCCGGCTATCGACCGCGACTGGGGGGAGCCAGACTTAACTCCCGCTGAGCGCGTCTTCGGCTGGAATGCGCTGGAAGTGCTCGCGTTCCGCACGGGGAATCCGGATCGGCCGGCGAACGCGATTCCGGCGCGTGCGAGCGCGCTGCTGCAGCTTCGCTTCGTTGCCGGCTGCGACCCGCGCACCTTTTTGCCGGCCATTCGCTCGCATCTCGATGCGCGCGGGCTCAAGATGGTCGCGGTGCGCAAGAGCGGGATGGAGACGATGGCTGCCACTCGGCTCGACCCGGATCATCCCTGGGTACGCTGGGCGAGCGCATCGATTGCGGCGACCACCGGATCGCCGCCTGCGATTCTTCCCAACCTCGGCGGCTCGCTGCCGAACGACTGCTTCGCGGAGGTATTAAGCCTCCCGACGATCTGGGTCCCGCACTCCTACCCTGCGTGCTCGCAGCACGCGCCAGACGAGCACATGCTCGCGACGGTCGCGCGCGAGGGATTGCAGATCATGACGGGGCTGTTCTGGGACTTGGGCGAGGGCGCTGGAGGCAGGCCTACGGCCGCAAATACGCCCAACCCTGCTGCTGGCGCGACATCAGCTCGACCACGCCCGCGCTGACGTAGCCGATGCCGTCAAGCATGTCGGCGCGGGTGAGCTTCTGGCCCTGCATCGTGTTTTCGCAGGCGACGATCTTCACGCCGGACTTGGTTGCCTCGTCGACACGCGGCCCGACGGGGGAATCGAGCTTGAGCATGCCGATGCCCGGCCCGTAGGCGACGATCTCGACGTCGACGTTGGGCGCTCCCAGGTCGGCCTGAAGGTTTTTCGCGTTGTTGAGCGCGAGGTTCCACCTGGCTGGATCGCCGTCGCTCACCTGGATGATGACGCGGTTGCGCTGCCCTGCGGTGCTCTGCGCCTGAGCTGGCGACAGACCCGAGGCGGCAGCCATCGCGAGCAAGCAGATCGCGATGGACATGGTGCCGATGCGGGCTGGAAACATGGAATTCTCCTGGGTCCAGGAAGACGGGCATTATCACCGCCTGGCCTTGGCGAGTCGAATTGCGAAAGACGATCGCTCCCGCGAGGGCGTCGGGTGGCCTATGGCGTAGAATCGCGCGTCACCCGCCCGGGCACTCTCTTGTTCGCTTCACCCTTGTCCCATTCGACGGCATGACCCGCCCCGCGCACGTACCGCTCACTGCGGTCCTGCTGATCGTCATCGCCAGCGCCTGCTTCACCGTCATCGACGTAAGCGTCAAGCATCTCAGCCAGCGTTACCCCGTACCGCTGCTGGTGTGGGCCCGCTGGAGCGTGCAGGCATTGCTGATGCTGGCGCTCCTAGGGCCGAAGCTGCGCTGGAAGCTCATCCGCACCAGCCGGCCGGCGCTGCAACTCACCCGCGGCGTGCTGCTGATCGCGTCGTCGGTGTGCTTCTTCTTCGGGCTGAAGTACCTTCCACTCGCCGAAGCGACCGCACTCAACTACATGTCGCCGATCCTGGTCACCCTGATGGCCGGGTGGTTCCTGAGCGAGCGGCTGACTCAGCCACGCTGGGCGTTCGTCGTCGCTGGCTTGGTGGGCATGCTCCTGATCGTGCGGCCGGGCAGCGACGTATTGACTCCTGCGGCGTTGTTCTCGCTGGGGGCAGCGTTGCTCTACGCGACGTTCCAGATACTCACCCGCAAGCTCGCGGGCGAGGACCTGATGGTGCTGCTGATGTATCCGGCGCTGGTCGGCGCCGTCGTGCTCTCTGCACCGGTTCCTTTCATGCACGACACCACGTGGTATCCCATCCGCGACATCATCATGTTCCTCGGCATGGGCATCATGGGCTTCCTGGGGCACCTGCTCTTCATCCGCGCATTCCAGCTCGCGTCGGCCTCGGCGCTGGCGCCATTCACGTACATGCAGCTCGTGTGGTCGACGCTGGCCGGCTGGCTGGTCTTCGGTTCGCTTCCGGACGCCTGGGCGTTCTGCGGCATCGTCGTGATCGCCGGAAGCGGCGTCGTGCTCACCTGGTACGAGCGCTGGCGAGCGAGCCTGCCGCAGTCCGAGCCGGCGGCGGTGGATTAGTATTCCAGCACGCAGCGGCCGACGCCATGGGGAATGTCGCACGTGGCTGCTCAAGCAGGCTGCGGAGGTAAAATTGAAGAACGTCCGGCCTTGTCTGCAACCGGACACTCGCTCATTCGAGAGGTGGCAAATGAACGGTGACAAGCCTCGCATCGGCTTCATCGGCCTCGGGCTGATGGGTCATGGCATGGCCAAGAATCTCGTGACCAAGGGCTTCCCGTTGACGATCTTGCTGCACAAGAACCGCAGGCCGGCGGAGGACATCCTCGCGGCCGGCGCGAAGGAAGCGAAGAGCGCGGCCGAGCTTGCGCGCGGGTGCGACGTCGTCATCCTGTGCGTCACCGGCTCGCCGCAGATCGAGGATATCGTCTATCGCGAAGGCGGACTCCTTAGCGCGGCGCGTGACGGACTCCTCGTCGTGGACACTTCGACCGCCGAACCGGCGTCAACCGCCAGGATCCGCGGCGACTTCTCGCGCAAGGGAACCAAGTACGTGGACGCCCCGCTGGCGCGCACGCCGCGAGAGGCCGAGGAGGGCCGCCTCAACACCATGGTCGGCGCCGACGACGCGGCCTTTGCGCGGCTCAAGCCCGTGCTCTCCGCGTATTGCGAGAACGTCATCCACGTCGGCCCGCCCGGCCACGGCCACACGCTCAAGCTCATCAACAATTTCATCGCGCAGGCGATCGCGACGGCGACGGCCGAAGCATGCGCGGCGTGCGCGAAGTCGGGCGTGTCGATCAGGAAGCTGCACGAGATCATCTCCGCCGGAGCGGTCAACTCCGGGATCTTCCAGATGATGGTGGGCAAGATGCTCGAGAGCGGTGATCTCTCCGGACTCAAATTCACGCTGGTCAACGCCATGAAGGACCTGCGTTACTACACGCACTTCGCGGAGTCGCTGCCGGTGCCGGCGATCGTCGGCGAGGCCGTGCATCAGAGCCTGGTGACCGCCAATCTCCTGGGCTTCGGCGACAAGTACGTCGCGTCGCTCATCGAGGCGCAGGAGAAGCTCGCCGGCGTGAAGATCGTCTGAAGAGCCGTTCGTGGCCGGCTTGGATCGCCCGGTCGCTTTGAAATCGCGTCGCGCGGGCGGCGCGGTGGCCCCTCTGGATCAAAAGGCGAGCGCACGCGCTATGAATAGCGCGGGACTTACGATCGAGGTCGCTGACAGCGTCGACTCGACCAACAGCGAGCTGCTCCGGCGCGCTGCGGGCACCGACATCCACCGTCACCTGCTGGTCGCCGAGCGGCAGACGGCCGGGCGCGGCAGGCGCGGTCGCGGCTGGTCGGCGGTCGCCGGCGGCAGCCTCACCTTTTCGCTGGGCTGGCGTTTTGAGCAGGGCGCCGAGCGTCTCGGCGGATTGTCGCTGGCGGCCGGAGTCGCGCTTGCGCGCGCCCTCGACGCAAGCGGCTATCACGACATCGAGCTCAAGTGGCCCAACGATCTCGTGCACAGGGGACGCAAGCTGGGAGGCATCCTGACCGAGTCCTCCGGAAGTGCGCCGGGGCCGACTCGCGCGGTGGTCGGCGTCGGAATCAACGTGCGCATTCCGGCGGAGATTCGCCGCGAAGTCGCTGCGCCGATCACTGATCTCGCATCGATCACCGAGACTGAAGCGATCGATCGCAACGACCTCCTCGCGCGTTTGGCGATCGAACTCGCAATGTCGCTGCAAACCTATTCGACCGATGGCTTCGCGGCGTTTCGATCTCAGTGGCGCAGGCGTGACGCGCTGCGCGACCAGTCGGTGCAAGTGCTGTTGCCGGATGGCAGCACGGTCCTCGGTGTCGCCGTGGGAGTCGACGCCGATGGTGCGCTGCTTATCGAGCGCGGCGGCCGACGCCTGCGCTTCGTCAACGGCGAGGTGTCGGTGAGGCGAGCCCATAGCGTTAGCAGGCCCTGGTGACGATCCTGGCGCTCGATTGCGGCTACAGCCGGCTCGCCTGGGGGCTGGCGGACGAACATGGATGGGCTGCCCTGGGCAGCGTTGCGAACCAGGAGATCGGCACACTTGCGCTTCGGGACTGGCAGAACATAGCTCGCCCGACGCGTGTGGTCGGCGTCAACGCGGCCGGGGAGGCGACCCGGGTGCGCGTCGAAGCGCAGCTCACGCGCTGGCGCACCATGCCGCAGTGGCTGATCGCGACCGAGGAAGCGTGCGGCGTCAGAAACCGCTATCCCCTGCCGTCGCAGCTCGGCGCTGACCGTTGGGCCGCGCTGGTCGCGGCGCGCGAGCGCGTCGTTGAGGAGCTGTTTGCGCAGCCGTGCGTGGTCGTCAACGCGCGAACCGCAATCACGGTCGATGCACTGGATGCGTCCGGCGAATTTCGAGGAGGAGTGATCCTGCCCGGCATGAATCTGATGCTCCAGGCGCTCGCTGCCAACACGCCGCTGAAGATTCCGCCGGGCCGCTATCACGACTTTGCGCTCAGCAACGCCGATGCGATCTTGTCGGGCGCGATCCAGGCGATCTGCGGCGCGATCGAACAGATGCGCCAGCGGATTGCCGGCGACGCAGGGGCGCCGAAGTGCTTCGTGTCCGGTGGAGCCGCGGCCGATATCGCGCCGCACCTTACCGCCCCGGTTGAGGTCGTGGATAATCTGGTGCTGGACGGAGTGCTCGCTCTAGCCAAAGAACGATGAGAATCCTGGTCTTCCTGCTGCTGCTCGCCAACGTCACCCTTTTCCTCTACATCGAGCTCGACAGAGTCGGTGGCGGGGAAGGCGCACGCCTTTCTCAGCAGGTGCAACCCGACAAGATCAAGCTCCTGACCCCGCAGCAGGTCGCCGCACTGGGGCCCGCGAAGGTCGCGGCGCTTGCCGATGTCTGCGTCGAATGGGGGCCGCTCTCCGAGACCGACCGTACCCGCGCCGAAGCAGGGCTTGCGTCGCTCGAGCTGGGCCGCCTGCTGACCCAGAGAAAGGTCGAGGCCATCGGCAACTACTGGGTGTTCCTGCCGCCCTTTCCCAACAAGCCTGCCGCAGACAAGCGTGTCGAAGAGCTCAAGGCGCAGGGCATCAGGGACGTCTTCACGGTGGACAGCGGGCCGCAGCGCTTCGCCGTGTCGCTTGGAGTTTTCCGGAGCGAGGATGGGGCGCAGGCGCGCCTCGCGTCGCTGCAGGCGCAGGGTGTCAAGGGCGCCAAGGTGGGCCAGCGGGCGCAGGCGGTGCCGCAGATCGCGCTTGTGGTGCGCGATCCACCGGCGCCGGTCATCTTGAAGCTCAAAGAGCTGCAGACGGATTTTCCCGGCAGCGAGCTCAAGATCGGATCGTGCGAGCAAACAAGCTGAGCCCCGCATCCGACCCGCGTGTGACGCCTGATGGGGCGACGATCCGGCAGGCCCTGGCTCCGGCCGACATCGCGCTTGCCCGCGCTCTGTTCGTGGAATATGCGCAGTGGCTCAACGTCGACCTGTGCTTTCAGGGTTTCGATGCCGAGCTCAATGGCTTGCCGGGCGCCTATGCACCGCCGCGCGGGCGCTTGCTGGTCGTGGGGCCGCCGCGGGCGGCCTTCGGCTGCATCGCGCTGCGCCCGCTGGAGCCGGGCTGCGGGTGCGCCCCGAGGGATGCTGGCAAAGCCGATCCGCGCATCGGCGAGGTGAAGCGCCTCTACGTGCAGCCTGGGCATCGCGGCGAGCGGTGGGGACATCGTCTCGCTTCGACGCTGATCGCCCACGCGATCGCGATCGGCTATCGGCAGCTCAAGCTCGACACGCTCGGCCGGATGGAGGAGGCCCGCGCGCTGTACGCGAAGCTCGGGTTCCGCGAATGCCCAGCGTACTACGACAACCCGCTGCCCGACGTCGTTTACATGTCTCTGGATCTGTCCGCCGGTGGCGCGGCTTCCGCCGCCCGCTGAAAGCGGCTCATGTCCCCCACCAAGAACGAAAGCGACGCCATCGGGGCGCAAATCGCCGCGATCGAGGCGCGCTGCGGCGTTCAGATCGTCACCGCGGTCATCGGCAAGGCCGATCACTACATCGAGTTGCCGTGGAAGGCATTCGCGCTGGGCGCATCGCTCGCGGCCGTGGCGGCGGTCGCCGCCGACGCTCTGCGCCCCGACTGGTCGAGCGCGTACGCGGCCTTGTGGCATGCAATGGCGATCCTCGGCGCAGGCGCGGCGAGCGCGCTCGCAGCGATCTTCTTCCCGGCGTATGCGCGGCTGTTCCTTCGCCCCGCTCGCCGCGACGCCGAGGTCCGCCACTATGCGCAATCGCTGTTTCTTCGCCGCGAGCTGTTCAAGACGCAGCTGCGCAGGGGCATTCTGGTGCTGGTTGCGATGTTTGAGCGCAAGGTCGAAATCCTGCCCGACACCGGGCTCCACGGCTGGGTCAAGGAGGCCGAGTGGCGAACGGTGATTGCGAGCATGACGCCGGAGCTCGCCGCGGGACGCGCCGCGGCGGCACTGCAGCAGGGGCTCGCCCGGCTCGATGAGCTGCTCCTTGCCAAGGGCCTGCACGTGGCGGTGGGTGAGGCGAACGAGCTTCCGGACCGGCCGATCGAAGAGCGAGGCGCAACGTGAGCGCGATGCGGTCAACGTTCGTGTCGCTGGTGCTGGTGGCGCTCGTCGCCTTGCCGGCGTGCGCCGCCGAAGTGCCGTTTCTCACCGGGAGGGTCGTCGACGATGCCGAGATCCTGAAGCCCGCGACACGCGAGCAGCTGACCGGTGTGCTCAAGGCGCACGAGCAGGCGACCGGCAACCAGATCGCGATTCTCACCGTGCCCACCATCGGCGGCGAGCCGATCGAGGAATACGCAACCAGGGTCTTCGACAACTGGAAGCTCGGCCAGAAGGGCAAGGACAATGGCGTGCTGGTCATCGTCGTCCCGCAGGATCGCAAGATGCGCATCGAGGTCGGCTACGGCCTCGAAGGAACGCTTCCCGACGTCGCGGCGAGCCGCATCATCCGCAACGTGATGACACCGGCGTTCAAGGCGGGCGACTACGACAAGGGCGTGACCGACGGAGTCAACGCAATCGTCGGTCAGCTCGAAGGCAAGGGAGAGGTTGCTGCCGCTGACGCATCATCGTCGACATCGGGCAGCAGCACAGCGATGCATTTCAACGAGCCCAATCTCGCCTGGCCGGAACGCATCCTGCTCGGCGCCTTCATTTTCGGAATCTTGAGCGTCTTCACCTTCGTCGGCGTGATGACGCCCGGCGTCGGATGGTTCCTGTATGTGTTCCTGATTCCGTTCTGGGCGATGTTCCCGATAGTGGTGTTGGGCGTGCGCGGGGCGATGGTGCTGCTCGGAACCTACGTCATCGGCTACCCGATCACCAAGCTGATCCTCGCGCGGCAGCCGTGGTATCAGAAAGCAGCGCAGGATCTCAAGACCAAGGGCAGCGCCAGCATCGGGGGCTTCGTCATGAGCGCCGGCGGCTCCTCGGGGGGATCCTCCTCGAGCGGTGGTGGCGGGTTTTCCGGGGGCGGCGGCAGCTCGGGCGGCGGAGGGAGCTCGGGGAGCTGGTAGCGGTCGTTGGGTGAGCCTTTTCGACCCGGAGCGGTACTTCGTTCGTTCAATGAGCCGTCGTTCGCCAAGGCACCGGCGCGACGAAGGACGGCGCGGTGCCGCCGAGGCGCGTCCGGGTTGGGCGACAGGTCAGGGCGCCTCCATGAGCGATTTGCTCAGCACGACGCTACGATAGCGCTTGCCCTGCCATTGGACAATTTCGACGAAGCGATAGCCTCGCGCCGTGTAGAACCGTTTCAAGTGGTCCGCAGGCTCAGCGGTATCGACGGCGATTTCGGCATAGCCCCTGGACTTCGCCCACTGTTCCGCCCAAGCCACCAGAGAAGACCCGATGCCGCGACCTTGGTATGCGGGATCAACCGCGAGCTGGCCTGCGCTTGCAACATTGGGCTGCTGGTACCAACGTGAGGTCGAGCGCAGATTCGGCCCGCCACGTGCGAGTACCGTGCCAACGAGCACGCTGTCGAGTGTCGCAACTGCGCACACGCCTTGCGCAATCCGACGCGCAGTTTCCTCAACCGACTGATCGACGGCAGTGTAATTTAACCCGCGCGCACCCAGTGATGCGTAGGCACGGTGCAGGAGGGCCGTCAAAGTTTCCAGCGCATCCCCCTCAGCCAACTGGCGAATAGCAACTGACGCAGCCACGGGTCGACCTTGAACAACGTGTTGGGCGGCACTCTGCTAAATAGCGCGCCCGTTGAAGTGCTTAACCCGGAATGACTCCAGTTCAATGCCTTCAAGGCAGCGGACGTTAACAGCGGCCATCTCCTGGCCATTAGGACCTACGCCCTCCCCGAAGGGGTGAATGCCGCAATCAGGACAGAAGTGATGCTTGATCACGTGTTTGTTGAAAGTATACGTGCTCATGGCCTCTGGCTTAGTTAGAAGGTTCAGCTTTTGGCGCGGAATGAACCAGAGCAAAGATCCCTTGCGCTGACACATGGAGCAATTGCAGGACAAGACCTCGCCAATTTCGCCCTCTGCCTCGAAAGCGATCTGCCCGCAATGACAGCTGCCTCGATATTTCATGTGCTGCCTCCTTTGGCACGCTGCGTTTAGAGGCAATGACCGCGAAGCCCGTCGCCCCTACTGACCGCAGGCGCGTGTAGCCAAGGCCCGAGCTCCTCAGTCGCCGGCGGCGAGCGCTTTGGCCAGCCGATAGAGAAACTCGTTGCTGTCGAAGAAAGAGCGCACCGCGATGCGCTCGTCGCGCCCATGAACGCGGTTCTCACCGAACTCAACGAAAACCCCGGATGCCCCGTAGACCGTCATGCCGATATTGCGCAACCTGGAGCCGTCCGTGGCACCGGTGCTCATCACTGGGCTGACCTGAACGCCGGGCCACATCTCCTCGGAAACCCGTTGGATAGTCTTCATGGCCTGCGATTGCGAATCGCTGGGATCGCTTGGACCGAACGTTGGGGATCTCATCTTCACGGCCACCTTCTCGCCAGCGACCTTGGCTAACTCCTGTTCCACGAATTCAGCGGTTTCACCGGGAATGATCCGGCAGTTGACGGTTGCTTTCGCCGACTGCGGCAACGCATTGGGCGCGTGTCCTCCAGAGAGCATGGTGGCGACGCAGGTGGTGCGCAGCTGCGCGTTGTATTGCGGCACGGACGAAACGACGCGGATCTGCTCGGGCGTCGGGTTTCCGGCAGCGATCGCCGCCAGCGCCTGCGACTTCTCCCCGGTTTCAACATCCACCATCTTCGCCGCGAGCCCGCGCGAAACGTAGTTCAGGCGAATCGGAAATTCAAAGCGGCTGAGTCGGTCCAGCGCGGCGGCCAGCTCGTAAATGGCGTTGTCGCTACGCGGGAGCGAGCTGTGGCCACCAGGATTGACGGCTTCCAGCTCGTAATTGCGCGGGACCTTCTCGCTCACCTGCACGCCGACCAGGTAAGGCTTGCCGCCTCGCCATTGGCCAACGCCACCTTCGTTCAGGGCCAACTCCGCGTCGAGGGCGGCTGGATAGGTGTTGAGCAGCCAAGCCACGCCATTGTGCGTTCCGCCTTCCTCGTCGGCAGTGAGCGCGACGATGATGTCGCGCCGCGGCTTAAAGCCCTCTCGCCTGTAACGGATCAGGTTGGCGACGAAGTTCGCCGCCATGGCCTTGTCGTCGATGACGCCGCGCCCATAGTAGTAACCATCCCGCTCGGTCAGCTTGAAGGGGTCGAGGCCATTAGACCAGTCTTCCCTTCTTGCTTCAACCACGTCGATATGGGCGAGAAGCAGCAGCGGCTTCAATTCGCCCGTGCCACGGTAGCGCGCCACCAGATTGCCCTTGCGCGGGGCGGGCTCGAACACCTGCACATCCTTCGGGTCGAACCCCGCGGCTAGCAGTCTCGACTCCATGGCCCGCGCCGCCGCCGTATTGTCGCCGTCAGGATGAACCGTGCGGATCTCGACAAGCTCCTTGTAGATGTCGAAAGTAAGCCGCTGATGCGCGGTCAGTTCCGCGGCAGAACCCATGCCTGCGAAAACAAAGAGAGGAAGCAGAAATGTCGAGCGATCCATCGCATACACCTTTGCGGGCCCGTGGATTTCAGCGCATCCCTGGGAGCATTCCGACCATGTTGCGCATTATCTTGGCGTGACTCCCAGCGTGCATCATCATCTTCGTCATCTTCTGCATTTCTTTGAACTGGGCGAGCAGCTTGTTCACTTCGTGCACCTGCACGCCCGCGCACCCGGCGATGCGGCGCTTACGCGAGGTAGATTGGCGCGCTTGGTCCGCTCCGTCAACGGCTGCTTCCCGGCAAGTGGGGAACGTAAGGGCGACCGGCTGGAACTGGCCCGACTGCGGAAGTTCACCAACGTCTGCTTTCAAACTCATAAAGGCCGCGAAGATTTGCAAGCACGCAGGCCTGGCCGCGTTCGGCGCTATCTTGCGTTGTCGGTCGGATCGGGCGTTGGGCAGAATATTGGGCTACCCTCGCGAGCTCATCGCGAAGCGCCGCCCTGAGAGATCGGGGCAGGCCGCCGCTTCGATCCTGATGTCGCGATAACCGCTGGCGCGCAGCATCGCCGCCATCTCCTCCTCGCCGTACCAGCTTAGCGCTTGCGCTTCGTCCTCGCGGGCGACGATGCGCCCTGCAACCCTTTGCTCGTAGCGGGAGCTGGTGAGGACCTGCCTGCGCTTCGGATCGGTCTGCATCTCGGAGCGACGTACGATGAACGATGCGTCCTCGAGCACCGCGCGACCCACCTCGACCACGGGCGCGCCAGGCGGATGCAGGGCGGACTCCGGAACGAAAAGATCGAGCAGCAGGACCGCAGGCTCGATCAGATGCGCGCGCAGGCTCGCCAGCGCATCGCGGGCGGCTGATCGCTCAAGCAGTTGGAAAGCGCCCGCTGCAACGAACGCCGCGCCGTAACGAAACGGAAGGTTGAGCGTCGCCACGTCCTGGCGAAACAGTTGCGCGTCGAAGCCAACGCTCCCGCAGCGCGCCGCACAGCTCGAGAGCATCGCTTCGGAGGTGTCGACGCCATGAATGCTCAATCCCGCTTGCAGCAGCGGCAGGAGCAAACGTCCCGAGCCGCACATCGCCGCGAGCAGCGTGCCGGCGTCGCCCGGAAGATGTTCGCGATACCACGCGATCTCGCTCGGGCTCGCGCGCGGCGCGAGCGCGTCGTGGAATTTCGCCGCGAGAGTTCCGCGGGCGCCCCGGGACGCGAAGCTGTGCGGCGCGTCCGCAAGCAACGAGGCGCCGGCTCTGCCGAGCGGAGTGAGCGACCGAGGCTCCATACGGCGGCAATCTAGCACCGCGTCGGCCGCGACTCAAAGCCGTTCGGCCGGAGTTGGGCTCGGCGTGTCGGCCACCGCGTCGCGCGCGGACGGGTTGACAACAACCGATCAAGCGCTTAAGTTTGTGCCCATAGCGCCGATTTGATCCGGGGGAAATCCCCGCAGCTTGCGGGCGCTTTACAAATGCAGCTAAAGCGGCTTCGGCTCAAGGACCCGCTCGGCGGCAAGCTGAACGGGTTTTTTATTTGGACGGCAACATGGTAGACGACAAGACCTCGGTTCTCACCCGACTGCTCGAGCAACGCATTCTGATTCTGGACGGCGCGATGGGGACGATGATCCAGGCCCGCAAGCTGGAGGAAGCGGACTATCGCGGAGGCGTCGCGTGCGGCCTGCACGATCACTCCCGCGATCTCAAGGGGGACAACGACCTGCTGGTGCTCACCCGGCCCGACGTGGTCCGCGACATTCACAACGCGTTTCTCGAAGCCGGCGCGGACTTGATCGAAACCAACACCTTCAACGCGACGCGCATCGCGCAGGCGGATTACGGGCTGCAAAGCCGCGTACGGGAGATCAACTTCGCCGCGGCGAAGCTCGCCCGCGAATGCGCCGACGCCTGGACCGCCAGGACGCCGGACAAGCCGCGTTTCGTCGCCGGCGCGCTCGGCCCGACCAATCGCACGGCGACGATCTCCCCCGACGTCAACGATCCGGGATTTCGAAACGTGAGCTTCGACGAGCTCAAGGAAGCGTATGGCGAGGCGGTCGACGGGCTGGTCGAAGGCGGCGTCGACCTGCTGCTGGTGGAGACGGTCTTCGACACCCTCAACGCCAAGGCGGCGCTTTTCGCGATCGACGCGTATTTCGAGGAGCGCGCGCTCAAGCTGCCGATCATCGTCTCCGGGACGATCACCGATGCTTCCGGGCGCACGCTGTCCGGACAGACGACCGAGGCGTTCTGGAACTCGGTGCGCCACGCGCGCCCGCTGGCGGTGGGACTCAATTGCGCGCTGGGCGCTGCGCTGATGCGGCCGTACATCGAGGAGCTCGCGCGCGTGGCAGATGCTTTCGTCTCCTGCTATCCCAACGCCGGGCTTCCCAACCCGATGAGCGACACCGGTTACGACGAGGTGCCCGAAACGACCGCGCGGCTGATCGGGGACTTCGCGAGGAGCGGCTTTGTCAACATCGTCGGCGGCTGCTGCGGCACTACGCCAGAGCACATCCGCGCCATCGCGCGCGCGGTGAAGGGCGTGCCGCCGAGGAAGCTGCCGGCCCAGGCAGGCGTGGAGGCGCTCGCCGCCTGATGCGCCACCGTCTAAGCTCACTTGCAGGCTTCATAAGAAGGTTTCCGACATGTTATCCCTCACCCGGCGCGCTTTCGCGCGGCGGCCTCTCCCAGCGGGAGAGGCGACACAACCTAGCCCCTCTCCCGTCGGGAGAGGGGCAGGGGTGAGGGAAGACGCGTCACGCCATTGCTGAATCCCGACGAGCAACGACGCATCATGCCCCGCCCCACGCGCCTTTCCGGCCTCGAGCCGCTGACCATCGGTGACGATGCGCTGTTCGTCAACGTCGGCGAGCGCGCCAACGTCACCGGCTCGCGCGCGTTTGCCAAACTGATCCTCTCCGGCGACTACGCCGGCGCCGTCGAGATCGCGCGGCAGCAGATTCAGAACGGCGCGCAGATGATCGACGTCAACATGGACGAGGCGATGCTCGACTCGAAGGCGGCGATGGTGAAGTTCTTGCAGCTCATCGCCGGAGAGCCCGACATCGCCCGCGTGCCGGTGATGATCGACTCCTCGAAGTGGGAGGTGATCGAGGCGGGCCTCAAATGCGTGCAGGGCAAGGGGGTCGTGAATTCGATCTCGCTCAAGGAAGGCGAGGCCGAGTTCTTGCGCCAGGCGAGGCTCGTCAGGCGCTATGGCGCCGCGACGATCGTCATGGCCTTCGACGAGAAGGGCCAGGCGGACACCTTCGAGCGCAAGGTCGAGATCTGCGAGCGCGCTTACCGCCTTCTGAGCGACAAGATCGGCTTCCCGCCGGAAGACATCATCCTCGACCCCAACATCTTCGCCATCGCAACCGGCATCGAGGAGCACAACAACTACGCGCTCGACTTCATCGCCGCGACGCGATGGATCCGGACGCACCTGCCGCACGCCAAAGTGTCGGGCGGCGTGTCCAACGTGAGCTTCAGCTTCCGCGGCAACGACCCGGTCCGCGAGGCGATCCATACCGTGTTCCTGTATCACGCGATCAGGGCCGGGATGAGCATGGGCATCGTCAATCCCGGGCAGCTCGGCGTCTACGACGAGCTCGATCCCGAGCTGCGCGAACGGGTCGAGGACGTGGTGCTCAACCGCCGTCCCGACGCCACCGAACGGCTGGTGTCCTTCGCCGAGACCTACAAGGCCAAGGGCAAGGTGGTGACCGAAGATCTCGCCTGGCGCGGCGGCAGCGTCGAGGAGCGGCTGTCGCACGCGCTAGTGAAGGGCATCGCCACCTTCATCATCGAGGATACCGAGGAGGCGCGGCGCAAGTACGCGCGGCCCATCGAGGTGATCGAGGGGCCGCTGATGGCCGGCATGAACGTGGTGGGCGACCTCTTCGGCACGGGCCGGATGTTCCTGCCGCAGGTGGTGAAGAGCGCGCGGGTGATGAAGCAGGCGGTGGCACACCTCGTGCCGTACATCGAGGCGGAAAAGGCGCGCTCCGGCAACAGCGGCAAGCCGCGCGGCACCATCGTCACGGCAACGGTGAAAGGCGACGTGCACGACATCGGCAAGAACATTGTCGGCGTCGTGCTCCAGTGCAACAACTTCGAGGTGATCGATCTCGGGGTGATGGTGCCGGCTCAGAAGATCCTCGACACCGCGCTTGAGGCGAGCGCCGACATGGTCGGGCTCTCGGGGCTCATCACCCCCTCGCTCGAGGAGATGGCGCGAGTCGCCGGCGAGATGGAGCGACGCGGCATGACGCAGCCGCTGCTGATCGGCGGCGCCACGACCTCGCGGGTGCACACTGCGGTGAAGATCGCGCCCAATTACTCAGGCGTGACGGTATACGTTCCGGATGCGTCGCGTGCGGTGGGCGTGGCCACCCAGCTGCTTTCGGAAGAGGCGAGAAGCGCGTACGTCGCCGAAGTCGCCGCCGATTACGACCGCATCCGCGCGCAGCATGCGCAGAAAAAAGGACCGACGCTGATCACGCTCGAGGCGGCGCGCGCCAACGCCTGGAGCGCCGATTGGAAGCATTACGCGCCGCCGAGGCCGCAACTGATCGGCCGCCGCGAGTTCCGCAACGCCGATCTCGCCGAGCTCGCGAGGTTCATCGACTGGGGACCGTTCTTCCAGACCTGGGAGCTTGCCGGCGCCTTCCCCGCGATCCTCGACGATGCAACGGTGGGCGAGGCGGCGCGCACGGTGTACGCCGAGGGCCAGGCCATGCTCAAGCGCATCATCGACGGGCGGTGGCTGACGGCCAACGGAGTCATCGCACTGCTGCCTGCGAACTCGGTCGGAGACGACATCGAGCTCTACGCGGATCAAGCGCGAAGCCGGGTTGCCCTGACATGGCGCAACCTGCGCCAGCAGAACCAGCGGCCGGCGGGCAGGCCGAACTATTGCCTTGCGGACTTCGTCGCGCCGAAGGCCTCGGGTGTGGCCGATTATGCGGGTGCATTCGCCGTGACCGCCGGACTCGGGATCGGACGCAAGCTCGCCGAGTTCGAATCGAAGAAAGACGACTACAGCGCGATCATGCTCAAGGCGCTGGCCGACCGCTTGGCGGAAGCCTTCGCCGAATGGATGCACATGAAGGTGCGGCGCGAGCTCTGGGGCTACGCCAAGGAAGAGAATCTCGATAATGCCGCGCTCATCCGCGAGGAGTACCACGGCATCCGGCCCGCACCCGGCTATCCGGCGTGTCCCGACCACGCGGCCAAGGCCGATCTCTTCGCCTTGCTGGAAGCTTCCGGGATCGGCATGTCGCTCACCGAAAGCTACGCGATGCTTCCCGCCGCCTCCGTTTCGGGCTTCTACCTCGCGCACCCTGAGGCGACCTATTTCGCAGTCGGAAAGATAGCCGAGGATCAGATCGAGGATTTTGCACGCCGCAGCGGTCGCGTCGATTCCGAAGCCAAGCGGAGCTTTGTCGCGAGCCTGCAGCCGACGGCGACCTGATCGAAACGGGCACACGCGAGCGCGAGCGTTGGTTTGCGCGGTCAATGCAAACGGCGTAGGGTAAGAACCTTCCCTGACGCCTCATGGCCGAACAAGACCCGGAAACGCCTCCGCGAGACGGCACGGGGCGCGCCACCGAAACCCCCGACGAGCTGCAGTGCATCAACCGCGTGCTGCGCACGCTGCGCGCGGGACATCGCGCGTGCAGCTCTACAGTCAGCCCAAGGTGGAGATGGCATCGCGGCGGCTCTGCGGCGCCGAGGCGTTGGTGCGTTGGCGTCACGACGAGCAGGGCATGATCTCTCCCAGCGAGTTTGTCGCGCTCGCCGAGCAGACGGGGCTCATCACGCCGCTGACTTCGTGGGTGCTCGAAGCCGCGTTCAGGGAGCGTCACGCCTGGCACGATCGGGGCTTCGAGCAACCGCTGGCGGTCAACCTGTCGGTGCGCGATCTGCGCGACCCCAAGCTTCTCGATCGCGTGCGCGGGCTGTTCTCGACGTGGGGCACCCATCCCGACTGGATGCAATTCGAGATCACCGAAAGCGCGCTGATGGACGATCCCGACGGGGTGATCGAGACGCTGCGCAAGCTCAAGGGCCTGGGTGTAAAGCTGCTGGTCGATGATTTCGGCACCGGATACTCGAGCCTGTCCTACCTGCAGCGCATGCCGGTCGGCAGCGTGAAGATCGATCAGGCGTTCGTCCGGCGCGTGATCACCGACGAGGATTCCGCCAAGATCGTTCGCTCGACCATCGAGCTCACGCACAGCCTGGAGCTGCAGGCGATCGCGGAGGGAGTCGAAAGCGAGGAGCTGTGGCAGCGCCTCGCGGCGTTGGGCTGCGACGCCTGCCAGGGTTATTACGTGGGCGAACCGCTACCGGCGGACAGTCTGCCCGCGTGGGCGAGGGAATCGCGCTGGCAATGAGCGGTTGCAGGCACTGCGGCGCGCTGCAGCGATGCCTCGACGCGGGTCGATCATGCCTGTCCTGACCGCGACGTCATGGAAAGGCTTGCCCCGCGCCGGCGAAGACGAACGCGGCGCGCCGCTCGTCGTCTGTCTGTGCGCCGCCTGGTGCGATACCTGCAACGAATTCCGGCTGGCGTTCGAGCGCATCGCCGCGACACGGCCCCAAATGCGATTCCTGTGGCTCGACATCGAGGACGACGCCGAAATCTGCGGAGACGTCGACGTCGAGAACTTTCCTACGCTAGCCGTGTGGCGAGGCGATACCCTGCTCTTCTACGGCGTGTCGCTGCCGCAGGAGGGCAGCGTCGCGCGCCTGATCGACGCGCTTGCCGCCGGCGGGCAGGCCGTCTTGGAAGCGCCCGCCGCGGTGCATGAACTGGGGCGCACGCTGGCCTCCCCTCGCCCGCTTGCGGGAGAGGGGCGGGGGTGAGGGCGCTAGTCGAGCGCGCCGATGAAGTCGGTCTTCCCGATTTCGATGCCGTTGTGGCGCAGGATCGCGTACGCCGTCGTCGCATGGAAGAAGAAGTTTGGCAGCGCGAACTGCAGCAGGTAGTTGATCCCGGAGAACTTCTTCGGCTCGCCGCGGATCGGCCGCACGATCTCGCGTCCTTCCGACCCGTCGATCTCGCCTGCCTTGAGCGTTCGCAGGTAGTCGAGCGTGCGATCGACGCGCGCGAGCAGCTCGGCGAAGCTCCTCTCGGTGTCCTCGTAGGAAGGCGGCTCCTTGCCGGCCAGCCGCGCTGCGGTGCCGCGCGCGAAATCCGAGGCGAGCTGCACCTGCCTCACCAGCGCGAACATGTCCGGATAGAGGCGCGCCTGGAGAAGCGCCGATTCGTCGATCTTCTTCGCCTGGGCGTGCGCCGCCGCCTTTTGCAGGATCGCCTTGAGGTTGGTGAGCATCCTCACGAAAACCGGCACCGACGCCTGATACATCGAAATTGTCATGGGTCCTCCGTTTCGGGAGCGGCATTGTACCAAGCGCGCCGGCACCACCCGGCGCTATTCCAGCCCTCACGACATTTGGCATACACTTGGCGGCGGTCGCCAGCGACGCAAATGAGGCGCACGCTACCGTCGTGGCCTAGGCGCCGCCGCTTTGCCGTGGCGACCGAGGGAGGTTCAAATGCAGAGCGACGCGGGTTCTTCGGGTGGCCGTTCTTCATCGGTCGAGCGCCGTCTGGCAACGATCCTGATGGCCGACGTGTTCGGATACAGCCGCATGATGGGTCAGGACGAGGAGCGCACGGTGCAGACGCTACGCGGGCATCGCGAGGTGTTCGACGAGCTGCTCAAGGCGCACAAGGGACGCGTGTTCAACACCGCGGGCGACGCCATCCTCGCCGAGTTCCCGAGCGCGGTAGAGGCGGTGCGCTGCGCGACCGAGATCCAGACGGCGTTGCGCACGCGCAACGAGCACCTCCCGGAAGATCAGCGGATGTGGTTTCGCGTCGGGATCAACCTGGGCGACGTGATCGTGCAGGGCGGCGACCTGCTGGGAGACGGTGTGAACGTGGCGGCGCGTATCCAGGCGATCGCCGATCCGGGCGGCATTTGCATCTCGGGCAGCGTCTACGATCAGATCCAGAACAAGCTAACGCTGCAGATCAAGCAGCTTGGCGAGAAATCGTTCAAGAACATCGCGCAGCCGGTGAGGACCTTCTCGATCAGCGACGACGGTGCCGCACCGCGGCCTATCGGAATGCGCTGGCGTGCTGCGCGCAAAGGGCCGATCGTGGTGACTGCGATGGCCGTTCTGGTCCTGATCGGGATCGCGGCGGCGGGCTACTGGATGTACCGCGACTACGGCGTGCGCGTCGCCGAGGAAACGCTGCGGGCTGAGGAAGCCAAGCGAGCGGCGGACGCGCAGCTCAAGGCCGAGCAAGCGAAAGCGTCCCAGGCGGTCGAGCAACGCGAGGCCAGGCTTCTCGCCGAGCTGCAATCGGCGAAGGACGCGCTGACCCAAGCCGAGGCGAGCAAACGCAAGGCCGAGCAGGATCGCGCCATGGCGGAAGCCGCCCAGCGCGAGACGCGGCTGCAGGGCGAGCTCAACGCGACCAAAGACGCGCTGCAAAAGGCGGCAGAGAACGAGAAGAAGGCCGAAGAAGAGCGCCAGGCGGCAATGAAAGCTGCCGAGGCTGCGGCCAAGAAGGCAGATGCGGAGCGCGCCGCGGTGGGGAGCGCATCGATGGGCGGCGGCAACCCCAGGGTAGCCGCCCGTACTGCCGCGGGTTCACATGAAGGTGCCGGCGGTTCGGCGGCAGCCACCGGCGTCGATCGCTTCGACGGCGCGTATCTCGGGCGCATGTGCTCGGTGAATCCCGATGGATCCCCACGTTGCTGGCCCGTGCAGGTCACCGTGTCGCACGGAGCGCTCTCCGCCACCTGGCCGAGCCGCTTCAACAACCAGCCCGCGCACGCCAAGGGAACGATTGCCCCCGATGGCACCGTCAAGATCGCTCTCGACGGTTGGCTGGCAAACGGCCGCGCGTTGACGGGAGACATGACCGGAAGCTTCGCCGACAACAAGATCACTGCAACCGGCGCGTGGAGCAACAGCGCGCCGATCAATGCGACGTGGACGCTGACCCCCTGAGGGGCTCAGTCTTCCTGCATCCTGCGCAGAAAGTCTTCCAGTCGCTTGCCTCGCTCGTCGGGGTAGCGCTCGTTCGCGGCGCGAACGGTCAGGATCCGATCGAGCCGGAAGTTGCGAAAGTCCTGGCGCAGCTCGCACCATGCGGCAAGTGTCCAGGAGTCGCCCCAGAAGTACAGTCCAAGCGGGCGCACGCGCCTCTGCGTCGCCCGCCCCTCGGCATCCTTATAGTCGAGATCCGCGAAGCGAGCTTCGGCGCTCGCGCGGCGTAGCGCTTCGAGGTGCTCGCCCGGTTGCGGGTCGATGAAGAACCCCGGGGCGAAAAGCCGTGAGCGCTCCAGCGCGATGCGCTTGTCGGACGGCAGTGCGGACGCGATCTTCGCCAGCGCCGATCGCGCGCCACTTGCCAGTCCCGGCCCTCCCCACGACTCGACGAAACGGGCGCCGATGACCAGCGCGTCGATCTCGTCGAAAGTGAACATGAGAGGCGGCAGGTCGAGCCCGGCGCGAATCCGGTAGCCGATGCCTGCCTCGCCGTCGATGGGAACACCTGACGCCGCCAGGTCGGCGACGTCGCGGTAAATCGTGCGCTCGGAGACTTCGAGCCATCGCGAAAGCTGCGCGGCAGTCGTCAAGCGCCGGCCGCGCAGATAGTGAACGATGGCGAACAGCCGGTCGGCGCGCCTCATCAAGCGGTCAGTCTAACGCATGCAATCCGACGCGGTTGCCTTCGGTGTCGATCACGTGCGCGAAATAGCCCAAGTCCGCAGGCAGCGCGGTCTTGGGCAGAACGACCCGGCCTCCTGCCTTGGAGACTCGGGCCAAGGCATCGTCGAGCTTGGGCGCAGCGTCGAGATAGATCAGGGTACCTTTTTCCGACGGAGCGTGGCCGTTGCCGGCGATCACGCAGCCGCCGACGCCAGGTTCCTGATACGGGAAGATCGACATGGTGGAGCCGCCCATCGTCTCGGCCTTGAGCGTTCGACCGAGTACCGCCTCGTAGAACCGGGTGGCGCGGCCGAGGTCGGTCGCTGGAATTTCGAACCACGTGAGCGCGTCGTTCATGCTGGTCTCCTAAAGGTGTGCACGATTGCACGGATCGAATCCTGCGCGGGCGGTACTGACAACGTGATGTCAGGAGACATCTCGAAGCGTCAAGGACTACCCCTCAAGGGCCTGCTTGCAACGAGCGGGTGTCCGGTGTGAAATGGGCCTCCTGTCTGGGCTCAAAGCCGGAGGGTCACGATGGCGCAGACCCAAGGATCCAGATGGCGGCTTCACGGCGTGCGCGTCGTGCGCGCCGGTGAGCTTGACATCAACACGCCGCAGACACCCGGGATGAACCGCGCGGCGGCGATCACGGCCGCTCGCGCCGGCGCGGAGAAGTTGTGGGCAGGCACGGTGGTGATTCACCCTAAAGCGAAGACCGGCGCGCACCACCACGGCCCGGTGGAGAGCGTGATCTACGTGGTAAGCGGCAGGGCGCGCATGAAATGGGGCGATCGCCTGGAGTTCACTGCTGAGGCGGGCCCTGGCGACTTCATCTACGTTCCTCCGTTCGTGCCGCACCAGGAGATCAACGCCAGCGATGACGAGCCCCTGTCGTGTGTGCTGGTGCGCAGCGGGCAGGAACCCGTGGTCGTCAATCTCGATCTGCCCAACGTCGAACCCAACCCAGAGGAAGTGCACTGGGTCGACAACATTCATCCTGCACCGCGATCGTAGATTGCAACTTGAGATGCACGACGTGCGCATGCACACGCGGTGCAGCGTCGCGGCGTGCATAATACGAGGCAGGGCGTGCTGATTCGCGGGTTGAAGCGCATCCCCGCACAATGAACCTGCAAAAACTTTCCGCACTACTTCCGACCGGCAAACGACTGCCGCTGATCGTTTGTCCGGTTCTGACCGTAGCCCTGCTGCTCGCAGCACTGAGCCTGGGCAGATTCGACATCCTGTCGTCGGGGCTGGTGATCGCGGCGGTGAGCCTGGCCATCCTGGCGATCGGATTGTCGCGGCGCACGCTACGCGAGAACGAAGCGTTCGAGACTGCGCTCAAATTCAGCGAACAGCGCTTCCAGCTGGCGCTGATCGGCAGCAACGACGGTCTCTTCGACTGGAACCTGCAGACCGGCGAGATGTATTTTTCTCCGCGCACCAAGGAGCTGGCCGGCTACGCGCCGCATGAGATCAAGAACACGCCCGCCGCGTTCCTCGCCTTGCTGCATCCCGACGATCGGGCGCCCGCCGAGGCGGCGCTGCGCGCCCATCTGCGCGAGGATCGTCCCTACGACATGGAGTTCCGCTGCCGCACCAAGAGCGGCGAGTACCGCTGGTACCGGGCACGCGGACGCTCGGTGCGCAACGCGCAGGGGTGGGCAGTGAGAATGGCGGGCTCGGTGAGCGACATCAACGACCGCAAGCTCGCCGAGGCGCAGCTGTTCGCCGAAAAGGAGCGTGCGCAGGTGACGCTCGCGTCGATCGGCGACGCCGTCATCACCACAGACATGAATGGACTCATCGACTACGTCAATCCGATTGCCGAGGCGCTCACGGGATGGCCCGCCGGCGAGGCGCGCGGGCTGCCGCTTCAGGCCGTCTGCCAGATGGTCTACGAGTCCACGGGCGGCGCGCTGCCCGATCCGATCGACACCGTGCTGCGCGACGGAGCGACCGTCAAGATGGCGTCCAATGTGCTCCTGCTGCGGCGTGACGGGACTCAAATCGCGATCAACGAGACGACGGCACCGATCCGCGATCGTGTGGGCGCCGTCGCCGGAGTCGTTCTCGTGCTGCGTGACGTCCGGCGCGAGCGCGAATATGCGACTCAACTCTCGTATCAGGCCAGCCATGACGCGCTCACCGGCCTCATCAACCGCCGCGAATTCGAGCATCGGCTGGGCCTCGCGCTGACGAGTGCACGCGAGCTCGGCCGCCATCACGCGATGATGTATCTCGATCTCGATCAATTCAAGCTGGTCAACGACACATGCGGGCATGCCGCCGGCGACGAGCTGATGCGACAGATCAGCTTGCTGTTGCAGCAGCGCTTGCGCGAGGGCGACACGCTGGCACGGCTCGGCGGCGACGAGTTCGGCGTGCTGCTGGAGAACTGCCCGGCCGAGCACGCGGCGCGGATTGCCGAGGAGCTGCGCCAGACCGTCGCCGACTTCCACTTCGTATGGCACACGCGCACCTTCACCATCGGGGTGAGCATCGGGCTGGTCAACGTCGCCGACCGCGCGATGACGCTGGCCGACGTGCTCAGTGCCGGCGATGCCGCCTGTTACATGGCCAAGGAGAAGGGCCGCAACCGGGTGCAGGTCTATCACCCCAAGGACAGCGAGCTCGCCGTGCGCCACGGCGAGATGGAATGGGTCGCGCGCATCCACGGCGCGCTCGACGCGGATCGCTTCTGCCTGTTCGCCCAGGAAATCGCCGCCGTCGAGGCGCCGCATCGTCCGGCGTCGCTGTTCGAGCTACTCGTGCGCATGGTCGACGAGCATGGCCAGCTCGTGCCGCCGATGGCGTTCATCCCCGCTGCCGAGCGCTACAGCCTGATGCCCGCGGTAGACCGGTGGGTGATCCGCACGGCTTTCGCCACCTTGGCGAGCATGCAGGCCATGGGCGAGCCTGCCGCGACCTACATGATCAATCTCTCGGGCGTGTCCATCGGTGCGGACGACTTCCTCGGCTTCATCCGCGAAGAGCTCGCCCGCGCGCGGATCGCCGGCGAGCGCATATGCTTCGAGATCACCGAGACGACCGCGATCGCCAACCTCGGCAAGGCGGCCCACTTCATCGGCGAGCTGCGCGCCCTGGGTTGCCGCTTCTCGCTCGACGATTTCGGCGCAGGCATGTCTTCGTTCGGCTATCTCAAGCACCTGCCGGTCGACTTTCTCAAGATAGACGGCAGCTTCGTCGCCGACATGCTGGTCGATCCGATCGACAGCGCCATGGTCGAGGCGATCAACCGCATCGGCCACGTAATGGGCAAGCGAACCATCGCCGAATTCGTCGAAAGCGACGACGTGCTGGCGAGCCTGCGCCGGATCGGCGTCGACTACGCGCAGGGCTACGCGATCTCCAAGCCGAAACCCTTCCTGGCGCCGGTGCTCGCGCGTCGCGTGGCCCTGTAGCCCGGGTAGAGCGCGAAGCGCGAAACCCGGGGGCGCCAATCATCACGCCCGGGTTCAAGGCGCGTCAATCGGTGCAGGAGAACGCCAGGAATTCGGTGGGATCGTCGGCGTAGGCGTGGCCGAAGCTCATCCTGCCGCTGGCTCGCAGGATAAGCTCCTCGCGCCGGAGGACCATCTCCCGCTCGCCTTCGACGGTGACGTAAGTACCGTTGGAGCTGTGGTCGATGAGCACGAACTTGTCGCGACGGCGCTCGATCTTGGCGTGCAGCCGCGATGCCTTGCGGTCGGCGACGACCACGTCGTTCTGCTGGTCCCGCCCCATCGTCACAACCGACTTGCCGCTGCCGAGCTCGATATCGTGCGTGCCGTGACGCAGCTTGATCCTGGCCGGAGCGGAAACCGGCGAAGGTCGCGCCGTCATCATGGTGAGCTCGTCCTCGGAGTCCTGCCAAATGAGCTCGAAGACGCGGACCTCCTGTTCCTTGCCTCGCAGCGATTGCGCATCCTGGTCGCGAGTGCGCTTTTTCAGTGCCGGTGAGAGCTCGGCGGCGGTCTGCTCGGAGGTGAAGATCTGTCCCCCTCCGGCCAGCTCGGCGAGCCGGGACGCAACGTTGACCGAATCGCCGAAGACGTCGCCGGCGTTCTGGATCGCGGGTCCGAAATGGAATCCGACATGCATGGAGATCGGCGCGCCACGGCTCGTGCGCTGCACGGACACGCGCACCTGGATCTGCATGGCGGCGTGCGCTGCCGCGTCGGGTGCCGGGAACGCCGCCATGATCTCGTCACCGATGGTCTTGATGACGCGCCCTCCCCATTCCTCGCAGGCGCGCTTGGCGATCGTCAGGCAGCGCTCTATCGTCGCCTGGGCGTCGGCGTTGCCGAGCAGATCGTACATTTTCGTGCTGGACGCAACGTCCGCGAAAAGGACGGCAAGGTTGTTGGCGGGTTGGTCCATGCGCTGGCGATTCGGCCGGGGTTCGCGCAGTATAATTCATGACGGCAATAGCGACGCTGACGCTTGCGGTGCCGGAGTATTCACGTTGACTTGGCCGGGGCCTGGAGCCTAGTATGGCCCGCGTCCCGCCTGAGCAGCCTTGCGCGCGGCGGGTTCCCGGATGAAGATCGCAGCGCTCTGGTTTGGATGCTTCTGTCTCGTTGCGGCGACCGCGTGTCTAGGCGCAGACGTCGGCACGGTGACCATCGTCGACGGCAAGGCAAAGCTGCTGCGCGGCACGTCCTGGTACAAGCTCACCGAAGGCGCAGTGATACGCGATAGCGACGTGCTGGACGCGCAAGAAGGCGCCGAGTTGCAGCTGGAGCTCGCCGATGGCGGCGCGGTCTCGATCTTCGGGCCCGGGGCGCTCTACGTGGCGGCCTTCGCTCCTCGAGACACCAAGCAGGCAGCCTCGGCGGAGCTCTTTTTGACGCGCGGCTGGACCAAGTTCGCCACCAAGACGAGCGAAACCCGTCTGCGCCTTCGCACGCCCCTGGGCGCCGTCGCCGCTGCCAACGCCGTGGCTGTAGCGCACGTCGTGCCCGACGCAATGGAAGTCTTTGTCGAAACCGGCAGCGCCAAGTGCCTGGACCCTGGCAAGGCCGAGGGTGCGGCGGCAGAGACCAAGGGAGGGGAATTCTGCAGCCGCGGCGCGGGCAAGTCCTTCGCCACCAGCGGCCGAGCGCCGTCGGCGTTCGTCAACGCGCTGCCGCGGCAATTCATGGATCCGCTGCCAACGCGTGCCGCCAGGTTCAGGAAGTCGACCGTGGAGCCTGCGGTCGATCGCGAAGCGACTTTCGCCGAAGTCCAGGTCTGGCTGAACGGCCCTTATCGTGCGGCTTTCTTGAAACGCTTCGAGCCGAGGCTCGCCGACCCAGCGTTCCAGGCGGCGGTCGCGGGCAACGCCAAGGCCTATCCCGAATGGACTCCTGCGGCGCAGCCGGCCGCGCCACCGAAGGCAGAGGCGGCGAAGGAAGCCCCCAAGCCCGCCGAACCCGAACGCAAGTGGCGCTGGCCCTGGGAAAAGTAGGGCGAGCAACCGGGACGACCGTGAAACTCATCTGGAAATTCAACCTGGCGTTGATCGGCATTTTCGTGGCCGGCTTCGTGCTGGCCGCTGTCGTGTCGTATAGGGTGCTGCAATCCAACGCCCGCGAGGAGGCCTTGCAGAATGCGCGCATCATGATGGAGGCGGCGTCCTCGATTCGCACGTACACCAACACGCAGATCAAGCCGCTGCTCGAGACGCAGCTCAAGTACAGGTTCCTCCCGCAGTCGGTGCCGGCATTCTCCGCCACCGAGCAGTTCAACGATCTGCGCAAGAAGTACCCGGAGTACTTCTACAAGGAGGCCACGCTCAATCCTACCAATCCACGCGACCACGCTACCGACTGGGAGGTCGACGTCGTCAACCAGTTTCGCCAGTTTCCGTCCCGCACGGAATCTACCGGCGAGCGCGACACCCCCAACGGTCGAGCGCTTTACCTTGCTCGGCCGATTCAGATCAAGGATCCGGCGTGCCTCGACTGCCATAGCACGCCCGACGCTGCACCGAAAACGTTCATCGAGGCCTACGGAGCCGCCAACGGGTTCGGCTGGCAGATGAACGAAATCATCGGTGCGCAGATCGTCTCGCTGCCGATGGCGGTGCCCGTGCAGCGTGCCAACTACACCTTCAGGGTCTTTCTGGTTTCCCTGGGCCTGATCTTTCTGCTCGCCATCGCGGCATTGAACCTTATGCTCTACGGGCTCGTCATACGTCGGGTGAAGCGCTTGGCCAGGACCGCCGACGAAGTGAGCCTCGGCAATCTGGACGCAGGGGAATTCCACAGCCGGACCAAGGACGAAATCGGCGTGCTCACCGACGCGCTCGGACGGATGAAGACGAGCATGGTGCAGGCGCTCAAGATGCTTGAAGGCGGGCACTAATGCCGGATCCGCAAAGAATCGGGAAGTACGACATCCAGGGCATACTGGGCAAGGGCGCCATGGGCGTCGTCTACAAAGCATTCGATCCGACGATCGAACGCCCGGTGGCCATCAAGACGGTGCGCAAGGACCTGGTCGACCCGGACCTGGTCGAGCAGTCGATGGCGCGCTTCAAGAACGAGGCCAAGGCCGCGGGGCGGCTGCTGCATCCCAACATCGTCAGCGTCTATGAGTATGGCGAGGACGAGGCGAACGCCTTCATCGTCATGGAGTACGTCGAGGGCACGGGGTTGCGCGAGTACCTGAACCGCAAGGCAGCGTTCGATCTGGGCCAGATCACCGCGATCATGACGCAGCTCTTGCTGGCGCTCGATTTCGCGCACGAGCGCGGGGTCGTCCACCGCGACATCAAGCCGTCCAATCTTATCCTGACGACGAACGGATCGCTCAAGGTCGCCGACTTCGGCATCGCCCGCATCGACACCTCGAACCTGACCACGCTCGGCATGGTGATGGGCACTCCTTCGTACATGTCGCCCGAGCAGTGCCAGGGGCAGGCGGTGGATCGCCGTTCCGACCTGTTCAGCGCCGGGGTCGTGTTCTACGAGCTGCTCACCGGGGAGAAGCCGTTCGGCGGCCCGATGGAAACCATAGGCCACAAGATCTGCCACGAGGACCCGCGGCCGCCGTCATCGGTGTCGCGCCTCCAGCTCTCGCCCACGGTCGACGCGGTGGTGGCCACGGCGCTGGAAAAGAAGCCCGATGGCCGCTTTCAGAACGCGCGTGCCTTCGGCCGGGCGCTGCGCACCGCCTGCGATGCGCTGATTGCCGACGACGCGGCGGGCGCGACCGAGCTCAATGTCGCCGCGATCAAGCTCGAATCGACGGTGGTGTTGCCCATCTTCGACGACACCGTGCTGCGGACCGTCGAGCGGCGGCTCGCGCATTATGTCGGTCCGATGGCCCGGGTGATGATCCGCAAGGCCGCATCGCAGACCAGCGACCTGGGCGAGCTGTATTCACTGCTCTCGGACAACATCCAGGATCCCGAGCAAAGGCGAAAATTCTTCGAGGAAGCCGAAGCCTCGGGGGTGAACACGGGGAGCTCTCCCCGCGTGCACATGACCGGCGGGCAGGCGGCGGCGAAGCCGGCGCCCCTCGAGCGATCGTTCGTCGACGAGACGACACAGCGCCTCGCCGTGTACTTGGGCCCCATCGCCAAGGTGGTCGCCTCGAGGGCCGCGCAGAAGGCGGCCAGCCGCGAGGAGTTCGTCGAGCTGGTCGCCGGACACCTCGGCACGCAGGATCGCGGCGCGTTCCTCCGCGAGATCGGCTTCGGCGAGCGCTGAGCGCGGCGCACGCAATGTCCCGTCAGGGTGGCGAGCGCGAATACACCTTGGCTACGTACTCGTCCAGCATTCGCGTTGCGCAGAACCGCGGCACGATGGTGCGCAGCGACGCCTTGATGCGTGCAACCCACGCGTGCGGAATCCCCGCCGAATCGCGGTCGTAGTACATCGGTATCACTTCTTTTTCCAGCAGATCGAACAGCGCCACCGCATCGCGTGCATCCTTCGCTGCGGCGTCGGCATCCTCGCCTCCGTCGATCGCCCAGCCGTTGCTGCCGTCGTAGGCTTCAGCCCACCAGCCGTCGAGCACGCTCAAGTTGAGCACGCCGTTGCACGCGGCCTTCATGCCGCTGGTGCCGCTTGCCTCCAAGTGTGGCCGCGGCAGGTTGATCCAGACACCGCAGCCGTTGGTCAGGATGGTTGCGAGCCCGATGTCGTAATCCTCGAGGAAGGCGACGCGTCCGCCGAGGCGCGGGTCGGACTTCAGATGGAACATGCCGGCGAGCACGCGCTTGGCATCGTCGTCGCGCGGGTGAGCCTTTCCCGCGAACAGCAACTGCACCGGCCGAGGACCGTCGAGCAGGCGCAACATTCTTTCCGGATCGTGGATGAGCAGGTGGAGGCGCTTGTAGGTCGCCAGCCGGCGCGCGAACCCGAGAGTGAGCACATCGGCGCTGAAGGTGGCAGCGGCCTTCATGGCGTACTCCATCGCATCGCCTCGCGCGAGCCGGTCGGTCACAGTCCTGGACTGCACCCAATGCGCGAGCCGACCCGCATAGTCCTGACGGACGGCCCAGAGCTCCGCGTCCGGAATCCTCTCGACGGCTGCCCACGTCTTGGGATCGGTGATCCGCCCGTGCTTGTGCCAGCCTGGCCCGAGGTATTCGTCGAACAGGCGCCTCATCAGCGGCGAAATCCAGGTCGGCACGTGAATTCCGTTGGTGACGTGGGTGATGGGAACTTCCTCCGCGGGACGACGCGGGAAGAGCCCCTGCCACATCCGTCGCGCAACGCCGGCGTGGAGCTTGCTGACGGCGTTGGTCGAACGACTCATGCGCATCGCCAGCGCCGTCACGCCGACAGGCTCATTGCGGTCGTCGGGGCTGAACCGACCCAGCGAGAAAAAGTCCTCGACTTCGCGGCCCAGCCGCCGGAATGTCTCGGGGAGCACCGTCGTTATCTCGCCGGTCGCGTAGGTTTCGTTGCCCGCCGGCACCGGGGTGTGGGTCGTGAACACGAATCGGCTACGCACCTTTTCGCGGGCTTCGGCGAAACTCGCGCCACGCTCGAGCTCCTGGCTGAGCAGCTCCATGGTGGCGACGGCCGAGTGACCCTCGTTCATATGGATCACTGACGGCTCGATTCCCAAGGCATTCAGCACGCGCATTCCGCCGATGCCGATCAGCGCATACTGCGCCAGCCGGATCTCGCGATTGCCTTCGTAGAGCCTGGCGCTGACGAAGCGCTGTCGCGGCTTGTTCCCGGGCACTTCGGCGTCGAGCAGGAACAGCGGCACTCTCCCGATCTCGACGCGCCACACGTTGACCGACACCGTCTCGCCCCAGATCGGCACCTCGACGCTGAGCGGAGCACCATCCTCGCGGGTAATGAGGGCGCACGGACGGCGCTCGGGATCGGTCTCGTACCAGTATTCGTGCTGCCAGCCTGCGGCGTCGACACGCTGGTGGAAGTAACCCTGCCGGTACATGAGCCCGACACCGACCATGGGTAGTGCGCGATCCGACGCTTCCTTGAGAATATCCCCCGCCAAGACGCCAAGGCCTCCCGAATAGACCGGCAGCGAGCGATGCACGCCGAACTCGGCGCAGAAGAACGCGATCGGGTGTTCCGGCGAGGCGACGCCGTCTCCGCGTGCCGGACGCGCGAGCTCTTCCTCGAGCGAGTTGCGTAGCGCCTCGACGCGCCTCACCAGCGGCAGGTCGGAAGCCGCCTTTTCCAGAGATTCTTGCGAAGCCTCTTCGAGGAAGCGCACCGGGTTCTGGCGGCACAAACGCCAACGGTAGCTGTCGACCGCGCGAAACACGCGCTCTCCGTCCGCATGCCACACCCAGTGGAAGTTGTAGGCGACTCGCGCCAGCGGGGCGAGGCGCGCCGGAACCTCGCGAGCGAGCGCCTGCGCCGCGCGCCGGATATCCTTGACGCCGCTTCGGATGCCTTCGTTGCTTTCGTGCACGGACCGTTCAGGCGCCGCCGACTTCGGCCTTCACGCGTGTCGAACTAGCTGCCGATGTCGGGACGCGGTCTTCGTAACGCAGCTTCGCTTGCGCCGCAGCGAGCCGCGCGATTGGCACGCGCGGCGCCGAGCAGGAAACGTAGTCGAGCCCCGCTTCGTGGCAGAAGGCGATCGACTCGGGGTGTCCCCCATGCTCGCCGCAGATACCGATCACCAGGTCGGGGCGCACGCCGCGCCCTTCTTCGACGGCGATCCGCATCAGGCGCCCGACGCCCTTGGTGTCCAACGCTTCGAAGGGATTGTCCTGCAGTATTCCGCTGCTGACGTATTGCGGCAGGAACTTGTTCTCGGCGTCCTCTCGCGAGAACGAGAAGGTCGCCTGCGTGAGATCGTTGGTTCCGAAGGAAAAGAACTCGGCGACCCCGGCCAGGTTCGCTGCGCTCAAGCATGCGCGAACCACTTCGATCATGCTCCCGAACTTGAAGTGCAGCTCCACACCGAAGCGCGTTTCAATCTCCGCCCGGATGGAATCTACGAGCGTCTTCACGCGACTGAGCTCCTCGGCGTCGCAGACCTGCGGCACCATGATCTCCGGGTGCGTTTCGATTCCTTCGATCCTGCACTCCGCGGCGGCTTCGAGGATTGCCCGGATCTGCATCTCGTAGATTTCCGGATAGGTGATTCCCAGCCGGACGCCGCGATGCCCGAGCATCGGGTTCACTTCTGATAGCAGGTGAACCTTCTTGAGCATCGCCTCGCGGCGAGCAAGGAGCGCGTCGCCGCGGTGCGTTTCCTGGGCCCGAACCAGGCTCGCCTGCAATTTGCCCAGGCTCTCGACGTACTCGCGCGGCAATTCCTGGTCGAGCAGCCGCAGCGTATCGGGAAGCTCGGTGACCGCACGCGTCATCCGCTTCAAGTGATGCAGATGGCTGATTTCGAACTCGAGCTGCGAGGTCGTGGGCAGGAATTCGTGCATCGGCGGGTCGAGCAGGCGCACCGTGACCGGCAGGCCGTCCATCGCCTTGAACAACGCCTTGAAGTCCGCGCGCTGGATCGGCAGCAGCTTGTCCAGCGCCGCACGGCGTGCTTCGACGCCATCAGCAAGGATCATCTCCTGCACGATGGGCAGTCGCTGCGGGTCGTTGAACATGCGCTCGGTCCGGCAAAGCCCGATGCCCATGGCCCCGTACTGGCGGGCGCGAGCGGCGTCACGCGGCGTGTCGGCGTTCGCCAGTACGCGAAGCCTCGCTGCTTCGTCGGCCCAGGCGAGCAATGTGGCGAGCTCGGCGAAGAATTCGGCCTCGACCGTGGGGATCTGCCCGGGGTAGACGTTTCCAGTCGTGCCGTCGATGGTGATGAAGTCGCCCTCGTGGAGAATCGAGCCTCCCACCTGCGCTCGGCGCTCGCGCACGTCGATGCGGATGGCGTCGCAACCGGAGACACACGGCTTGCCCATGCCGCGAGCGACCACCGCTGCGTGCGAAGTCTTGCCGCCGCGCGCCGTGAGGATTCCCTGAGCGGCGAAGAACCCATGGATATCCTCGGGCTTGGTCTCCTCGCGCACCAGAATCACCTTCTCGCCGGTCCGCCCTTGCTGCTCGGCGCTGTCGGCATCGAATACGACGCGGCCTGATGCGGCGCCGGGGGAAGCGGCCAGGCCGCGCGCCAGCGGTTCGACCCGATGCGTCGGGTGGAGCGTGGGAACCAGCAGCTGGTCGAGAAGAGAAGGAGGGATCCGGGCCAAAGCCCGCGGCTTGGAGATGACGCCTTGAGCCACCATTTCAACCGACGTGACGACCATGGCGCGCGCATTCATCTTGCCGTTGCGCGTCTGCAGGCAGTACAGCCGCCCCTTTTCGATAGTGAATTCGAAATCCTGCACTTCCTTGTAGTGCGCCTCCAGCCGGTCGCGAAGCTCGACGAGCTGGCGGTACATCTCGGGCATCTCCCGCGCGAGCTCTCCGATCGGCTTGGGCGTGCGGATGCCGGCGACGACGTCCTCGCCTTGGGCGTTGGTCAGGTATTCGCCGTAGATCGCGTTCTCGCCCGTGGCCGGGTTGCGGGTGAAGCCCACACCCGTGGCCGAATCCTCTCCCAGGTTTCCGAACACCATGGCCACGACGTTGACAGCGGTCCCGTTCGCCATCGCCTTGGTGATCCGGAACTGCCTGCGGTAGTCCACCGCCCGCTTGCCGTTCCATGAGCGGAACACCGCGCCAATCGCGTGCTCGAGCTGCTCGAACGGAGACTCGGGGAACGGCTGGCCGGTCTGCTCCTGGCATATCGCGAGAAAACGCTCGCAGAGCTCCTGCAGCGCAGGCGCGTCGAGCTCCACGTCCTGCACTGCTCCGTGCTTGCGTTTGACGTCGGCCATCGCGCTGTCGAACGCGTCCTCGCCGAGGCCCAGTGCGATCTTGCTGTACAGCTGGATGAAGCGCCGCCACGCGTCGTAAGCAAAGCGCTCGTTACCGCTGGCTCGGATCAGGCCCTGCAACGTCGCCGGGTTGAGCCCCAGGTTGAGGATCGTGTCCATCATCCCGGGCATCGACATTGCCGAGCCCGAGCGCACCGACACGAGCAGCGGATTCGCCTTGTCGCCGAAGCCCTTGCCGGCCTTGCGCTCGAGCTGCGCGACGTGTGAGCGCACCTCGGCCATCAGCCCTTCGGGAAGCCGGTTGCCCTCGAGGTACGCGAGGCAAGCCGCCGCGGAGATGACGAATCCAGGCGGGACGTTGAGGCCGATCTGCGTCATGGCGCACAGGTTCGCCCCCTTCCCTCCCAGGTTCATCTTGTCCCGGGGATCTCCGTCTTCGAAACTATAGACAAGTCTCGTCGGACGCATGTCGGCTTCACGGATTCACGACGAGGCGCCCATCGACGAGGCTCGAGTTTGCCGCTCGCGCTGCCTGCTACGTGCCGTGAGCTCCGCCAGTTCCGAAAGCTCGGCCGCGAATCTCGGCAGTATGTCGTCGATGCTGATGATTCCGACGAGCACGCCTGCCGCGTTGATCACTGGAATGCGGCGCACGCCGCGGTCGTGCATCAGTCGCAGAACGTCTACATAACCGTCGCTTTCCTGGACTGTCGCCAGCTGGCCCCAGGACATGAGATCGCCGATCGTGACCGCGTTAGGGTCGACGCCGAGCGCCACGACCTCAACGACGATGTCGCGGTCGGTCACGATGCCGATCGGCATTCGCTCTGCATCTTCTCGATCGACGACGATGACGTCACCAACGTGGTGCAGACGCATCAGCTTCGCCGCCGCAGCGACCGTCGTTTCGCGAGCGGCGCAAATGACATTCCGGTTGCAGACATCTCCGATTACCATATCGACACCTTTCCTTTCGGCACTCGCTTCGCGTCGGGCCGACAAGCGCTCATGTTTGCAGTGTAGTACTGGCGTCATAAGGTTGATTGATTCAGGTCAACGCCGATCGCGGCAACCCCGGAACGTCCCGTCCTGAAGCGCCGATCCCAGCCTCCCGTTACCGAGTCGATTCGGCCGAGCCGGCTGGAAAACCGCTAGGGAGCCCGCGCTGTGACAGGGGTCGAAGCCCCGGCGCGGGACGCGGAACCATCGGGGATTCAACGCTCAAACGAGAGAGTTGCCACCCGCGAACCATCGATGCCGAGCGCTTCGCCCCGGCTACGCGACTTCCAGTCCGCGCTTCTTGTGCCAGTCGGCGATCGATTCGTCGGGGTACTCGCGGAAGTGCTTGTGCTGCGGCCCGGAAGGAACGTCGACCCATGGCGCGGCGTAATCGAGCATGATCTCGACTTTCTCGGGCGGCTTCGGCAACGGCGTGTCGATCGCCGACGCGAAGGGATAGACCCAAGCCTTCCATCGCGGATCCCACGCCCAGAGCGCGCTGCCGCACTTGGCGCAGAAGTGCCGCCTGCCCTGGGATCTTGTGGCCCGCTTCGATCCCGCCTCCTTCAACCGCGCGCGGTAGACCGTGACATTGGCTGCGCCGCGCACCTTGAGCGTCGCCGCGTCGCCCATGATGTTGATGGCGTAGCCGCCGCCGCCCGCCGTCTTGCGGCAGATCGAGCAGTAGCAGCGCATGTAGGGCTGTGGAGTATGCGATTCGACGCTGAATTTCACTGCGCCGCAGTGGCACGAACCTTGGAGCTTCATGGCGAACTCCATCCGAGAATCGCGCCGAAGGCGCGCAGAACATTCCCCTCTCCCAGCGGGAGAGGGGTCAGGGGTGAGGGACGGACCATCTGATTTTATCGCTGGCGCGGATCGAGCGCGTCGCGCAACCCGTCGCCCAGCAGATTGAAAGAAAGCACCAGGAGGAAGATCGACAACCCCGGCCAGACCGCCATCCACGGCGCATTGTCGATGTAGTTCTTGGCGGTGTTGAGCATGCTGCCCCAGGAGGGGGCTGGCGGCTGCTGGCCTAAGCCCAGGAACGAAAGGCTCGCCTCGGCGATCACTGCAGCGGCGATCGCCAGCGTCGCCTGCACGATGAGCGGCGCAACCACGTTGGGCAGGATGTGCCGGAGCGCGATCCGCAGATGCGGGTTGCCGACCGCCCGCGCCGCCTCGACGTAGTCCTCGACCTTGACCGCGAGCACCTGTGCGCGAGTCAGGCGGATGAATATCGGGGTCGCGGAGATGCCGATGGCGATCATGGCGTTGGTGAGGCTGGGGCCGAGGAACGCGGCGAGCGCGATCGCCAGGATGAGGAAAGGGCAGGCGAGCATGGCGTCGGTGATGCGCGAGATCAGCGCGTCGACACCGCGGCCGATGTAGCCGGCGGCGAGCCCGATGGGCACGCCCAGCGAGAGCGAGATGCACACCGAGACCAGTCCTGCCAGAAGCGAAGCGCGTGCTCCCCAAATCACTCGCGAGAGCACGTCGCGGCCGATCTCGTCGGTGCCGAACCAGTGCGCCGCGGTGGGCGCCTTGCGCACTGCGCTCCAGGAAGTCTGCAGCGGGTCGTAAGGCGAGAGCCACGGCGCGAAGATCGCCATCGCCACGAACAGGACGACCACCGCCAGGCCGAGCATCGCACCGCGGCGGCGGGCGAGCCGCCGCAGCATGCGTTGCCCCGGCGAGAGCTCGCGATAGACGGGCAGATCGAAGGCAAGGGTGGCCATCAGTCGCGCAGGCGGGGATTGACCAGGAAGTACGCGATGTCGGCAAGCAGGTTCAGCGTGATGTACGCCGTCGCTGTAAACAGCACGACTCCCTGCACGACCGCGTAGTCGCGGTTGAACACGGCGTCGACGATCAGCTTGCCGAAACCGGGAATGGTGAACACCTGCTCGGTCAGCACCGCGCCGGAGAGCAGCGTGCCGAACTCGAGCGCGCCCAGGGTGATGACCGGCGTGAGCGCATTGCGCAGCGCGTGCTTGAGCACGACGACGCGTTCATCGAGGCCCTTGGCGCGGGCGGTGCGCACGTAGTCGGAGTCGAGGACCTGCAACATCGCGCTTCGGGTATGCCGCATGAGCACCGCGGCGATGGCGTTGCCAAGCACGAACGCCGGCATGATCATCGCCGCGAGGTTCGCCTTGAGGTCCTCGAACGGGCTCACGTAGCCGGACGCCGGCAGCCAGCCCAGCGTCACCGAGAACAGCAGGATCAGCATGATCCCCAGCCAGAAGTTCGGCGTCGACAGTCCCCACAGCGCAAAGACGTTTGCCGCGTAATCCCACACCGAATCTCTGAAGACCGCCGACACCACGCCGGCGGTGACACCGATGGCCACCGCGATGAGGATGGCGAGGCAGGCGAGCTCCAGCGTCACCGGCAGCTTCTCGAGGATCAGCTCGAGCACCGGCTTCTGGATCCGCTGCGATTCTCCGAGATCGCCCTTGAGCACGCCGCCGGCCCAATAGAGATAACGCATCGGCAGAGGTTGATCCAGGTGCAACTTCTCGCGAAGGTGCGCAACCACGGTCGGATCACGCTCTTCTCCGGCAAGGATCATCGCCGGGTCGCCGGGCAGCAATTGCTGCAGCCCGAAGATCAGGATCGACACGAAGAACAGTGTCGGAACGATCGTCGCCAGGCGCTGGATGAGATAGTTGGACATCGCTCGCGTGTCGTCCCCGCCCCCGATTCAAGCACTCGGGGGCAGGCCCCCGCGGGGACCCAGTGACTATCAGCATACGTCACTGGATTCCCTCCCCGCTTTCGCGGGGACTAAAGGCCGCGGGAATGACTGATTCACATCAATTCAGTTTCAAGCCCTGTACCCGCACCAGTCCGTCAGGAATCGGCCGGAATCCCGAAAGCCTGGTCGTATAGGCCCACAGCCAGTGGCGGTGGTAGAGATACACGAGGGGTCGGTCCTTGAGCACGATGGCGGCGAGCTGCTCGTAGGCCTTGCGACGCTCGGCGGGGTCGCGCGCGGTGCGCGACTTGTTGAGAATCTCGTCGACCTCGGCCTTGCAGTATCCGGAGTAGTTGAGCGGCTGCTTGCAGCCGACGTCGCTGAAGATGTTGCCGTCGGGATCGGCGCGCCCGCTCCAGGCGAGCACATAGGCCTCGAACTGTCCTTTGTCGGCCATGTCGAGCGAGGTGGAGAACTCGGTCGACTGGATCTTCACGTCGAACCCTGCCTCCTTGGCCATCGCCTGCACAACCTGCGCGAGCCGCTGCTGATCGGTGTTGGTCGGCGTCATCAGCGTGAAAGAAGGATTGGGCACTCCGGCCTCGGCGAGCAGCGCCTTGGCCCGCGCGACGTCGCGCTTCGGCGTCGGCATGTTCTTGGCGTAGAACGCGTTGTCCGGCGGCACCCACTGGTTGCCGATCGTCGCCTCGCCGTCCATCGCGACCTGAACGATGCCGTCGCGATCGAGCGCCAGTTCGAAGGCCTCGCGCACGCGCGAGTCCTTGCCAAGTGGATTCTTCTGCGCGATATCGCTCTTGCCCTCGTTGATGGTGATGCCCTGGTAGCCGAGCTCGGTGATCTTGGCGATCTTGAAGCGGCTGTCCGACTTGAGCGCAGGAACATCCGAAGCGGCCATCCGCTCGATGAAGTCGAGCTGGCCGGATTTCAGGTTGGCGAGCCGCACTGTAGCATCGACGATAGGCAGGTAGACGATCTTGTCGAGGTGGATCTCGCCCTTGTTCCAATAGTTCGGGTAACGCTCCAGAACGATGCGGTCCTGCGCGACGCGCTCGACGAAGCGGAACGGGCCCGAGCACACGGGCTTCGCCCCGAACCTGTCGCCCGCTTCCTGCGCGGCCTTGGGCGAGACCATCATGCCGGCGCGGTCGGCGAGCTGGGCCAAGAGCGGCGAGAACGGCGCCGACAAGTTGAGCCGCACGGTCATCGGGTCGACCACCTCGACGCTCGCGAGCAGCGCGAGCTCGCCGCGGCGGTTCGAGCCCGCCATGGTCTTGTGGCGCTCGAGATTGAACTTGACCGCGGCCGCATCGAGCTTCTCTCCGTCGTGGAAGGTAACTCCCGGGCGCACCTTGATGGTGAGCGATTTGCTATCGGCGGACCACTCGTATGCGGTCGCGAGCTGCGGCACGATGTTGAGCTTCTCGTCGATGTCGAAGAGCTTGTCGCACAGCGCGGCGAACACGATGCGCCCGACAAAGGTGCGCGCCAGCGTCGGGTCGAGAATGTCGGGATCCTCCGCAAGCCCGAAACGGAGCGTCTGGCCCGCTGCGGCGCTGGCGAGGACAAGCAGAGCCAGGGCGACGCTCGACGTCCACGGCTTCAGTCTCATGTTTTTTCCTCCTCTGCGGCGCAGCGCCCGGTCGGCGTCGGGCGATGTTAGCGCTATTCGGTCCGGCGGTCGACGTCAGAGTGCCGGCGCAGTTTTGCGGAACGCAGCCTGCAGCCGTGTCAGACGTTCCGCCGGTTTCGACGCGACTCTGGCCGCAGCCGCGACGGCCGGAATATCGCGCCAGAAGTGACACGCCACCGCGTGGCTGACGTCCACCTCCTCCAGTGGAGGATCCTCGGCGGCGCAGCGCGCCTGCGCGTACGGGCAGCGCGTGCGAAAACGGCAACCGGAAGGCGGATCGAGCGCGCTGGGAACGTCGCCGTCGAGGATGATCCGCTTGCGGCGGGTGGCAGGATTGGGAACGGGGATCGCCGAGAGCAACGCCTGGGTGTACGGGTGCTTCGGTGAAGAGAACAGCATGCGCTTATCGGCGCACTCGACGATCCGGCCCAGATACATGACGGCCACGCGCGTGGCGATGTGCTTGACCACCGCGAGATCGTGGGCGATGAACACGTAGGCGAGCCCGAGACGCCGCTGCAGATCGCGCAGCAGGTTGATCACCTGCGCCTGGATCGACACGTCGAGCGCAGACACAGGCTCGTCGCAGACGATCAGACGCGGCTCGACGGCGAGCGCCCGCGCGATGCCGATGCGCTGCCGCTGGCCCCCCGAGAACTCGTGCGGATAGCGTGCCGCGTGCTGCGGCGCGAGTCCCACAAGGCCGAGCAGCTCGGCCACGCGCTCCTGGCGCCTTCCCTCGGCGAGATCATATAGGGCCAGCGGCTCGCCCAGCGTCTGGCCTACCGTCATTCGCGGATTGAGCGAAGCGTAGGGGTCCTGGAAGATGATCTGCATGGACCGCCGCTGCGCGCACAGCTCGGCCCGTCCCAGCGCAAACACGTTGCGGCCTTCGAACCACACCTCGCCCGCGGTGGGCTCGGTGAGCCGAAGGATCAGCCGTCCGGTGGTCGACTTGCCGCAGCCGGATTCTCCGACCAGCCCCAGGGTCTCTCCGACATCGAGCTCGAAGCTCACGTCGTCGACGGCATGCACTGCCCCTGTTGCACGGCCGAACAGCCGGCGATTGACGGGAAAGCGCTTCACCAGATTCGCGGCGCGCAACAGCGGTGCGGAAGAGCTTGTCATGTCGTCGCGGCTGCTTCGACCGGCAATGGCGCTCGCCAGCACGCCGCCGAGCGGCCTCCCCCCAAGTCTAGGAGCGGCTGATCGTCGCGCTCGCATCGCGGCTTGACGAAGGGGCAGCGCGGATGGAAGCGGCAGCCTGCAACCGGCGCCAGCGGGTTGGGCACCTGCCCTTCGATCGCGGCGAGCCGATCCTGTTCCAGATCGAGTCGCGGGATCGAGCCCAGCAGCCCTATGGTGTACGGATGCTGGGGCTCGGCGAAGAGCGTTGCGGCGCTCGCGCGCTCGACGATGCGTCCGGCGTACATGACCGCGACGTCGTCCGCGAGCTCTGCGACCACGCCGAGGTCGTGCGTGATCAGGATGATCGCCGCACCGGTCTCCTCGCGCAGCATGCGCATGAGATCCAGGATCTGCGCCTGGATGGTGACGTCGAGCGCGGTTGTCGGCTCGTCGGCGATCAACAGCTTCGGCTTGCAGGCGAGCGCCATGGCGATCATCACCCGCTGGCGCATGCCACCGGAGAGCCGGTGCGGGTAGTCGTCGAAGCGCCGCTCCGGCGACGGGATGTGCACCAGGCGCAGCATGTCCAGCGTCAGCGTCTTGGCGGCTTCGCGGGATAGATCGCGGTGGCGCACGATTCCCTCGACGATCTGCTCGCCCACTGTGAAGGCCGGGTTGAGCGAAGTCATCGGCTCCTGGAAGATCATCGCAATGCGGTCGCCACGAAGCTCGCGCATCGCGCTGGGAGGCAGCGCGGTGAGATCGATGCCTTCGAAGCGGATCTCGCCTCCGGCGATCCGACCTGCTCGAGGCAACAGGCCCATGATCGACAGCGCGGTAACGCTCTTGCCGCAGCCGGATTCACCCACCAGGCCGAGCGTGCGGCCGGAGGAAACACAAAGGCTCACGCCGTCGACGGCGGTAAGCTCGCCGCCTCCTTCGATCGCGAAACTCGTCCGGAGGTCGCGGATCTCGAGCAGCGCGCTCATCGATTCGTCGGCGCTGCAGTCCCAGCGTGGAAGCGCTCGATTTCCGCCTCGATTTGCGCGCGATCGGTGATTCCCGCCGGCCGCGCGCGCGACGGCAGGCAGGCGACGAAGGGCTGATAACGCTCGAGGCTCTTTATGTAGAGTCGCAACAGCTCAGAGAGCGGCTCCGGATGATCGTCCACCCGCAGGTCGAGGAATGGATAAGCCTCCGCCGAGCAGATCAGCAGCGCCGCGGCCTGCTTGCCTCGCTTGTCGCCACCCGCAGCCTCGCCTGCCTGCATGGCGGCGATCAGGCGCTCCGCGAACGGCAAGTCACTCCCCGCGTCGAAAGCCTGGACCGTGTCCTCGATGACC
>DASPTZ010000150.1:0-2184 GCA_035623155.1 Casimicrobiaceae bacterium | reverse complement strand
GTGGCGTGACTGGCTTCTGCGATCCAGGGTCTACCTGGAACGTTGTGGTCACCTGCCGCGACGCGATCGCCAATGGCATGTACCCGGGCCCGCGTGTGTTCGCTGCGGGGCGACACATCGTGGCCGACGGGGGATTCGCTGACTACTTTCCCAGTTGGCTTGGCATGCCACCGTCAGCAGAGGGGGTCCTGTGCTCGACACGCGACGAAATGGCGCGCGAGGTGCGCCGGCAGGTGAAGAATCGTGTCGACATGATCAAGATCAGCGGCGACAGCCAGGCGCAGGACCGGTTCGCGGACGCAGGACCCTGCTTCACACAGGACGAACTCGAACTCATCGTAGGTCTTGCGCACCAGCTGGCACGCAAGACTGCGATTCATTCCCGGTACGCTAACACGGTTGTTGCGGCCGCGCGTGCAGGAGTCGATTGGCTGATCCACGCCTCGTACATGAGGCGCGGCGACGTCGGACTGGTCCGGGATGCGCAGGTCCCGATTTGTCCGACGCTGACCTTCACTGCGAACGTCGTCGAGCATGGACGCGAGGCCGGCGTCGACCCGAATTACATCGACATTAAGCGTCGCGAATACGATGCGTTGATCGACATACACCGGCGCAGCTACGAAGCGGGCATCCCGCTAATGGCAGGCTCCGAGGCGGGTTTCTCCGTGACACCCTATGGCGAGTGGCACACGCGCGAGTTGGAGCTAATGGTCGAGCACCTAGGCATGCGACCGATGGATGCTATCGTTTCGGCGACTTCGATTAACGCGAAGACGCTCGGTTGGGGAAACGACGTCGGCACGATTAAGGTAGGGCTTCAGGCCGATCTGCTCGTGGTTGACGGGGATCCTCTGACGGACATCCGTGTCCTGGGCGATCGCCGGCGTATTCACTCCGTCTACAAGGGGGGACAGTTGGTTTCCCGGGATGCCGAGCCGGCCGAGCGCAGGCGTATGGCCCACGAGCGCGGATTCAACGTCTCTACGATGATGCTGCACCGGCCAGTCGAGCGCGAGCCGGTCAGGAGGCATGCTGCGGCGCGACGGTGCCGAAACGCGACCGTCGCGCGATGATGCGTGCAATTAAAGCGGCAGCATTCCGGTGGGCTAGTCTAGGGAACAAAACGGCCCGGAAACACGTCGCCGCTGCTGCGACAAGGAGGTCTCCATGAACGCAGATCCACAGTCGACCTCGTCAACGGGCAAGCTCTCGCAGCGGGTGCGGGAGATCGGTAGGCGATTCGTGCGCTACGCGACGAAACGCTTCGATGAACGGCGCTTCCTCGCGCGACACCGTGCTTACATCGAGCAGCTCGATCGCGAGGGTGAGCTCGATGCGGTCCTGGAGGTAGTTGGGCTGACGCGCGAGCAGCTTACGGCTTTGCAAGTCTCTCCCATCGCTTCGGCCGAGCTGATGCAGGCGATGCTCGCGCGGCGAGGCTTTCGGAGCATCGATGCCGACGGGCGACGCGCAGAAGACCTGCAACTGCGCTGCCGTGCATGCAAGAGTTGGCGCGAATGTCGACGTTGGGTTGCCGGAGAGGGGCAGGATGGGGATTATCGACTGTTTTGTCCTAATGCCGAAGATTTTGAAGAGGTCGGCATTCCCACAAAGGTGCGCCAGCCGTCGGGCGGTAGACGCTAGCCTCAGGTCAACCGAGCACGTTCGAAACGTCAAGCGTGCGCGCCCAGCGCTCGAGCATTTCCACGCAATCCTCGGACAATTCCACTCCTTCGGCGTGGGCTCGCCGGCGACTCTGCTCCGCGCGTTCGCCTGGTATGCGGACGCCAACCCCACCCGGAACAGCTGGGGACCGACGGCACTTATCCGCAAAGGCCGAGATAGCACGCCGGAAAGCGAGGCGTCCGCCGAATCCATCGGGGTCGATAAGCTGGAGGAACACCGCGGAGCTGTTCGCGTCGTCTGCGTCGTCTGCGTCGTATCCCGCGAGGCCCGCGGACAGCGCATACACCATGAGAGCCAGGCCGAAGCCCTTGTAGCCAACGTCGCTACCGCCCAACGGCAGTATGCTCCCAGGCGGGTCGGCAAACAGGACTGAAGGATCATCGGTCGGCCTACCCTGGTGATCGAGGAGCCACTTACCGGCGAGCTTTTTGCCGCGTCGATGGTGCGCGAGCGCGCGGCCGAGCGACGAACTCGACAGGCTGAGATCGATGAGGA
>DASPTZ010000149.1:0-2215 GCA_035623155.1 Casimicrobiaceae bacterium | reverse complement strand
CACGCGCAGGCTCAGACGCTGCCCGTCGATCAACGAGGCGACGTCGCGCCTCCACCCGCGCCAACGGCGCCGCAGCCACCGACGATCCCTCAACCCTCCCCGACGGTGCCGCCCGCGAACACCGGCAGCGAGCCGGCCCCGACGGCGGTGGCGCCGGGGGGCGCGCCCCCGGTTGCCACGACGCAGCCGGCGCCAGCGCCGCCCGCGCCCTCCGCCAATCACCAGTCGCTCGGTTTTCTGTCGCGCTTCCTCGACGGTTACACGTCCGAGTACGCCTACGCTCCGAGACACCCGGCCCCCGCGCGGCGGAGCATGCCGGACGCCCTGGATTCGCCGCCCTTTCCTGCGGCCCACTGGAGCCTAAACGGGACTCCCGACATCGGCGTGCCGGACACCGCCATGTACGCGTTCATGGATCTCGCCATGTAGGTTAATGCCCACTTTGTGAGATCGATTTGCATGCGTCGCGCAGAGAAGCCTGTCCATTGGAGCGGACCTCTGTCATTGAGCGGGCGTGTCGCGCGCGACGCGTATGGCCGAGCTCGAAGTCCGCGTCGAGGCACTTGCCGGTCAGGTTGCGCGACTGACCGCGGAAGTCGAGCGGCTCAAGCCGTTCGAGGCGCGCGTCGCGGTGCTGGAGAAGGAAAACGCCGCGCTGCGAGCGGAGAACGCCGCGCTGCGTGAGAGGTTGTCGAAGTCGTCGCGAAACTCGTCGAAGCCGCCGTCGAGCGATGGGGACAAAGCGAGGGCGGAGCGCCGGACCAAGAAGCCCACGGGGCGCGCCGCCGGCGGGCAACTCGGTCATCCGAAACACGAGCGGTCGGAGTGGCCGGCGGGGAAAGTGGCCAAGCGCGTGGAGCTGCGACCGAAACAGTGCGCCAGCTGCGCGACCGCGCTGACCGGCAACGATCCGGAGCCGCATCGCCATCAGGTGTTCGAACTGCCAGAGGTCGAGCCCATCGTCACCGAGTACGTCCGGCACACGCTCGGCTGTCCGCAGTGCGGTCACGCGACGCGGGCGCCGCTGCCGGCGGGCGTGCCCAGCAGGATCTTCGGTCCATCGGTGGCGGCAGTCGCAGCCTACTTCATGGGTATCCACCGACTCGGCAAGCGACGCGTCGCCGATGCCCTTCATGACCTGTACGGCCTCCCGATCTCCGTGGGTGCGGTGGTCGACGCGCAGAACGAGGTGAGCGAGGCACTGAAGTCCTCGCACATCGAAGCCGTCGAGCATGCTCAGGCCGCGCCGATCAAGAACGCGGACGAGACGAGCTGGCGCGAGGGCAAAGGCAAGAACGCGAAGGCGTGGCTCTGGACCCTGGTGACCTCGAAGGTCATCGTCTTCATGATCCACAAGTCGCGCGCGCAGGACGCTGCGCTCAAGCTCCTCCTTAACGGCAAGACTGCCCTGAAGGACCTGGTGTTCGGCTACCTCGGCACCGATCGTCACGGTGCGTACAACTTCTGGCCGCTGGGGCTTCGCCAGTTCTGCTGGAGCCACTTGCAGCGCGACTTCACGGCGATCTCCGAGCGCGACGGTCATGCGGGCGTCGTGGGCAAGAAGCTCCTCGATGAGACCACACGCATGTTCGCCTGGTGGCATCGCGTTCGCGACGGCACGCTTTCCCGAGCCACCTTCAAGGTCTACATGCGCTCTCTTCGTCGGCGGGTCGAGGCTCTCCTCATGGAGGGCGCCGGACTCGACGATCTGAAGACGGCGCGGACGTGTGCCAAGCTTCTCAAGTCGAGTGAAGCCATGTGGACCTTCGTCCGCGTGGAGGGCCTGGAGCCCACGAACAACTCGGCCGAACGTAGCGTGCGCCATGGCGTGATCTACCGAAAGCTCTCGGGCGGAACGAAGTCTGCCGACGGCAGTCGCTTCGTCGAGCGAATCCTCACGGTCCACGCCACTCTCCGTCTGCAAGGCCGGCCGATCCTTCCTTTCCTCAAGAACGCCTGCATCGCGCGTCGGCGTGGATCCACCCCGCCCTCGTTGCTCCCCATCTCGCTGAAGCTCGTCCAGGCAACCCCGGCCTGCATTGCAGCCTGATTGCCCCGCCCTCAAAGATCGCGATTCCCCGATCACGCCGCTAGGCGTGAACGCGTACCTTCTAGGTGGAGGTAGGTTGGCGGCACTCCCCTTACGTTGCCGTACGACATGGCGACGCGCTTACGGGCCTCGGAAGTTTCTTGCAACCGTGGGTCGCGGCCGGTG
>DASPTZ010000148.1:0-3281 GCA_035623155.1 Casimicrobiaceae bacterium | reverse complement strand
TCTCGAAATGACGGAAGAGGACTGGGACGTGGTGGTCAACGTCGACCTCAAGGGCACGTTCCTGTGCGGGCAGGCGGTGGCGAGGCACATGGTCCCTCGGCGGTACGGAAAGATCATCAATATCTCGTCGACTTCGGGACTGGGCGCACGCAATCACACCATGGCCAATTACGCGGCGAGCAAGGCGGGGGTGATCAACTTGTCGCGTGTCATGGCGCTCGCGCTGGGCGAGCACGGCATCAACGTCAACGTAGTGGCGCCCGGGGTGATCAACACGGAGATGGGGTTGTCGCGCAGAACGCCCGGGGAATGGGCGGCCTACCTCGAGTTGTACAGGACGCAAACCGCCCTGCGCCGCGTGGGCGAGGCGCGCGACATCGCCAACGTCGTCGTATTCCTGGCTTCGGAAGACACGTCGTTCATGACGGGGCAGGTCATCGTCAGCGACGGCGGCCTGAAGGACAGCCTGCTGCGCTGAGAAGGCTAGCCCCATTCTTACGCTTCGCTAAGAAAAAACCTTCCACGCCCGGCATTCCGGCTTGCGATACTGCCGGCGATCCGAGCGCCACGGCACCGGACCGCCCGGAACAGCTTCGCATGGAAGTCGTTGCGCAGCCCGCACGAAGCTCGCGGCGAGGCGCTGCATTTCGAGAAGGCGAATGGTCTTCGGCGCCCTTATCTGTTCGCCTGCATGGCGAGCGAGTGCAAAGGCGTAGACGATGCCTACCTGTGACAAGACGCGAATCCGTGCTAATAGCGGTCGCCGCACACCAGCGCCGTACGCGGCATACGACTGACCAGGAGCTTGTAGCTCACGGTGACCAACGCACGAACTGCGGGCACATCCTTGCGGCGATGATCGAACTTGCACTTCGAACATCGAGTCGCGCAATCATATCCCCATCAAGGCGCGAGAGTCGTTGCTGTTCCGTGGATGCGGACCACGCGCGGACGCGCGGTCGACTGCAGTGCCGGCACGGGGACGGCGCTAGGGGTCGCGTAAAGCGTCGTGCGCTCGCGCAGCGAGCGTCTGCAGCTTGTAGCGATCGCTCGCATGTCGGCCTCGTCCATCAATTGACCGTTAGTGCCGCCCGCGGCCCGCGTGATCGATTCGTACATCAGCGTGCCGCCGAGATCGTTGGCGCCGGCGCGCAGGCACAGCGCGGCTCCCTGTTTGCCCATCTTGACCCAGGAGGTCTGAATGTTCGGGATCAGTGGATGCAGTACCAGGCGACTGACCGCGTGCATGAGCACCGCCTCCCGCAGCGTCGGGCCGGAGCGGGCCAGGCCCTTGTGCCACAGCGGCGCCTCCATATGCACGAACGGCAGCGGGACGAACTCGGTAAACCCCCCGGTCTCGGCCTGCAGGCGGCGAATTCGCAACAAATGACGCGACCAGTGATGCAACCGCTCGACGTGGCCAAACATGATCGTCGCCGTGCTGCGAATGCCGACTCGATGTGCATGACGCATCACCTCGAGCCATTGTTCGGTGTTGAGCTTGTCGGGACAGATGACGGCACGGACCTCGTCGTCGAGCACTTCCGCCGCCGTGCCGGGCACCGTGCGCAGGCCGGCGTCGCGCAGTCGGCCGAGGAAGTCCGCGGTGCTCAGTCCGAGCGTGCCCGCCCCATGCAGGATTTCCAGCGGCGAGAAGGCGTGAATGTGCATTTCCGGCACTGCGGCCTTGACCGCATGGACCAGTTCGAGATACGTCTCCCCAGTGTAATGGGGATGAATTCCCCCCTGCATGCAGACTTCGCTGGCGCCGCGCGACCAGGCCTCCACGGCGCGATGCGCGACGTCGGCCGCTTCGAGGCGGTACGCCGGGCCGCGGAGGCTGGTCGCGCCGCGGCTCTTGGCAAAGGCACAGAAGCCGCAGCGGTACTTGCAGATGTTGGTGTAGTTGATGTTGCAGTTGCGAACGAAAGACACGCTGTCGCCGACGACCTCGGCGCGCAGGGCATCGGCGACCTGGACCAGGGCGCTGAAGTCGGCATCGCGCGCGGCGAAAAGGCGCGCGATCCCGGCTTCATTCAATTCTTCGCCGGCGCACGCGCGCGCAATGAGCTCGGCGACTTCGGGCGTCGCGCCCTGGCGTGACGCGTTTATGACCAGAGTGGACACCGGCTCGGTCGGTGGCATCCCCGTGCCGGCATGCCAACCGTCCGGGCGCGCGAAACCTTCAGCATCGGTGAGGCGGACGACCGAAGGCCGGATCACCGTGTCGGTCCAGCGGGCAGCGTCGCGAGCGAATGCCGGGACCAGCGCGAGCCGTTCGACGAGATTCCGCCCGCAGACCCGCGTGTCGGCAGCGAGTTGATCCAGATGCGGCCAGGCCGCTTCCGGATTGACGTGATCGATCGTAACGGGTGAGATCCCGCCCCAGTCGTTGATGCCGGCGCGCACCAGCGCTTCCAGTTCGCCGGGCCGAAGATTCGGCGGCGCCTGGATCGACATCCCGGGGCCGAATAGCAGGCGCGCCATCGCGATCGTCCACGCGTGGTCTTCGACCGTGGGCTCGGGCGCGCGCGCCATCGGCGTGCGCGGCTTGGCGCGGAAGTTCTGAACGATCACTTCCTGTAGGTTGCCGTGACGCTCGTGCACCGCGCGTAGCGCGAGCAGCGACAACACACGCTCCACGCGAGTCTCGCCGATGCCGATCAGGATGCCGCTGGTCATCGCCACGGCCGCGACGCCTGCGGCCTCCAGGGTCGCCAAACGCACGGACGGCCGCTTGTCCGGACAGCGCCAGTGCGGCCCGCCGCGATCGCAAAGCCGGTCCGACGACGACTCGAGCATGATGCCCATCGACACCGCATGCGGACGAAGCATCGCCAATTCCGTGGCAGACATGTTGCCCGGATTGATGTGCGGTAACAGACCGGTTTCGCGATACACGCGGTCGGCCATCTCCGCGACATACTCGATGGTCGTGCGATGGCCGAGGCGTTCGAGCTGTTCGCGAGCCGCGCCATAGCGGAGCTCGGGTTTTTCACCGAGAGTGAACAAGGCTTCGCGGCAGCCGGCTCTGGCACCGCGTTGCGCGATGTCGAGCACCTCGTCAGCGTTCAGATACGCGCTGAGCACCGTCCGTGGCGAGGTGGCGAAAGTGCAGTAACCGCAGGCATTGCGGCAAAGGCGCGTGAGCGGAATGAAGACCTTGCGCGAATAGCCGACGCGTCTGCCATGACCTTGCAGCGTGAGGAATTCCGCCGTCTCCAGCAGCGCGGCGAGTGGCGCTTCGGCGGCCAGCGCGAGCAGCTGCGTTTCGCTTAGCC
>DASPTZ010000147.1:0-14118 GCA_035623155.1 Casimicrobiaceae bacterium | reverse complement strand
CAGCTCGCCGAACAGCTTCTTCACGGTGCCGTGGTCGCGCAGGCGGCTGTAGGCGAGGCGCCGGTTGGCCAGGCTTGCCTGCTTGCCGAGGGTGATCATCGGCTCGACGATGCGGCGCAGCTCCTTCGCCTTGGGCAGCGTGGTGGCGATCTCCTCGTGCGTGAGCAGCGAGACCGCCATGTTGCGGAACATGGCGGCGCGATGGCTCGAGGTGCGGCCGAGCTTGCGGAGTCCGTTGCCGTGGCGCATGGCGCTATGCCCTGTGGTGTTCCAGCCCGGCCGGGGGCCAGTTTTCGAGTTTCATGCCCAGCGTGAGGCCCCTCGAGGCCAACACTTCCTTGATCTCGTTGAGCGACTTGCGGCCGAGGTTCGGCGTTTTCAGAAGCTCCGTCTCGGTGCGCTGGATCAGGTCGCCGATGTAATAGATGTTCTCGGCCTTGAGGCAGTTGGCCGAGCGCACCGTGAGCTCCAGGTCGTCGACCGGACGCAGCAGGATCGGGTCCACCTGCGGCATCGCCCGCTGCTCGATCGGCGCCTCCGTGCCCTTCAAGTCCGCGAACACGCCGAGCTGCTCGACCAGGATGCTCGCCGCGTAGCGGATCGCCTGCTCGGGCTCGATCACGCCGTTGGTCTCGATGTCCATCACCAGCTTGTCCAAGTCGGTGCGCTGCTCGACGCGCGCGCTTTCCACCGAGTAGCTGACCCGGCGCACCGGCGAGAACGAGGCGTCGAGCAGGATGTTGCCGATGCTGCGCCCGCCCTCCGGCTTCACCCGTACCGTTGCCGGCTGATAGCCGCGGCCCTTCTCGACCTTGATCTCCATCTCGATCTTGCCGCCGGAGGTCAAGTGCGCGATCACGTGCTCCGGATTGATGATCTCGACGTCCTGGTGCGCCTCGATGTCGGCGGCGGTCACCGGGCCCTCTCCGCTCTTGGCGAGCTTGAGCGTCACGTGGTCGCGGTTGTGAAGCTTGAGCACGACGCCCTTCAGGTTGAGCAGCACGTCGACGACGTCTTCCTGCACGCCATCGAGCGCCGAGTATTCGTGCAGCACGCCTGTGATCTTCACTTCGGTCGGCGCGTAACCCGGCATCGAGGAGAGCAGCACGCGGCGCAACGCATTGCCCAGCGTGTGCCCATAGCCGCGCTCGAACGGCTCCATCACCACCTTGGCGTGGAAGGGCGAGGTGCTCTGAACGTCGATGATGCGCGGTTTTAGAAAAGCGTTGCTCTGCATGCTAGGTCCTCAAGACAATGTCTGCCACAAGCGGATCCGGTGTGCGACGAGGCGAATGGAGCCCGGTTACTTCGAATACAATTCGACGACCAGGCTCTCGTTGATGTCCTGGCCGAACTCGGAGCGGTCGGGAGCGCCCTTGAACGTGCCCGCCATTTTCTTCACGTCGACCTCGACCCACGATGGGAAGCCGATCTTCTCGGCGAGTTGCAGCGCGTCGACGATCCGGAGCTGGGTCTTCGCGCCCTCCTTGACCGCGATCACGTCGCCCGCCTTGACCAGGGCCGACGGCACGTTATGCACTTTGCCGTTCACGGTCACCGCGCGATGGGTCACCAGCTGGCGCGCCTCCGCTCGCGTCGAGCCGAATCCCATGCGGTAGACGACGTTGTCCAGGCGCGACTCGAGCAGTCGCAACAGGTTCTCGCCCGTCGATCCCTTGCCCTGCGCGGCCATCGCGAAATAGCGCCGGAACTGCCGTTCCAGGATTCCGTAGGTCCTGCGCAGCTTCTGCTTTTCCCGAAGCTGGTTGCCGTAGCCCGACTGGCGCATCCCCGAGCGAACGCCGTGCTGCCCGGGCTTGGAATCGAGCTTGCACTTGGAATCGAGCGACCGGCGCGCGCTCTTGAGGAAAAGGTCGGTGCCTTCCCGGCGCGCCAGCTTGCATTTGGGTCCGATGTATCGAGCCACGTTGTCATCCCGGTTACGAGTTCAAAAGGTTCCTTGCCTTAGATGCGGCGCCGCTTCGGCGGCCGGCATCCGTTGTGCGGCACCGGCGTCACGTCGGCGATGCTGGTGATCTTGAGCCCCAGCGCATTCAGCGCTCGGACCGCCGATTCGCGGCCCGGCCCTGGACCCTTGATGCGCACCTCGAGGTTCTTCACGCCGCATTCCTGGGCGGCCCTGCCTGCGGACTCGGCGGCGACCTGCGCCGCGAACGGTGTCGACTTGCGCGAGCCCTTGAAGCCGGCGCCGCCCGACGTCGCCCATGCCAACGCGTTGCCCTGCCGGTCGGTGATGGTGATGATCGTGTTGTTGAAGGACGCGTGGATGTGCGCGATCCCTTCGGACACGCTCTTCTTGACCTTCTTGCGGGTGCGCGCGGTCGGAGCGGGCTTCTGCGTGGGTTGCTGTGCCATCGATTCTTCCTATCAGGTCTTCGAGAGCGACGGTCTGTTGAGCGCGATCTGCTTCGCCTTGCGTGGGCCCTTGCGCGTGCGGGCGTTGGTGCGCGTGCGCTGCCCACGCACGGGCAGGCCCTTGCGATGCCGCACGCCGCGATAGCAGCCCAAGTCCATCAGCCGCTTGATGCTCATGGTCACCTCGCGCCGCAGATCGCCCTCGACGGTGTAGCGGCTGACCAGCTCGCGCAGCTTGTCCATCTCCGCGTCGGAGAGGTCCTTGATCTTGGCGGAGCGGTTGACCCCCGCCGCCTCGCATATCTGCCTCGCCCGCGAGCGGCCGATGCCGTAGACCGCGGTCAGAGCGATCTCGGCGTGTTGGTGATTCGGAATGTTGACGCCTGCAATACGGGCCATGTGGCTGTCCTGTCGTTCGTTAGCCTTGCCGCTGCTTGTGCCGCGGGTTCGTGCAGATCACGTGCACGACACCGCCCCGCCGCACGATCTTGCAGTTGCGGCAGATCTTCTTCACCGAAGCCATTACCTTCATGTCGGTCCCTTTCAATCCTTCGCTTGCGCGTCCCTACTTGGCGCGGAAAATGATCCTCGCCCGCGACAAGTCGTACGGCGTCAAGTCCACCGTCACCTTGTCTCCCGGGAGGATCTTGATGTAATGCATCCGCATCTTCCCCGAGATGTGCCCGAGCACCACGTGTCCGTTTTCCAGCTTCACCCTGAACGTCGCATTCGGCAACGTCTCCAGGATCTCTCCCTGCATCTGTATCGTTTCTTCCTTCGCCATTAGCGCGTCGGCAGCCCGCCCTTGAAGTTGGCCTTCTTGAGCAGGCTCTCGTATTGCTGCGACATCATGTAGGCCTGCACCTGGGTCATGAAGTCCATGGTCACCACGACGATGATCAGCAGCGACGTCCCGCCGAAGTAGAAGGGCACGTTCTTCCAGGCGATGAGGAAGTTCGGGATGAAGCACACGACAACCAGATAGATCGAGCCGATCAGCGTCAGCCGGAGCGTGATCTTCTCGATGTACCTGGCGGTCTGGTCTCCAGGCCGATAACCGGGAATGAACGCTCCGCTCTTCTTCAGGTTCTCCGCCGTGTCCTTCGGGTTGTACTGCAGCGCCGTATAGAAGAAGCAGAAGAAGATGATCGCCGACGCGTACAGGATCTCGTGCACCGGCTGGCCCGGCCCCAGGGTCGCCGCGAGGTCGCGCAGCCAGATCGTGCTCTCGCCCGAGCCGAACCACTGCGCCAAGGTCGCCGGGAACAGGATGATCGACGAGGCGAAGATCGGCGGGATCACGCCCGACATGTTGATCTTGAGAGGCAGGAACGACTGCTGGCCCGCGTACACCCGGTTGCCCACCTGGCGCTTGGCGTAGTTGACCTGGATCTTGCGCAGCGCCCGCTCCATGAACACGACGAATGCCGTGACGCCGATGACGAGCACCGCAATCCCGAGGACCAGCGGGATGGAATACGCGCCGGTGTTCACCTGCTCCAGTGTCTGCCCGATCGCCCGCGGAAGTCCCGCGGCGATGCCGGCGAAGATCAAGAGCGAGATGCCGTTGCCCAGGCCCCGCTCGGTGATCTGCTCGCCCAGCCACATCAGGAACATCGTGCCGGTGACCAGCGTCACGGCGGAGGTCAAGCGGAAGGCGAACCCCGGATCGATCACAAGCCCGGGCTGCGCTTCCAGAGCGATCGAGATGCCCAGGCCCTGGAAGAAGGCGAGGCCCAGCGTCGCGTAGCGCGTGTATTGGGTGATCTTGCGCCGGCCCGCCTCGCCCTCCTTCTTGAGCGCCTCCAGCGTCGGCACCACCACGGTGCAGAGCTGCATGATGATCGATGCCGAAATATACGGCATGATGCCCAGCGCGAAGATCGAGAAGCGCGAGAGAGCGCCGCCCGAGAAGACGTTGAACAGGCCGAGGATGCCGCCCTGCTGCTGGCGGAAGAGCTCGTCCAGGATCGACGAGTTGATCCCCGGCACGGGAATGTGCGTCCCGATGCGATAGACGACCATCGCGCCGAGCAGGAACAGCAGACGCTTTTTCAGGTCTGCGTACTTGCTGCCGCTCTTCTGCGCCGGGTTGAAAGTTGCCAAGTCCGACTCCGCCCTAAGCGATGCTGCCGCCCGCGGCTTCGATCGCCGCGCGCGCACCTTTGGTCGCGGTCACGCCGGTGAGCTTGACCGCCTTCTGCAGCTTGCCGGTGTTGATCACCTTCACCGTCTTGGCGAGCGCCGGCACGATGCCTGCCGCCTTGAGCGCCAGGAGGTCGACCTCGGCGATCGGCAGCTTCGCGAGCTCGCTCAAGCGCACCTCGGCGGTGTCCTCGCGCGAGCGCGAGACGAAGCCGCGCTTGGGCAGGCGCCTCTGCAGCGGCATCTGGCCGCCCTCGAAGCCGACCTTGTGGAATCCGCCCGAGCGAGCCTTCTGGCCCTTGTTGCCGCGCCCCGCGGTCTTGCCGAGGCCCGAGCTCGAGCCGCGACCGGCGCGGCGCTTGGCCTTCTTGCTCCCCGCCGCAGGCTTGATCGTGTTCATTCGCATGGTCGCCGTTCCTTCGGCCTCAAGCGTCCGTAACCTTGAGCATGTAGCTCACCTTGCCGATCATGCCGCGAACCTGCGGCGTGTCGGCAAGCTCGACCGTGTCGCTGCGCCATCTGAGCCCCAAGCCGCGCACGGTGTCGCGATGCGCCGGCTTCTTGCCCGTCAGGCCGCGGATCAGCGTCACGCGCAATTTCTTTCTGCCGCTCATTTCCTAGGCCCCCATCAGCTGCTCGACCGTGAGCCCGCGCTTGGCGGCGACTTCGGCCGGCGAGTTGCACTTTTCGAGGGCATTCAGCGTGGCGCGCACGATGTTGTAGGGATTGGTCGATCCGTGGCACTTGGCCAGGATGTTGGTCACGCCGACCACCTCGCACACCGCCCGCATCGGTCCGCCGGCGATGATCCCGGTGCCCTCCGACGCCGGCTGCATGAACACCTTGGTGGCGCCGTGCCGGCCCTCGACGGCGTGATGCAGCGAGCCTCCCTTCAGCCGCACCTTGATCATCCTGCGGCGCGCTTCCTCCATCGCCTTCTGCACGGCGACCGGCACTTCCTTCGCCTTGCCCTTGCCCATGCCAACGCGGCCGTCGCCGTCGCCGACGACGGTAAGCGCCGCAAACGCCAGAATGCGACCGCCCTTCACCACCTTGGTGACGCGGTTGATGCTGATCATCTTCTCGCGCAAGCCGTCGCTGCGGTCATCCTGCTGCTGTTGTCTGGCCTGCTGCTGCCTGCCCATTGGTTTTGCCATATCCGGTCTTTCTCTAGAACTTCAAGCCGCCTTCGCGGGCGGCGTCGGCCAGCGCCTTCACGCGGCCGTGATACTTGTATCCGGAGCGATCGAAGGCCACCGATTCGATGCCGAGCGCCTTCGCCTTTTCGGCGATGCGCTTGCCGATGATTGCTGCCGCGGGTTTGTTGCCACCGCTCTTCAAGCCCTTCCTGACGTCGGCCTCGAGCGTCGAAGCGCTGGCCAGCACCTTGTCACCCGTAGGCGCGACGATCTGCGCATAGATGTGGCAGTTCGACCGGCACACGACCAGCCGATTCGCGCGCTGCTCGGCGATGCGCAGCCGAGTCTGGCCGGCGCGGCGGATGCGAGCTTGCTTCTTGTTCATGCCTGACTCTCCGTCCTGTGTGCGAACTGGCGCCTATTTCTTCTTGGTTTCCTTCAGGGACACGCGCTCGTCCGCATAACGGACACCCTTGCCCTTGTAGGGCTCGGGGGGACGATAGGCACGGATCTCCGCGGCGACTTGACCGACCTGCTGCTTGTCGATCCCCTTGACCACGATTTCCGTCTGCTGGGGCGTCTCCACCTTCACACCCTTGGGCATGCGGTGCACGACCGGGTGCGAGAAACCCAGCGACAGGTTGAGCTTGTCGCCTGCCGCCTGCGCCCGGTACCCCACACCGACCAGCGCGAGCCTCTTCTCGTAACCGTCGGTGACTCCCTTGACCATGCCCGCCACCAGCGCGCGCAGCGTGCCGTGCTCGGCACTCACCTCGGCGCTCCCGGCCTTGAAAACCAGCATGTCACCGCTCTTCTCCACGCTGACCGCAGAGCCGAAGCGGCGCGACAGGGTGCCGAGCGGACCCTTGACCGAAATTTCGCCGGCGCCGATGTTCACTTCCACCTTCGGCGGCAGCTTGATAGGGGTGCTTCCGATGCGCGACATCCTGGTCCTCCGTCAGGCGACGATGCAGAGCACTTCGCCGCCTACCCCCGTGGCGCGCGCCTTGCGATCGGTCATCACGCCGCGAGAGGTGGAGACGATCGCGATCCCCAGCCCGTTCATGACCCGGGGAATCGCGTCCTTGCCCTTGTAGATGCGCAGCCCGGGCTTGGACACGCGCTCGATCCTCTCGATCACTGGCCGGCCGGCGTAGTACTTGAGCGCGATCTCCAGCATCGGCTTAACTCCTTCGCCGACGACCGCGAAACCTTCGATATAGCCCTCGTCCTTGAGCACCTTGGCGATGGCCACCTTGACCTTGGACGTCGGCATCTGCACCGTTGCTTTCTCCGCCAACTGCGCATTGCGGATGCGCGTCAGCATGTCGGCGATCGGATCAGTCATGCTCATCGTGTCACCTCAAGCGTTACCAGCTGGCCTTCACCACGCCAGGAATCTCGCCGCGCATCGCGATGTCGCGCAGCTTGTTGCGGCCAAGGCCGAACTTGCGGAACACGCCTCGCGGCCGCCCGGTCAACTTGCAGCGATTGCGCAGCCGCGTCGAGCTGGAATCGCGCGGCAGCTCTTCTAGCTTGCGACGGGCAGTCCGGCGATCCTCGTCGGAGAATTTGGGATTGGCGATGATCGCGAGCAGCTCGGCGCGCCTCTTCGCGTATTTCTTGACGATCAGGCGGCGCTTCTGGTCGCGGTTGACGACAGCCGTCTTGGCCATAACGTCCTCGGTTCTGCTCAGTTCTTGAATGGGAATCTGAAGGCCGACAGAAGCGCTTTCGCTTCGGCATCGGTCTTCGCCGTGGTCGCGATCGTGATGTTCATGCCCCGGATCGCGTCGATCTTGTCGTACTCGATCTCTGGAAAGATGATCTGCTCCTTGACCCCGAGGCTGAAGTTGCCACGGCCGTCGAAGGAGCGCGAGGACACCCCGCGGAAGTCTCGGACCCGCGGCAGCGCGATCGACACCAGCCGGTCGAGAAACTCGTACATCCGGTCCTGACGCAGCGTGACCATGCATCCGATCGGATAACCTGTGCGGATCTTCCATATGGCGATCGACTTCTTCGCCTTGGTGATCACCGGCTTTTGCCCCGAGATCTTCTGCATGTCGCCGACCGCGTTGTCGAGGATCTTCTTGTCGGCGACGGCTTCGCCGACGCCCATGTTGAGCACGATCTTGGTGATCCGCGGCACCTGCATCGCCGACTTGTAGCCGAACTGCTTGGTGAGCGCGGGGGCGATTTCCTTCTTGTAGACTTCCTTGAGGCGCGCCATGGTCAGACCCCGATCATCTCGCCGTTGGATTTGTAGATGCGCACCTTCCGACCGTCCTGCAGCGTGCGGAAACCGATGCGGTCCGCTTTCTTGGTGATCGGATTCCAGATGGCGACGTTGGAGACGTGGATCGGCACCTCCTTGGTCACGATGCCGCCTGGCTGGTTCTGCATGGGATTCGGCTTCGTGTGCTTCCTGACCTGATTGACGCCGGCGACGAGGAGGTGCATCCCGTCCACTATGGCCTTGACGTCGCCTCGCTTGCCCTTGTCGCGGCCGGCGATGACGATGACGTTGTCGCCTTTCTTGATCTTGCGCATGGTCAGAGCACCTCCGGCGCCAGCGATACGATCTTCATGAACCGCTCGGTGCGCAGCTCACGCGTGACGGGGCCGAATATCCGCGTGCCGATCGGCTCCAGCTTCGGAGTGAGCAAGACGGCAGCGTTGGTGTCGAACTTGACCCTGGCGCCGTCGTCGCGGCGAACACCGTGCCGGGTGCGCACGACCACCGCGTCGTAGATCTCGCCTTTCTTGACGCGACCGCGTGGCGCGGCGTCCTTGACGCTGACCTTGATCACGTCGCCGATGTGCGCGTAACGGCGCTTGGACCCGCCGAGCACCTTGATGCACATCACCTGGCGGGCGCCGGTGTTGTCGGCGACCTCCAGCATCGTTTGCATCTGGATCATTGCCAAATCTCCAACTTGAACCGCACTGCCGCGGCGGTCAGTCTTGGACCCCGTTCGGGTAAACCCCGCAGCCGGCGGAATGCTGAGACCCAAGCCAGGCCGGTCGGCCGCAGGCGAAATTGCTAGTATGGCAGGATTTTTGCTCCCAGGCAAGTCCTGCATCAAATCAATGACTTCGATCAGATCAGCTTCGCCTTCTCGATCAGGCGCTTGACCCGCCACGCCTTGGTCTTGGCCAGCTTCCTGCAGGCCTCGATCTCCACCAGATCGCCTTCCTTGTACTCGTTGTTCTCGTCGTGTGCGTGGTACTTGCGCGAGCGGGTCACCACTTTCCCGTAGAGCGGGTGCTTCACCCGCCGCTCGACGAGCACGGTGACGGTCTTGTTCATCTTGTCGCTGACCACGCGGCCGATCTCGGTGCGGATCAGGCTGCCCTTAGGCGGCACTTCTGCGGCCGTCGACGTTTGTGTCGTAGGCGTGCTCATGCCTGCCTCGCTTTCTGGTTGAGCAGCGTCTTCACGCGCGCGATGTCGCGCCGCACGGCAGGAATCTTGGCGCTGTTGGTGAGCTGCTGCGTCGCCTTCTGCATGCGCAAGCCGAATTGTTCCTTCAGCAGCGCCTGCAGCTCCGTTTTCAACTCGTCCGGCGACTTTTCCTTCAGGTCCTTCTTGCGTTCGGTCGTTTTCATCCTCGTGAATTCCTTAACCCAGCAGCCGATGCACGAAGGTCGTCCGGATCGGCAGCTTGGCAGCCGCCAGCGCAAACGCCTCCCGTGCCATCGCCTCGCCGACGCCGTCCATCTCGTAGAGCACCTTGCCCGGAACGATCTCCGCGACGTAGTACTCCGGATTGCCCTTGCCGTTGCCCATGCGCACTTCGGCCGGCTTCTGCGAAACCGGCTTGTCGGGAAAGATGCGGATCCAGATGCGCCCGCCGCGCTTGATGTGGCGCGTCATCGCGCGCCGAGCCGCTTCGATCTGGCGCGCCGTAAGCCGCCCCCGTCCCGTGGCTTTGAGCCCGTATTCGCCGAAGCTCACCTTGGCGCCGACGGTCGCAACGCCCTTGTTGCGCCCCTTCTGCTCTTTGCGGTACTTCCTCTTAGCTGGCTGCAGCATTCTTCGCTCCCGCGCTCTTGCGCACCCGCTTCGGCGCCTCGGGCTCAGGCACCGGCGCCGCCTGCGGTTCGGCGTTGTGCGGCATGACTTCGCCCTTGAACACCCACACCTTGATACCGATGACCCCGTACGTGGTCTTCGCCTCGGCGAAGCCGTAATCGATGTCGGCACGCAGCGTGTGCAGCGGCACCCGGCCTTCGCGGTACCACTCGGTGCGCGCGATCTCGATGCCGTTCAACCGCCCCGAGCTCATGATCTTGATGCCCTGCACGCCCAGCCGCATCGCATTCTGCATGGCTCGCTTCATCGCACGCCGGAACATGATCCGCTTCTCGAGCTGCTGCGCGATCGAATCGGCCACCAGCTGGGCGTCGATCTCCGGCTTGCGGATCTCCTCGATGTTGAGTCCCACATCGGTTCCCATCATCTTGCGCAGCTCGGCGCGCAGCGTCTCGATGTCCTCGCCCTTCTTGCCGATGACGACCCCCGGGCGCGCGCTGTGGATGGTGATGCGCGCGTTCTTCGCGGGGCGCTCGATCGTGATCTTCCCGACCGATGCGTGGGTGAGCTTCTTGCGCAGGTAATCGCGAACCTTGACGTCCTCGTTCAGCGTGGTCGCGAAATGCTTGGTGTTCGCGTACCACTTGGACGCCCAGTCGCGGTTGACGGAGAGGCGGAAGCCGGTCGGATTGATTTTCTGTCCCATGAGAATCCTTATTTGCCGTCGCCGACGGTGAGGCTGATGTGGCAAGTCTGCTTCAGGATGACGTTGCCGCGACCCTTCGCCCGCGCGGTGAAACGGCGCAGGTTGGCCGCCTTGTCGACGTAGATGGTGGTGACTTTCAGTTCGTCGATGTCCGCGCCCTCGTTGTGCTCGGCGTTGGCGATGGCCGATTCGAGCACGCGCTTGATGATCTTCGCGCCCTTCTTGGGGCTGAAGCTCAAGACGTTGAGCGCCCTGTCGACAGCGAGGCCGCGGATCTGGTCGGCGACCAGCCGGCCTTTCTGAGCCGAGAGCCGCACTCCACGCAAGGTTGCGGTGGTTTGCATGACTGTCTCCTACTTCCTCGGTGGAGGCGTCGTCGTCGGCGCTTCCACCTTCTTGTCCGCCGAATGCGCCTTGAAGGTGCGCGTCAGCGCGAACTCGCCGAGCTTGTGCCCGACCATGTTCTCCGAGATGTACACCGGAATATGCTGCTTGCCGTTGTGGATCGCGATGGTCAGCCCGACGAAATCCGGCGTGATGGTGGAGCGACGCGACCAGGTCTTGATGGGTCGCTTGTCGGAGGTCGCGCGCGCGGCCTCCACCTTCGCCTGCAGGTGGTGGTCGACGAACGGGCCTTTCTTGACGGAACGTGCCATGCGTTATCCCTTTTTCACTGCTTGGCGCCGCCTGACGATCATCACGTCGGTGCGCTTGTTGCGCCGAGTCTGGTACCCCTTGGTCGGAGTGCCCCACGGCGACACCGGATGGCGGTTGCCGCGCGTGCGGCCGCCGTGCGGGTGATCGACCGGATTCATGACCTCGCCGCGCACCGTCGGGCGAATGCCGCGCCAGCGCTTGGCCCCCGCCTTGCCGATCGCACGCAGGTTATGCTCCTCATTGCCGACCGCGCCGATGGTCGCGCGGCAGTCCACGTGCACCTTTCGGATCTCGCCAGAGTGCATGCGCAGCTGCGCGTACGCACCCTCGCGCGCGAGCAGCTGCACCGATGCGCCTGCGGAGCGTGCGATCTGCGCGCCCTTCCCGGGCAGCATCTCGACACAGTGAACGGTCGTGCCGACCGGGATGCTCCGCAGAGGCAGGCAGTTGCCCGCCTTGATCGGCGCATCGGCGCCGCTCATGAGCTGGGTGCCGGCGGACACGCCGCGCGGCGCAACGATGTACCTGCGCTCGCCGTCGGCGTAGAGCAGCAGCGCGAGATGGGCGCTGCGGTTGGGGTCGTACTCGAGCCGCTCCACCTTGGCGACGATGCCGTCCTTGTTGCGGCGAAAGTCGACCAAGCGGTAATGCTGCTTGTGCCCGCCGCCCTTGTGGCGCGTCGTGATGTGTCCGTTGTTGTTGCGTCCCGAGCCGCGCCTCTTGGCTTCGGTGAGCGCTTCCACCGGACGGCCCTTGTGCAGCTCGGGATTGACGACCTTCACCAGTCCGCGGCGACCCGGCGAGGTGGGTTTGACTTTGACGAGTGGCATGGTGGTTTGGCTAGCCTTCCTGGGCGAACGTGATCTCGTGTCCCGGCTTGAGGCACACATACGCCTTCTTCCAGTTGCGGCGATACCCGGCGTACGCGCCGAAGCGCTTGGCCTTGCCGCTGACATTGGCGATCTGCACGCTCTTCACTTCGACCTTCTTGTCCTTCCACAAGAGCTCCACTGCGGCCTTGATCTCACTCTTGGTTGCATCGGGACGAACCCGGAAGATGACCTGGTTGTGCTTGTCGGCGAGCTGAGTGGCTTTTTCGGAGACGACCGGCGCCAGCAGCAGCGTCAGCAGGCGCTCCGTGTTGAATTTCGCCACCGGCGCAGTCTTGGTCTCGGCGGCGCTCGCCTGGTCTGCCTTCTTGGTCCTCTTCAACGCGCTCATGCCAGCATCTCCTCGAACTGCGCCACGGCGGCCTTGGTCAGCAGCACGTGATCGAAGCGGACCAGGCTGACCGGGTCGACTCTGCGGGCCTCGAGCACGAGCACGTCCGCGAGGTTGCGCGACGACAGGTACACGTTGTCGTCCATCTTGTCGGTCACGAGCAGCACGCTGCCAGTCAACCCTAGCGACTTGAGTTTTCCCGCGAGCAGCTTGGTCTTGGGCGCATCGACCGCGATCTGATCGACGACCGACAGCCGGTCCTCGCGCACGAGCTGCGACAGGATGGACGCGATTCCGGCGCGGAACATCTTGCGGTTCACCTTGTGCGAGAAGTTCTCATCCGGCGAACTGGGGAAGATCTTGCCGCCGCCGCGCCACAGCGGGCTGTTCGCCTGACCGGCGCGCGCGCGGCCGGTGCCTTTCTGCGCCCACGGCTTCTTGTGCGACTTGTTGATCTCGCCGCGTCCCTTCTGCGCGCGAGTCCCGCTGCGCGCGTTGGCCTGGTACGCAATCACAACCTGGTGGATCAGCGCCTCGTTGTACTCGCAGCCGAACAGTGCGTCGGGCGCCGCCAGTGTCGCGGCCGGCTTGCCGGCTTCGTTGATGAGCTTCAGATCCATGTTCACGCCCCCTTCCCGACGGGAGCCTTCACGGCAGCCTTGACGACGATGTGACCGCCGTCGGCACCCGGAACCGCGCCCCTGACCAGCAGCAGGCCTCGCGCTGCGTCGACGCGCACGACCTTCAGCGTCTGCGCGGTCCGCTTGACGTTCCCATGCTGGCCGGCCATGCGCTTGCCGGGAAACACCCGCCCCGGGTCCTGCGCCATCGAGATCGAGCCGGGCGTGTTGTGCGACAGCGAGTTGCCATGAGACGCGCGATTGGAACTGAAATGATGGCGGCGGATCACGCCGGCGAAGCCGCGGCCCTTGGTCGTGCCCGAGACGTCGACCAGCTGCCCGACTGCGAACGTCTCCACACTCACCGTCTCGCCGACCTTGAAGCTCGCCAGCGCTTCCGGTTCCACGCGGAACTCGCGCAGCACCGAGCCGGCCTCGACGCCGGCCTTGGCAAGATGTCCCGCTTGCGGCTTTCTCACCCGACTGGCGCGGCGCTTGCCGTAGGTGACCTGCACCGCCGCATAGCCGTCGTTTTCCGGGGTCTTGATCTGGGTAACGCGATTGTTGGCCACGTCGAGCACCGTCACCGGCACGGCCGCGCCGTCCTCGGTGAAGATGCGGGTCATCCCGATCTTGCGACCCACCAATCCTATGCCCTGCTTCATCTTTGTCCTTTCCCTGCCGTCGATTGCGATTGACCGGCGGCGTGCTGACTCCGTGTTATTGCAGCTTGATCTCGACGTCCACACCCGCCGGCAAGTCGAGCTTCATAAGCTGGTCGACCGTCTTGTCGGTCGGATCGATGATGTCCATCAGCCTCAAGTGAGTACGGATCTCGAGCTGGTCGCGCGAGGTCTTGTTCACGTGCGGCGAGCGCAGGATGTCGAAGCGCTCGATCCTGGTCGGCAGCGGCACCGGGCCGCGGACGACCGCGCCCGAGCGCTTGGCGGTCTCGACGATCTCCTGCGCCGACTGGTCGATCAGCTTGTAGTCGAACGCCTTCAGGCGGATGCGGATCTTCTGGTTTTGCATGTTCGGCTTTCAGTTATGGGCAGACGCAGCACTCGCCGCGGTTACTCGATGATCTTGGCCACCACGCCGGCGCCTACCGTGCGCCCGCCCTCGCGGATCGCAAACCGCAGCCCCTCCTCCATCGCGATCGGCGCAATCAGCGTCACCGTCATCTGGATGTTGTCCCCGGGCATCACCATCTCC
>DASPTZ010000146.1:0-24105 GCA_035623155.1 Casimicrobiaceae bacterium | reverse complement strand
GATACGGTGCTCGACGGATCGGGACACTTGAGGCCCGATTACGCCGGCCGTGGCGTCTCGCTCGCGCGCGTAACGCAACCCTCGCTGCAGTACGCCTATTTCAACATGGACGATTCGGTCGTCGGCGGCTTCGGCAAGGAGAAGATCGCGCTGCGCCGCGCGATTTCGATGGGCTTCGACCGCCCCGAGATGATCCGCGTCGTCTATCAGGGGCAGGCGCTGCCCGCCACGCAGCCGATTCCGCCCAACCTGCCGGGGCACGATCCCGCCTGGAACGTCGCCGTGAAGTACGACCCGGCGGCGGCGAACGCGCTGCTCGACCGCTTCGGCTATGTCGACCGTGACGGCGACGGCTACCGCGAGCTGCCCGACGGCAAGCCCCTGAAGCTGGTGATGGCGTCGACGCCCTCGTCGCGCGATCGCGAGTTCGACGAGCTGTGGCAGAAGAGCATGAAGGCGATCGGCATCCGCATCGAGTTCCTGAAGCAGAAGTTTCCCGACCTGATCAAGATGGGCAAGGCGGGACAGCTGCAGATGTGGCGAGTCGGGTGGATCAACCTGTACGCCGAGGGGGACGCGTTCGTGCAGCTGCTCTACGGCCCGAACATCGGCCAGACGAACTACGCGCGATTCTCGCTTCCAGAGTACGACGAGCTGTACCGCGCTTCGCGCCGTCTGCCGGACGGCCCGGAGCGCAACAAGCTCTATCGCAGAATGTCGGAGATCGTTGCCGCCTACAATCCGTGGTGGCTCGGCTTCTACAGCATCGAGAACACGCTGGTGCAGCCGTGGGTGCTGGGCTACAAGAAGCACGTCTACTGGGAGCACCCGTGGAAGTATCTCGACGTCGACCCGACCCGTCAGCCGGCGGCGCGGTAGCGCGAGTCGAGCCGCTCGCGGCGAAACTCGGGATCTGCCGCGACGGACGCTAGGCGGGCCTCGCTTCGCTCTACCTGGGCTAAGCTTGTTCCGCGTGGGCGGTCGCTTCGCGGTGGCACAAGTGCGACAAAGTGCGACCAACGCGGGTTTGAACCGCACCGATGGTGAATATTCGATTGCGTTGAGTCCGCGCCCTCGCGTACACTTGAACCTTCCTTCACGAATCCAGGGAACGAATCCGCCATGACCAGAACGCCGACGACATCCGTCACCGCGATGACCATCGCGGCGCGCGCGTTCCGGTGGGACATTCCCTACGGCGCGCATCTCTCCGGCGTAGACGCCGGAGTGTCGCCGCAGTTGGTTTAAGCCCCGGCCGGGTTTCCCGCCGGGCACGGCGGGAACCGAAATACGGGCGCAGTCTGGTTTTCTCCCGAGTCTCGCTTCCCGTCGGTGTCGGGCGACCGGCGGCCGCGTGCTTTGCATCGCGGCCGGAGGAAGAAGCTATGAGACTGAATGAACGACTGAAAAACTTCTCCCGCCGAACCTTTCGCGGCCTCTGGCGCTCCCGGGATTTCCGGCGGGTGTGGGCATCGCTCACGCTGACGTCGTTCGGCGCGCAGATCACCAATCTCGCGCTGCCCCTGACGGCGGCTTTGCTGCTCAACGCGACGCCGATGCAGATGGGGATTCTCATCGCGCTGGAGACGCTGCCCTTCGCTCTGGTGAGCCTGCACGCGGGGGTGCTGCTCGACCGCGTGCGCAAGCTGCCGGTCGCGATCGCGCTCGACGTCTGGCGCGGCGCTGCGCTCATGGCGATTCCGGTCGCTGCGTGGCTCGGCGTGCTGTCGATGGAGATCCTGTTCGTCGTCGGCTTCCTCTGCGGAGTGACCAATGTCGTGGGCGGTGCGGCGTATCAGGTGCTGCTGGCGCAGATGGCCGGCCGCAAGCGATTGGTCGAGGTCAACGCCAAGGTCTCGCTGGGCGAGCAGTCGGCTGCGCTGGTGGGTCCGGGCGTTGCTGGTGCCCTCATCCATGCCCTTACGGCACCGTTCGCGATCGCCATCGACGCGCTGACCTTCTTCGCTTCCGCGCTGATGCTGCGCCGGCTCGAAGCCAAGCACGACATCCCGCACGTGCGCGGTGTCGGCAGCGTGTGGCGCGAGATCGGCGAAGGGCTCAAGCTCGTGCGCGGCAACGCCACGCTGCGCGGCCTCGCCTGGCTGGCCGGCCTGTGGCAGATTCTGCACCACATGCAGATCGCCGTGCTCATCCTGTTCGCGGCGCGGGATCTATCGTTGTCGCCCGGCGCGATCGGGATCGCTTACGCCGGCGGCGGTGTCGGCTGTCTTCTGGCCTCGGCGATGGCGCAGCGGCTCTCGATGAAGTTCGGCGTCGGTCCGGTGATCGTCCATGGCCTGATCCTCACTGCGCTCGCATGGCAGTCGTTCGGGTTGATCCACGGCCCCGTGTGGCTTGCGACGCTGGCGCTTGGCGCGGCGATGCTTGTCTTCGACTTCGGCGCGGTGCTCTACGCGATCAACTATCTCGCGCTGCGCCAGGCAATCACGCCGGACCGGCTGCTCGGCCGCATGACCGCGACCATGCGCTTCCTGACCGTCGCCGTGGCTCCGCTGGGATCGCTGGTCGGCGGCGCGCTGGCCAGTGCGGTCGGCCTGCGTGCGACGCTGCTCACGGTCGGTGTGCTGGGGTTGATCCTGTGCACCGCGGCGGTGTTCTGGTCGCCGGTGCGACGCCACCACAAGTTGCCGGCGCCTGCGGTGGAGTGATTTCGCCCTCACCCCAGCCCCTCTCCCGAGGGGAGAGAGTTCAGATAAGCGCCTTGCCGAGCGCGCCCTCCAGTCGCGCGAGCCCTTCGAGGATCTCGTCCAAGCTGATCAGCAGCGAAGGAGCGATGCGCACGACGTCCGGTCCGGCCATGAGCACGATCAGGCCGGCGTCGGCGGCGGCGCTCATGATGTCGGCGGCCTTGCCCTGCCACGGAGCCTTGAGCTCGCAGCCCAGCCACACGCCTTCGCCGCGGATGTCGGCGAAGACTTCGCGGCGCTGATTGATGGTGCGCAGCCCTTCCATGAACAGCGCATGACGAGCCTTGACGCCGTCCAGCACCTCGGTGGTGTTGATCACGTCGAACACTACGCAGGCCACTGCGCAGGCGAGCGGATTGCCGCCGAAGGTCGTGCCGTGCACGCCGACGGAGAACGCACTGGCGACCTCGCTGGTGGTGAGCATGGCGCCGATCGGGAATCCGCCGCCCAGGCCCTTGGCCGAGGTCAGGATGTCGGGGACCACACCCTTCTGCATGTACGAGAACAGCGCGCCGGTGCGCCCCATGCCGCTCTGGATCTCGTCGAAGATAAGCAGCGCGTCGTGCTCATCGCACAGGCGGCGCGCCGCGGCGAGGAACTCCGGCGTTCCGGGGATCATTCCGCCTTCGCCCTGCATCGGCTCCAAGAGCACGGCGCAGACGTCGTCGCCACCTTCTTCCTCGAACGCCGCCTCGAGGCCGGCGATGTCGTTGTAGCGGATGTGCGTGAAGCCGGTTGGCACCGGCCCGAAGCCCGTCGCGTACTTCGACTGGCCACCCGCCGTGACCGTAAACAAGGTGCGGCCGTGGAAGGAGTTGAGCGTCGAGATGACTCGGAATTTCTCCGCGCCGAAATGATCGTGGGCGTAGCGGCGTGCGAGCTTGAGCGCCGCCTCGTTGGCCTCCGCGCCGGAGTTGCAGAAGAAGGCTCGCTCGGCGAACGTCGCGTCGACGAGCTTTTTCGCCAGGCGCAACGCAGGCTCGTTGGTCATCCAGTTCGACACGTGCCAGATGGTGCGTGCCTGTTCGGTCAGCGCGCGCACCATCGCAGGATGGCAGTGCCCGAGCGAAGTCACCGCAACGCCGCTCGCGAAATCGATGTACATGCGGCCCTGCTGATCCCACATCCGCGAGCCCTCGCCGCGCACCGGAATGAACGGCGCCGGCGCGAAGCACGGCACCATCAATTCATCGAACATCGCGCGCGTCACCGGTAACGGCGGCGCTTCGGCGGTTGCGAGGCTCCTGGAGGCAAGCGCGATGGAGGAAGGGGGAGACACGGGCAGAGTGGCTTGTCTTGTCACAACACTCGCATTGTAGACGAATTACTGCCATCGAGGCTTCGAGTCACGTTTCACCGCCAGCGACGCTCCCCTCCGGTTCGAGGATCCTCGAAGAGCGCTGCGCGGAATCGGAGCGCGAGCGAGCCGCCATCGCGAGGGACCCGGGTGCTATCCTATTGCTGCACGCGATCCCATTGTAGAAGAATTGCCCGGCGATGAATGCGCGTCTGTGCGTGATTGTTTCCGCGGTTGCACTCGCTGCCGCGGTCGCGCTGGGCGCATTCGGCGCTCACGCCTTGAAGGTCAGACTGGCTCCCGAATCGTTCGCCGTGTACCAGACTGCAGTCCAATATCACTTCTGGCATGCGCTCGGGCTGCTCGCGGTGGGCATCCTTATGACGCAATGGGCGACTGCGCAGGGTCTCGCCTGGGCTGCCTGGCTGCTGATCGCGGGTCTGATTCTCTTTTCCGGCAGCCTCTACCTGCTCGCTGTGACCGGCGCGCGCTGGCTGGGCGCGCTGACGCCCATCGGCGGCGGGGCGTTCATCGCAGCGTGGCTGGTCCTCGCGTGGGCAGCGTTGCGGCGGTGAAAGAAGAGAACCCTTTCCCCGCCGGGAGAGGGTAGGGATGAGGGACGCGCGATGACTTCGCTGCAATCGCTCCTCGGCATCGAGCTTCCAATCGTTCAGGCACCCATGGCGGGCGTTCAGGGCAGTGCTCTGGCCGTGGCGGTGTCCAACGCAGGAGGGCTGGGATCGTTGCCTTGCGCAATGCTGAGCGTCGACGCCATGCGCGACGAGTTGGCGGCGATCAAAGCAAGCACGTCGAAACCTTTCAACGTCAATTTCTTCTGTCATGCACCTCCGGTTGCCGATGCCGTCCGAGAGGCTGCGTGGCGATCCGCGCTGGCGCCCTATTACCGGGAGTTCGGTCTGGACCCGAGCAAGGTGCCAGCGGGTCCTGGGCGCGCACCTTTCGGCCACGAAGCCGCCGACGTGCTTGCCGAGATCCGGCCTGCGATAGTCAGCTTTCATTTCGGTTTGCCGGCGGACGACCTACTCGCGCGCGTGCGCGCTTCGGGGTCGAAGATCTTCTCCTCGGCCACCACCGTGGAAGAGGCGCTCTGGCTGGAAGCTCGCGGAGTCGACGCCGTAATCGCCCAGGGCCTGGAAGCGGGCGGTCATCGCGGCATGTTCCTGTCGGCAGACCTGACGACACAAGTCGGCACCTTTGCATTGCTGCCGCAGATCGTCGCGGCAGTGAAGGTGCCGGTCATCGCTGCAGGAGGCATCGCCAGCGCCGAGGGTGTCGCCGCAGCGCTGGCGCTGGGTGCCGCGGGCGTGCAGGTTGGCACCGCTTACCTGCTTTGTCCCGAAGCGACGACGAGCGGCCTGCATCGCGCAGCGCTCAAGAGCCGTGCGGCTCGCCACACCGCGCTTACCAATGTATTCACCGGCCGCCCAGCGCGGGGAATCGTCAACCGGCTGATGAGAGAGCTTGGTCCGATGAGCGCGGCGCCCCCAGCGTTTCCGCTGGCCACTGCAGCCGTCGCGCCGCTGCGGGCCGCCGCGGAGAGTCGCGGCAGCGGCGAGTTCTCCCCGCTCTGGTCGGGGCAGAACCCCGGCGGTTGCAGGGAAGTGCCGGCGGCGCAGCTCACGCACGAATTGGCTGCCGAGCTGTAGTGCATGCTCGACGCGCTTGACGCGAGCGTCTATGTACATGTAATGTACATGGAAGTGGGTATGGAGATACGGCGTGGCAGCGGCAATCGAGAGAATCGTGGTTCAGGCGACCCCGCAGGAGAAGAAGGCGATCGCGGCCAAGGCGAAGAGGCTTGGCCTGCCGATCTCGGAGTTGATGCGCCGCGGTGCGACCGCTTACAAGTCCGCGGAGGCGGACGAAGAGCTGGGCGCTTTGGCCGACGCTGCCAAAGCCGCCGCCGAGCGAGCCAGTGCGTCCATCGATAGGGCGCTGGAATTCATCGAGGCCAGCAACAAGCGCATCGCGGCGCTGGAAGCCGGGGCCAAGCACCGCGCTCCGGCCGCCAAGCGTCGCGCGCGGAAGAGCGGCTGATGGGCGTCACCGAGCGCGTCTGGAATGCCTTCACCTCGGTGATCAAGCTCGAGGACCGGGTGACTCGCCAGGCCGACGCGCTCAAGAGTCAACAGGTGAAGATCGAGGACCTGACCGCCCGCGTCATTCGACTGGAGACACAGCTCGAACTGCTGATGGGCGCCGCCATCATCAGGAGGCTGAAGGGTGATTGAACCCTAAGCGACGCTCGTCGGGCTCCGTATAGCAAAACGGCCGCCTGGATGTGGCGGCCGTTTGCCCGATCCCGTTGGGCTCAGCGAGGTGGCGGCCCGTTATAGGACGTCTGCGGGTCCTGGATGACTCCTACCGCAACCTGCACGGTCGGGCCTGGATCGTAAGGCATGCGGATCGTCACATCGCGTCCGTTATAACGGTACGTAACGTCGTAGCCGCGGACGACGTCCTGCCAATTGTCGACCATTCGGCAACGCTGAACGACTTGTTCCTGCGTCCCGGCGTTGGCGCGCCCGGTGATGACTCCGCCGTTCGGATCGACGTTGTCGCCGATGACCGCGCCGGCGACCGCGCCGACCCCGGTTGCAACTGCGTTGCCCCTGCCGCTGCCGATCTGATGCCCGATCACGCCGCCGGCGATACCACCGACGATGGCGCCGAGAGCCGAACCACCGCTGGATTGTGCCGGTGTCGTAACCGTCTCGTTCCAGCACTCCTGCTTCGGCGCGTTGACTCGCTCATGGACGGGCGCGGTTGCAACCACGGGCGCCTGATCGGTGAAGTCCACTGCGTGAGCCAGCGGCAGCCCCATTGCTGCAGCCACAACAACACCTGCGACTGGAATGCGCGTTGACATCATCTGGCTCCTCTCTGCATGGCACTTAGGCCTGTGACCACGTCTGCGGCCATCGGTTCCATGAAGCACCACCGCTGTTCGTAGGAGCTAGTCGACCTTCGCACCCGAAGTCTTGACCACCTTCGCCCACTTGTCGGTCTCGGCGCGGATGTGCGCGACGAATTGCTCCGGCGTGCCGCCGGCTGCCTGTGCGCCCTGAGCGAGCAGCTGTTCCTTTCCTTCGGGGCTTTGTAACCATTTGTTGATTTCGGCATTCAGCCGCGCGATCACCGCAGGAGGCGTCCCGGCGGGGGCGAGCACGCCGAACCACGAGCTCGCCTCGAAACCAGGGAGCCCGCTTTCGCTGATCGTCGGTATGTCGGGGAGCGCCGGCGAGCGCTTGAGCGAAGTCACGGCGATCGCGCGCAGCTTGCCCGCCTTGATCTGCGGCAGCGACGAAGGGAGGTTGTCGAACATCACCTGCACCTGGCCGCCGACTAAGTCTGTCAAGGCCGGCGCGCTCCCCTTGTACGGCACGTGCGTCATGTCGACACCGGCCATGGTCTTGAACAACTCCCCCGAGAGGTGGATCGAAGTGCCGCTGCCGGATGACGCGAAGTTGATCACACCGGGTTTGCTCTTCGCGAGCTTGATCAAATCGGCGACCGAATTCACCGGAAGCGAAGGATTGACGACCAGCACGTTGGGCACCGCCGCCACCAGAACGACAGGGGCGAAGTCCTTGATGTGATCGTAGGGCATCTTGGCGTAGAGGCTCGAATTGATCGCGTGAGTGCCCACGGTGCCCATCAGCAGCGTATAGCCGTCGGGCTGGCTCTTGGCGACGAGATCGGCGCCGATGTTTCCTCCCGCGCCAGGCCGGTTGTCGACGACGACCGGCTGGCCCAGCGCCTCGGTCAACTTGGGCGCGGCGTCGCGCGCGAGAATGTCGGTCGTGCCTCCTGCCGGGAACGGTACGATCAGCCGGATCGGATGATTCGGATATGGTTGCGCCAGTGCGTCCGTCGCGAAACAAACCAGCGCTGCCGCTAGTCCCCAGGATTGCCAACGTTTCAGCATGGGCTTGCTCCTCTCGATAGCTCTTGCAGAATGATTCTCGCGTATCCCTCACCTGCCGCGCTCGCGATGAACCCCTCTCCCCCCGGGAGAGGGGCTGGGGTGAGGGAGACATGACACGCGGCACTCCCTCACCCGCCGCGCTCTCGCGCGGCGGCGGCCTCCTTCAGCCACATCGAAACACATTGCAGGCGCGTCGGCCGCCCTGCGGCGACTCGCAATTCCCTGTCGATCCCCGCGCTTCGCGCAGGGCCCCCTCGCCAGGAGGCTCGCGCCGCGCCATCTCCCAGAGGGAGAGGCGACACCCGCAGTCAATCGACCTTGGCGCCGGACGCCTTGACCACCTTCGCCCACTTGTCGGTCTCGCCGCGGATGAACGCCGCAAATTGCTCCGGCGTGCCACCCACCGCATCCGCGGCGCCTTGCGCCAAGAGCTGCTCCTTCGTTTCCGGCATCCGCAGCCACTTGTCGATCTCGGCGTTGAGCTTGGAGACGATCGCCGCAGGCGTCGCAGCAGGCGCAACGACGCCGAACCAGGATGTCGCTTCGAAGCCGGGCAGACCCGACTCGGCGATCGTCGGCACGTCGGGAAGCGCCGGCGCGCGCTTGGGCGAAGTCACGGCGACCGCGCGCAGCTTGCCCGCCTTGATCTGCGGCAGCGCCGATGGCAGGTTGTCGAACATCACCTGCACCTGGCCACCGACGAGATCGGTCAGCGCCGGCGCGCTGCCCTTGTAAGGCACGTGGGTCATGTCCACGCCAGCCATCGTCTTGAACAGCTCGCCCGAAAGATGGATCGACGTGCCGCTTCCCGATGAGGCGAAGTTGATGGTGCCAGGCTTGCTCTTCGCGAGTTTGATGAGATCGGCAACGGTGTAAACCGGAAGGGAGGGATTGACGACGAGCACGTTGGGCACGGCCGCGACCAGTATCACCGGGGCGAAATCCCTGATGTGATCGAACGGGATCTTAGCGTAGAGGTTCGGATTGATCGCGTGCGTGCTCACCGTGCACATGAGCAGCGTGTAGCCGTCGGCGGGAGCCTTGGCGACGACGTCCGAGCCGATGTTGCCGGCGGCACCGGGGCGGTTGTCGACGACGACCGATTGACCCATCGTCTCCGTCAACCGCTGCGCGACCAGGCGCGCCAGGATGTCGGTCGTGCCCGCCGCCGGAAACGGCACAACGAGACGGATCGAGTGATTCGGATACGCCTGTGCCCATGCACTGAACGCGACAACGACGAGCACTAAGCCCATTCCCCAGGGCGCGCAGCGACGCATCATGGCTTCCTCCGTGTGCCTCAATCGACCTTCGCGCCCGACTCCTTGACGATCTTGGCGTACTTGGGAATCTCACTTCGGATCAATGCCGAGAACTGCTCCGGGGTCGTCGGCGAGGGTTCAGCGCCCTGCTGCGCGAAGAAGGCGCGCATCTCGGGCGTGCTCAGAATGCGTGTCACCTCGGCATTCCACTTGGCGACGATCTCCTTCGGCGTTCCCGCCGGCGCGAGAAAACCCCACCAGGTGTAGATGTCGAATCCCGGCAGGCCCGTCTCCGCGAGCGTCGGCAGCTCGGGCGCCAGCGCCGATCGCTTGGCTGTGGTCACGGCGAGCGCCTTGAGCTTTCCCGCCTTGAGCTGCGGGGTAGAGTTGGCGAGGTTGTCGAACATGAGCTGCGTATCCCCCGCGAGCAGCGCCTGGAGCGCAGGCGCCCCGCCTTTGTATGGGACGTGCAGCATGTCGACGCCTGCCTCGCGCTTGAACAGCTCTCCTGCGAGATGCCCCGCGCTGCCGTTGCTTCCCGAACCGAACGAGAGCTTGTCCGGATTCGCCTTGGCGTAAGCGATGAGCTGCGCCACGGAATTCACCGGTAGCGACGGATTGACCACCAGCACGTTGGGCGTGACCGCGACCAGGGTGATGGGAGCGAAGTCCTTGATCGGATCGTACGGCAGCTTGCCGTAGAGGCTCACGTTCACTGCATGCGTCGACAGCGCTCCTTCGAGGATGGTATAGCCGTCCGGTGCGCTCTTGGCGACGAAATCGGCGCCGATGTTGCCGCCCGCGCCGGGACGATTGTCGATGATGACGGGCTGGCTCCACGCCTCGGTAAGCTTCTGGCCGATCGCCCGGGCGACGACGTCGAGCGAGCCGCCGGGAGGAAACGGGACGACGAGATGGATCGGCCTGGCGGGATACGCCTCGGCGCAAGCGGCGGGAGGGGGCGACGCCGCGATGACGGCGAGCACTGCGCAAAGCACGCGACCTACGATGAATCCGTTCCTCACCCGAGCTCCCGCCACGATAGACGCAAGATTCTAGCAGCAAGACCAAGGCCCGATTTGCCCCAGTCGGGAGGGCGGCGGATAATGCCCAGTTCGCTTTTCGCCGAGCCTGCATGAACAGCAAATCCGCTATCGCTCTCGCTTTGCTCGCCATGCTGCTCGTGGTGCTTGCCGGTGCCGGCGGTTACTGGTTCGGGCAGCAGCAGCGCGCGCCGGAAGGTCCGCCGGCGGCACCGACGGCGGCGCCGAAGGGCGACGCTTCCTTCGCCGTCGCGGTCGAGGCGACCAAGGTGGCCAAGGTTGCCCTGCCGCAGGGCATCACCGCCGTCGGCAGCCTTCGCTCCGACGAGTCGGTCACTCTCCGGCCGGAGGTTGCCGGGCGCATCAGCAGCATCCATTTCCACGAGGGCGAGCGCGTGGCCAAGGGCGCGCCTCTGGTCAAGCTCGATCCGTCGGTCACCGAAGCGGAAGTGCGGCAGGCGCGCGCCAACCTTACGTGGGCGAAGCAGAAGTACCAGCGGGCCATCGATCTCGAAAAGCAGGGATTCATCTCGAGCCAGGCCAAGGACGAAGCCGAGAACAATCTCAAAGTCTCGGAGGCGGCGCTCGCGCTGGCGGAAGCGAAGCTTGCCAAGCTCACCATCGGCGCGCCCTTCTCGGGACTCATCGGACTGCGATCGGTCAGCGTCGGCGACTACGTCAAGGAAGGCGCCGACATGGTGAATCTCGAGGCGATCGATCCGCTCAAGGTCGACTTTCGCGTTCCCGAGGTCTATCTCACCCAGCTTTCGGTTGGTCAGACGCTGCAGCTGACGCTCGACGCGATGCCCGGCAAGACCTACGAAGGCAAGGTGCTGGCGATCAATCCGCTGATCGACGCCGCCGGGCGATCGGTGGTGATCCGGGCGCAAGTGAAGAATCAGGATTCGGCGCTCCGCCCGGGCATGTTCGCTCGCGTGCGCCTGTTCACTCGCGACGTGCAGGAGGCGCTGATGGTGCCCGAGCAGGCGGTCGTGCCGCAGGGCGACGAATGGTTCGTCTACCGCGTCGTCGACGGCAAGGCGCAGCGAGCCAGGGTGGACATCGGCCAGCGGCGCGATGGCAAGGCGGAGATCGTGAAAGGACTCGACGACGGCGACCTCGTCGTCACGGCCGGCCACCTCAAGCTTCGCGAGGGCGTGCCGGTGCAGGTCGCCGCGACGCAGCACGACGCTCCGGGCGCCGAGGCGCCGCCCAAGGCGGATGCCACGCCGGCCGTCGCGCCGAAGTCCTGAACGCAACCGAACCCTGTCCGCCAAGGGAGCGTTTACAAGATGATTGGTGCGCTGGTCCCTCACCCGCCGCGCTCTCGCGCGGCGGCCCCCGATCAGAGCCTGCCCCGGACTTGATCCGGGGTCGGGGGCAGGCTCTCTCCCGGAGGGAGAGGCGACACAAACAGGACCCCTCTCCCTGTGGGAGAGGGGCAGGGGTGAGGGGAACGCGATCGACAATTTCTCAACTGCTGCTTAGATGATCCTCTCCGAGACGTGCATCAAGCGGCCCGTGTTCGCGACGGTGCTCTCGCTGATCGTCCTGCTCGTCGGCCTGATTTCGTACACGCGGCTGCCGGTGCGCGAGTACCCGCGCATCGACGAGCCCGTGGTGAGCGTGTCGACGACGTATCGCGGTGCCTCGGCCGAGGTCGTCGAATCGCAGGTGACCAAGCCATTGGAGGATTCGCTCGCCGGGATCGAAGGCGTGGAGGTGATGACCTCGCAGAGCCGTTCCGAGACGAGCCAGATCAACATCCGCTTCACGCTCAAGCGCGATGCCGACTCGGCGGCGGCGGACGTCCGCGACAAGGTCGCACGCGTACGCGGCAGGCTTCCGGACACCATCGACGAGCCGGTGATCGCTAAGGTAGAGGCCGATTCGAATCCGGTGATCTACATCGCGGTGCAGGCGGGGTCGCTGTCCACGCTGGAGGCGTCCGACTACGTCAAGCGCTACATTCAGCCACGGCTCTCGGTGCTGCCGGGCGCCTCCGACGTGCGCATCTTCGGCGAGCGGCGCGTGTCGATGCGCGTGAACCTCGATCGCGCGCGCCTCGCCGGCTACAAGCTCACCGTTCAGGATGTCGAGGACGCGATCCGCCGGCAGAACGCAGAGATCCCGGCCGGCCGCATCGAGTCGACGGCACGGGAGTTCACGGTCGTCGCCGAGACCGACCTGCAGACGCCCGAGCAGTTCAACAACATTATCGTCGCCAACGTCGGAGGCTATCCGGTGCGCCTCCGAGACGTCGGCTCGGCCGTGGTGGGCGCGGTCGATGAGCGCACCATCTCGCGCTTCAACGGCAAGCCCTCGCTCAACATCGGCGTGGTCAAGCAGGCGGTCGCCAACCCTCTCGACCTTTCGCGCGCCGTCGTCGCGGAAGTCGACAAGATCAACGAGACGCTGCCGCCCGGAATGAAGCTGGTCATCGGCTACGACACGTCGCTGTTCATCGACCGCTCGATCGCCTCGGTGTTCGAGACCATCGGCGAGGCCATCGTGCTGGTCGTGCTGGTCATTTACTTTTTCCTCCGGAACCTGCGCGCCACGCTCATTCCGATGGTGACGATTCCGGTGTCGCTGATCGGCGCCTTCTCGCTGATGTACGCGTTCGGCTTCACCGTCAACACGCTGACTCTGCTGGCGATGGTGCTGGCGATCGGGTTGGTGGTCGACGACGCGATCGTCATGCTGGAGAACATCTTCCGCCATGTGGAAGCGGGCATGCCGCCCAAGCAGGCGGCGATCGTCGGCTCGCGCGAAATCGGCTTCGCTATCGTCGCCATGACGCTCACGCTCGCGTCCGTTTACGCACCGCTCGCCTTCGCCACCGGGCGGATAGGGCGCCTTTTCATCGAATTCGCGCTCGCGCTCGCCGGCGCGGTGCTGGTGTCGGGCTTCGTCGCGCTCACGCTTTCGCCGATGATGTGCTCGTTGCTGCTGCATCACGAAGCCAAGCATGCGTGGATCTACAACCAGATCGAGGCATGGATCGAGGCGTTGACGCGAGGATACCGGCGGGCGCTGACCGCGACGTTGCACCACCGAGGGCTCGTCCTGATGGCATGGTTCATAGTCGCCGGGCTCGGCGCCGTCTTCTTCATGCTGCTCAAGTCGGAGCTCGCGCCGCTCGAGGACCGCGGCGTCGTGCTCAGCATCGTGTCCGCACCTCAGGGCTCGACGCCGCAGTACACCGCCGACCAGCTCAAGCCGATCGAGGATTATTACGCACAGGTTCCGGAGGCGTTCGCCTACGGGGCAATCGCGGGATTCCCGACCGTGGTGGACGCTATCGCGTTCCTGCGCCTTAAGAATTGGGAGGAGCGAGGGCGCAGGCAGCAGCAGATCACCGAGGAGCTGCGGCCCAAGCTCATGGCGATCCCCGGCGCGTTCGCGTTTCCGGTGAATCCGCCTTCGCTCGGGCAGCCGTTCCGCTCGACGCCGGTCGAGTACGTCATCATGGCGCAGGTGCCCTATGCCGAGCTGCAGCGCATCGTCGACCGCTTCGTGGACGAGGCTCGCAAGTATCCCGGCGTGCAGAACATGCAGACCGACCTGCGGCTCAACACGCCCGAGCTGCGCATGACCATCAACCGCGACAAGCTCTCCGACGTCGGCATCGCCGTAGACACCGTGGGGCGCACGCTTGAGACGATGCTCGGCGGCCGGCAGGTGACTCGCTTCAAGAAAGATGGCGAGCAGTACGACGTGATCGTGCAGGTGGCGCCGGTCGATCGCTCTTCACCTGGAGACATCAGCGACACCTACGTCCGGGCGCGAGACAACGGCATGGTGCAGCTCTCCAACCTGGTCGATGTCAAGGAGGGCGTGGCCCCGCAATCGCTCAACCACTTCAACCGGCTGCGCGCGGTGAAAGTCACGGCCACGCTCGCGCCCGGCTACGCGGTCGGCGACGCGCTCAAGGCCATGGACGAGGCGGCCAAGCGCGCGCTTCCTCCCAACACGCTGACCGACCTCGACGGGCAGTCGCGCGAGTTCCGCAAGTCGGGCGGCGAAATCTACTTCACCTTCGTTCTAGCGCTAATTTTCATCTATCTCGTGCTCGCGGCGCAGTTCGAGAGCTTCGGCAACCCTTTCGTCATCATGCTTTCGGTGCCGCTGTCGATGACCGGAGCGCTGTTCGTCCTGTGGCTCGCCGGAGGGACGCTCAACATCTACAGCCAGGTGGGGCTGGTGACCCTGGTAGGGCTGATCACCAAGCACGGAATCCTGATCGTCGAGTTCTCCAATCAGTTGCGCGCCAAGGGCGAAGCCCTGTTCGACGCGGTCGTCGACGCGGCGACGCTGCGGCTGCGGCCGATCCTGATGACTACCGGCGCGATGGTGCTGGGCTCGGTGCCGTTGGCGGTGGCCTTCGGAGCAGGTGCCGAGTCGCGGACTCAGATCGGATGGGTGATCGTCGGCGGCATGACCTTCGGCACCCTGCTTACGCTCTTCGTCGTGCCGACCGCTTACACGCTGTTGGCCGGACGCAGGCATGCTTCGGCCGCGGCGCCCGCGACCGCTGCGCCCAAGGTGCACCCCGGGCCCGCCGACTAAAGCGCGGTGCCATTTGCAAAGGCAGGCTGATCCAGGGCCCTCCATGAGCCGCGTTTGCCGCAAGACGGGCCCGAATGCTAGGCGGGCGCCGAACGGCCGTGGCAGGACCCACGGCCGAGGCGCCCAAGACCGCCAGCGGGCCCATATTTGCGCAAACCCTTTGGGGCGCGGCGCCGCGGCCATGCGGGGCCCTGGATCAGCCTGCTAAAATCGTCACCCGGATCGTTCAGAATCAGCATCCCGTCTCCGAGGAGGAAAAGATGAAGTGCAAGCTATCGAGCTTCGTGCGCGCGTCGCTGGCTATCGCCGTGCTCGGCCTCGCCGCGCAAGCGCAGGCCGTCACCGAAATCCAGTGGTGGCACGCGATGGGTGGGGCCAACAACGACCGCGTGAACGCGCTCGCCAAGCGCTTCAACGAAAGCCAGAGCGACTACAAGGTCACGGCAGTGTTCAAGGGCAGCTACCCCGAGGCGATGGCGGCAGCGATCGCCGCGTACCGCGCGGGAAACGCCCCGGTGCTGCTGCAGGTGCAGGAAGTCGCTACCGCGACCATGATGTCGGCGAAGGGCGCGATCAAGCCGGTCTACCAGGTCATGGCGGACGCGGGCGAGCCCTTCGATCCGAAGAGCTACATTCCCGCCGTCGCGAGCTACTACACCAATCCCAAAGGGCAGATGCTGTCCTTCCCGTTCAACAGCTCGACCACGGTGTTCTGGTATAACAAGGACGCGTTCAAGAAAGCTGGTCTCGATCCCAATCAGCCGCCGCTGACCTGGCAGGCAGTCGTCGCCGCTGCCGCCAAGATCAAGGCTTCGGGCGCCACACCGTGCGCGTTCACGACGGGGTGGCAATCGTGGACCCAGCTCGAGAGCTTCTCGGCCTGGCACAACCAGCCCTTCGCCACCGAGCAGAACGGTTTCGCCGGTGTGAATCCCAAGCTGCAGTTCAATGGGCCGGTCCAGGTCCGCCACATCGCCGACATGCAGGACTGGGTGAAGAAAGGCTATTTCATCTACGCCGGACGCAAGAACGAGCCGGAGGCCAAGTTCTACAGCGGCGAGTGCGCGATGCTCACCACATCGTCGGCGATGTATGGGACGGCGAAGCAGAACGCGAAGTTCGAGATCGGGATCTCGCCCCTGCCGTACTACGCCGATGTCCAGGGAGCGCCGCAGAACACGATCATCGGCGGGGCGAGCCTTTGGGTGATGGGGGGTAAGTCCAAGGAAGAATACAAGGCGGTCGCCAAGTTCCTCACCTTCCTGTCGCGGCCGGAGATCCAGGCCGAATGGCACCAGACGACCGGCTATCTTCCGATCACGCTCGCTGCCTACGAGCTTACCAAGAAGTCGGGCTACTACGACAAGAATCCCGGGACGGACGTTGCCGTGCAGCAGATGATCGTCAAGACCACCGACAAGTCGCGCGGCGTCCGCCTGGGCAACTTCTTGCAGATCCGCGACATCATCGACGAGGAGCTGGAAACGGTGTGGAGCGGCAAGAAGGACGCCAAGGTGGCGCTCGACGACGCGGTCAAGCGCGGCAACGAGCAGATCGAGAAGTTCGCGAAGACCGCGCGCGAGTAGACACGCCGTGGTTGACGGCGCGTGATTGACACGGCATCCCTCACCCGCCGCGCTGGCGCGCGGCGGCCCCCGATCAGAGCCTGCCCCGGACTTGATCCGGGGTCGGGGGCAGGCTCTCTCCCGCAGGGAGAGGCGACAAGAACGAACCTCTCTCCCCCCGGGAGAGGGGCAGGGGTGAGGGAAGCTCCGTCGGGCTATTACTGAAGCCTTCCAACTCGACTGCGCACCATGGCGATGGAAAAGCGCGCCGTCTTCGGTTCCCGGTGGCTGCCCTACGCTCTGCTCGCGCCGCAGATCGCCGTCACGATCCTCTTTTTCTTTCTCCCGGCGGGCCAGATGCTGTACCAGTCGGTGCACATTCAGGACGCCTTCGGAGGCAGCCTTCAGTTCGTCGGGTTCGATAACTTCAGCGAGCTCTTCCACGACCCGCTCTACCTCGCCTCGTTCAAAGTGACCGCGGTCTTCTCGATCTCGGTCGCCGTGCTGGGACTCGCGATCTCGCTCGTGCTGGCCGCGTTCGCCGACCGCGTGCTTCGCGGCGCCGGGGTCTACAAGACGCTCCTGATCTGGCCCTATGCGGTCGCACCGGCGATCGCAGGCGTGCTGTGGCTGTTCATGTTCAATCCGACGCTGGGCGTCGTCGCCTACTGGCTTCGCCAGCGAGGAGTGGACTGGAACTACATCCTCTACGACGGTCAGGCGTTGCTGCTGGTAATCCTCGCTGCAGTGTGGAGGCAGGTGAGCTACAACTTCCTTTTCTTCCTGGCCGGACTGCAGTCGATCCCGAAGTCCCTGATCGAGGCCGCGGCGATCGATGGCGCGGGACCGGTCAAGCGCTTCGCCACGATCGTGTTTCCGCTGCTTTCGCCGACGACCTTCTTCCTCCTCGTCGTCAACATCGTCTACGCCTTCTTCGAAACCTTCGGCATCATCGACGCCGCCACCAGCGGCGGGCCGGGCCAGGCGACCGAAATCCTCGTCTACAAGGTGTACAAGGACGGCTTCAAGGCGCTCGATCTCGGAAGCTCGGCGGCGCAGTCGGCGGTGCTGATGGCGATCGTGATCGCCCTCACCGTGGCGCAGTTCCGGTATGTCGAGCGCAAGGTGCAATACTGATGGTCGAGAATCGCCCTCTGCTCACGCTCCTCACGCACGCCATCCTGATCCTGGGCGTGGCGATCGTCGCTTTCCCCGTGTACGTGACCTTCGTCGCCTCGACCCATACGGTGCAGGAAGTGCTCGCCGCGCCGATGCCGCTCACGCCCGGCAGTCACCTGGTCGAGAACTATCTCGCCGCGCTCGCGCACGGTGCCGGAGAATCCACCGCCGGTGTGGGGCGGATGATGGTCAACAGCCTGATCTCGGCGCTGGTCATCGCCATCGGCAAGATCACCATCTCGCTGCTGTCGGCGTTTGCGATCGTCTATTTCCGCTTTCCATTGCGCGGCTTCTTCTTCTGGATGATCTTCGTCACGCTGATGGTGCCCGTCGAGGTGCGCATCGTCCCGACGTACAAGGTCGTCGCGGACCTGGGGATGCTGGACACCTACGCGGGTCTCACCATTCCCCTGATCGCTTCGGCGACCGCGACTTTCCTGTTCCGGCAATTCTTCCTGACGATTCCAGAGGAGCTGGCCGAGGCAGCACGCATCGACGGAGCAGGGCCGCTCCGCTTCCTCCGCGACGTGGTGATCCCCCTCTCGCGCACCAACATCGCGGCGCTGTTCGTGATCCTGTTCATCTACGGCTGGAACCAGTACCTGTGGCCTCTTCTGGTGACGACGCGGGAGGATATGTACACGACCGTGATGGGCACCAAGCGCATGATCGTGGGGGGCGACGCCGCGGTCGAGTGGCACCTGGTCATGGCGACCGCGATGCTCGCCATGCTCCCGCCGGCGCTGGTGGTGCTGCTGATGCAGAAGTGGTTCGTCAAGGGACTGATCGAGACGGAAAAATGACGCATCCGTCCAAGAGCGCTGGGCGAAGCCGCCGCGCGATTGGAAACGGATGCATCATCCCCGCGAAAGCGGGGATCCATGTTGAGTGATTGGAGAAAATGGATTCCCGCTTCCGCGGGAATGACAGTCAATGGCCAAAGTCCAGCTTCGCGACGTTCGCAAGAGCTACGGCTCCAACGAGGTGATCCACGGAATCACCATCGACGTGGCCGATGCGGAGTTCATCGTCATCGTCGGCCCCTCGGGCTGCGGCAAGTCGACGGTGCTGCGCATGGTCGCGGGCCTCGAGACCATCACCTCCGGAGACATCGTCATCGGCGATCGCGTCGTCAACCAGCTCGAGCCCAAGGACCGCGACATCGCGATGGTGTTCCAGAACTACGCGCTGTATCCGCACATGAGCGTGTTCGACAACATGGCGTACGGCCTGAAGATCCGCGGCCTCGCGAGGGCCGATGTCGAAGCGCGGGTGAAGCGCGCCGCGGGAATTCTCGAACTGGAGCCGCTGCTGCAGCGCAAGCCGCGACAGCTCTCCGGGGGCCAGCGCCAGCGCGTCGCTATGGGACGAGCCATTGTGCGCGAGCCCGCAGTGTTCCTCTTCGACGAGCCGTTGTCGAACCTCGACGCCAAGCTGCGCGTGCAAATGCGCTTCGAGATCCAGAAGCTGCATCGACGCCTGGGAACGACGAGCCTGTACGTCACGCACGACCAGGTCGAGGCGATGACGTTGGCGCAGCGGATGGTGGTGATGAACGCGGGCCGCGCCGAGCAGATCGGCACTCCGATGGAGGTGTACAGCAACCCTGCGACGGTCTTCGTCGCCGGATTCATAGGATCTCCAGCGATGAACTTTCTCGAGGGCAGGAGCGAGGGCGCGGGACGCATCGCCCTCGACGGCAGCGGAAACGTCACGGTCGCGGCCAAGCTCGATGCGGGCCGCGGGGTAACGGTGGGCATCCGCCCCGAGCATCTGACGCCATGCAAGCCGAGCGAGGCCAACATCGTTGGGAGCGTCGAGGTCATCGAGGCGCTCGGCGCCGACACGCTGGTTCACGTTGCGGTCGCCGGCCGATCGGTCATCGCTAGGCTGCCGCACGGGTCTGCCGCCGCGGTCGGCGAGCCGATCGCGCTCGCCACCACGCGCGATCGCGTATATCTGTTCGACGTCGAGAGCGGCGCCAGAATCGCGGGCTAATGTGGAACCCCTCTCCCTCGGGGAGAGGGGAAGGGGTGAGGGAAGAGCTCTTGAATCGGCTACCCAATGCCCGATAACTGGCCCTATCCGCGCATCGCCGCGCACCGCGGCGCCGGCAAGCTCGCGCCGGAGAACACGCTGGCCGCCATGCGCTTGGGTCACGCGCACGGCTACCGCATGGTCGAGTTCGACGTGAAGCTCTCCGCCGATGGCGTCGCGTTCCTGCTGCACGACGACGCGCTCGACCGCACAACCAACGGCCGCGGCCCCGCGGATGCGCTCACCTGGGCCGCGCTGGCCAAGCTCGACGCTGGAAGCTGGCACTCTCCGCGCTTCGCGGGCGAGCCGCTCCCCATGCTCGCCGCGGTCGCCCGCTGGGCTCTCGACAACGACGTCATCTGCAACGTCGAGATCAAGCCGATGCCCGGACGCGAGCGCGAGACCGGCACTGCCGTAGCGCTCGAAACGCGCATGCTCTGGCGTGGTGCGAGCCTGCCGCCGCTGCTCTCCTCATTCTCCGAGGAGGCGCTCGCTGCTGCGCGCAGCGCGGCTCCGGAGTTGCAGCGGGCGCTCCTGGTCGAGCGTATCCCGCCCGACTGGCAGGCAAGGCTCGCGCGGTTGCAGTGTGTCGCGCTCGATTCCGACTATCGCGAGCTCGACGCCCGCGTCGTGACCGAGGCGCACGATGCCGGCTACAGGGTCGTGACGTACACGCCCAACGATCCGGAGGTCGTGGCGCGGCTCGTCGGGTGGGGCGTAGATTGCGTCATTACTGATGCGATCGACGTGATCCGACCGTCGTAGCCCCCGTTGAGGTTTGCCGAAACCGGGGCAGGAGCTTGTAGCCCGGGTAGACCCCGGACTTGATCCGGGGAAACCCGGGAGGACATAGGCTTTTCCCGCCCCGGGTTTCGCCGCTGCGCGGCTCTACCCGGGCTACGCCCGCTATGCCGTCGCCCGCACTGCGGTACCGCGTCTGAGCTCGCGCTCGTCGATCGGAAGGTTGAGAAGACCTGCCACGATGCCCAGCGCGATCGACAGGTACCACACCAGGTCGTAGCTTCCCGTGCGGTCGAACATGAAGCCGCCGAGCCACGCGCCGAGGAAGCTGCCGATCTGGTGACTCAAGAAGGTGACGCCCGTGAGCATGGCCATGTAGCGCACGCCGAAGATCTGGGCGACGATGCCATTGGTCGGCGGTACCGTGGACAGCCACAGCAGGCCCAGCGCCATCGCGAACGCGTACACGCTCCACGCTGAAAGCGGCAGCCACAGAAAGAGCGCGATCACGACGGCGCGGCCAAAGTAAATGAAAGACAGGATGTAGCGCTTGGGCATCCTCGCCCCGAGCCAGCCGGTGGTGTACGTTCCGAAAATGTTGAACAGCCCGATCAACGCGAGGGCGGTGACGCCGACGTGCGCGGGGAGCCCCTTGTCGAGCAGGTACGAAGGCAAGTGCACGCCCACGAACACGACCTGGAATCCGCAGACGAAGAAGCCCAGGGTAAGCAGGACATAGCCGCGGTGCCCCAGCGCCTCGCTCATCGCTTCTCCGGCGGATTGCTGGAACCCATGCGCGTGCTGCACATGCCGCTCGACCATCGCCGCGGCAAGCGGCGCCATCAGGAGGCCGAGAGCGGCAAGCGCCAGCAGCGCACCGTACCAGCCGACATGCGTGAGCAGCACCTGCGTCAACGGCAGCATCGCGAACTGGCCGAAAGATCCCGCGGCGGCCGAGATGCCCAGTGCCATGCTCCGCTTTTCCGGCGGAAAGGCGCGGCCGAGCACTCCGGAGATCACGCTGAAGGTCACGCCGGACAGTCCGACGCCGATGAGCACCCCCGACGACAAGACAAATGTCCAGGGCGCAGTCGGATGGGCCATCAGCACGAGACCCAAGACGTAGAGCAGCACGCCACCGAGCACGACGCGCCCGGACCCGTACTTGTCGGCAAGCATGCCCGCAAACGGCTGCGTTACGCCCCAGACGAGGTTCTGCACAGCCATCGCCAACGCGAAGGTCTCGCGACCCCAGTGGAGGTCCGTGCTCATCGGTTGCAGGAACAGGCCGAAACCGTGACGGATGCCCATTCCCAAGGTCAGGATGAGTCCGCCGCAGACCAGCACGGCAGTCGGAGTGCGCCAGTCGGCGCGACTGGATGGTGTCACGGTGTGCCCTTTCCGACGGCGGTTAGCGGTGGCGGCCCCCGGGATCCGGATGCAGCGCTTCGATCTCGCGAAGCATGCCGATCAGTGCGTCGAGCTTGGTTGGGCCCAGGGCATCCGCGACGCGCGCCTGCGCCCGCTTCCAATGCGTCGTAGCTCCACGGAGCGCACGCTCGCCGGATGCCGTAAGCGAAATCTCCCGCGTGCGCGCATCCCGACCGCTCGCTATCGCGACGAGACGACGCTCGACGAGAGGATCGAGCGTGCGCGACAGCGCGGTGCGGTCGAGAAGCAACGCCTCCGCCAGGTCCGACACGCGCGACGTCCCGTTTCGCGCGAGCGTACGCAGAAGCGAGAACTGCGTCACACGCAGGCCCGACGGCGCCATGAGGTCGTCGTAGAGCTGGGTCAGCGCGCGCGTCGCCCGCCGCAGCCTGCCGCAGGCGCACGGCGGGGAGGACATGGTCTCCTTAGAGGGCATCGAAGCAAACGTGCATACGCACCTAAAATGAGAGTATATGCACGTTTCATGGTATGTCAAGTAGCGAATCACTCTGCGGCAAAGCGAAAAATTTGCCCCTCTCCCGCCAGGAGAGGGGTGGGGGGTGAGGGAGATGTTGCGCCGGGGAAACGCCCTCGCCGCGGCGCTTGCCGCGCGGCGGCCCCCGATCAGAGCCTGCCCCGGACTTGATCCGGGGTCGGGGGCAGGCTCTCTCCCAGAGGGAGAGGCGAGAGAAACGACGAGTTGTCGCTACGCCCAGCGCTTGGCGCGTTCCACCGCCTTGCCCCACCCGGCCATCAGCGAAGCCGCCCGGTCGCGTGACATCGCCGGCTCGAAGCGCCTGTCGACCTGCCAGTTGGCTGCGACTTCGGCATCGTCGCGCCAATAGCCCACGGCTCTCCCCGCCAGATACGCGGCACCCAGCGCGGTCGTCTCGAGAATCTTGGGACGCACCACAGGCACTCCCAAGAGATCCGCCTGGAATTGCAGCAGAAGATTGTTGGCAGCCGCGCCGCCATCGACGCGAAGCTCGGCGAGCTTGACGCCTGCGTCGGTTTCCATGGCCGCGAGGACCTCCGCGCTCTGGTAGGCGATCGATTCCAGCGCGGCGCGAGCCAGATGCGCGGCGGTGGTGCCGCGGGTCAATCCCAGCATCGCGCCGCGGGCGTAGGCGTCCCAGTGCGGCGCCCCCAGCCCTGCGAACGCCGGGACCAGATAAGCCCCTCCGTTGTCGGGCACGCTCGCGGCGAGTGCTTCGACCTCAGCCGCGGTTCGTATCAGCTTGAGTCCGTCGCGCAGCCACTGCACGACCGCGCCGCCGATGAACACGCTGCCCTCGAGCGCGTAATCGGTAATGCCGTCGCGGCGCCATGCCACCGTGGAGAGCAGATTGCTGCGCGATTCGACCGCGTTGCGGCCTGTGTTGAGCAGCAGGAAGCAGCCGGTGCCGTAGGTATTCTTGGCCAGCCCGGGCTTGAGGCACGCCTGACCGAACAGCGCCGCCTGCTGGTCTCCTGCGATGCCGGCGATGGGTACGCCTGCTCCGCCCAGCGACGCCTGCGCGCAGACGCCGGACGAAGCCACGACCTCGGGAAGCACCGAGCGCGGCACTTCGAGCAGCTCGAGCAGCTCTTGGTCCCACTCGCCGCGATGGATGTCAAAGAGAAGCGTGCGGCTTGCGTTCGACGCGTCGGTCAAGTGCCGCGCGCCGCCGGTCAGATTCCAGACGAGCCACGCATCGACCGTTCCGAAGGCAAGCTCGCCGCGGCGAGCTCGATCGCGCGCGCCCGGGACAGTGTCGAGAAGCCACTTGAGCTTGGTGCCTGAGAAGTACGCGTCGATGACGAGCCCCGTCTTGCGCCGGATGAGATCGGAGTGCCCGGAGTTGCGCAGCGCGTCGCAGATGCCAGCCGTGCGCCGGTCCTGCCAGACGATAGCGTTGGCGATCGGCTTGCCGGTCGAGCGCTCCCACAGCAACGTGGTTTCACGCTGGTTGGTGATGCCTATCGCGGCGAGGTCGGTCGCGGCGATGCCCGCCTTGGCCAGCGCTTCCGCGAGCACGCCGAACTGGCTCGCCCAGATTTCGGTGGGGTCGTGCTCGACCCAGCCGGGCTGCGGAAAGAGCTGCGCAAACTCTCGCTGCGCGACGGCGCGAATGCCGCCGCCGTGGTCGAACACGATCGCACGCGAGCTGGTCGTGCCCTGGTCCAGGGCGAGTACGAATGACATGACGCGCTCCCGCGAGAGTCGTTGTGAGTCGATGCGTCGCCGCGTAAAATCCAACGCTTTGCGCCCGCTATTCTAGTCGTCGCGCTTTCTGCGGCAACCTCGTTCTTCGATCCGTTCCCGCGAAAACGAGCCCGAA
>DASPTZ010000145.1:0-2190 GCA_035623155.1 Casimicrobiaceae bacterium | reverse complement strand
CGCAGCCTCGCTCATCATCCAGCAGGGAATATGCGCCAGCGTTCCATCGAGTTGATGGACGACGAACACGTCTCCGCCTTGAAAGCGCTGACGCCGAACGATAACCACGGCGTCCCCACACCGCGGGTGAAACGGATAATGAATCCGCCCGCCGTCGTCCTGATACCCGGCAGTATGTCGCTGCTTCGACCGGCACCGGCAAGACGCATCTCGCCATCGCGATCGCTCGTAACTGCATCCGCAGCGGAGCGCGGGGCCGCTTCTACAACGTCGTCGATCTGGTCAACAGGCTCGAGGCCGAGAGCCGCAATGGCCGCCAGGGCCGAATTGCCGATTACCTGACCCGCAGGGACTTCGTCGTGCTCGACGAGCTTGGCTATCTTCCCTTCGCTCAATCCGGTGGCCAGCTGCTGTTCCACCTGATCAGCCGCCTGTATGAGCGCACGTCAATTATCGTCACCACCAATCTCGCCTTCGGCGAATGGCCAAGTGTCTTCGGTGACGCCAAGATGACCACCGCGTTGCTCGACCGGCTCACTCACCACTGCGATATCGTCGAGACCGGCAACGAAAGCTGGCGCTTCAAAAATCGCGCCTAACCGCCGCAAGCCGCTCGCTCGCTACAGCGCTACTTGTGGCGCGCTTGCTCGCGGCTTTACGCTTCAACATTCCCAAGGGGCGCATTGCCTCATCAAAAATGTTACCGAAGATCCTGCGCCGATGACTGGGGTGGCGTCACCGAATCGGGCCGGTGGCGCCGATGGCGAGACGGATCAGCATGGGCGCGCGGCGCGAGGTGGTGTGGGCGGTGGCGGAGCGCTACGGGGCGGCAGGACGGCGCGAGAAGGGGCGCATCCTTGACGAACTGACGGCGACGACGGGTTGGCATCGCAAACACGCGGTACGGGCGTTGTCGGGCGTTGCGGCGAGCCGGACAGGCCGACTACAGCCGTGTGAGGAGGCGCCCCGCACAGTCGACGGCACGGCACAGCCACCGACCGGTTGGCGGCGCAAGTACGCAGGTGCTCGCGATGCACTGATCGCGCTGTGGGAAGCCTCCGATCGGGTGTGCGGCAAGCGCCTCGTGGCGATGATCCCGGCGCTGTTGCCAGCACTCGAGCGGCATGGCCGGTTGCGGCCGACGAGCGAAGAGCGCGGACTGCTTCTGTCGGTGAGCGCAGCGACCATTGATCGGATGCTGGTCGACGTGAAGATCGCGGCGGGGGGCGGTCGCCGTCGGCGCGTTGGCTTCTACTCGGCGATCCGGCGCGAGGTGCCGATCCGCACGTTCAACGACTGGGGCAACCCGCCGCCGGGGTTCTGTGAGATCGACATGGTTGCGCACGGCGGCACGAGCGTGGCCGGCTCGTTCATCCAGACGTTGACGATGGTGGATATCGCGACGGGGTGGACGGAGTGCCTGCCACTGGTGACACGCGATGGCAGCCTCGTCGTTGAGGCGATGACGCGTGCGCAGAGCCTGTTCCCATGGCTGATCCGTGGTGCCGACTTCGATAACGACAGCGCATTCATGAATGACGTGGTCGTGCCGTGGTGTCGAGAACAGAAGATCGAGGTGACGCGCTCGCGCGCCTACAAGAAGAACGACCAGGCGTTCGTGGAGCAGAAGAACGGCGCGGTGGTGCGTCGTCTAGTCGGCTACGGCCGCTTTGACGGAGTAGAGACGGCCCGCGTGATGGCGCGTCTTTACGCGGCGGCGCGTCTGCACGTGAACTTCTTCCAACCGTCCTTCAAGCTCAAAGAGAAACGTCGCGAGGGCGCAAAGGTCATCAAGCGCTATCACCTACCAGCGACGCCGTACGAGCGAGCGCTAGCTCACCCACAGCTGTCCAAGGCCATCAAGCGGCGGCTGCGCGAAACCTATCGCAGTCTCGATCCGTTAGCGTTGCTGGCCGAGATCCGCGCGGCACAGGACGAACTCGGCGAGCGGATCGGCAAGCGCGGTCTTGCAGCCGCGGCCGCCCCATTCCCGGCCGATCCGCTTCGGTTTGCGCGATCGCTCGGCACCACGGCCAAGACCGCCGAGGTGCGCGCCACTCATCGCCGGCCGAAACGGCGTTACAAGAAACGGATACGCATGCCCTCCAAGCTCGATCCGCATCTGGTGACGATCGAGAGCTGGCTCGCGACGGAGCCGCAGATCACAGCGCTCGCCATCGTGCGCCGGCT
>DASPTZ010000144.1:0-4371 GCA_035623155.1 Casimicrobiaceae bacterium | reverse complement strand
ATGCCTGATCATGGATCAGGGCGAGGACTGCCGCATCGCTGATGCAGATTGGCTGAAGACGCTCGCAACGAGCGACTTTTTCCTGTGTCCTCCGGGCTTTGTCATGCCCATGTGCCATAACGCGATCGAGACCATGGCGGTCGGCGCGATCCCGATCATTAGCTACCCGGAATGGTTCGATCCGCGCCTTGAGCACATGAAAACCTGCGTCGAATTCGAAGACAAGGACGATCTACTTCGCAAGTTGAACCGGTTGCTGGAACTGAGCGAGGAATCCATCGCGCAGATGCGCCGACATGTCATCGATTACTACGAAACCCACCTCCGCCCCGAGTCCTTCGTGCGCAGGATCGAGTCCGACGGACGAGGGAAGATCACCGTCCTCATGATCACTGACGCCAACACCTCGCGCAACGCATCGAAGCTCGGTGCACGCTCGATCCTCATTCGCGGTACGTCCGCGCGTCCCCGGGGCTGGCTAACAGGGTTTCACAACCGACATGTCGCCTGAGGACAAGCCGCTCATCTCGGTCATCATGCCGTGCTACAACGGCGCGCCCTTTCTGGGCGAGGCGATCGACTCGGCGCTCAACCAGCGCTATGGCAACCTGGAGCTCATCGTTGTGGACGACGGCTCGACCGACGCTTCCCAGAACATTGCCGCCGAGTTCGCAAGGCGCCACCCGGGCCGGCTCTCCATGCTTCATGCGGCGCGAGTGGGTCCGTATCCCGCGCGTAACCTCGGGCTGCGCAGCGCACGGGGGGAATTCATCGCGTTTCTGGACGCAGACGACTGGTGGGAACCTTCCGCCTTGGAGAAGCTCTACGACGCATTGCTGAGGACCCAGGCCGACATCGCCTACTGCGGCTGGCAGAACGTCGGGGAACGGCTGCACTCGGAACCGTACCTGCCTCCGGAATACGAAAAGGGCGACCCGGTGGAAGGCTTCATGCAGGGGTGCCCATGGCCCATCCATGCTGCGCTGGTGAGGGGCAGCATTGTGCAGCAACTGGGAGGCTTCTCCGAGCGGCGATTCGCGTCGATGGACTACGACTTCTGGCTGCGCGCGGTTGTTCTGACGCGCAAGATGATCCGCGTGCCGGAGGTCCTCGCCTACTATCGATGGCACGGCCAGAGCCAGGTTTCGGCCGTGAAATGGCGGCAGGTCCTGGACGCGCTCGCGGTGCAGCGCGATTTCATTCGCGCGAACCCGCAACTCGTGGCCCACCTTCCCGCGCATCGATTGCTGGAGTTGACCGAGGGACAGGTGCTCAAGCAAGCGTACAACGCTCTGTGGAAGCGCGATATCGCGTCGGCGCACAAGCTGTTCCGGCACGTCGCTGCGGCACGCTCTTTCGGGGTCAAGGAATTGCGGCACGTGGTGAGTGCCCTGCTGCCTCTTCCCGCCTATCGCCGGTTGGTACAATGGGCCGACCGGAGTGACCGATGAACGCCCCGGAGAGCATCGTCGTCCTCATGTACCACCGGATCGGCCTGGCGCGCAACGCATGGGAGGCTCGCTACGGCATCGCTCCGGAGCGGTTCGGGGCTCACATGACTGCGCTGTCGAAGGCCGGCATGCAAGCGGTCCCGATCGACGCTCTCGCCGATTGGATGCAGAACGGCGCTTCGCTGCGCAAAGGTTCATTCGTGCTCACCTTCGATGACGGATTCCGCAGCGTCCGAGAGTTTGCCTTGCCTTTGCTCGAGAGGCTGCGCTGGCCTTTTACCGTTTTTGTCGTGTCCGATCTCATCGGCAAGGACGACGCCTGGACGAGGTCGTCCAATCCGGACGGTGCGACCTACCCTTTGCTCAACGCGGACGAGATTCTCGAGCTGCAGCGCCGCGGCGTAGCGTTTCATTCGCATACATGCACCCACCCCAGCCTGCCGTCCTTGGACGACGCGCGACTGATGCACGAGCTCGTCGAATCGCGCGCCACGCTGCAGCGACTGCTCGGGAGCCGGGTCGATTACCTGGCGTATCCGTTCGGTCATGTCGACGACCGGGTCGCAGCCTCGGCGCGCAGCGCGAGTTACCGTGCGGCATTCTGCACCCGACCCGGTTTCAACCGCCGTGACGTCGACCGCTTCCATATCCGCCGCATCGACGTCTACGGCACCGACACGCCGGCGATGCTGTTGCGCAAGGTGCGGCTGGGCACCAATGACGGCCGGCTTGGCAACCTCGCTCGCTACTACGCGGGGCGCGCAAGGTCTCGCTTGCCACTTCGAGCCCGATGAGCATCGCCTACACCGTTGCCCTTTGCACGCACGACCACGCCGACAGGCTCGTGCGCACGCTTGCAGACCTGCGCGAGATTCGTGTACCCGACTCGCCCTGGGAGCTGCTCATCATCGACAACCTGTGCGGCGACGCAACGCCCGCCGTGCTGGCTCGCCAGGTCTGGCCCGCTGGGTGGAACGTGCGCGTCGTGCGCGAGGACAAGCTCGGCCTGTCGAATGCGCGCAACTGCGCCCTGCGCGAGGCGCAAGGCGAATACCTGATCTTCATCGACGACGACGAAACCCCGGATCCGGAATGGCTGGTGGCGTTCGAAAGGTTGATTCGAAAGCACGCGCCGGACGCTTTCGGCGGGCGCATCGAGGTGCTCTTCGAGGGAGAACGGCCTGCCTGGCTCGACGACGAGCTGCTCGGTTTCCTGGGGCAACTGAATCGCGCGAACCAGGTTGTGCCGCTGACCGACCCGGGTGCTTCTTTCCACGGCGGGAATTTCGGCTTTCGCCGCAAGGTGTGCGAAACGGTGCGGGCCTTCGATCCCCTGCTCGGGCGCAAGGGCACGGACAACACCGGCGGAGAGGAGATCGACTTCTACCGCAGGTTGCTCGCAGGAGGGTTCAAGGTGTGGTGGACGCCGGAGGCGGTGATCTTCCACCGCATCGAGACGGACAAGCTCAAGCGCAGCTACTTCCTGGACCTGCATTACAGGCAGGGCCGCGTGGAAGCCATCCGGCGACGCGGCTCAGCCTCGCGCGTGCCGCCGAAATACCTGATCCCTCAACTGTGGCGAGCGCTGCGGGCCGTCCTCGCGCAGTGGCGCGCCGGCGGCTTGAACGCGACCGTGCGTCAGGAGATGAACGTCGCATACTTTCTCGGCTACCTCTCCGGTTGGGCATTTGGGGAAAGTGCCAGGGCAACCCCATAAAGCGCTGAAGCCCTCGTGAGCAATACGCTGACCGTCCTCGTCAGTTCGCACAATCGCGCCGGGCTGCTCGAGCGCACCTTGCGTTACCTGAACGAGGCCGCGCCTCCGCGCGGTTGGGCCGTCGATGTGCTCGTCGCAGCCAACGCCTGCATCGACAGCACGCACACCTTGCTCGACCGTTATGTTCGCGACTTGTCGACGTCCGCAGCGTCCCGGAACCGGCTTCCGCTGCGCTGGGTCGCCGAGCCCCGGATGGGCAAGTCGCACGCCCTCAACTGCGCGATCCCTCTCATTTCCTCGGAACTCGTCGCATTCGTGGACGACGATCACCGTGTCGATGTCTCGTATCTCCAAAGCGTATGCAAGGCAGCGGAAGACTATCCGGACGCGGACATCCTCTGCGGGCGCATCTTGCCCGACTGGGACGGCTCCGAGCCTCCCTGGGTGCACGACGAAGGCCCCTACCGGATCTATCCTCTGCCGATTCCGCGCTACGACCTCGGCGATCGCCCCATGGCCTCGCCCCAGGACATGGTGACGCCGGGCGGCGGCAACCTGGTGCTGCGAACGGCGCTCTTCGACAGAGTTGGCGACTTCTCCACGGTCTACGGTCCGGTGGGTCGCGGCTTGGGCGGCGCCGAGGACCATGAATGGGTGCTGCGGGCAATTGCTGCCGGAGCACGTGTGCAATATGTGCCGGACATCGTGCAACACCACTACGTCGACACCGCGCGCCTGAGGCTCGGCTATCTGGTGCGCAAGGCCTACGAACGCTCGGCGTCTGCCGTTCGGCTGACCGGCAAGGGCGACGGAAGGGCCTTGGTTCCCGCCTACATGATCCGCAAGGTCGGTGAATACTCGTTTGCCGCGGTGACGGCAATGGGGGCGCAAAAACGGCGATTTCACCTGGTCCGGCTGGCAGCGTCGCTTGGCGAGATCAAGGGCCACGTGCGGGCGCAAATGGACTGATCGGCCAGGCGCCTGCCAAAAGGAATTTACCCATTGCTTGACAGGCCTTGCCCTCACCCCTTACCCCTCTCCCGAAGGGAGAGGGGCTCTGTTTGTCGCCTCGGTCTCTGGGAGAGGGGCCCTGTTTGTCGCCTCGCCCTCCGGGAGAGGGGCTCTGTTTGTCGGCTCGGTCTCTGGGAGAGGGGTCCTGTTTGTCGCCTCGCCCTCTGGGAGAGGCCGCCGCGCGAGAGCGCG
>DASPTZ010000143.1:0-11862 GCA_035623155.1 Casimicrobiaceae bacterium | reverse complement strand
CTGCGGCTCGATGTGCTCGATCGAGGGATCGCGACGCTCGAGGAGCTCTTGAACTACACCGAAGCCCGCTACGCCGCGGGCCAGGCATTTGCCTACGACATGGATCTGGTTCGCGAGCAGCTGGACTTGCAGCGCGCCAAGCGCCCACCGCTGCTTGCGCTCATCGAGACGCGCCGACGCAGATTGGCGGTGCTCGCTGGAAAGCCACCCGAGGCGGCGGTGGCCCTGCCGCAGCCGGCGCCTTTCAATGTTCCCTCGGCCCCCACCGGATTCGTACCCGTTCAGGTGCTGGAGCGGCGGCCCGACGTGCAGACACAGGCGGCGCTGGTGGCGGCCTTTGCGGCACGGCTGCGCAGCGCGAAGGCGGACCTGCTGCCATCATTTGGCATCCAGTTTGCCGGCGGGGACGGTGAACTGCATTTCCAGGGACTGCCGAATTTCGGCGTGACCGGCGGGCTGCTCAACCTCGGCGCGTACCTGCCCATATTCACCGCGGGCCGGATTCGCGCCAACATTGCCGCCAGCGACGCCCGCCTCCAGGCCGCCGCGGCCCAATACGACGCCGCGGTGCTCAAAGCGCTCGAAGACGTCGAAAACGCCTATCGGCAGCGCAGCGCGCTCGATCGCAGAAGCGTGTCCCTCGCCTCCGCCTTGGCCGCTGCGCGTCGCAATGAAGTGGCGTCGACCATCTTGTACGAGCGCGGACGCAAAACCTTTCGCGACGTGCTGGACGATCGGGTCACCGCCCTCAACGATGAGGACCAATTGGTTCAGTCTCAGATGGGACAGGCGACCGCCACCGTGCAGCTCTATCGGGCACTCGGGGGAGGATGGTAAGCCATGCAACGACCCGTGAAGCTCCCGGCGGCTCCGGCGGCCGTGGAAACGACGACCGGGACAACGCCTCCAGCGCCCGATGTCGGCAAACCGAAAGCCGCCCCCTCGCAACCGAGTGTCGTGGATCCGTGGCCGCTCACCGGCGAATACGCCTACATGAGCATCGACCGGGCCTTCAAGGCCAATCTCGCGAGGTTGACGCTCGGCCTGAGCCCGGCGGTGCTCGCCGAGCAGACCTTCGACTGGCTGGCGCATCTGGCGATCTCGCCCGGTAAGCAGCTACAGCTGATCGAGAAGGGGTTCCGCAAGAGCGCGCGCCTCGGCCTGTACGCCGCACAAAGCGCCGTGAGCCCCGGGATGACACCGTGCATCGCTCCGTTGCCGCAGGACCGGCGATTCGAGGGACCCACGTGGCAGCGCTGGCCGTATAACCTGCTCTATCAATCTTTTCTCCTTACCCAGCAGTGGTGGCACAACGCCACGACCGGAGTCGACGGCATATCCGGTCGCAACGAACAGCGCCTGGCGTTCACGGCCCGACAGCTTCTCGACATGTTCTCGCCGTCGAATTTTCCGTGGATGAATCCCGAGGTGATGCAGGCGACCCTCGAGCAGGGTGGCCACAACCTCGTGCAGGGATTTCAGAACTTCATCGAGGACTGGCGCCGGGCGGTCAGCGGCAAACCGCCGGTCGGCGCCGAGCAGTACGTGGTCGGGGAGAATGTTGCGGTCACGCCGGGCAAGGTGGTGTTACGCAACCGCCTGATCGAGCTCATCCAGTATGCGCCGACGACCGGTGAGGTGCATGCGGAGCCCGTGCTCATCGTGCCGGCTCCGATCATGAAGTACTACATCCTCGATCTCTCACCGCAAAACTCGCTGGTGAAGTATCTCATCGAGCACGGCCACACCGTGTTCATGATCTCCTGGAAGAACCCGGCGCCCGAGGATCGGGATCTCGGTATGGAGGACTATCGCCGACTCGGCATCATGGCGGCGCTCGACGCGATTGCGGCGATCGTCCCCGACCGCAACGTGCACGCGGCGGGCTATTGCCTCGGTGGAACGCTGCTGATAATCGCCGCCGCCGCCATGGGACGCGATGGGGATAAGCGGCTGGCCTCGATGACGCTCTTTGCGGCTCAAGGCGACTTCACCGAAGCGGGCGAGCTCATGCTCTTCATCAATGAGAGCCAGATCAGCTATCTCGAGAACATGATGTGGGACAGCGGCTATCTCGACACCTACCAGATGTCGGGTGCGTTCCAGATCCTGCGCTCCAATGATCTCATCTGGTCCCGGATGGTGCGAGAGTACCTGCTCGGCCGACCCCAGCCGATGAACGACCTGATGGCCTGGAATGCCGATGCCACGCGGCTCCCCTATCGCATGCATTCCGAATACCTGCGACGGCTCTTCCTCAACAACGATTTCGTGGAGGGACGGTACGAGGTCGAGGGCCGTCCGGTGGCGATCGCGGACCTGCACATTCCGACCTTCGTGGTCGGAACCAGCGCTGACCACGTCGCTCCCTGGCGTTCGGTCTACAAGCCCCATCTCGTCGCCAACAACGAGCTCACCTTCGTGCTGGCGAGCGGTGGTCACAATGCCGGGATCGTGAGCGAGCCCGGTCACGCGGGTCGCACCTATCAGATCCGCACGCGACAGCCCGGAGAACGCTACGTCGATCCACAGACCTGGCAGGCCGAGACCCCGCTTCAACAAGGGTCCTGGTGGCCCGAATGGGAGTCCTGGCTCGCCCGACATTCCACGGCGCGAGTGCCGCCGCCGTCCATGGGCGCCCCGGCAAAAGGCTACCCGCCACGCCAGGATGCTCCGGGCTCCTACGTCCGACAGGCCTGATCATGCCGCAGTCCACGACCCTGAAGGCACCACCGCAAGCCGCGGCCCTGATCGAGAACCGCACGTTCGACGCAAATCTCCGTCGCCGATTCAGCGAGCCTCACCCGGAGACTCGGCTGAACTCTGTCGACCCCACATAGAGGAAAGCGCAATGGATCAGCCCCTACCTGCCGAATTGCTCGAGCGCATGAATGCGTACTGGCGCGCCGCCAACTATCTATCCATCGGGCAGATCTATCTCTATGACAACCCGCTGCTGCGCAAGCCTCTCACCGCAGAGCACGTGAAGCCCCGCCTCCTCGGTCATTGGGGCACCACTCCGGGACAGAACTTCGTTTACGTCCACCTCAACCGGATCATCAAGCAGTACGACCTGAACATGATCTACATTTCCGGGCCCGGCCACGGCGGCCCGGCGCTGGTCGCCAACACCTACCTCGAAGGCATATACAGCGAGCTCTACCCGCAGGTCTCCCAGGACGAGAACGGCATGAAGCGGCTGTTCACGCAGTTCTCCTTCCCCGGGGGCATTCCGAGCCATGTCGCGCCGGAGACACCGGGCTCGATCCATGAGGGCGGAGAGCTCGGCTATTCCCTGAGCCACGCCTTTGGTGCCGCCTTCGACAACCCGGAGCTCATCGTCGCCTGCGTGGTCGGGGACGGAGAGGCCGAAACCGGACCACTCGCGACCGGCTGGCACGGCAACAAGTTCCTCAACCCGGCGACCGACGGGGCGGTGCTCCCGATCCTGCACCTGAACGGCTACAAGATCGCCAACCCCACGATCTTCGCGCGCATCGACCGGGAAGAGTTGGAGAGCTTTCTGCGCGGCTGCGGCTACGAGCCCCACATCGTGGCGGGCGATGACCCCTCGACCATGCACCAGCTCATGGCTGCCACGCTCGATCGGGTTATCGCCGAGATCCGGCGCATTCAGTCCGATGCACGCTCGAGGGGCGTCGCCCATCGACCGCGCTGGCCCGCGATCGTGTTGCAGACGCCCAAGGGGTGGACCGGACCCAAGGTCGTCGACGGCAAACAGGTCGAGGGCACGTTCCGCGCCCACCAGGTACCGCTGGCCGAGGTGCGCACGAACCCGATGCACCTGAAAATTCTCGAGGAGTGGATGCGCAGCTACCGTCCCGAGGAACTCTTCGATAAAGGCGGCCGGCTCAAAGCAGAGCTCGTGGAGCTCGCCCCTAAAGGGACGCGCCGCATGGGGGCGAATCCGCACGCGAACGGCGGAGCGCTGCTGCGTGACTTGAAGCTGCCCGACTTCCGCGAGTATGCCATCGCGGTCCCGGCGCCCGGCGCCGTGGACGCGGAGGATACGCGCGTTCTGGGTAGCTTCCTGCGGGACGTGATCAAGCTCAACCAGAAACCCAGGACCTTCCGCATCTTCGGGCCCGACGAGACCGCCTCCAATCGCCTTACCGCCGTGTTCGAGGCGAGCGAGCGGCAATGGGACGCCAATATCGTTCCCGGGGATGACCATCTGGCTCCCGAAGGATCGATCGTGGAGGTGCTCTCCGAGCACCAGTGCCAAGGTTGGCTCGAAGGTTACCTGCTCACGGGTCGGCACGGCCTCTTCAATACCTATGAGGCGTTCACGCACATCATCGATTCGATGTTCAATCAGCATGCCAAGTGGCTGAAAGTGACGCGTCACATTCCCTGGCGGCGGCCGATCGCCTCGCTCACCTATCTGCTGGCCTCCCACGTCTGGCGTCAGGACCAGAACGGGTTCACGCACCAGGATCCGGGCTTCATCGATCACGTCGTGAACAAGAAGGCCGAGATCATCCGGGTCTACTTGCCGCCCGATGCGAACTGCCTGCTGTCGGTCGCCGACCACTGTCTCAAGAGCCGCCACTACGTCAATGTCATCGTCGCCGGCAAGCACCCGGCCCCGCAGTGGCTCGATATGCGTTCGGCGATCCGCCACTGCACGGCGGGCATCGGCATCTGGGAGTGGGCCAGCACGGACCGCGGTGGCGAGCCTGACCTGGTGATGGCCTGCGCAGGGGACGTCCCGACGCTCGAGACGCTCGCGGCCGTGAAACTCCTCAAGGGTTACTTCCCGGAGCTCAAGATCCGCGTGATCAACGTCGTGGACCTCATGACACTGCAACCGCCGAGCGAGCACCCGCACGGTCTGCCGGACACCGAATTCGACGCGCTGTTCACGCGCGATAAGCCGATCATCTTCGCTTTCCATGGGTATCCGTGGCTCATCCACCGCCTCGCCTACCGGCGGACCAATCACCACAACCTGCACGTGCGCGGCTACAAGGAGGAAGGCACCATCACGACGCCGTTCGACATGGCGGTCTTGAACGATCTCGATCGCTTCCACCTCGTGAGCGATGCCATCGACCGGCTCCCGCAGCTCGAATCACGCGCCGGTTACGTGAAGCAGGCAATACGAGACAAGTTGATCGAGCACCACGAATACATTTGCGAGCACGGAGAAGACCTGCCCGAGATCCTCAACTGGCGCTGGGGCGGGTGAGCAAGCCGCAGGTGGAAGATGACCGAATCGCGGCCGCGCGTGTATCTGGCAAGACACGGCGAGACGGCCTGGAGCCTTTCGGGCCAGCACACGGGGCGGACCGACCTGCCGCTCACCCCGAAGGGTGAAGCCAACGCCCGCCGTCTCGGGGATCGCCTGGCCGGCCTGGCCTTCGTCCAGGTGTTCACAAGTCCGCTCGCGCGCGCCCGACGCACGTGCGAACTCGCCGGCTTCGGTGCGAACGCGGTCGTCGATGCCGATCTGCGCGAGTGGGACTACGGCGCGTACGAGGGCAAAACTGCAGCGCAGATTCGCAGCGAGCGTCCGGGATGGGAGATCTTTCGCGACGGTTGTCTGGACGGGGAGTCGCTGGCGCAGGTCGTCGCCCGTGCGGATCGTGTCGTCGCCCGAGTGCGCGCGATCCCGGGCGACGTGCTGGTCTTCTCCAGCGGGCATCTGCTGCGCGTGCTCGCGGCGCGCTGGCTGGGGCTCGATGCCACGCTGGGCCGCTATCTGTTGCTCGACACGGCGGCCGTCTCGGTGCTCGGTTATCAGCGTACGCTAACCGAGCCCGTCATCCGGCTCTGGAATGATCAGCGCCATGTGGCGGCTTGAGGCGAACCGGCTAACGGTCCGAGGCGCCGCCGCGAGCTTTGATGCTCGCCTTTAACATGAGTACCCTGCATCAGCAAGTGCTTTTATAGGGTTCCTGATTGGAGAGCTGGAGAAACCGGGACAGCCGCATCCCGGCTGCTGCCTGAGCGTCTTGATTTTTCGGTCAAGTCACGCAGCCATTGATAAACCGGAGACGAGAGCATGCTTTCGGTGGCGCGCCATCTCCAGTTTCCGTCCGCCCGGCCAGGCACGTTCATTCGGGCTTCGCGGCCCAAGTTGAGAAGGTCTTGCAGTGGAGCAATGGCCAAGGCGGCTGCCGAAGACCATGCGAGACGCATCAGTTCCGGAGCCGCTTCAGCGCTCCCGATGCTCGAGCGCTGGAGGTAATTCGACAACACCTGCCGTTGGCCAGCGTTCAGGTCTTCGAACCATTCGCGCGTTGTGGCGTTGTCATGAGTGCCCGTGTAGGCCACGGCGTTGGCGACGAAGTGATCCGGAAGGTGGGGATTGTGTCGATCGCCATCGAAGGCGAACTGCAACACGCGGGTTCCTGGTATGCGAAACTGATCGCGCAAGGCGTCCACGTCGGGTGTGATCAAACCCAAGTCTTCCGCGATCAACGGCAAATGGCCGAGTTCCTTAGACGCCGCTTTGAAAAACGCTGCGCCAGGGCCGGGCGACCACTCACCAGACTGAGCCGTCGGGGCTCCAGCGGGAACATGCCACGCGGCGGCGAAGCCACGGAAGTGATCCAAGCGGATTACGTCGACGTGAGATAGGAGGACACGCAAGCGGTCAATGCACCATCGGTAGCCTGTGGCGCGCAGCGCATCCCAGTTGTAAACAGGGTTCCCCCACAGCTGCCCCTGCGCGCAGAAATAGTCGGGAGGAACGCCGGCGACGAAGCGCGGCCGACGCTGTTCGTCCAGCAGGAACAGCTCCGGATTGGCCCAGACGTCACTGGAATCGGGCGATACAAAAAACGGCAGGTCCCCGATCAGACGGATCCCCTTAGTGCGGCCGTATTTCTGGAGCTGGTCGGCCTGACGCCGCAGCAGGAATTGGCCAAAACGAACCTGGTCGATTTCGTCAGCCAGCTCCCGCCGCGCTTCGATGAGGGCGTCCGCACGGCGCCCGACCAGTTCCGGCGGCCACTCCAGGTAGTAAGCGCCGTTAAATCTGGCCTTCAGGGCACGGAAGAGCGCGTAGTCATCCAGCCAAGTCGCCTGCGCGGCGCAGTACTCGTCAAAAGGAGCTCGCACGTCCCGGCGCGCCCCGGCTTTGAAACACCTCCAGGCCTTTTCGAGCAGCCGACGCTTGAACGGGATGACGGCGTCGTAGTCGACCACGCCGGGCGCGAAGCCAGCGGCGCAATCGCCCGGCTGCAACAGCCCGTCGGCGGTGAGGCCGGTGGGGCTGACCAGCAGGTCATTCCCGGCGAAGGACGACAGCGATTGATACGGCGAGTTTCCATAACCGGTCGGACCGAGTGGCAATGCCTCCCACCAGCGCTGGCCGCCCTCATGCAGGCGATCAATCCAGGAGAAGGCCGATGGTCCGATGTCGCCGATGCCGTAAGGAGACGGCAGAGAGGTAATGTGCAGAAGGATCCCGGAGGCGCGGTAGTCCGGAGCAAACAGTGGAACGTTGGGCTGTTCACCGTCCTGGGTCATGAGTCGATGTCGCAGCGCATTGTTCCACATCGCCTCGGCCTCCCTCACGATCGCGTTGAGAAAGGTCTGGCTCCTGTAGCCTCAGCAGAGACAACCTCTTGAGACTCCACACAATCGCGGCTTAGGTCAAAGAGGCCTCAAAGATGCTCTGGATGGCCGTATCCAGCGTGGCATCGAACTCCGCGGCAGCTTGTTGTGCCGAAAGGCCTTCGGCCAGCGCCCTTGAAAAGCTCGCCACGATGCCGTGATTCCTCCGCAGCCGCGCGTTGGCCTCATCTCGTGAATAACCTCCCGACAATGCCACGACTTTCAGCACCCGCGGATGCTTGACCAGCTCTGCATAGAAATCGTCCTGCTCCGGTAGGGTGAGCTTGAGCATGACCGTCCGGTCCGGCGGAAGTCTGCTGAGGTGTTCACGTAGTGCTGCCTTGAGCAACGCCTCCGCGCCGGCTTTATCCGGACAATGTATGTCGACTTCCGGCTCGACGATCGGCATGAGGCCGGCAGCGAGAATCTTCCCGGCCACCTCGAACTGCTGATTGACGACCGCCCGGATCCCGGCGGCGCTCGCCTGCTTGATGACCGAGCGCATCTTGGTGCCGAAGATGCCCCGCCCGCTCGCCTTGTCGAGCAGGGCACCGAGCGCCGGCATCGGCTTCATCAACTGAACGCCGTCCTTCTCGTCAGCGAGGCCCTGGTCGACTTTCACGAACGGCACGACGCGCTTCGTGTACCAAAGATAGTCTGCGGTTATGCGCCCCTCGACCTCCCGGTCCATGGTGCCTTCGAACAGGATCGCGGCCAGGATGCGGTCGCCATTGAAGCTCGGGCTGGTCATGAGGCGCGCGCGCATCTGGTGCACCAGCGCAAACATCTCCTCGTCGCTCAACCAGGCATTTTCCTTGATTCCATAGGCTCGCAAAGCCTTCGGCGTGCTGCCGCCGCTTTGGTCCAGTGCGGCTATGAAGCCTGGTTGCGTCCGGATCTTGCGCAGCTGCTGTGCCTTCACAGTCGGTGCATTCATGAGGTGCCTCGCAACTTCCGATATCGGCGAATGAGGTTACTCGTGGAGCTGTCATGCGCGAGCCTCGGCTCCGCACCGGACAACTCGGGCACGATGCGCTGGGCCAGCACCTTGCCGAGCTCAACGCCCCACTGGTCGAACGCGTCGATGTGCCAGATTGCGGCTTGCGTGAACACGCTGTGCTCGTACAGCGCGACCAACTTGCCGAGCGCCCCGGGAGTCAATCGCTCAAGAAGCAGCGTGTTGGAGGGCCCGTTGCCCAGGAAGGTGCGGTGCGGCACGAGCCAGTCTGGAGACCCCTCCGCTTTGACCTGCTCGGCGGGCTTGCCGAAGGCCAGCGCCTCGCCTTGCGCGAATACGTTAGCGAGCAGCAGGTCGTGATGCTCCCCGAGGGGATTGAGCGGTTGCCCGAAGGCGATGAAGTCGCAGGGGATGAGCCGCGTTCCCTGATGGAGGAGTTGATAGAAGGAGTGCTGACCGTTCGTGCCCGGCTCACCCCAGTAGACCGGCGCAGTATCCACGAGCACCGGCCGCCCATCGAGCGTCACGTGCTTCCCGTTGCTCTCCATGGTGAGCTGCTGCAGGTACGCGGGAAAGCGCTTGAGGTACTGCTCATAGGGCAGCACGGCAACGGTCTGGGCACCGAAGAAATTGTTGTACCACAGCGCCAATAACCCCATGAGCACGGGAAGGTTCTTATCGAATGGCGCGGTACGAAAGTGCTCGTCCATGGCGTGAAAGCCGGCGAGCATCTCTCTGAAGTTCTCGGGTCCGATGGCAATCATGGTGCAGAGCCCAATCGCCGATTCCATGGAGTATCGGCCACCGACCCAGTCCCAGAAGCCGAACATGTGGGCGGTGTCGATGCCGAACTTGCCCACCTCGTCGGCACTGGTGGACACCGCGACAAAATGCTTCGCGACGGAGACCGCATCGCCGCCGAGGCCCGCGAGGGACCAGGCGCGCGCGCTGCGGGCGTTCGTCATGGTCTCCAGCGTCGTGAAGGTCTTCGACGAGACGATGAACAGAGTCTCAGCCGGATCGAGATCGCGCGTCGCTTCGGTGAAGTCCGTGCCGTCGATGTTGGAGACAAAGCGGAAGGTCATGTCGCGGGCGCTGTAGTGTCGCAGCGCCTCGTACGCCATCACTGGCCCGAGGTCTGAGCCCCCGATGCCGATATTGATCACGTTGCGGATGCGCTTGCCGGTGTGACCCTTCCAGGAGCCGCTGCGGACACGGTCTGCAAATGCGCTCATCCTGTCGAGGACGGCATGGACCAGCGGCACCACGTTCTCACCCTCGACCACGATCGAAGCGCCCTTGGGGGCGCGCAGAGCCACGTGCACGACCGCCCGCTTCTCCGATACGTTGATCTTCTCCCCGCGGAACATCGCGTCGATGCATTCGCGCAACCGGGCCTGCTCGGCGAGCCGCACGAGCAGCCGCAGCGTTTCTTCGGTCGCCCGGTTCTTCGAGTAGTCGAAGTAGATACCAACCTGTTCCAGTGCCATCCGCTCACCGCGCTGCGGGTCCTCGGCGAAGAGCTCGCGCAGGTGCCGGCGATACAGACTCTCGTGGTGCAACGCCAGCGCCTTCCAAGCCGGCTGCACGACGACCGATTCGATTGCTGCGTTCATCCGCTGCTCTCCTGCCTTCCTGGCTCGTTGCTAGGCCGCACGGCCGAGGGAAGCGCTCTTCGAGGCGATGACTCCCATTAGCTCGTTCCACGAGGCGACGAACGAGGCCGCGCCCTCCTCCTGAAGCTTCGCTGCCAGCGCGCCGACATCTACGCCAGCCCTGGCGAACGCCTTCAGCACGACTCGGCAGTCCTCGGCGGCGCCTATCATCGGACCGAGCTCGCCGTGCTCGGCAAACGCGTTCAGCGTGCTTTCCGGCATGGTGTTGACGGTGAGCGGAGCGGCGAGCCCCTTGACGTAAAGAATGTCGGAGGCCTCCGGATCCTTGGTGCCGGTGCTTGCGAACAGCAGCCGCTGCGGTCGGGCTCCGGCATTGAAGGCCCGCTGCCATCGCGGTGATGCCAGCAGGGCGGAATAGGCCTCGTAGGTGCGCTCGGCGACGGCGATGCCCAGCGTGTTGGCGAGCGATGCGGGGCCCTTGCCGGCCACGGCGACATCCCAGCGGCTCACGAACAGCGATGCGACCGAGCCGACGTTCGGGTTGAGTCCGGCTGCGATCCGGCGCTCGACGCCGCGCAGATAGGCCTCGGCCGCCGCAAGGTAGTGCTCACGCGAGAACAGCAGTGTCACGTTGACCGGGATGCCCGCGAAAATCGCTTCCTCGATCGCCGGCAGGCCCTCCTTCGTACCAGGGATCTTGATCAACAGGTTCGGTCGCCCGGCACTACCAGCGAGCTCCTTCGCCTCGGCGAGCGTGGTCTTCGTGTCGTGCGCAAGCGCCGGCGACACCTCAAGCGACACCCAGCCGTCCACTTTCGACGTCCGGTCGTGAATCGGGCGGAAGAGATCGGCGGCCTGGGTGATGTCCTCCAGCGCGATCTCGAAGAAAAGGCTCTCGCCCGACTTGCCGGCCTTCAGCCGCTCGCGTATCGCGGCGTCATAGGCCGTGCTGTTCTTGATCGCATGGTCGAAAATCGTCGGGTTGGAGGTGAGCCCGGTGATCGACAGCTCGTCGATGTAGCGCTCGAGCGTGCCGCTCGTCAGTAGATCGCGGGTGATGTTATCGAGCCAGAGGCTCTGGCCCAAGCCGTGGAGTTTCTGCGTAGCTTTCATCGATGAGCTCAATTGCGTTGCAAGGTGGTCCGTGCGTGTCATCCAAGAATGGCGCACGGCATGCGCCGACGTCACTGAGCGCCGCAACTCGCCAGCGCCTCGTTGATCAGCACCCTGGCTTCCGCCTGAATGCGCTCGAGGTGCTCGCGGCTGCGAAAGCTCTCGGCATAGAGCTTGTACACGTCCTCGGTGCCAGAGGGTCGGGCCGCGAACCAACCGTTCGCGGTGATCACCTTCAGACCACCGATGGGCGCGCCGTTGCCCGGTGCACTCGTGAGCATCGCTTGGATCGGATCACCGGCAAGCGTCGTCGCAACGATGTTCGCCGCTGAGAGTTTCAGCAGCGCCGCCTTCTGCTCGTGCGTAGCCAGTGCATCGATTCGCTCGTACACCGGCGCGCCGAACTCACGCGTCAGATCCTGGTAGAGTTCGAACGGGTCGCGACCCGTGCGCGCCATGATCTCCGCGGCGAGCAGATCCATAATGATGCCGTCCTTGTCGGTGGTCCAGACGGTGCCGTCGTGCCGCAGGAATGAGGCACCCGCGCTCTCCTCGCCACCAAAGCCGAGCAATCCCTCGTGCAGCCCC
>DASPTZ010000142.1:0-4650 GCA_035623155.1 Casimicrobiaceae bacterium | reverse complement strand
GCGGTGCCGCTGGTGAAGAAGGCCAACACCAAGCAGGTCTTCCCCAATCCGTACGAGGTCATTCCATGACCGCTCAACGCTGGCAAGGCGTCTATCCCGCGCTCACCACCAAGTTCCGGACCGACTATCGGCTCGATCGCCCGGCGATGGAAAAGCACTTCGCCTGGCAGCTCGAGTGCGGAGTCAACGGTCTGATCGTCTGCGGGTCGCTCGGGGAGAACTCGGTTCTTTCCCCCGAGGAGAAGCTCGAGATCCTGCGTATCGCCGTAGCGGTCTCCGGCGAGAAGGTGCCGGTGCTCATGACGGTCGCCGAGGGGAGCACCGCCGAGGGAATTGCGCTTTGCAAGCGAGCCGCTCGCGATGGAGCCGACGGCATGATGGTGCTGCCCGGCATGCGCTATGTGTCGGACCGCCGGGAGACGATCGCGCACTACCGGGCGATCGCCCAAGCGAGCCCGCGGCCGGTCATGGTCTACAACAACCCGGTCGCTTACGGCGTCGACGTGACCCCCAAGATGTTCGAAGAGCTGGCCGACGAAGCGTCGATCGTCGCAATCAAGGAGTCGTCCGACAACGTGCGCCGCGTGACCGACATCATCAACCGCACGGGTGCGCGCTATGCCATCTTCTGCGGCGTGGACGATCTCGCCATGGAAGCGATGCTCATGGGCGCGTGCGGATGGGTCGCCGGACTGGTCGATGCGTTCCCTGAGGAGACAGTGGCGATCTACAGGCTCATCCGCGACGGCCGGGTGGACGAGGCGCGGAAGATCTATCGCTGGTTCGCTCCGCTGCTGCACCTCGACGTGTCGACGAAACTGGTGCAGAACATCAAGCTCGTGGAAAGCATCGTCGGCGTGGGCACCGAGACCGTGCGCCCGCCGCGGCTGCCGCTGGTCGGGGAGGAACGCGATCAGATCGTCGCGCTGGTCAAGCAGGCGCTCGCCTCGCGTCCCGTCTTGCCTGCGGTCGAATTCGTCTGAGATTCCCCAACAAAGGACTTGTCATTCGGAGGAGCGTCGCGACGAGGAATCTGCTGTTCACAGGGTCATCGACTCGATTCACCAGCAGATCCCTCACGTCCGTTCGGGATGACAACTTCGCGAATTCGTTGAACAATCGTCCTAGCCGCCGGATCGAAATCCTCGATTCGCACACGGGAGGCGAGCCGACGCGGCTCGTCCTCGAGGGCGGCCCCGACTTGGGCAACGGGACGCTCGCGGAGCGCGTTGCGGTCTTTCGCGACAGGTATGATCGCTGGCGGTCGGCGATCGTGAACGAGCCGCGAGGGTCCGACGCCATCGTGGGCGCGCTGCTCTGCAGTCCGTCGGACCGCAGTTGCGACTTCGGCGTGATCTTCTTCAACAACGTCGGCTACATCGGGATGTGCGGCCACGGTACGATCGGACTCGTCGCATCGCTGGCGCACCTCGGCAAGATCCGCCCGGGGGTCCTGCGCATCGAAACTCACGTCGGTGTCGTGAGCGCCGAATTGCTCGATTCGGGCGAAGTCGTCGTCGCGAACGTGCCGAGCCACCGCGCGCGCAAGGACGTAAGCGTCGAAGTCCCCGGCGTCGGAGCCGTGCGCGGCGACGTCGCCTGGGGCGGCAACTGGTTCTTCCTGGTTGAGCACCACGGGCTCGAGATCCGCTTGTCGAACCTGGAAGAGCTCACGAGCTATGCGAGTCGGGTCCGGCACTCCCTTTTCCGGCACGGCGTGCGGGGCGACAACGGTGCCGAGATCGATCACATCGAGCTGTTCTCCCCGGCGGATCCCGCGCAGGCCGACGCACGCAATTTCGTCCTGTGTCCGGGAGGGGCCTACGACCGCTCCCCCTGTGGAACGGGAACCAGCGCCAAGCTCGCCTGTCTCTATGCGGACGGCAGGCTGCGCGAGGGCGAGGAGTGGCGACAGCAGGGAATTCTCGGCAGCATCTTCAGGGCACGTTTCCAGGTGAAGGACGGACGCGTCCTTCCCTTCGTTCAAGGCTCGGCCCACGTGACGGCGGAGGCGTCTCTCGTCATCGACGAGAGCGATCCGTTCGCATGGGGCATCGCATAATCAATCCGTCGTCAAGGCGGGCAGGAGGACGTTCATGGCGAAGCTCAACATCAATGGCAAGCTGCGTGACGTGCAGGTTGAGGACGACACGCCGCTGCTCTGGGTCATCCGCGAGCAGGTGGGCCTCACGGGCACGAAGTACGGCTGCGGCGTCGCGCAGTGCGGCGCCTGCTCGGTGCACATCAACGGCGAGGTGCGGCGCTCGTGCTCGATCAAGGTCCGCGAGGTGAAAGCTACCGATCTGATCGTCACCGTCGAGGGGCTTTCGCCGAACAGCTCGCATCCGGTGCAGAAGGCCTGGCTCGAGCTCGACGTTCCTCAGTGCGGATATTGTCAGTCGGGACAGATCATGGCGGCTGCGGCGCTGCTCGCCAAGAACCCGAATCCCAGCGATCAGGACATCGACTCGGAGATGACCAGCATCTGCCGCTGCGGAACCTATCAGCGCATACGCGCCGCCGTGCACATGGCAGCGGGCATGGCCGAAGCCACGGCCAAGCCTGCGCCGAAAGCGTAGTCCGAGGAGCTGATCATGAACAAGACAAGCTACGCTGCATCGACCAATCTTTCGCGACGCAAGTTCATCGTCGGCTCGGCCGCGGCAGGCGGCGGACTCGCACTGGGCTTTTCGATCCCGTTCCTCGCCGCGGCGGCCGACACCGGGAGCGCCGCAGCAACCGTAGAAGAGGTCAACGCCTGGGTGCTCATCAGGCCCGACGAGACCTGCGTGATCCGCATCGCGCGCTCGGAGATGGGGCAGGGGACACGCACCGGACTCGCTCAGCTCGTCGCCGAGGAGCTCGAGTGCAACTGGAAGAACGTCACCACCGAGTCGCCGACCGCCGGCCAGAATCTCGCACGCAAGCGGGTGTGGGGCGAGATGAGCACCGGCGGCAGCCGCGGCATCCGCACTTCCGAGGACTATGTTCGCCGCGGCGGCGCGGCGGCAAGAATCATGCTTGTGCAGGCGGCAGCGGATCAGTGGAAGGTTCCGGTCGGCGAGCTCAGCGTGAGCGAGGGCGTCATCACGCACGAGCCCTCGAAGCGCAAGACGACCTACGGCAAGGTCGCCGCGGCGGCGGCTAGGCTGACGCCGCCTGACCCCAAGAGCATCCAGCTCAAGGATCCGAAAACCTGGAAGATCGCGGGCAAGCCGCTCAAGCGTCTGGACACCGCGGACAAGCTCAACGGCGGCAAGATCTTTGCGATCGATTTGAAGTTGCCAGACATGCAGTGTGCAGCGATCAAAGCCTGTCCGGTGTTCGGCGGCAAGCTGGTGAGCTACGACGAGGCGAAGATTTCCGCGCGGCCCGGTGTGCGCGGGGCGGTCAGAGTCAACGATTCGACGGTCGCGGTAGTTGCCGACACCTGGTGGCACGCCAAGACCGCGCTCGATGCGCTGCCGATCGTGTGGGACGAGGGGACCGATGCAAACCAAACGAGCGCGACGATCGCCCAGCGCCTCGAGGAAGGCTTGACCGCTACGGGAGCCTTCGCGTCCCGCAACGAGGGCGACGCGCTCAAGGCGATCGATGGTGCTGCGAAAAAGGTGGTCGTGGTCTACGGCACGCCGTTTCTGGCTCACGCGACCATGGAGCCAATGAATTGCACGGCAAGAGTCTCAACGGACCGTGCGGAGGTGTGGCTTCCCACGCAGAACGCGGAAGCCTCGCTCGCCGCGCTTTCGGAGGCTTCGGGGTTGCCTCTGGACAAGTGCGAGGTCTACAAGCATGACCTTGGCGGCGGTTTCGGCCGGCGCGGTGGCACACAGGATTTCGTGCGCCAGGCGGCCGCCATCGCCAAGCAGTTCCCCGGCGTCCCGATCAAGATGATCTGGAGCCGCGAGGAGGACATGACGCACGACTTCTATCGTCCCGTCTCGCAATGCCGGATGGCGGCAGGGATCGACGCGAGCGGCAAGCTCGTGGGCATGCACGTGCGGGTGGCGGGGCCGTCGATCTCCGGCTACCTCACTCCATCGGTGGTGATCGACGGCAGGGACGACCGGCAACTGCAGGGCTACTACGCGAAGCCAGGCGACGCGCAACTCGGCTACACCATGCCCAATCTGCTCGTCGAGTACGCGCTGCGCCCGACCCACGTTCCGGTCGGCCCGTGGCGCGGTGTGAACGTCAATCAGAACGCCGTGTACATGGAATGCTTCATGGACGAGCTGGCGCGCGCTGCAGGCACCGACCCGCTCGAGTTCCGGCGAGCCCTCATGGGCAACCATCCGAAGCATCTGGCCGTGCTCAATGCGGCGGCGGAGAAGGCTGGCTACGGCAAGCCTTTGCCTGCGGGGGTGTACCGCGGGATCGCACAGTTCATGGGGTACGGAGCCTATGCGGCTGCGGTAGCGGAGGTGTCGGTGAGCCCGCAGGGCAAGCTCAAGGTGCATCGCCTGGTGCTGGCGCTCAACTGCGGGCACGTGGTCAATCCGCAGCAGGTCGAGGCGCAGGCCGAAGGCTCGGTTGCCTTTGGTCTCACGGCAACGCTCTACGGCGAGATGACCGTCGAGAATGGACGCATCAAGCAGCAGAACTTCGACACCTACGAGATCATGCGGCTGGCGGAAATGCCAAAGGTCG
>DASPTZ010000141.1:0-84400 GCA_035623155.1 Casimicrobiaceae bacterium | reverse complement strand
GTCACCGAGAGCGTGTTCAGCATCCCGGGCTTGGGCCGGCTGACGGTCGACGCGGTGCTCGCCCGCGACTATCCGACGGTGCAGGCAGTGATCCTGCTCTTCTCGATGGTCTACGTCCTTCTGAACCTGGCCGTCGACGTGACTTACACGTTCCTCGATCCGCGGATCCGCTACTGAACACCGCCGCCGACACGCTGGCAGTCGAAGCCGCGACGCCACGGACCGTCGAGGGCGTCGCGCACAGGCTCGCCCGCAATCCAACCGTGGTGTTCGGCGTCGTCATCCTGGCGCTGGTGGGCGCAATGGCGCTTTCCGCGCCGTGGCTCACGAGCTTCGACCCCGCGGCGATCAACCCGGGCTTTCGTAATAAGACCTCCGGTGCAGTGGAAATGGTGCGCGCCGACGACGGCACCAGGGCCGAGGTGCGCCACTGGATGGGCACCGATTCGCTCGGCCGCGACATCGGCGCCCGGGTCATCTACGGGGCGCGCGCTTCGCTCGTCGTCGGCGTGTCGGTCGCGGTGCTCGCGGTGGCGATCGGCCTGGCGATCGGACTCGCCGCAGGCTACCTGCGCTGGCTCGACGGCATCGTGATGCGCGTGATGGACGGGTTGATGGCGATCCCCGCAATCCTGCTGGCGATCGCGCTCGTATCGCTCTCATCGGCTGGACTCGTCGCGGTCATTGTCGCGATCGTCGTACCCGAGGTGCCGCGTGTGGTGCGCCTGGTGCGTTCGGTCGTGCTGTCGGTGCGCGAGGAGCCGTACGTCGAGGCAGCGATCTCAGTGGGCACGCCGACGCTGCCGCTGCTGCTGCGGCATGTCCTGCCCAACACGCTGCCGCCGCTGATCGTGCAGGCGACGTACATCTGCGCCTTCGCCATCCTGATCGAGGCGATTCTCTCGTTCCTCGGCGTCGGCATCCCGCCCGAGACTCCGACCTGGGGCAACATCATGGCCGAGGGGCGCACGCTGTTCCGCGTCTACCCGCACAACGTCTTCTACCCCGGCATCTTTCTCGCCCTGACCGTGCTGGCGGTCAATCTCCTCGGCGACGGCATGCACGACACCCTCGATCCGCGGATGCGCAAGAGGATATGAGCCCGCCGTGCTCGACATTCGCGGCCTGACCGTCTCGCTGCCCGCCGGCGCCGAGCGCGAGCTCGCAGTCACCAACGCGAGTCTCACCGTCGCTCCGGGCGAGATGGTATGCCTGGTCGGCGAATCGGGCTCGGGCAAGTCGGTGATCGCACAGGCGGTCATGGGACTGCTGCCGACCACACTGCGCGCGTCCGGCGGACACATCCTGCTCGAGGGCGAGGACGTCCTCGCTGCCAGCGAGGCGCGGCTGCGGGAGCTGCGCTGCACGCGCATGTCGATGATCTTCCAGGAGCCTATGACGGCGCTTAATCCCGTGCTCCGCTGCGGCGAGCAGATCGACGAAGTGCTGGCGACGCACACTTCGCTCTCGCCCTCCGAGCGCCACGCGCGCATCGTAAACATCGTGCGCAATGTGCAGTTGACCGACCCGGAGCGGATGATCGCGTCGTATCCGCACCAGCTCTCGGGCGGCCAGCGCCAGCGCATCATGATCGCCATGGCTCTGGTGCTCAATCCGCGACTGCTGATCGCCGACGAGCCGACCACCGCGCTCGACGTGACCACGCAGGCGCAGATCCTGGCACTGATCAAGACGCTGCAGCGCGAGCACGGCACAGGCGTGCTGTTCATCACCCACGATTTCGGCGTCGTCGCCGAGATCGCCGATCGCGTCGCAGTGCTGCGGCGAGGCGAGGTGGTCGAGTTCGGACCGGCGCGCGAGCTGCTCGCGCATCCTCAGCACGACTACGCCCGCATGCTGATCGCCGCGGTGCCGAGCCTCACTCCACGGCACCGCGCAGTCTCGACCGCGGCGCGGACAGTGGTCGCCACCAAGGGGCTCGCCAAGACCTACAGCCGCAGCGGCTGGTGGCGGCGCCGCGGCCCCGACGTTCCCGCGGCAGTCGATGTGTCTCTCGAGATCCGTCGCGGCGAGACGCTGGGCATCGTCGGTGAATCGGGCTCCGGCAAGTCGACGGTGGCGCGTTGCATCGCGCGGCTCATCGAACCGACCGCGGGCCAGATCACGCTCGACGGTGTCGACATTGCCACGCTCGGAGCAAGCGCCTTGCGACCGCTACGGCGCCGCGTGCAGATCGTCTTCCAGGATCCGTACCGTTCGCTCAACCCGCGCCGCACAGTCGGCGAAGCGATCATCGAGGGGCCGATGAATTACGGCGCCAGCCGCGAAGAAGCGCTCGCCGCGGCGCGCCGGCTGCTCGAACTGGTGCGTCTCGATCCCGGGTCGATCGACCGCTACCCGCACCAGTTCTCGGGAGGACAGCGCCAGCGCGTGTGCATTGCCCGGGCGCTGGCGATCGAGCCGGATCTGCTGATCGCCGACGAAGCCGTCTCCGCGCTCGACGTCTCGGTGCAGGCGCAGGTGCTGGAGCTCCTCGACGAGATCCGTGGGCGGCTCGACCTCGCCATGCTGTTCATCACCCACGATCTGCGCGTCGCCGCGCAGGTCTGCGACCGTGTCGCGGTGATGCAGCACGGGCGGATCGTCGAAGCGGGGCCGATCGCTGAGGTCTACGCCAACCCGAAGCACGAATACACGCGCGCCTTGTTCGCCGCGGCGCCGGGAAGGCGCTGGAGCTTGTAGGAGCGCCCGCTAGCGCAGATGTAGGTTGGCGGCGGCAGTCGCGGCGCGCTGCTCGTAGTCGGCCGGGAAGACCCAGCGTCTCAAGCCGTCCTGCCTCGTCGCCTCCAACCCTCGCGTGGCCGGCGGCGCGTGGTAGGTGAATTCGAGCAGAACGTCGCTGCTCACCCATCGGCGCTCGAACCAGAAAACGTGCCCGCCTGGATCGCCAGCGCGATCGGAGGTCACGTCGACGATGTCGAGTCGCGACTCCGTCACCCATTCCCGAAGCAATGCCCGCTCCGCGTCGCTCAGGTCGTTAAAGTTCGGCCGGCCGGCGCGAGACTTTCCCGACGCCAACGCGAGGATCGCCAGCACCGGGTCGCTACGGTTTGCCTGCAGCGTGACGCGCAGCGGCAGGTCCACATAGTCGCGCAAGTCGCGCACGAAGGTCTTCATCTCGAGGTCGGCGGCGGCGTAATAGATTTCGCCCAGCCGCATGCGCGCGTGCCAGCGTTCCCGCTCCGCCGGCGCGCTGCCTATCGCCGCGAGAGCCGCGCTTACGATGCGCACGCCCGCGCTGTGAGCCAGGATGTTGATGTGCTCCGCCCTGGTATGCCTCGCCAGCAGCTCTATCAACTGGGCAAACGCGGGCACGCTGCGCTTGGCGTTGCGCACGTCCGTGGCGTAGCTCAGATAGTAGTCGACGGTGGGCCACGCGAAGGCCACCACGACCGAGCCGCGTCCGGTGAATTGGCGATACTGCGCGGCTTGCGCGGCGGTGCGATAGACGCTGTTGTTGCCGCCGTGGACGTAGAGGAACACGTCCTTGTCCACGCTCGCCGAGAGGGCGTCGTCCACCTCGGCAAAGAAGCTCGCGGCTTCCGGGGACAGAAAGTCGAGGTCTGCGCCGGTGCCGACCACCGCCTGCTCGTCGAGGTTCTCCAGTTCTAGCGTGGGCCGCTCCTGAACCGAAAGCGGGGGAAGTGCGCGGGTTTCGCGCGCGGTCGCGGTCCCTTCGTCGACGCGCAAGGTCGCGACCCCGAGCCGCAATTCTTCGCCAAAGTCCTCGCCGTAGCGGCGAGACGCAGCCGGACCGTGCGGCTGCCGCGTGGTCGCGTAGAACAGTGTGATCAGATCGCGGGAGTCGGAAGCCCCCGTCACCGTGGACGCGTTCGCCTTGCCGACAGCCATTGCCAGCGGCGTCGACATCAGATACGCCGTGGGTTGGCAACCTGTCAGACAAGAAGCCTGTGCAGCAAACGCAACCGCAGCGAGGGTCAGCCTGGGCATGAGTCCTGGAAACGTTCGAGCCAGCCGCGGCGCCGCATCGGCCGACGCGCAAGTCTACCGGAAAGCCGAGACGCTGCGCGGCGGCTTCCCGGTCCCTCACCCCTTCCCCTCTCCCCGAGGGAGAGGGGTTTGCTTGTGTTGCCTCTGCTTCCGGGAGAGGCCGACGCGCGGAGCGCGTCGGGTGAGGGAATGCGGCGCCACTCAACCGATTGAACCTGTCGCCGCTTCCTCGATCAAGCGACAGGTGTCCTCGACGGCGGAATTGTCCTGGAAGCGGCGCGCGGCGGCGGCGAGCTTGTCATCGAGGCCGGGGCGGGCGAGGAGCTTTCGCAACACCCGGGCGAGTTGCGCTCCGCGGGGTTCGCGGCGCGTCACGACGGCTGCCACGCCCAGGCGCTCGAGCCGCGCAGCGTTGTCCGTCTGGTCGTATGCCAGCGGTATCACCACCTGTGCAATGCCAGCGCGCAGCGCCTGCGCGGAAGTGCCGATGCCACCGTGATGCACGATCGCCTTCGCGCGGGGCAGGAGCACGCCGAACGGGGCGTAGCTGAACGCCTTGACGCTCGGCGGCGTCTGCGCAGGAAGCTGTCCGGCGGAGGCGGAGATGAGCACGCCCCGCAGCGAGAGTACCGTGCACGCCTCGACGGCGGCGCGAAAGAAACGCTCGGCGTGGCGCATTCCCGTTCCCGCCGTGAAGACGATCGGCGGCTCGCCTTGCTCGAGGAATCGCTCGAGGTCGGGCAGCAACGTGCGCGGCCCCGGCCCGTCGTAGAGTGGAAATCCGGTGAGCCGCACCTGCGGTGGCCAGTCGGCGGCGGGCGCTGCGAACCAGGACGGGAATAGCCCGATGACGCGCATCGGGGAATGCAACCAATCGTGCAACGGACGGCGCACGGGCGGCAATCCGAGCTCGGTGCGCATCTGATTCAAGCCCCGCCCCAGGACTTCATCGGCGATGAAGCGGTCGAAATACCAGTAGAGCAGGCGCTTGGTCGACCGGGGCAATCGCGGGAAGTGGCGAATGTTAGCGACATGCGGCGTCGCTTCGATGCTGCGAATCGCTGCGGGTGCAAGATGAACGGACACGAGCGGCGCCTTCAGCTTTTCACAAGCGATCCGCGCGCCGAGCGCGAGGGTCGAGCCGACGACGACGGTGCTTCCCGGCTCGTACAGCGATTCGATGGCGGCGATCTGCGGGCGCAAGCTCGGAACGACCACGCGCTCGCTGATGCGGCGGATTCCGCGCGTGGGACGCCAGAAATTGGGATGCCCGAGTGCGGCGGCATCCGCTTCCGCGCCGATGCTCTCGATCAGCTGGAGGCCGGCGGCCTCGACGGCGCTGCGATGAGCGCCGCTCGCAACCATCACCACGCGGTGCCCGCGCGACTTCAGAGCCACCCCGATGGCGATGAAGGGAAGCACGTCGCCGGAGGTCCCGACCGGCACCAGGATCGCCTGCAATGGCATCGAAGCTGCTCTGTGACCGGCGTGTCTGCCCGTGAGGCCGGCCATTGTATCGCCTGCGACTGCCCGCGCTGTCGGTGGACCCATCGCATGGCACAATCCGCCTCTCGGAACAAACGATGGAACGGACGCGGACCAGCGAATCGCAGGCGAGCACCCCGCGGGAACGCCAGGCCTCGCATGGTGCGGAATCCGCTTACGCCTGGATGCGTCTGGTGGTCACGCTTCTGCTGTCGACCATCGGCGGCGTGGGCATGTGGTCCGTGGTGGTTGCGCTGCCTGCAGTACAGGCTGAATTCGGCGTGGCTCGCGCCGAAGCGTCGTTCCCCTACACGCTGACCATGATTGGCTTCGGCGTGTCCAGCATCGCCATGGGTCGACTGGGCGACCGCTTCGGCATCATGGTGCCGGTCGTCGCCGGAACAATCGCGCTGGCGCTCGGCTACGCTGCTGCCGGCTCGGCGGCAAGCCTGTGGGAGTACGCGCTCGCTCAGGGCTTGCTGATCGGCGTCGGCAGCGCCTCGACCTTCGCGCCGCTTCTCGCCCACACGTCGCTGTGGTTCGTGCGGCGGCGCGGCATCGCGGTGGCGATCTTCGCCAGCGGCAATTACCTCGCCGGCACGGTGTGGCCGCCTATTGTCCAGCACTTCATCCAGAGCGCGGGCTGGCGCTCGACGTACTTCGGCATCGCGGCGTTTTGCGTCCTGACCATGCTGCCGCTCGCGCTCATGCTGAGAAGGCCGCCCCCGTTGATCGAGCTCGAGCCGACTGGCGCGCGCGCGTCGTCACCGTTTCCGGAACGCCCGCTCGGGATCTCCCGGGGCGCACTGCAAACGCTGCTGATCGTCGCCGGGCTGAGCTGCTGCGTCGCCATGTCGATGCCGCAAGTGCATCTCGTCGCCTACTGCGCCGATCTCGGTTACGGCCCGGCGCGCGGCGCGCAGATGCTCTCGCTCATGCTTGCCTGCGGCATCGTGAGCAGGTTGAGCTTCGGTTTCATCTGCGACCGCATCGGGGGCTTGCGCACGCTGCTTCTCGGATCGGGCCTGCAGGGCGTGGCGCTGCTGCTGTTCCTGCCCTTTGACGGCCTCGCGTCCCTGTACGTGATCTCGGCTCTGTTCGGTCTGTTCCAGGGCGGGATCGTGCCTTCCTACGCCATCATCGTGCGCGAGCACTTCCCTCCGGCGGAGGCCGGCGCTCGCGTGGGCGCGGTGATCACGGCCACGCTTTTCGGCATGGCGCTGGGCGGCTGGATGTCTGGCGCGGTTTTCGATCTCACCGGTTCCTACAGGGCGGCGTTCGTCAACGGGCTCGCGTGGAATCTGATCAACGTGTCGATCGCGCTGTGGCTGCTGCGGCAGGCGATGCTGCGAGCTGCGCCGGCCTGATGCGTCGCCGCCTTCGTGCGGGCGAGGCGTTTACGCGCTAACATGGCAAGCACCTTCGACCGATCTCCAGGCATGGGAATCGCCAATCTGCTGGACAGCACACTGACTCCCAGCGCTATCGTCGGGCAGCTCGACGAGTACGTGGTCGGTCAGGAAGACGCCAAGAAGACGATTGCCGTCGCCGTCTACGCGCATTTCAAGAAGATCGCCAAGTCGCACCGGGACAGCACGTCGATCGTCAAGAGCAACATCCTGCTGGTTGGTTCGACCGGCACCGGCAAGACGCTCGTGTGTTCCACGCTTTCGCGAATCTTGGGCGTGCCGTTCGTGACGGCCGAAGCCACTTCGCTCGCACAGACCCGCTACGTGAACGAGGAAATCGAGGCGATCCTGCAGCGGCTCGTCGACAAGGCGGGCGGCGACATCGCCAAGGCGCAGAACGGCATCGTCTTCATCGACGAGATCGACAAGCTCAAGGCGCGCGATTCCGAAGCGCAGAGCATCTCCGGCGAGGGCGTGCAGCATGCGCTGCTCAAGATCATGGAAGGCTCTCCGGTGAAGCTGGATGGCGGGCGCTACATCGACACCACCGACATCCTGTTCATCTGCGGCGGAGCCTTCGTCGGCCTCGACGAGATCATGGCGCGTTCGCACGCCTACAAGTACATCTCGGTAACCAAGGACTACAACAAGCAGATGATGGATCGGCTGAATTCCCGCGTGAAGCCGACCGATCTGTTCAGCTATGGACTGATCCCGGAATTCACCGGCCGGTTGCCCATCGTCGCCCATTTCCACGACCTGACACGCAAGATGCTCGTCCGGGTCATGGTCGAGCCAAAGGACTCGATCTACGGCCAGTTCCGGGACATATTCTCCAACGAGGGCGTCGAGCTGACAGTCGAGCAGAAGGTCTTCGAGCAAATCGCGGAGCTCGCCTTCGAGTACAAGATCGGCGCGCGCAGCCTGCGCGGCATCTTCGAGGAGATGATCACGCCTATCCTGTTCGTCGTTCCCGATCGTCGCGACATCGAAAAGGTGGTCGTCACCTCGCTGTTCACTGAACCGACGTTCGTGAACAGGAAGTGAATTCCTGCCCTGGGGAGAGGGGCGGCGATGAGGGAAGGCTGTTAGCCGATCGCCAAGGCTCAGCGGATGCGCTTTTCGTAGAACGCGCTGAGCGGATCGTCCCAGTAGTCCGCGAACGGTGCGATGCGGCGGAAGCCGAAGCCCTCGTACAGCGCGATGGCCTCGGTCTGGTAGATGCCCGTCTCCAGCCTGAGCAGTGCCAAGCCCTGGCGACGGGCATGTTCTTCCAGGTGATTGAGCATCAACCTGCCAAAGCCCAGACGGCGGAACCGCGGCCTCACGTACATGCGCTTGATCTCTCCGTACTCGTTGCCACAGATCTGCACGCCGCCGCATCCGGCAGGCGCGCCGTCGTGCCTGACCACGTAGAAGGCGACGCGCTCGCGCAGCAGCTTCTCGACGCTGTATCCGTGATGGCTCCGGGGCGGATAGTACGGAACGAGCTCGCCATCGAGCTCGGCGATGAGTTGCGTCGCTTCCGGCGAATCGGGGCGCTCTTCGGTGATGGTCGTCACGTCCAGCGTCAGCGCGTCAGCAGCGATCGAGTTTGCAGCGCGGATCAATCCGCAGCAGGCTCTTTTTTTGCTCCTGCGCGGGACCGCCGTGCCGCGCTGCCGCTTCGAAACGCCAGCGCCAGCTCGAAGGCCTGCGTCATGAAAGTCAGCAAAGCAGCGAAATGCTCGTCGGACAGCTCGCGCGCGGCGTTGCTCCCGCGATAGATGTTCGCGAACTCGCGCTCGCGCCCCGCCTGCACGACGAGGCGCCCGATGCCCAGACGCTCGAGCGTGCGCCAGACGTCGGGATTGTACGAGCGTGTGTAATGCATGATGAAAGGGATCGGATCGTTGCGTCCCAAAACCGAGGCGAGTCGCAGAATGATTTCGAATGGCAGAGCGATTTTCCCGTTCTCGACCAGATCGAGGAGCGCGGGATCCTTGAGGTTGATCGCGTCACCCAGTTCACGCACGCTGAACCCCGCCGCCTCGCGTGTCGCGCGCAACGCAGCGCCCGCCTTCTCCAGCGCGGCGCGCTGCTCGGGCTTGACCAGCACCGCCTTGGCAGCACTCATCGACAGGTCGGCCGCCGCCCCGGCAATGCCGAGCACCGAGTCGGTCCAGCCACGGACCTGCTGAGCAAGCCCGATCAGCGGCGAGCCTCCAAGCGCATTACCAGCGGCCGATGCATGAGGGCGCGGGTTTGCCGCGGGCGATTTCCTGGCTTTCGGATGTCTTCGGGCGGAGGGCATGCGTGACTCCGTGCGGGTGAACGTGGCCATCTTAGCAACCTTCAGCCTGCATGGGCGGCACGCTCCAGGTCCGCAGTTTCCGCCGGAACGCACGTCGGCGAATGACGTGAGCCACCGGTCGGGGGTATTCTGACCCCCCCTCGTCGGGAACAACGGTGGGGCGTGAGATGTTCTTCACGCCGGCAGCCTTGGCTGGCGGACTTGACCCGCGTTCGAGTCGAGCACACACCAGGAGGAGACGCGATGAGCAAGACCTTGCATGCATGCGTTGCTGCATTGTGTGGCGTTATTGCGGTTGGAGCCGGCGTCGCGCAGGCGCAACAGTCCGCCATGACCTTCTTCGTCACCAGCGTCCGGGCGTGGAAGGGAGCGGACTTCGGGGGAATCGAAGGCGCCGACCGTCACTGCCAGACGCTGGCTGAGGCTGCGGGAGCCGGTGGCAAGACCTGGCACGCGTATCTGAGCACTCAGGGGCCGGGGGCCGTAAACGCCAAGGATCGCATCGGCAAGGGCCCATGGACGAACGCCAAGGGGGTGGTCATCGCCAAGGACGTCGGCGAGCTCCACGGCAACAACAATCTGACCAAGCAGACTGCGCTCACGGAGAAGGGTGCGGTGGTCAACGGCCGCGGCGACACCCCCAACATGCACGACATCCTGACCGGCACGCAGCCCGACGGAACGGCGTTCCCTCCTGGCGATGACAAGACCTGCGGCAACTGGACCAAGAGCGGAGCCGGCACAGCGATCGTCGGCCACGCTGACCGCACGGGGCTCGACGAAAGCGCGCCAGCAAAATCCTGGAACTCGTCGCACCCGTCGAACGGCTGCAGCCTGGACAATCTCAAGAGCACCGGCGGAGCCGGGCTTCTGTACTGCTTCGCGATCAACTGACGGTCGAGCCGTCAGATACACGCTTTAATAGCGAGCGTTCCCTGGTGTCCGCGGAAAGGGGATGACGTCGCGCACGTTGGATAGCCCCGTCACGTAGGCCACTGTGCGCTCGAAGCCCAACCCGAATCCCGCGTGTGGTACGGTGCCGTAGCGGCGCAGGTCGCGGTACCAGCCGTAGTGCTGCTTGTCGAGCCCGACTTCGGCGAGACGGGCATCGAGCACGTCGAGGCGTTCCTCGCGCTGGCTGCCGCCGACGATCTCGCCGATGCCGGGGGCGAGAACGTCCATCGCCGCGACCGTCTTGGCATCGTCGTTCACGCGCATGTAGAACGCCTTGATCTCGCGCGGGTAGTTCATCACGACCACCGGCTTGCCGGCGTGCTTCTCGGTCAAGTAGCGCTCGTGCTCCGATTGCAGGTCAACGCCCCATTTGACGGCGAACTCGAAAGCCTGCTTGGCGCCCTCGAGCACACGAATCGCCTCGGAGTAGTCCATGTGCGCGAAATCTGATTCGACGATGCCCTCGAGCCTGGCGATCACGCCCTTTTCGATGCGTTCCTCGAAAAACGCCATGTCGTCGGCTCGCTCGCTCAGCACCGCCCTGAAGATGTGTTTGATCAGCGCCTCGGCCAGCGCGGCGTTGTCGGCCAGGCTCGCAAAGGCGATCTCGGGCTCGATCATCCAGAACTCCGCGAGGTGCCGGCTGGTATTCGAATTCTCCGCTCGGAACGTCGGCCCGAAGGTGTAGACCTTGGTCAGCGCCAGGCAATAGGCCTCGACGTTTAACTGCCCCGAGACCGTGAGGTAGGTGTCGCGTCCGAAGAAATCCCGCGTGAAATCGATCTTGCCTTCGGGCGTCCGCGGCAGGTTCATCAAGTCGAGCGTCGACACGCGGAAGAGTTCGCCCGCCCCTTCGGCGTCCGAGGAGGTGATGATCGGCGTGTTCACCCAGACGAAGCCGTGGTCGTGGAAGAAGCGGTGGATCGACTGCGCGATTGTGTGGCGCACGCGAGTCACGGCGCCGATGACGTTGGTGCGCGGCCGCAAGTGCGCGACTTCGCGCAGGAACTCGAGCGTGTGCGGCTTAGGCTGAATCGGGTACGTGTCGGGATCGTCGACCCAGCCGACGACCTTGATCGCGCTTGCCTGCATCTCGAAGGGTTGTCCTCTGGCGGGTGAAGGCACGATCGCGCCGGTCGCTTCCACGGCGCAGCCTGCGGTCAAGTGCAGGATCTCGTCCGCGTAGTTGGCAAGGGTGCTTGGCGCGACGATCTGCACCGGGTGGAAGCACGAACCGTCGGAGATATTCACGAACGAGATGCCGGCGCCCTTGGCGTCGCGTCGCGTGCGCACCCAGCCTTTGACGGTTACGGGTGCATCCTTCGGCGCGCGGCCCGACAGGATTTCGGCGCAGGTGAGCGAGTTCATGCGGTATGCGGTGGGCCACTCACTTGAGCAGCCGCTCCTGGAAGAACACGATCATCGCATAGAACAGGTAGTCCACATTCGCCTTGCGCGCGAAGCCGTGCCCCTCGTTGTCGGCGAGAAGGTACCACACGGGCACGTCGTTCTTGCGCGCCGCGGCGACGATCTGCTCGGCTTCGGTGTAGCGCACGCGCGGATCGTTGCGGCCCGCGACGACGAACAGCGGCGCCTTGATCTTGTGTGCATTGTTGACCGGAGAAATCCGAGTCAGGAACGCCCGCATCGCAGGATCGCGCTCGTCGCCGTATTCGACGCGCCGGAGGTCGCGCCGGTAGCTCTCGGTGCTCTCCAGGAAGGTCACGAAGTTGGCAATCCCCACGATGTCGACGGCGCAGACGAAGCGGTCCGGGAAGTTGGTGGCCACGCCGAGCACCATGTAGCCGCCGTAGCTGCCGCCCTCGAGTGCGACTCGGTCGGCGTCGAGATCGGGCTGCATCCGAATCCAGTCGAACAGAGCGCCGATGTCCTTGACGGAATCCTCGCGCTTCATTCCGTTATCGAGCTTGACGAAGGTCTTGCCGTAACCGGTCGATCCGCGGACGTTGGGTTCGATCACGGCGATGCCGAGCTCGTCGATGAAGTAGTTCCAGCGGCCCAGGTAGCCGGGCCGCGCCTGGCCCTCGGGGCCTCCGTGAATAACCACGATGACCGGTCGCTTGCCGGTGAAGCGCGCGGGCGGCCGGGTCAGGAAACCGCGGATGGTCAGCCCGTCGAAGCTCTTCCAGGAAATGGGCTCCGAGCTGCGAAAGCTCGCGGCATCGAGGCCCGGCACCTTGGTTTCGGTCCAGCGCTCCACGCGACTGCTGCGGGTGTCGATTACATACGCATCCCCGGGGCTCTGTGCGCTCGACACTGTGACCGCGAGATCACGCGAATTCTGGTGCCAGACGGCGCCGCTCACGGTTCCCACCGGCAAGGGTGGTCGAGGCAGCGCGCGACGCGTATCGGCCTCGTACAGGCGCAACACGCCGATCCCCGCTTCGTTGGTGATCACGGCGAGCGTGCGGCCGTCCGGCGAGAGCGCGATGCCTTCGACGTCCCAGTCTCCGCCTTCGCCGAAATACTCGAGCTTTCCGCTGGCGAGATCGAGGTAGGCGAGCTTGCGAAACTCGCCGTCGCGATCGGTGGCCAGGAAGATCCCCTTGCCGTCGCGCGAAAAGTTGAGATCGCCCGAGGCGATGGGCTGTGCCGGCTTTTCGCCGCCGGCCGGCAAGACGCGCTTGCGCTCGCCGGTGGCTACGTCCATGACCCAGACATAGGTTTCGTTCACCGACTTGTACTCGAGCAACGCCAGACGCTTGTCGTCAAAGGAAAACGAAAAGCCAAACCAGCCGGTTCCGGGCAGCGCGGCGATCTTGTGCGCTTTCGCGGGGTCGAGTGGGTCGAGCAGGCTGAGCTCGGTGACGGGGTTCTCGCGCTTGCCTGCAGTATCGACTTCGGTGGTGCTGACGAGCAGGCGGTCTCGTGCATGGGTGAAGCCGCCGGCGTCGTGCTTTCGGGCAGGGTCGGTCAGCAGCACGGGAGCAGCGTCGGGGCCATCGAGCCGGTAGACTTGGCGCTGCTCGTTGCCGCCGGTATCGCGAGCGAACAGCAGCACGTCCGGCTTCTTCGCCAGATATGTTCCGAACCGCACTGGCTCGGCAAACGAGGTGAGCTGTCTGGGCTCGGCACCCGGCGCGATCACCAGGTGCAGCTGCGTCACATTGGCGGCCCTGCGCGCGACGATCAGCTCGCGCTTCTCGGGATGCCATGCTACGGCCGCCGGCGGCTTGAATTCGGTGTAAGGCGCGACCTTCACGGCAAGTTCCGCGGGAATCGGCGGGATGCCCACTGCCTTCAGGTTGGCGTTAGGCTCGACGACCTCGGCCGCAAGCGCGAACGAGGAAGCGGCGAGCGCGGCGGCTAAGCCGATCAACAGGGGAGCGCGGTGCATGCGCAGGGGAACCCGAACGCGGCCGGCGAAGCCGGCATTGTAGCGACAGGCGCGCACATCCGCCGGAAGACACTGTCCGTGGCTTGCCTCCGCGCGGCGGAGTTGCGGCCGCGCCATCATTGATTACGCGGTCAAGCGCCGTCGGCGGGCCGTCGCGATACTACCAGCTTCGCCATCAGGGTCTGTACGACTTCGTCGCGCTGATTCAGCGTCTCGCTGCGAATGCTGACCATTCCCCGGTCGGGACGCGAACGCGACGGTACGACGTCCATAACTTCGCTCTCCACACGAAGCACGTCGCCAGGCCGGGTAGGCTTGGGCCAGGCGATCTCTCCACCCGCGCCGATGATGCCGCCGGCGATCGGGACGCCTCCGTCGACCATGAGGCGCATGGTGATCGCCGCGGTATGCCAGCCGCTCGCCGCCAGGCCCGAGAATAGCGAAGCTCTCGCCGCTGCTTCGTCGAGATGGAACGGCTGTGGGTCGAATTGAGCCGCGAAGGCCTTGATCTGCGCTTCGTCGATCGCGTGCGAGCCGCTGCGAAAACGCTGTCCCGCGTGGAAGTCTTCGAGAAAAAGAGCGCCGTTGGCGTGCAGCTTGTCAGGTTTGTTCACGATCCCTCCTCCGGAGGTTCAGTAGATCGGGGCGGGGCGCGGCAGCACCGGCACCTCGGTCGGCAGGTTGTGATCGCGGCCGCTTACGAAGTCGACGATGACTTCGACCACTGCGCGATCGCGCAGGATGCGGTTGTGCCCCAGGCCGTAAGTCTTGACCAATCGCGCCCCAGGCAGATGGCCCGACAATCGAATCGCGTGCTCGAAAGGCACTTCCGTGTCGCTCGCGTCGTGCACGAACAGCGCGGGAAGCCGAAGCTGTTCGAGGTCAGCGATGCGATCGATCTCGGCGAAGCGCAGGCCGTATCGACGCTCGAGACGGCTGCGCAACGCTTCGCGGATCGTCGGTGTGATCCCCAGCCAGCGTGCGAAGTTGCGCGTGTGTTCGGTGATCGAAGCGGGAGCGCTGACGAACGCGACGCGTCCAAGCCGAACGCCGCGGCGAAGCGCGACTCCGATTGCTGCCGCCCCCAGCGAATGACCGATCGCTGCAGCGAAGGGTCCGTGGGTGAGGGCGATCGCTTCCAGCGCGCGCACGAAGTCCGGAAGGGCGACGGCTGCTCGCCCGCTCTCGCCGTGCCCGGGATGATCGAACCAGACCACCCGGAATCCCTTGGCCAGGAGCGGAGCGACGAAGCTGCCCATCTGTACGCCCCGTCCGCCCCACCCGTGCACCAGCAGCACGCCCGCGGCACCGGGCGGCCCCGCCTGCCACACCGGGAGCGAGTGCTTGCCGGCGACGACCGTTTCGCGCCGCGCGTCGGCGGCGTAATTGTTGCGACCCGCGTAGCGAGGCGGCGTCGTAAACAGACGCTCGGCGTGGCGCCGGGCCAAGTCGGGCAGCAGGCGCGACGCGACCGCAAAATAGGCCCGGAAAACGGCCCACGCCGGCCTCGTAAAACGAACGATCGTGCTATTAACAGGCGATGCCAACGTTGCGTTCATGTCGATTGCTCCCTCACAAGTTTGTGATCAGGCCACCGGAGATGCGGCGACGATCAGCCGCTCAAAGGCCTTTCGAGCCTGCCCCTCGGCTCGCGCTACGTCGAAAAGGCGAGCCCCGTGGTAGTACGCCAGGATGATGCCCAGGGTGTCGAAAGCAAACTGCGCCACGTCCAGATCCGAGCGCAGATGCCGCTGCTCGACGGCCATGCTCACCGTGCGGCGCAGCTCCCGATCCAGCCTCGCGAAGTGATCGATCACTGCGTCGCGAACCGGGCCGGGCCGATCGTCGAACTCGATCGCGGCGGCTTGCATGGGGCAGCCGTGGGCGAGCCCGCTTCGCCTCGTCCACTCGATCCAATTGTCGAACAGAGCATGCAGGCGTGGTAGCCCGCGAGGCCTCTTGAACGCAGGCAGAAAGACCGTCTCGGTGAAGCGCGCCGCTGCGGCCTCGATGGCGGCGATCTGCAGCTCCTCTCGCGAGCCAAAATGGGCGAACAGCCCGCTCTTGGACAAATGCGCCCGCTCGGCCAGCGAGCCGATGGTAAGCGACTCGAAGCCGCTCTCGCTGGCCTGCTCAAGAGCGGCCGCGAGAATCGCGGAACGGGTTTGCTCGCCTTTGCCCATGACGCGAACTATACGAACGATCGTGCTTTTTGTCAAGGGAGGGTCCAACGGGTGAGGGAAGGGCGACGAGCTGCCCGCCGGGCCATTGTCCCCGGTCGCGAGCGCTGCCGAGCTTCGCCCCGTCAGCGGCCGGTTGCGGACGAGGGCTTGGCCTTGGCCGGCTTTGGGGGGGCGACGGATGCGGTCTCGCCCGCGTTCGGAGCGCGACACTTACCGCCCGAAGAGGTCACTTGAAGGAACGTCGCCTCCGCGTCCCTGGGACGCCCCTCGCGTTGGGCCAGGAAAGCCGCGGCGCAGAGCGCGTCGGCATCGCCAGGAGCTAGCGCAAGCGCCTTGGCGAGCGCGACCTTGGCCGCGGAGAGGGCTCCGATCTGCATGTTGAGGACTCCGACCTGCACCAGGCTCGCGGCGTCCTGGGGGTCCGCTTCCACCGCTTTTTCATAGGCTGCGATCGCTGCGGGCGCATCGTCCATCGCCGCGTTGACCTGACCGAGGTTCCGCCACATCGCTGCATCCTTGGGCGCGATCTCGACGGCCCTGGTGGCGGCCTCGACTGCGTCGCTGAATTGGCGCAGCTTGAGATAACCCCCGCTGAGCTCCTTCCACGCATCGGGATTGTTGGGCTGGCTGCGAGTCCATTCCGCGGCGTAGAGAACCACGACGTTCCAATTGCCGGCTTCGTTGAGCTCCCGCACGCGGGCAGCATAGTCCCGCCGCGGAATGGTCGCCTCGGACGCATCGGTGGAGGTGGCCTTCGCAGGTGTCGCCGAGGCGGCTTCGGAAGCAGACCGGACCGGGCCCGCCGCGTTGGTTCGTTGCGGGGCTTCGCTTCCTGACCGGAAGGCAATCAGCCCTGCAGCGACAATCAGAAACGAGAGAGTGCCAGTGAGCCAGGCGAGCTGTTTCCGGGTGAGACCGGTGATCCCGTACTTCGGGCTGCTCGGCTTCGAGAGCGTGCCATTGGCGACGGACATTGCGCGGGCGCGGCGTGCCAGCCTAACTGCGCGCTGGTTTCGCTTTTCCACGCGGAGCGCCGCCGCCCGGAAACGCACATAAGACTGGGCGGCGAGCTTTTCGTCGCCAGCGGCCTTTACCACCGCCCTCGCCCAGAGCGGCTGGTCGATATAGCCCTCCTGGAACTCGCGCTCCGCCTCGGCGAGAAAGCGGTCGATCGCAGGACTCCCATCGGCGGCGCCAACGGGAGGCGCAAAATCCCCCGCCGCCGCGGGCGAGTCCGTGGCAGGGTTAGCCATCTCGACTAGGCTGAGATCGGAGGCCCTCACGCCCTTTGCATACTTGCCCATTACCGGAGCGTTGCAAGCTTCGTACCAACAAAAAGGACGCCCACACGCCGTGGGCTACAAGCCAAAAACCGCACTTCGCGCCGCCTGCGCTTCCCGCTTTCGGGTTGCGGAATCTCGGGCGGTTGACCAACGAGCGCAATCCCGAAATACTCCGGGTCCCCTACTGCATCATCGGCTCATGAGCGAAGCAATCAAAGAGACTCCCAACGAAGAAACAAAGAAGCGGCTGCGCGAAAAGATCGACAAACTGCTTGCCGCCGAGCCACGCAAGAGCGAGGGGAGCATCACATTCGACGGCCGGGCGATGAAGTATAGCGCGGTCGCCGACTTCATTCCGGTAACCGCCGGAGGTCTCGACGACAAGCGTGGCGAACCGGAAGCCGCCGTATTCACGACGTCCTACTTTGTCGAAGGTGCGCAGCCGCAGAAGCGGCCTGTGTGCTTCGTGTTCAACGGCGGTCCGGGTTCGTCGTCGATCTGGCTCCACCTCGGTGCGCTTGGCCCCAAGCGCGTGGTCATCCGGGAGGATGGAACGATGCCTCCTCCTCCCTACACGGTCACCGACAATCAGGAGTCTTGGTTCGAGCATTTCGACCTGGTGTTCATCGACCCGCCGCACACGGGCTATTCGCTCACCGCGAGCGAGGACGCCCGCAAGAGAATGCTCAGTGTCGACGGCGACGTCGACGCGCTCGCCGAGTGCATACGCGCCTGGCTGGGCCGTCACAAGCGCTGGAGCTCGCCCGTATACCTTGCAGGCGAGAGCTACGGCACGACGCGCGGAGCAGCGCTTGCCGACAAGCTGCAGGACATCGGCGTCGCCCTGTCGGGTTTGGTCCTCGTGTCGTGCGCAATGGACCTACAGAGCATCGTTTTCGCGCCGCGCAACGACCTGCCGTACGCGCTGTTCCTGCCGGGATTCGCCTGCGCGGCTCAGTATCACGGGAAGCTCTCCGGGAGCCTGGCCGCCTCGCCGGATTCGGCGCGGACTGCCGCAGAAGAGTTCGTGGCCCAGGAATATCTTGCCGCGCTCCATGCCGGGGCGCGCCTTTCCAAGGCAACGCGACGCCGCATCGTCAAGCGAGTAGCGCAGCTTACCGGACTTGCCGAATCGCTCGTGGACGAGAAGAACCTCAGGATCAGCGATAGCACCTTCTTCTTCGAGCTGTTGCGCGACCGTGGACGGATCGTCGGCCGGCTCGAGGCGAGAGTCACCGGCCCGATGGCGGCGAGCCGGACGCGCGACTGGGAATTCGATCCGGGCGTCGAAGCGATCGCCGCGCCGTACACCATGGCGGCGCATGCCTACATGAGCGAGCGCCTCGGAGTCGACACCCAGGCGCGCTACGAGGTGCTGTCGATGGACACGCACAAACAGTGGAACTGGAACCGCGGTGAGCAAAAAGGCAACGGCTTCGCCAGCACCAGCCAGGATCTGTCGCGCGCGCTGCGACGCAATCCGCACCTCAGGGTGTTCGTCGCCAGCGGTCGCTACGACCTCGGAACTCCCTACAGCGCCACTGACTGGTCGCTCGCTCAGCTCGACGCGCCGCCGGAGGTGCTGACGCGTGTGACGCATCACTACTACGACGCCGGCCACATGATGTATACGCGGGAGGCCGACATGCTCAAGCTCAAGCGCGACCTGGAGGGCTGGCTCTCCGAGTAGCGGTTCGTCGAAATGGCGGCTTGTCTCCGGGAAGCGGCAAATTCCTGGAGCACGGCGGGGCCGTTGAAGCGGAGGTTTCGAGATGACGAGCAACGAACCATTCTCATGCGAGGGCGGTTGCACTTGCCGCGCGGTGCGCTATCGGATGACCAGCAGGCCGCTGTTCGTTCACTGCTGTCACTGCCGGTGGTGCCAGCGCGAGACGGGGTCCGCGTTCGTGATCAACGCGTTGATCGAGGCTGACCGCGTCGTATTGCTGAGCGGCTCGCCCGAAGTCGTGAACACGCCGTCGAACAGCGGCAAGGGGCAGAACATCGTCCGCTGCCCGGTCTGCCGCGTCGCCGTCTGGAGCAACTACGCTGGGGCGGGCGACAAGGTGCGCTTCGTGCGCGTCGGTACGCTGGACGAGCCCGACCGCTTACCGCCCGACATCCACATATACACCATGTCGAAGCAGCCATGGGTCGTGCTTCCACCGGGCGTGCCGGCGGTCGAGGAATACTACGATAGCAAGAAGTATTGGCCGGCAGAGAGCCTCGAGCGCCGCAAGGCGCTTTTTGGCCGGTGAGGCTCTCGACTTGGCCGTTGGACGGATCCGGTGATTGATGCCCCCGTGCCCGAGAGCCTCGACACCACTATCTAAATCTGGTGCCCAAGGGCCGCGACGAGCGCGGTCGCGGGCCGTTCTGGGTGCGGCGGCACGACGAGTACGGCCGCTGATATCGCGCTGCTTCGCGGGTTCGCCGATGGCCCGTGCGCGGCGTGGACGCTCAGCGCTCGACACTGACGACGTGCGCCTGAATCTTGCCGTCGACTGCGCCGGGGCCGAATCGAGCGGCAATCGCCGCAGCCACGCGATCGACCGCTTCGTCGACCCGCGCGGGATCGCGGGCGGTGATGTCGTTTAGCAGAGGCGTTCCGCGACAGTACGCGGTGGCGGGGATCCGCGGCGACGACGCGCGGCTGCGCGCCGTGACCGTCGCGACCTGCGGCTTCGCCGTGAAGCCCGCGCCTTTGAGCTGGGCACGGATCAGCTCGGTGTCGAAATAGCCGTGCGGCGTCCGCTGCAAGAAAAGCGGTGGGTCTCCGGGAAACATCTCCCGCAGCGCTGCGGTCGCGGTGTCCGCGAACTCGTTGTGCTCGATTTTGTCCCAGACGTTGAACAGCAGCGATCCGCCGGGGCGAAGGACGCGGCGCGCCTCGGAATACGCCTTGATCTTGTCCGGAAAGAACATCGCGCCGAACTGGCAGACGACGGCGTCGAACTGGGCGTCCGGGAACGGCAGCTGCAACGCGTCCGCCTGCCGCCACTCGACCGGACGCCGGGTTCCGATGGCAGATGCATAATCGAGCATCGGCTGATTCAAGTCGGTGGCGACGATCGAGACGCGATCGGACAACATCGCTGCCATGGCCCTGGTGACGACACCGGTTCCGGCGGCGATTTCGAGCACGCGCTCGAGGCGCAGCGATGCGAGCCTGTTGGCCAGATCGGCGGCGTAGGGCTCGAAGATAAGCGGAACCAGGAGCTCGTCGTAGAGCTTCGGAATCGAACCGGCGAATACGCTGTCGGAGCGTTGGTTTGCCATTGTCTGGACCTGTCGTATCGCTGCCGCGCTTGAGCGAGTCGAAACGATGATAACCCAGGTTCTGCATGCGCGATGAGCGAGACGGCGACTCAACCCATCGCTGCGGCGATCGACGGGATATACCGCACCGAGTCCCGCCGCGTCTTCGCAACACTCATCCGCTTGCTCGGCGACTTCGAACTCGCCGAGGAGGGGTTGCACGAAGCCTTCCGAGCCGCGCTCGAGCACTGGCCACGCGAAGGCGTACCCGCCAACCCGCGTGCGTGGCTGGTGTCGGCGGGACGCTACAAGGCCATCGACAGCATACGCCGCCGCGCGCGCTTCGACCGCTACGACGATGTCGCCGAGCAGGTCGAGTCCATCGCCGACGAATCCGCGCTTCAGGCCGACTCGGCCATCGAGGACGACCGGCTGCGTCTCATCTTCACTTGTTGCCATCCCGCCTTGCAGCCGGACGCGCAGGTGGCACTTACGCTGCGCGAAGTCTGTGGCCTCACGACCGAGGAGATCGCGCAGGCATTCTTGAGCGCGGCGCCGACGCTGGCGCAACGCATCGTGCGCGCCAAGGCGAAGATCCGCGACGCGCGCATTCCGTACCAGGTGCCTGAGCCGGAGGAGCTGCCGCAGCGTCTCGACAGCGTGCTGCGCGTGGTCTATCTGGTCTTCAACGAGGGTTATTCGGCATCGTCCGGCAGCAGCCTTACTCGAGTCGATCTGTCCGCCGAGGCGATACGGCTGGGGCGCCTGCTGGTCGAGCTTCTCCCCGAGCCCGAGGCGATCGGGCTGCTGGGCTTGATGCTGCTGCACGAATCGCGGCGCGCGGCGCGAACCTCGTCCGACGGCGAGCTCATTCTGCTGAGCGATCAGGATCGCTCGCTCTGGAACCGCGATCAGATCGGGGAAGGCGTGGCACTCGTGGAGAAGGCGCTCGCCTCGCGCAGTTTCGGCCCCTACTCGCTGCAGGCGGCGATCGCGGCGGTGCACGCGGAGGCTCGCACCGCCGATGCTACCGACTGGCGCGAGATCTTGGGTCTCTACGACGTGCTGCTGCGTATCGAGGCCTCGCCGGTCGTCGAGCTCAACCGTGCCGTGGCCGTGGCGATGCGCGACGGGCCCGCAGCCGGGCTCGCGCTCATCGAAGCGATCCTGGCCCGGGGCGATCTCGACGACTATCACCTGGCGCACGCAGCGCAGGCCGATCTGCTGCGCCGCCTGGGGAAATTCGCGCCGGCTCGGGCCGCGTACGAGCGCGCGCTCGCGCTCGCTCGCCAGGAGCCCGAACGGCGGTTCCTCGAGCGACGTCTGTCCGAATTGCCGCACTAAGGACGGGGTCTTCTCGTCTCCGTCGGCCCCGGTCGGTCCGGTGCAGCGCCAATGCGCTCATCTCTCTCTTTTCTGTCTGTCGATTTGCGGCCCGCCCGTTCGACTAGTGGGCGTAAAGGAGATAATCATGAGCGTTCTGGCAATGCTTGGCAGGCTCGGCCAAAGGCTGGGTCCCTATCTGATCATCGAGCTGCTGTTGCCCGGCGGTTCCCTGTTGGCCTTGTTGTTTTTCCTGCGCGAGCGCGGCTGGCTCCTTCGGGCCAGGCGTGCGCTTTGGGCGGGGTTCGCTGCGAACCGGGCTATCCCGGGCTTCGAGCCCGCACTCCGGCCGTGTTGCGTGCGGTCATCTCAAGAATCCAATTCGGTACGGAGAAAACCGTGAAATACTTGTGTCTCGTTTACCTCGACGAGCAGAAGCTCGATCAGATTCCCGACAGCGATTGCATGGAGTTCAGCGAAGCGCTGCGCCAGAGCGGGCACTCACTCGCGGCGGAGGCGCTGCAAGCGGTTCATACCGCAACGACGGTGCGCGTTCGCAACGGCAAGATGTCCGTGACCGATGGTCCATTCGCGGAGACCAAGGAGCAACTCGCCGGGTTCTACCTGATCGATGCCCGCGACCTGAACGAAGCCATCCAGCTCGCCTCCAGAATCCCTCCTGCAAAAGTGGGGAGCATAGAAGTACGGCCTGTCCGGCAACTCGGACACCGCTAGCGCTGAACCAACGGTCGCGCGAAGCGCCCAATTGGAGGTATCGCAGCCGCAACGTGTCGATTTCGCGGTACCTCATTCGTCTAACAAGCGGGTAGCCTCGGCACCGGAAGCGCAGCGGGCGGGCCGAGCGCTCATACCCCAACTGGAAAGGAGACTGCAATGCGATTCATGGTGACAGTCAGGGCGACCAGGAATACCGAGGCGGGCGCGATGCCAAGCCAGCAGCTGCTGGCGGACATGGGCAGGTTCAACGAGGAGCTGGCCAAGGCGGGCGTGCTGCTCGCAGGCGAAGGGCTGCATCCAAGTTCGAAAGGCGCGCGCGTGCGCTTCTCCGGGAACAAGCGCACCGTCGTCGACGGCCCCTTCGCCGAGACCAAGGAACTGATCGCCGGTTTCTGGCTGTGGCAACTGAAGTCGAAGCAAGAGGCGATCGAATGGGTCAAGCGCTGCCCTCATCCGATGCCGGGCGAAGACGCTGAGATCGAGATCCGTCAGGTCTTCGAAGCCGAGGATTTCGGCGCCGAATTCACCCCCGAGATGCGCAAGCAGGAGGAGCTCTTGCGGCCGCAAGGAGCGCGCCTCGCCAAGGCAACGCAACGCTGACGCGGAAACGAACGAAGGAGCAGACATGCCTCCACTCGATGCCTACCTCATATTCAACGGCAACTGCGCCGAAGCGATGCGCTTCTACCAGCGCACGCTTGGCGGCAAGCTAGACATGATGACGCATGCCGAGTCGCCCCTGGCCGGTCAGGGCGCGTCGGCGGCCAACGCCGACCGGATCATGCACGCGCGCCTGAGTTTGGAAGGCCGCAGCCTGATGGCCTCCGATTGCATGATCGGCCAGCCCTATTCGGGCATGCACGGATTCTCGCTGTCGCTGATCTATCCGACGGTCGCAGAGGCGAAGCGCATTTTCGGCGCGCTCTCCGCGGGCGGCCGGATTACGATGCCTTTCGACAAGGCGTTCTGGGCCGAAGGCTTCGGCATGCTGGTCGACCGCTTCGGCACGCCGTGGATGGTCAACGGCAACCTCGCTGCGATGTGACGGTGGATGCCAAGGTGCGGGCCTGTGTACCCGCCGCACCTGCTTCCATCGCCCGCTAGGCCGGCGGCCTCGCGGTCCTGATCGGCACCTGCTTGGCGCGAGCAAGGCTATCCTCCGAGCCTGCGCGATTGGCCGCCGCTCGTGGCGCTGCGACAGTGGCTGCACGACGAACTCGTTCTGTCGCGACGGAGCCTGCACCTGATCCCGGGCGAGCGCAAAGCCAGGTCGCATCGGCGCGGGGCGAAGCCTGCCAGGCGGAGGCGGGGTGATTGAGTCTCCCGCTGGCCGCGCGATCAGGTCTTCAGATTCTCGTTGAAGAACGCCATCGTGCGCGACCATGCGAGCTTGGCCGCGGCTTCGTCGTAGCGGGGCGTGGTGTCGTTGTGGAATCCGTGGTAGGTGTTCGGGTAGATGAACGCCTGATACTTGACGTTGTTCGTCTTGAGGGCCGCCTCCCACGCAGGCCAGCGCGGGTTGATGAAATCGTCGTTCCCCGCGTAGTGGATCAACAGCGGCGCCTTGATCTTGCTGGTGTCGGCTGGGTTGGGCGGCGACCCATAGAACGGCACCGCGGCGGCGAGGTCCGGCAGGCGCACGGCCATGATGTTGACGATGCCGCCACCGAAGCAGAAACCCACCGCGCCGACCTTGCCGCTGCACTCGGGACGCGACTTGAGGAAGGCGTAGGCGGCGAGCAGGTCCTCGATGCGCTTCGCCGAGTCGAGCTGCCCGAATAGCTGCGCCGCCTTTTCCTCGTCGCCCGGGTAGCCGCCGAGGGGCGTCAGCGCGTCGGGAGCGAAGGCGAGAAAGTTCTCGACCGCCAGGCGCCGCGCCACGTCCTCGATGTACGGATTGAGGCCGCGGTTCTCATGGATGACAACGACGCCGGGCAGCTTGCCGGTGGCGTTCGCAGGCCGAGCGAAATATCCGCGCATCGTCCCCGAGCCTTGCGGTGACGGATACGTCAGATACTCGGTCTTGATCCGGGGGTCGTCCTTGGCGATCTGCTGCGCCCAGGCGTAGTTCGGCCTCAGCGCTTCCAGCATCGCGGCGGCGGTGAAGCCGCTCACGGCGTACCTTGCGGCGCTATCGAGAAACTGGCGCCTGCTGAGCCTGCCGTGGATATAGCCGTCGAACAGCTTGAGGACTTCGGGAGGGAAATCAGATGCCTTTTTGCGTTCCATTGGCGCAAGTCCTTTCAGGTTGGAGCTGCAGCGGCCGCGGTCCATGGGGACAGCGCGTCAACTGCTGTGCCCTTCAAACAACTCGTTCGTCTTGGCGGCCATGATAAAGTCGTTCGGGTGCAGACCTTTGATCTTTTTGGTCTGCCACGAGACCTTGGCCCAGCCCCAGCCGAAGCTGATGTCGGGATGATGGCCCTGGGCTTCCGACAGGTTGCCGAGCTTGGCGACAAAATCCAGCGCCTCCTTGAAATTCCCAAAACGGAAGCTGCGCTCGATTCGCCGGCCTTCATCCACGAGCGTCCAGCCTGCCGTCTGCTCGAGGTAGCTTTCGGCTTCGGCATTCGTCAGCGGCGGGATTCCGCCGCGGCAGGGGACGCAAGTCCTGGACGAGAGTTCGGTCATCTCAAACCTCCTACAAGCGAGGGGTCACTGCGCATGGCTGCCCCGTAGAATAGGATCTTCCTAGCCTTCGGGTCGAGCCCTCCTCGGTAGCTGCCGATAAGTGAACAATACAGGCGCGCATAAGTTCCCGTCCGCCTCCCTGGCCGCTGCTCACTCCGCCGAGCCCGCGACGCTTTGGCCAACAGCCTGAACATTCATGCTCAAGCCCTGAGTTGGAAATGATCGTCCTGTTCACCGATTTCGGCGCCGATGACATCTACGTTGGGCAGCTCAAGGCCGCCCTGCTGGACCGCCTTGCCGCGAGCACGCTCGTTGTCGACCTGCTTCACAGCGTGCCCAATCATCATGTGCGCGCGGGCGCTCATCTTCTCGCCGCACTGCAGAGCCGCTTTCCCGCGGGTGCGGTCTTCGTCGCCGTGGTCGACCCGGGCGTCGGCACGTCCCGCGATGCGGTCGTCCTGCAGGCGGACGACAAGTGGTATGCGGGACCCGACAACGGCCTGCTGTCGGTGGTCAGTGCGCGTGCCGCGAGGACGCGGACCTGGCGCATCGTCTGGCGGCCGCCGGCAATGTCGGCCTCGTTTCACGGACGCGACCTGTTCGCACCGGTCGCCGCCTCGATCGCGAGTGGAAACCTTCCCGCCGATGAGTTGCAAGAGATCGACGGGTTGAATGTCCAGCTCGGACCAGAGGATCTCGCGGAAGTCATCTACATCGATCATTACGGCAATGCGCTCACCGGCCTGCGCGCAAAGGCGCTGGCGCGCACGGCCAGCATCGCCGCGCGCGGGCATCGCGTCCCCTACGCTCGCGTGTTCGCCGACGCTCCGAAGAGCAGCGCTTTCTGGTACGAAAACAGCATCGGCTTGGTCGAGCTTGCTGTTAGCCGAGCAAACGCTGCGGCCATGCTCGGGATCGAGGTTGGCGATCCGGTGACGATCGTCGCCTGAGCGCGCTTCTAGATCATCACCTTCGCGAGCCGACGAACGGCGTCGGGTATGTCGCGGGAGTGGATCGCGCCGTAGCCGAACACGAGTCCCTCGGTCTTTCGGGCCTTGGCTGCGAACTGCTGCCAGTCGTTCAGCCAGATCCCCGCGTCGCGGGCCCTCCGGATCAACCCCGAAGCGGAGGTTGGACGGGTCAGATGCGCGGCGAGATGCAGACCCGCTCCGATACCTACGACGCGGAGATGGTCGCCGCAGGAGCGTTCGAGGGCGTTCTTGAGAATTTCCCTTCGCTCGCTGTAGATCTTGCTCATCTTGCGGACATGGCGGGCGAGGTGGCCCTCCGCGATGAACGCCGACAGGATGTCCTGCGCCACCAGCGGCGCATGCCAATCGCAGAGTTGCTTGGCCGCGACCAGCGCATTCCTGGCCCATGGCGGCGCGATGACGAATCCCAGGCGCAGCGCCGGGAACATGCTCTTGGAAAACGTCCCGACATAGAACACGGACTGCGCGCGATCCAGCGTCTGCAGGGCGTCGAGCGGCTTCCCTGCGTAGCGGAATTCGCCGTCGTAGTCGTCCTCGACGATGACCGCATTGCGGGCGCGCGCGAAGTCGAGCAGCGCGGTCCTCCGCGCCAGCGACAGGCGCACGCCCAACGGATACTGGTGCGACGGCGTCACGAAGATCACTTTGGCGTTTCGGGGGAGCCGATCGACTCTGAGCCCGTCACTGTCGACGGGAACGCAAGCAAGCCTTGCGCCTGCTGCAGCAAGGACGTTGCGCAAGGACTCATACCCCGGGTCCTCGACGGCAACGGTCGTCTTCCCGGGCGTGACAAGAATCCTCGCCAGCAGATCGAAGGCCTGCTGCGCTCCTGCGGTCACGACGACGTCCTCCGCGGAGCAGGCGATGGCGCGCGCGAACGAAATGTGCCCTGCGATGGCCTGGCGCAATGCCGTCCGTCCCTCGGGTTCGCCGTAGCTGGCACCGATCCTCGGCGCGCCGCGCAGCGCCCGCGCAGCGAGTCGGCGCCAGACCTGATGCGGGAAAGACTCCCAATCAGGGACCCCGATGCTGAAATCGAATCGACGGCCGACTTGCGCGCCGGCCGGCGTCGATGGCGCCGCAGCGCGCCACGCCGGGCGCAAGCGGGCATCGCGACCCGGTTGAGGCCGCAAGCGGTCGCGTCGTGGCGGCGCCGACAGGAAGTCAGAAACGATCGTGCCGCCGCGACCGCGTGCAAACACATAGCCTTCGCTCAGCAGAAGGTCGTACGCGGCGACCACGGTGTTCCGTGAGACGCCCAGCGCTTCGGCGAGCTCGCGCGTCGCCGGCAGACGCAATCCCGGCTGCAACCGTCCGCCGACGATCGCCGAGCGCAGCTGCTGGTGCAGATCGCGCCCCATTTGCCGGGAGCCGTGCGCCGGCAGATCGATGGCAAGGCCCAGGCCGGACACGTTTGGACTCATATAAATTACATGTTACGGCTCTTTTAGAGTACCAATCATGCCATGTAAAGTCGTCGCCGTCATCACTTGAAAGGAGCTTGAGCGTGGTTGCTGGTCATCGATCTAATTCGCAACGAGGCAACGCCGAGCCTCGCCTTCATGAACTTTCTCGTCTCGTCGCGCGAGTCGAGCATGCACTGTTCGCCGCGACGCTCGCGGGAATGGCGTATCTCTGCCTGGGACCGCTAGTGGCGCAGGTGGTGTAGCTCTAGCGGCCGTGAAGATGCCGCGAAAGGCGGCGCACGCCCTTGGCCAGGCGTTCCTCGCTTGCCGCGAAACACCAGCGCACGAAGCCTTCGCCCTCGGATCCGAACGCGCTGCCGGGCGCGAGCCCGAGCTTGACTTCGCGCACGAGGCGCTTGCAGAAGGCGAGGCCGTCGCTCATTCCGGCGATGCGAAACAAGACGTACATCGCGCCGTCGGGAGGCGCGGTTTCCACGCCCGGCAACTCGCGCAGCGCGGCGACGAGATAGTCGCGCGCCCGGCGGAAGCGCTGGAGGGTGTGAGCGACCGTCGGCTCCCCTTGTTCAATGGCGACAACGCCGGCGCGCTGCACGAACACCGGTGAGCAAGAGGTGTTGTATTCGATGAGCTTGCCCAGATCGGGCATGAGCTCCTGCGGTGCGACGATCCATCCCAGGCGCCAACCCGTCATCAGCCACGCCTTGGAAAAGCTGTTGGTGCTGACCAGTCGATCCTCCGGCTTCGCGATGTCGAGGAACGTCGGCGCGCAGCCGCTGCCGGCATAGTACAGGCGCTCGTAGACATCGTCGGCGACGATCCAGATGCCTCGCGCTCGGCAATGCTCGAGGATCGCGCGCTCGCTTTCGCGATCGAGCGTCCAGCCGGTCGGATTGTTGGGCGAGTTGATCATCACCATGCGCGTGCCCGGCTTGAGCGCCCCGAGCAGCCGCTCGACATCGAGCGTCCAGCCGCGTTGTCCGAACGAGAGCGGCACGCGGACGACTTCGGCGCCGAGGATCTTCGGGATCTCGGTCAGGTTGGGCCACAGCGGTGTCACGCACACCACGCGGTCGCCCGGACTCACCAGCGCCTCGACCGCGAGCATCAACGCAGACATACCTGAAGCCGTGACCGCCACGTCGGAGGACGCGACCGGGCGGTGCAGGCGAGAGACGTAGCTGGCGATAGCCTGGCGCAGCTCGGTTATGCCGAAATTCAGCGTATAGAAAGTCTCGCCGGCAGAGAGCGAGGCGACCGCCACGTCGCGGATGTACGCGGGCGTGACTTCATCGGGTTCGCCGAACCAAAACGCTTCGACGTCCGGATCGCCCATCCCGGCGTTGGCCACCTCGCGGATCTGCGATGCGACCAATGCGCGGACTGTCGGGCGGGCGTGGAGCGGTGAAGCGGCAGAGGCGGAGCGGTCGTTCATCAGAAGGCGATCGGGCGGCTCGCGTCTTTATACTTGGCTCGCACGCATGGTGCAAGGAAGGGAAGTGTGTAGCCCGGGTTGAGCGCGACGCGCGAAACCCGGGACGATGACCAACCGCGACGGGGCCCCGGGTTTCCTTCCGTCAACCCGGGCTACCACTGCCCGAAGAACACGCCCGCCCGCTTGTGCGCGGCCGTTCCTCCTTCGACATCGGCGTCGGTCACCGTGACGCGACGCTTCAATCGCATGAACCATTCGAGAAGCCGGTCTCGCATTTCGCGCCGCACCCTCTCCAAGCCGGGATCACGGCCGCGGTCGTCGAACTCGTCAGGATCGCTTGCCAGATCGAAGAGCTGCGGCGGCAAGTCCTGCCAGTGAACGTACTTCCAGCGCTCGGTGCGCGCCATCCACGCCCGGCACGCGTCGGGGCGTCGTCCGAGGATGCGGCGCGCCTCGCGATAGGCGTAGTCGAGCTCGGAGATCACCGCGTCGCGCCAACCCGATGCGTCGCCGCCACGCAGCAGCGGTAGCAGCGAGCGTCCTTCGATTCGTTCGCTCGCCGCGGGCAAGCCGAGGGCCTCGAGAAACGTCGGCAGCAGGTCGATCGCCTCGACCGGGCGCTTCTCGGCGCGGCCGCGCGCGGCGTCCGCGGCGGGATCGTAGACGATGAGCGGAACGCGCTGGATCACGTCGTGGAAGTGCTCCTTCTCACCGAGCCAGTGATCGCCGAGGTAATCGCCGTGATCGGAGGTGAACACGATCATGGTATCGGCGAATCGGCCGCCGGCCTCGAGCGCCTCCCACACGCGGCCGAGGTGATCGTCGATCTGCTGCACCAGCCCCTGATACGTCGGGCGCACCGCGTGCAAGACTTCGTCGCGCATGAAGCTCACGCACTCCTCCTGCTGCCGGTAGGCGGCGAGCACCGGGTGCGGCGTGGAAAGCTCGCGCGCATCGCGCTTGACCGGCAGGCACTGCTCGAGTGCATAGCGTGCGTGATATGGCGCGGGCGCCATGTAAGGCCAGTGCGGCTTGACGTAGGACAAGTGCAGCGCCCAGGGCCGCTCGCCCTGCTCGCGGATGAATTCCAGGGCCCGATCGGTCGTGTAGGCGGTCTCCGAGTGCGCTTCAGCGACTCGCGCAGGCAGCCGGGCGTTTTGCATGTGCCAGCCGGACGCGACTCTGCCATCGGCACCGGTCGCGCTGATGACGTATTCCGACCAGGGATCGGCGCAGTCGTAGCCGTGTTCCCGCAGATAGGCCGCGTACGCGCCACCCGCCTCGGGGCTGTGGCCGTCGTGCCGATCGATCTCGACAAAGCCGCCGGCGCCGAGCAGACGGCCGGGCTCGTTGTCTCTATCGAGCCGCAGCCGCGCCATGCCGGCCGCGTCGGTCACCACGTGAGTCTTGCCGGTGAGCGCGAGCGTGCGTCCGGCGCTGCGCAGGTACTCACCCAGCGTCACCTCGCCCACCGACAGCGGCACGCGATTCCATGTCGCGCCATGGCTGGACATGTAGCGCCCGGTGTAGAAGGACATCCGCGATGGTCCGCACACTCCCGATTGCACGAACGCGCGCTCGAAGCGAACTCCTCGCGCCGCCAGCGCATCGAGATTCCTGGTCGCGAGGTGCGGATGCCCGTAGCAGCCAAGGTGATCGGCGCGCAACTGGTCGCACATGATAAAGAGAAGGTTGCGGACTTCACCCATGATCAGTGCTGCTTAGCCGGCAGCTAGTCGGCGCTGAAACCGGACGCCTTGATGATCGGCGCCCAGCGCGCGGTGTCGGCGGACATGATCGCAGCGAGCTCGCCGGGCGTCGTTCCCGTGGGCTCGTAGCCCAAGTTGATGAGGCGCTCGCGCAACTCGGGCGAGCTAAGCGCTGCGCCGATTGCTAGAGATAGCTGGTCGATCGTCGTCACTGGAGTCCTGGCCGGCGCATAGACGGCGATCCATCCGCTGCCCTCGATCGACGCGAAGCCTTGCTCTCTGAAGGTTGCCACCGCCGGCAGCAGCGGCGAGCGCTGCGCTCCAGAGGTCGCGATGATGCGCAGCTTGCCGGCGCGGTGCAGCTCCAGCATGTCGGACAGTGCGTCAATGCCGCAGGGAATCTGCCCGCCCATCAGGTCGGTCGCCAGAGGGACGCCGCCCTTGTACGCGACGTGGACCATGTCGACGCCGATCGCCTGGCCGATCATCAATCCGAAGAAGTGCGGCAGGCTGCCCGGCGCGGGCGACCCGAAGCTCGCTTGCTTGGGGTTGGCCTTTATCCAGGCCACGAACTCCGCGACGGTCTTTGCGGGGTGGTTCGGTCCCACGGCGAACGCGAATTGATACGTGGCGACCTGCGTCACGGGAGCGAAGTCGCGGGCGGGGTCGTAGGGGAGCTGCTTGTACACCAGCGGAGCGAGCACGGGGACGACGATCGGCGTAAGAAGCAAGGTCGAGCCGTCGGGGGCCGCATTCTTGAGTGCTTCCGCAGCGATGCGCCCGCCGGCGCCTACCTTGTTCTCGACGACCACCGGCACCCCGAGCGAGATCTTGAGGTTCTCGCCGATCAGACGGGCGGCAACGTCGGACGACCCGCCGGCTGCAAAGCCGACCATGATCCTGATCGGGCCCTTGACGGGAGTTTGCGCGTGCGCTCCGGGTAGCGCGAGAGCGCCGAGTGCCAGCGCAGCCAGGCACGACGACAGGCAGCGGTAACGCAGCATCGACCGAACACAGGGCACCGCGACGCGGCGATGCGACGGTTATACTTGCTGCGGAATACCAGGGCAAGCCATGTTCTATCTCTTCCAGGCCATCGCAATCATCTTCTGCGGCGTTGGCGGCGCGTACCTCGCGTGGGTTGTAGTCGATGCCTTCGGATGGTCCGGCATCGGTGCCGCAGTTGTGACCGCGTTCATCGGCATGGCGGCGGCGACGCTGCTGTGGGCCGGAGGCGTCGCTCTGGGAAAGGCGCTGCGGCGGCTCGACTGATGCGGGCTGGCCGTTGCCGTGACGACCCCGCCGATGAGGCCCTGAGATGCCGTCCACGAACGAGATCGCTGCGCTCCTGATCGATTGCCAGGACCGCGCGCGCAGTCTACCGCCGATCACCCAGAGCGATGCGGGCTTCGACGTGCAGCGTGCCTACGAGGTGCTGGCGCTCATCAGCGCTCACCGCGAAGCTCAGGGCTGGCGCAGCGTCGGGCGCAAGATCGGCTTTACCAATCGCACGATCTGGGAGCGCTACGGCGTTTACCAGCCGATGTGGGCGCCGGTGTGGTCGACCAGCGTGCACTTCGCAGTAAACGGTCGGGCCAAGCTGCCGCTCGCCGGGTTCATCGAGCCGCGCATCGAGCCCGAGGTCGTGTTCAAGCTGGCCGCTTCGCCACCCGCGACCGAGGATGCAGGCAGGTTGCTGGAAGCCGTCGATTGGATCGCTCCCGGTTTCGAGATCGTGCACAGCGTTTTCCCCGGCTGGAAATTCGCTGCACCGGATTGCACGGCGGCTTCGGGCCTGCATGGAGCGCTGGTCGTCGGTGCGCCGGTGGCGCTAACTCCTGGAAACAGGGCGGCGGTCGCGGACAAGCTTTCGGTCTTCGAGCTCACCTTGTCGCGCAACGGTGTTGCCGTCGAGCGCGGGCTCGGCAGCAATGTTCTCGGGAGCCCGGTCAACGCGCTGGCGCACCTCATTGGCGTCCTCGCTGGGCAGCCACAGTTCGAGCCGCTCGCTCGGGGCGAGCTCGTCACCACGGGAACCATCACCGATGCCTGGCCGGTGAGTTCGGGCGAAGTCTGGTCGAGCGATTACGGCACGCTGGGAGTCGAGGGACTCACCCTCGAATTCGCGTGAATCGCGGCGGCGGCAGGCTCGCAGCCCCGCTTTCCCGCCGACGGGGGAAGACTCGGCCGCGACTGCGGTGAAGGGCTGGCGGCGGATACCGCAGAAGCGGCCGAACGGTCCTCCCCCTTCGGCAGCGATTAGGGGTTTACCGAGGCGATGTGCGTCGCGGGGGAGATCGCAGCGAAATTGCCGGCGGGCGCCTCGCGGGCGACGATGAAAACCGCCAGAGCCAGGATCAAGCTGAACGCGAGCCCGATGGCGAGCGCTTCCACCCCGAGCCCTGCCAGGTCGCGCCAGACGTGCTCGTTGAAGGCGACGGCTCTCTCCGAATCAAGCCTGTTCATGCTCTGCCTCCCTTTCCGAAAGTCCGCCCGGTTTCGGCGTACTGTCATTGCAGGCGCGTCTGGCGGCAACGCAGGGCGACCCGAAGGGCAGGGTGGCGAAGAATGGTGGCGAAATCATGGCAACCGTCACGGGGTCCGTCATCGGCGGGCGCGGCTCCGGTATATTGAAGCGCCATGACTCGCCGCATCGCCATCGTCGAGGACGAGCCCGCCATCCGCGCCAACTACGCGGACGCGCTGAAAAAGCAGGGCTATGAGGTTTCCGCGTACGGCAGCCGGCCCGAGGCGCTCGCCGCGCTGCGCCTGCGGCTTCCCGACCTCGCGCTCATCGACATCGGGCTCGCCGACGAGATCGACGGCGGCTTCGCATTGTGCCGCGAGCTGCGCGCTCTTTCCGCCACGCTGCCGATCATCTTCCTCTCTGCACGCGATTCCGATTTCGACATCGTCGCAGGGCTCCGCCTGGGCGCCGACGACTATGTGACCAAGGACGTGAGCCTGCCGCATCTGACGGCGCGCATCGCGGCGCTGTTCCGACGCAGCGATCTCACGGCTGCACCGGCCGAGGTGGAGGATGTGCTCGAGCGAGGGCAACTCAAGCTCGATCTGAAGCGGCTCACCGCCCACTGGGCAGGCAGGCGCGTCGATCTCACCCTCACCGAGTTCTGGATGGTGCACGCGCTTGCCCGCTATCCGGGTCACGTCAAGGACCGTGACAGCCTGATGGGTGCGGCCAACATCGTGGTCGACGACAGCACCATCACCTCGCACGTCAAGCGCATCCGCCGGAAATTCCTCGCGCTCGATCCGGCGTTCGACTGCATCGCCACGGTGTATGGGATGGGCTATCGCTGGAATCCCCAGGAGCCATGAAGCCGTTGCGTGTCGCGCTTGGCATCCGCGCGCAACTGCTGCTGGTGCTCACCGTGTTCCTGGCGATTCCCTGGCTCGGCTACGAATACGTGCGCGAACTGGAGCGCTTCCTGCGCGACGCGCAGGAGCGCACGTTGGCGGGCACGGCGCAGGCGGTGGCGACCGCGCTGCACGATCGTCCGCGGCTGTTCGAGGCGAAGGCCGGGGCCGGCGAGTCGCTCGCGACCGAGCGCAGCGGCGCACAGGCGCCGGTTGGAGCCGGTTTGTTTCCCCGGCCCGCGGCGCCGGTACGCTCGCCGGAGATCGAGCAGATCATCCAGGGGCTTTCGCGCACGACCGCGCGCATCTGGGTCGTCGACCGTGGACTCAACGTTCTCGCCCGCGCCGGAAGCCTCAAGGGAGCGCCGGAGGCCGATGTCGCGGGCGCGGAGCTGCCGCGGGGGTGGCGATGGCTCGACCGCGAGATCCTGCATCCCGTGTACGCGCTGGTGCTCAAGCAGCCGACGGATGACTTCAGCGAGGAGCTGGCCGGGCGCGTGATGCTGCCCGCGCGCGAGGTCGATGGTGCGCTCGCCGGCATCCTGAGCGTCGACCGCCGCCCGACGCCCGATGGTCGAGTCGTCATCGTCTCCGCGGCACATCCGATCTGGGTCGGCGATGAGGTTCGCGGCGCGGTCATCGTCGAGGAGACCACCAACGCCGTACTCGCCGAGCGCAATCGCGCCTTCGAGCGGCTGTTCTCGATCGTGCTCGCGGCGCTTCTCGTCGGCTCGGTCGCGCTGACGCTCTACGCGTCGCGCCTGTCCTCGCGCATCCGCCGCCTGCGCGACGAGGCCGAGGCGGCGATCGACGCGCAGGGCAGAGCGCGTGGATCGGTAGCGGCCTCGACCGCCGGCGACGAGATCGGCGACCTGTCGCGCAGCTTCGCGAGCGTGCTGTCGCGTCTGACCCAACATGCGAGCTATCAGCAGAACATGGCGAGCCGGCTCTCGCACGAGCTCCGGACGCCGATCGCGGTCGTCAAGAGCTCACTCGACAACTTACGCCTGGGGCCGCTGCCGGACGATGCTCGTGTCTATATCGACCGTGCCCAGCAAGGCCTGGACCGCCTGACGCACATCCTGACGCGGATGACCGAGGCGACGCGGCTCGAGCAAAGCCTGGGAGAGGCCGAGCGTGAGCGCTTCGATCTGGTCAAGATCGTCGCCGGTTGCGTCGACGGTTATCGGCTCGCCTACAAGGGGCGAGCGATCGAGCTGGAGTTGCAGCAGGGCGGTGTGTTCGTCGACGGCGCACCCGAGTTGATCGCGCAGATGCTCGACAAGCTGGTCGCCAACGCCGCGGAGTTCGGTTCTCCCGGAACGGCCATCGTCGTGCGCGTCTCGCGCGTCGGACTCGGCGTGCGTATCGCGGTCGAGAACGAGGGACCGCTGCTGCCCGAGGCGATGCAAGGCAGGCTTTTCGATTCGATGGTTTCGGTGCGAAGCGAGCAAGGCGGTGAAGAGCCTCATCTGGGCCTCGGTCTGTACATCGTCCGGTTGATCGCGGAATTTCACAGGGGCAGCGCGGCCGCGGAGAACCGCTCCGACGGTCGCGGCGTGGTGGTCAGCGTTACGTTGCCGGCGGCGTAGCCCGGGTCGAGTGCAACGAAACCCGGGATTCGCGATGCTCATCCCGGGCTGCGCGCAGGGCAATCGGCGATAATGTCGACCGTGAGCGCGCCCCACTTTCTGCGTCTTTACGCCTGCTTCGCCTCCGCCTATCTGCTGTCGTATTTCTACCGCAACGTCAACGCGGTGATCTCGCCGGAGCTCACCGCCGAGCTCGGCATCAACGCGGCATCGCTGGGCCTGTTGACCGCCGCCTACTTCTTCGCATTCGCAGCGATGCAATTGCCGGCGGGAATGCTGCTCGACCGCTACGGTCCGCGGCGCGTGGAGCCCGTGCTGCTGTGCATCGGCGGCTGCGGCGCGCTCGCTTTTGCGGCGAGCGACGGCCTGCCGGGCCTGGGCTTCGCGCGGGTGCTGATCGGCGCCGGCGTGTCTGTGTGCCTGATGGCACCGCTGAAAGCGATCGCGACGTGGTATCCCGCGGAGCGGCAGGCTTCGCTTGCCGGCTGGATGATGGTCGCCGGCGGCGTCGGGTCGCTGCTGGCGACGGAACCGCTGGCGGCCGCGCTTTCGGTGCTGTCGTGGCGCGGCGTCTTCGTCGTTCTCGCGTTGGCGACCCTCGCAGCGGCCGCGGCGATCTTCATGTTCGTCCCCGACGCACCCAGGCGGCCGCAGGCGTCGGGACTCGTCGAGCAGTGGCGCGGTGTTGTCAGCGTATTTCGCAGCCCGCGCTTCTGGTGGCTGGCGCCGCTTCCGATGATCAGCACCGGTTCGTTCATGGCGATCCAGGGCCTGTGGTCTGTGCCTTGGCTGATCGAGGTCGAGGGCTACAGTCGCGAGATCGCCGCTCGCCATCTGCTCCTGATGGGTGTCGTGATCCTCGGTGGTTACCTCGGGCTGGGGCTGTTCGCCACGCAACTCGGCAGACGAGGCGTCACGCCGCGCCACCTGTTCGGGATCGGCTTCGCGCTCAACATCGGTGCCCTCGCGCTGATCACGACCCGGGCGCTGCCGTTCACGTACTTGCTGTGGGCCGCGTATGGTCTCGGCTCGACGGTCAATGTGTTGGGCTTCACCGTGCTCTGCGAAGGTTTTTCGCGAGAGCTCACGGGACGCGTCAACACCGCGCTCAACCTGCTCATGTTTTCGGGCAGCTTCCTGTCACAGTGGGGCATAGGCGTGATCGTTGATGCCGCTCGAATCGAGCTTCGCACCGATACCGCCCGTGGACTTGGCCTGGCGTTCGCAGCGTCGCTCGCAATCCAGCTCGCGACCTACGCGTGGTTCATGATCGGCTGGCGCCGTCACAGGACAGCGCCCTCGGCCGCGTGACAACGCTCAACGAACTGCTGAGCGCAGCGGCGGCGCACGCCGCAGCCGGTCGCAGCGCGGAAGCGCTCTCCGCGTATCGCGGGGCGCTCGAACTTGCTCCTTCGCTCGCCGAGGCGCATTACAACATCGGTGCGCTGCTGTATCAACGGGGCGACGTCTCCGCGGCCGAACAGAGCTTCGATGCGGCAGAGCGCTTGAAGCCGCAATGGATTGCGCCTCCTCTCGCCTTGGGACAGCTGTATTTCCACAGCGGGCGCTACGCCGATGCTGAGCGAGCTTTCGAGCGAGCCCGCTCGCGCGATCCCGATTCGCTCGAAGCGCTGGGCAACCTGGGCCTCACTCTACAGCGGAGCGGTCGCTACACCCCTGCCCAGCCTCACCTGGAGCGTGCGCGCATGCTCGCGCCCACCGATGCCCGAGCCTGGTTCGCGCTGCGCACCAATCTTCTTCTGCTCGGCCGCGTCGAGGAGGCCGTGCAGGATTTCCTGCGCTACGAGGCCGGAGCACCGCTATCTGCGGAGCTGGTGACCACCGGCTTGATGTTCTCGCGCTTTCTCGGCGATCCCGCCTACGAGGAGAAATATCTGCCTCTTGCGGTCGATTGGCCGTACCGCCCCGATCAGGCCGACCTCGCCGCCGTGACGGTGTCGCGACTTCAGTATTGCGACGCGGGACGCGTTGTCATCCATCGAATGTACGCGACCTACAACCGCCTGCAGCAGCAGAATCGCGGAAGCGCGCCCACTCTCGGACCGACGCGGTCGACCTCCGGCCGTCCCATCCGGCTGGGCTACGTCTCCGCAGACTTCCGCGCGCACGTCATGGGCAGGCTGATGCTCGACGTCGTCGCCGCCCACGATCCCGCGCGCTTCCTCGTGCACTTGTACTCGCTCGCTCCAACCGGCAACGAAGATGACGTCACCGCCCGGTTCCGTGCGCTGGCGCCGCGCTTCGTGCAGCTTGCCGAGCTCGACGATCTCGCGTCAGCGCGTGTCATTGCGGCCGACGAGATAGACGTGCTCGTCGACCTCATGGGTCATTCGTCGTTTTCACGTCCCGGCATCCTGCTGTGGAAGCCCGCGCCCGTGATAATCACCCATCTCGGCTACCACGGCTGCATCGGAATCGAGCAGGTCGATTTCAAGCTCACCGATGCATTGGCCGATGTGGCCGATGCGGCGGCGTACCAGCTCGAGGCGCCTCTTGCCTTGGACGGCTGCGTCCTGCCGGTGCGGCGCGTCGCGCCTGCGGACCAGGATATCGCGACGCGGACCAAGCTCGGCATCCCCGAGACTGCGGTCGTATTCGGCGCGTTCGCAAGCCTGCTCAAGCTCTCTCCGCGCTGCCTCGCCTTGTGGCGACAGATCCTCGAGCGCGTTCGTGGTGCGATGCTGGCGCTGTCTCCCTTAAGCGATGCCGAGCGCCCGATCTATCTGCGGCGGCTCGCGGGGTTCGGCATCCCTGCGGAACGGATCGTGTTCATTCCCATGGCGCAGGACGACGCGGTTGCGCGGACCCGCTACCGGCTGGTCGACATCGTGCTCGACACGCTTCCGTACACGGGGGGCGACACGACCGCCGCAGCTCTGGACATGAGTGTTCCGGTGGTCACGCGAGTGGGCGAGCGGCACGCGGAACGCGTGAGCTACAGCCTGCTTGCGCACCTGGGCGTGACCGAAACCGTGGCCCGAAGCGACGAGGAGTATGTCGAGATCGCCTGCCGGCTTGCCGAGGATCGCGCATGGCGCGAGCGGGTGGCCGCGGCGATCGCGGCGAAATTCCCCGATTGCGGCCTCGCCGACCCGGCCCGCTACGCCAAGAGCCTGGAGCGAGCCTACGAGCGTGCATTGGCGGCGAAATTCGTCACGGCTGCCTGACCTTCGTCATGCACCTGCACATCCTCGGCATCTGCGGCACGTTCATGGGCGGGATCGCCGCCATCGCGCGTCAGCGCGGACACGTGGTTACCGGCTGCGACGCCAACGTCTATCCGCCGATGAGCGCGCAGCTAACCAAGCTCGGCATCGAGCTCACCGTGGGCTACGACGCGGCCCAGCTCCAGAATGTCGCCAGAGACGCGAAAGCCTTCGTGATCGGCAATGCGATCTCGCGCGGCAATCCATTGCTCGAGGCGATCCTCGACGCGGGAGCGGCCTATACCTCGGGGCCGCAATGGCTTGCAGAGAACGAGCTTCCCGGCAAATGGGTGCTGGCGGTCGCCGGCACCCATGGCAAGACGACGGCAACCGGGCTGCTGGCGCGAATCCTCGATCACGCCGGGCTCGACCCGGGATTCCTGGTCGGCGGCGTGCCGCTCGACTTCGGCGTTTCCGCGCGCGTCACCGACAGCGCTTTTTTCGTGATCGAAGCGGACGAATACGACACGGCGTTCTTCGACAAGCGCTCGAAGTTCGTGCACTACCGTCCCCGCACCGCGATTCTCAACAACCTGGAGTACGACCACGCCGACATCTTTCCCGACCTGGCGGCGATCGAGACCCAGTTCCACCACCTGGTACGCACGGTGCCACACCGCGGGCGGCTGATCGTCAACGGAGGCGACGAGGCCTTGCGCCGCGTGCTCGCACGCGGGTGCTGGAGCGAGATCGAGCGCTTCGGGTTCGCGGCGGTTCCCGATACGGGGGCGGACTGGACCATCGGCGGCGACGGAGCAATCAAGCTTGGCGGCGCCCCGCAGGGCGTGCTGTCGCAGTTCTCCCTGATCGGGCGGCACAACCAGTTGAATGCGCTCGCTGCGATCGCCGCCGCCCGGCATGCGGGCGTCCCGGTTGCTGCCAGCCTCGCGGCGCTTGCGGAGTTTCGCGGCATCAGACGTCGCCTCGAAGTGCGCGGGACGGTCAACGGCGTCATGCTCTACGACGACTTCGCGCATCACCCCACCGAGATCGCGGCGACGCTCGCCGCGCTGCGCGGAGCCTGTGGTCCGGCGCGGATCCTCGCGGTACTCGAGCCGCGGTCCAACACCATGAAGCTGGGAACGATGAAGGCGCAGCTTGCCACGAGTCTCGCCGCGGCCGATCGAGTCTTCTGCTACGCACCGGCGAATCTGGGCTGGGACCCCGCGGCGGCGCTCTCGCCGCTGGGCGGGCGCGCGAGCGTGCATGGCGAGCTCGCACAGTTGATCGAAGCGATCGCGCACGAGGCTCGGAACGGCGATCGAGTGCTGATCATGAGCAACGGTGGCTTCGGCGGCATCCAGGACAGGCTTCTGACTCGACTCGCGGCAGCAGCGTGATCAGCGCGGGCACCGTCGCGTATCTGCACGGCCTCAACAGCTCGCCGGGATCGATCAAGGCGCGCGCGCTCGGCGCGGCGATCGCTGCGCTGCCCGGGCCAGAGCGGCTGGCGTACTACGTGCCGCAGCTCTCACACCGGCCGGCCGAGGCGATGCTCGCAGTCCGGACGTGGATCGAAGCGCGCGACGCCACCTCGCTCACACTGGTCGGCAGCTCGCTCGGCGGCTACTACGCCACTTACCTGGCCGAGCGCTACGGCGCCAAGGCGGTGCTGATCAATCCCGCGGTCCGGCCCTACGAGAATCTCGTGCCGTACCTCGGCCTGCAGCGCAATCTGTACACGGGCGAAGAATACGAGCTTACGCGCGGGCACTTCGCGGAATTGGAAGCGCTGAAGGTTGCGCGCATCACGCATCCTGAGCGCTATTTCCTGCTCGTGCAGACCGGAGACGAGATCCTCGACTGGCGCGAGGCGGTCGCCTTCTATGCCGGTGCGTGGCAGTCGGTGCAAGGGGGCGGGGATCACGCCTTTGAAAATTTCGACACGCAGATTCCGCCGGTGCTCCGCTTTGTCCTCAAGCCGGGAATCTGAACGAGCCGCGCCCGAGCAAGCGGCGGCCTCCTTCGATGCGAGCGTCCGGTGAGCGAGCCTCGAGCGAGGACTATACTAGGGCCTGCTAACGCTATGGGCGCATACGCGAACGGGTGCCCTGGGGCGCCAATCAAGGCGCAGGACGAAGCCAAGACGAGCGGTCTTGGCGAGGACGGCAACACCGAGTGGCGCCCCAGGACGCCTGTTCCCTTCGGGTTGCTGCAACGCGTTTGTGTCCATAGCGTTAGCAGGCCCTACTCAATGCCCAAGCCCACCCTCGCCGACAAGCTCGTCGTCGCGATCTCCTCGCGGGCGCTGTTCGACCTCACGGCGAGCCATCGCATCTTCGTCGAGCAGGGGGTGGACGCCTATCAGCGCTACCAGATCGAGCACGAGGACGAGATCCTCGCGCCGGGGCCGGCGTTCGCGCTGGTGAAAAAGCTGCTGCGCTTGAACCGCCCCGACAAGCAATACGTCGAGGTGATCCTGCTTTCGCGCAACTCGGCCGACACCGGCTTGCGCGTGTTCAATTCGATCAAGCACTACCACCTCGACATCTCCCGCGCCGCGTTCACCAAGGGCGAGCCGACCTCGCGCTACGTTCCCGCCTTCGGGTCGCAGCTCTTCCTGTCGGCGGATACCGAGGACGTGAAGCGTGCGCTCGACGACGGCTACGCCGCGGCCACGATCTTCCCCAGCGTATTCAAGAACGAGACCGACGAGCTCCGCATCGCTTTCGATGGCGACGCAGTGCTGTTCTCCGACGAAGCCGAGCGCGTCTACCAGGAGGAAGGGCTCGCTGCGTTCTCCAAGAGCGAATCGGCCTCGGCGCTGCAGCCGCTCTCGGGCGGGCCGTTCAAGGACTTTCTCGCCGGCCTGCACCGCATCCAGTCCGATTTCCCGGAGGACAAGAGTCCCATTCGCACCGCGCTCGTCACCGCGCGCAGCGCGCCCGCGCACGAGCGAGTGATCCGCACGCTGCGCGCCTGGAACATCCGCATCGACGAGGCGCTCTTTCTTGGTGGGCTCGACAAGGGTGAGTTCCTGCGTGCCTTCGGCGCCGACATCTTTTTCGACGACCAGCGCACGCACGTCGAATCGGCTGCTAAGCACGTCGCGACCGGCCATGTGCCGCACGGCGTGGCGAACGAATAAGGGATCTGAAGACGATGGCAAAGCAACCCGGCAAGCCGATGTTCAAGATCGAGGTCGAAGACGACCGCGGCATCTGGTCGGACGTGCGCGGCGCCGACGGCAGGATCCTGACTTTCGACAACGAGGACGCCGCCCGCGCCAAGCTCGCCGAGCTCTACCCCGTCATGGTGCAGATGGAAAAGTACGCCGGCGGCAAGCACACGCGCGTAGTCCGCGTCTTTCGCACCGACGAGGAGTGGAAGGAGGGCAAGCCGCCGGGTTGAGGACCAATCGCCAGCCGGAACAAGCGATCCTGCGCAGGTGTTCACTGAGAGCAGGTCGAGCTCAGCAGGGAGCCATTTCGTGTCGATGCCCAGGTGGGAGGAGCGTTTCGCGACCGTAGTCAACGAGAGGAGGAGCCCCATGTCATTGAGAACCCTTGTCACACTAAGCACGCTTGCCATACTGCTCGTGGGCGCACCTAGCCGCGCGCAGCAGACACCGCCGCCGAATCCGCTTGACGTCATACCGGAGAAGATGCCGTTCGACGTTCCCTACGGTACTCCGATATCGCTCGACCGCGCTGAGGCTGCGATTGCCGCCGCCGTCGCCGAATCCAAGAAACGCGATTGGAAAGAGGTTATTGCCGTCGTCGATACGGGTGGCCACCTCGTCGCATTACAGCGCATGGACGGCGCGGCGATCGCATCGACCAAGATCGCCGAGCACAAGGCGCGCGCAGCGGCTATATTCCGCCGTGAGACCAAAGCCTTCGAGAACGGCATTCAGCTAAGCGGTTTCACCTATCTGCTCACGCTCGACGACATCATTGCTTCGCGCGGCGGCATCCCGCTCGTGGAGGGAGGCAAGCTCATCGGTGCGATCGGCTGCTCGGGCGGAACGGGCTCTCAGGATGAGTTAGTCTGCAAGGCCGGCGCAGCGACCATCAACAAGTAGTTGGGAAATTCGTCATTCCCGCTCCCCGCTTTCGCGGGGACAGGGTCGCGAAAATCCAGCGGCGTTGGCGCGAACGTCACTGGGTCCCCGCTGGAGCCTGCCCCCGAATGCTTGAATCGGGGGCGGGGACAACGATTCAATCTTCGCGACCTGTAAGGTCCGGCAGGTGCACTCCTAACCCACGATCCGCCCGTAGAACGGATACTGCGGATCGTTGTACCCCGGCGTCGAAGGGTGGCCGGGCTTCACCAGCGAGTCGACCAGAGCTTCGTCCTCCTGGTCGATCTCCTTGCCGACAGCGGAAAGATAGTCGGTCCACTGCTCGAGCGTGCGCGGCCCTGCGATCACCGAGCTGATGATTTTGCTGGCGAGCAGCCACGCCAGCGCGAACTGCGTCGCGGTGAGCCCCTTCTTCTCCGCATGTACCTTGATGGTCTGCGCGATGGCGATCGACTCCGCGCGGAACTCCGTCTCCATCATGCGCTGGTCCTTGCGCGCGACGCGCGACCCCGCCGGCGGCTCCGCGCCGGGCACGTACTTTCCGGTGAGCACTCCGCGCGCGAGCGGGCTGTAGGGAACCACGCCAATGCCGTGGTAATCGCACGCCGGCAGGATCTCCACTTCGGGCGTGCGGTTCATCGCGTTGTAATAGGGCTGGCACACGACCGGGCGCGGGACGCCCAGGTCGTCGCAAGTGGCGACGACCTCGGCGATGCGCCAGCCGCGGTAGTTCGACACGCCGAAATAGCGGATCTTCCCCGCGCGGATCAAATCGCCGATTGCGTCGACGGTTTCGGCGAGCGGCGTATCAGGGTCGTCGCGGTGAAGGTAGTAGATGTCGATGTAATCGGTGGCGAGGCGCTTCAAGCTCGCCTCGCACCCCTGCATGATCCAGCGGCGCGACAGCCCGCCATCGTCGGGCTTGCGCGTCATGACATTGCCGACCTTGGTCGCCAGGATCCAGCGATGGCGGTTCGCCGCGATCGCGGGACCGACGATCGTCTCCGAAGCCCCTTTGGAGTAATTGTCGGCGGTGTCGATGAAGTTCACGCCTGCGTCGAGCGCCGACGCGATGATGCCTGTCGCGGTCGGAGCATCGGTGCGATCTCCGAACATCATTGTTCCCAGACAAATGACCGAGACCTCGAGTCCGGAGTCGCCCAGACGGCGGAAGAGCATCGACATGATCGCGCGCTTGTAAGTGAAAGGCGCTCATGCTGACGTAAACGCCGGCGGCGCGCAATCGCGGGCGGAGAATGTCGCGGTATAATTCGGGCCCTCTTTTCCGCGGTTCCATCTCCGATGCACGTTTTCTTCGAGGACGACGGCGCGTTCAAGGCCGGCACCGTCCTCGCCGACAACGACACCTCGCTGCAGGTGGAGTCGGCATCGGGCAAGCGTCTGAAGGTCAAGGCGGCGAACGTGCTGCTGCGTTTCACCGACCCTTCGCCGTCGGCGCTGCTCGCGGACGCGCATGTGTTGGCTGCTGGGCTCGATCCCAACTTCCTGTGGGAGGTGAGCGGCGAGCGCGAGTTCGCGTTCACCGAGCTCGCCACCGACTACTTCGGCCGAGCGCCGAGGCCCGCCGAGTCGGCGGCACTCGCTTTGTGCCTGCATGGCTCGCCGATGCACTTCTACAAGAAGGGCAGGGGCCGCTACCGGGCGGCGCCTGCCGAAGCACTGAAGGCGGCGCTGGCCAGTGTCGAACGCAAACGTTGCGAGGCCGAACAGATCGCCCGGTATGTGGCGGAGCTGCAAGCGCACCGCTTGCCGGCCGCATTCCGCGACAAGCTGCCGATGCTGTTCTACAAGCCAGAGAAGCAGGCGCTGGAGACGAAAGCGCTCGCGGCGGCGTGCGAGGCCGCGCACACCAATCCCCTGGCGCTGCTCGATGCCTGCGGAGCCATTCCCTCGACCCACGACTACCACTTCAACCGCTTCGTGCTCGAAGCGTTTCCTCGCGGAATCGAGTTCCCTTCGCTCGGCGAATTGCCGCCGCTACCCGAGCTGGAACAAGCGCCCGTGCAGGCGTTTTCCATCGACGACGCGACTACCACCGAGATCGACGATGCGTTCTCGGTTCGCGCGCTCCCCAGTGGCAATTTGGAGATCGGCATTCACATCGCCGCGCCGGCGCTCGCGGTGCCGCGGGGCTCGGCGCTGGATCAAATCGCGCGCGCGCGGCTCTCCACCGTCTACATGCCGGGACGCAAGATCACCATGCTCCCAAACGTGGTGATCGAGCGCTTTTCGTTGCGGCAAGGGGGCATCGTCCCGGCGCTGACGCTGTACGTCGAAACCGAAGCCGACGGGACGCCTCTCAGACGCCGCACACGCCTGGAGCGCGTGCCCGTCGCGGCCAACCTGAGGCTCGATGCCATCGGGGAACACTTTGCGCAGGCCGCCGCTCCCAACGAGCCTGAATGGACCGATGAGTTGCGCGCACTTTGGCGGGTCGCGCAGAAACTGGAGAGCACGCGGGGAAAGACCGAAGCCCAGCGCATCGACTACAACTTCTACGTCGATTGGGAAGCCGCCCCCGAAGGCAGGGTCACGATCGTTCCGCGCCCGCGCGGGTCTCCGCTCGACAAGCTCGTCGCCGAGCTCATGATCCACGTGAACGAAAGCTGGGGCGCCACGCTCGTCGACGCCGGCGTGCCCGGCTTGTATCGCACCCAGCAGATGGGCAAGGTGAAAATGAGCACCCGACCCGAGCCGCACCAGGGGCTCGGCGTCACCCAGTACCTGTGGGCGAGCTCGCCGCTGCGACGCTACAGCGACCTGGTCAACCAGCAGCAGCTGATGGCAGTGCTGGCCGGCACCATACCTCCCTATGCCGAGGGTGACACCGATCTCTACGCCGCGATGGCCGACTTCGAGGTTACCTATGCGCAATACGCCGAGTTCCAGGGCCAGATGGAGCGCTACTGGTGCCTGCGCTGGCTGAAGCAGGAGAAAGTCGCCGAGGCCGCGGCCACCGTGCTGCGGGAAAACTTGGTGCGTCTCGACGCCGTGCCTTTATACCTGCGCCTCGCCGACCTGCCAGCGAGCGCGCCTGGTGACCGGGTGCGGGTGTCCATGGGACGCATCGACCTGCTGGCCGCCACCGTCGAGGCGCGCTTCGCTGGGCCGGCTAGAGCCTGAGAGAAAGAGGCTGACCGCGATGCGGCTTGAGCTTCGGCCCAAGGGGGATATACTTGGCATTTTTATGCCAAAGTCATCCCGGTCCAGGTCGCCCGATCTGCGCCTGGTCACCCCCAAGAAGCGGCCGGCGCGGCCGCGAGCGCCGGTGGTGTCTGCCCGCGAGCCGCGGACGGCATCGCTGCCCTTTCTCGCGGTGGACACTGCCGCCGGCAACCGACTGTTCGCCAATGCGCTGGGGTGGTCGATCCTCCTGCACCTCGTGGTTCTGGCGCTGCGTTTTTCCCCGTTCGATCTCACCAGGTTCGACCGCGGTGGGCCGCCGCTGGAAGTGGCTCTGGTCAACGCCAAGTCACAAAGCAAGCCGGCGAGAGCGGAAATTCTGGCGCAGGCCAACCTCGACGGGGGTGGTAACACCGACGCCGATCGCCGCGCCAAGACCCCGCTGCCGGTGCTGCCCAGAGATAGCGCCAGCAATGAGCTGGCGCTCGCCGCGCAGAAGGTGGACGAGCTGGAAAACCGCGCCAAGGAAATGCTCACCCAGCTCAAGGCGGCGCAGGCGGTGTCGCCGCCGGCTCCGCGGCCCACCGATTCGGTCGAGCCGCCCGAGCTGCCCAGCGCCACCGAAATGATGCAGCGCACGCTGGAGACGATGCGTCTCGAGGCGCAGATCGCCAAGCAAATGGAAGCGTACGAAAAGCGTCCCAAGCGACGCTTCGTCGGCGCCCGCGCCGAAGAGTACCGTTTTGCCCGCTACGTGGAGGACTGGCGGCTCAAGGTCGAACGCATAGGCAACCTGAACTACCCTGAAGCGGCGCGCGCGCGCAAGCTCTATGGTAGCCTGCTGCTCACTGTCGGCATACGCGCCGACGGAAGCGTCGAGAGCATCGCGGTCGATCGTTCGTCGGGGCAGAAGATTCTCGATACGGCCGCGCGTAAGATCGTCGAAATGGGCTCGCCCTACGCAGCGTTTCCGCCGGACATCAAGCGCGACACGGATATCCTCTACATCACGCGCACGTGGACCTTCGCGCCGGGTGACTCTTTGATTAGCCAGTGACGATCGACCGTTACGCCGTCATCGGCAACCCCGTCGCGCACAGCAAGTCCCCCATCATCCACGCCGCGTTTGCCAAGGCGACGGGGCAGGAGCTTAGCTATGAGCGGCTCCTTGCGCCGCGCGACGGATTCGCCGCCACGGTCGAGCGCTTTGTCGCGGAAGGCGGCAAGGGGCTCAATGTCACGATTCCGTTCAAGCTCGAAGCGTTTGCGCTTGCCCGGGAAAGAAGCGCGCGAGCGGAATCGGCGGGCGCGTGCAACACGCTGGCCTGGCGCGGCGACCATTGGTACGGCGACAACACCGACGGGGCGGGACTGCTGCGCGATCTCACCGACAACCTGGGCGAGACGATCACCGCGCGCGACGTGCTGGTTCTCGGAGCAGGAGGCGCTGTTCACGGTATCCTGCAGCCGCTGCTGGCGCAGGCGCCGCATCGCGTCGTCATCGCCAACCGCACGCACGCCCGAGCCGTCGAGCTCGCGACACACTTCGCAAGCCAGGGCCCGGTCGTCGCGATCGAGCCGCGCTCGCTCGGCGGGGCGCACTTCAAGATCGTCATCAACGCCACGAGCATCGGCCTGAATAGCCCGGTCCCTCGCGAGTTGTGGCCCGACGGCTTGTTCGCGCCGGCAGCGCTCGCCTACGACCTGGTCTACGCCAACGAGATGACGCCGTTCGTGCGCTGGGCGATCGAGCAGGGTGCGGCGAGGACCGCGGATGGGCTGGGCATGTTGATCGAACAGGCCGCCGAAAGCTTCCTGCTGTGGCGCGGCGTGCGTCCGGACACGTCGTCCGCATTCCCTTTGCTTAGACCCGGCTCTTAGCGATGCGCGTCGTTCTCCGCTGGCTGCTATGGGCGGCGCTCGTCGCGTTCCTGGCTCTTGCGCTGCTGCAGGGCTGGTACGCCGCGCACATCTGGTGGTGGCGGGATCACCCGCCGCGCGAGACGGCGTTCATGCAAATGCGGCTCGCGGAGCTCGAGCGAAGCAATCCCGGCGCGCGCCTGCAGTACGTGTGGGTGCCATATCAGCGCGTCTCGGTCAATTTGAAGCGCGCGATGATCGCCGCGGAAGACGCCAAGTTCGTCGAGCACGAGGGCTTCGACTGGGACGGCATTCAGCAGGCCTTGGACAAGAACCTGCGCAAGGGCCGCGTCGTCGCCGGCGGATCGACGATCACGCAGCAGCTCGCGAAGAACCTGTTCCTGTCGGGCGAGAAGAGCTACTGGCGCAAGGCTCAGGAAGCGCTGATAACGCTGATGCTCGAGGCGATCCTCGACAAGCGCCGCATATTCGAGATCTATCTCAACGTGATCGAGTGGGGCAATGGGATCTTCGGCTGCGAAGCCGCGGCTCGTCGCTACTTTGCCACGAGCGCGGCCGATCTCTCGGTGGAGCAGGCGGCACGGCTGGCGGCGATGGCGCCGAACCCCCGCCACTACGAGAGAAATCCGGGCTCGCGCGGACTCGCCCGAAAGATACCGATCATTCTGGCGCGGATGCCGGCCGCGGAGTTGCCGTAGAGTACGGCGTGGGGCGGGATTCGCTTTGCGAGAAGCACGTGGAGCGCTGCGAAACGCCCCGCTCGGGCCGGCCGGAATAACCCCGCTCCCATGATGTTTACCATGTCGCGAGGAATGAATGGGAGGTTCGATGAGGTATCGACTCGGAGTTGCCGCATTGGCTATCGAGTCGGCGATGGGCGCGCCCGCGCCGACGCAGGAATTGCCTCGCTGATCGGGCGGCGCGGAGGGTTTGCGCTTTCTCCGGCCGCTCATGCCAGATACGCTGCCTGACCCAGATCTGGTTTCCGCGCTGCCGCGGCTTCGCCGCTACGCGCGAGTGCTCACCGGCGATTTCTCGCGCGCGGACGATCTGGTGCAGGACACGCTAGCGCGAGCCTGGGAGAAACGGCGACTCTGGAGGGCTGGCAGCGACCTGCGGGCGTGGCTGTTCACCATCATGCATAACCTCTACGTCAACCAACGCTCGACGCGCAGGCGCGAAAGCGCAGAGAGCTCGCTCGACGCCGAGCATGGGCCGGCGGCGGGCTGGGAGATTCCGATGCGAGCGACGCAATCCGACCGCATCGAGCTTGCCGAAGTGCTCGAGCAGATCGGGCGCCTGCCCGGCGAGCAGCGCGAGGTGCTGTTGCTGGCCGCCGTCGAAGAGCTGCGCTACGACGACATCGCGCAGGTGCAGGGCGTGCCGATCGGCACCGTGATGTCGCGCCTGAATCGTGCGCGTGAGAAACTCCGGCGCATGAACGCCGACCCCGCAAGTGCGCCCTTCAAGGTGATCAAATGAGCGGACTGCCGCTTTCCGACGACGATCTGAATGCATACGCGGATCGGCAGCTCTCCGCCGAGCGCGCGGCGCAGGTGGAAGCCCGGCTCACGGAGGAGCCCGCGCTGGCGGCCAGGGTCGCTGCGATCCAGCGGCAGAACGCCCTGCTGTGCGGCGCATTCGATCCGTGGCTGGCCGAGCCGCTGCCGCGCGAGCTCATCGTCGCCGCAACGGCGAGCCGATCGGGATGTTTTCGCGCGCGTCGGCCGTGGGCGCTGCTTGCCGCGGCGGCCTCGCTGGTGGTCGGAGTCGCCGTCGGCTGGCTGATGCGCGGCGAAATGCTGCAGAGGGAGGGCACCCCGGTCACCTTCGCCCGCCAGGCTGCGCTTACCCACGCGATTTACGCGACCGATCCCAACCGCCCGGTGGAGATCTGGGCCAACGAGGAAGAGCGCCTCGTGCGGTGGCTGTCGAAACGGCTGAATTTCCCGCTGCACGCGCCCAGCTTGAACAGCGCCGGTTTCGCTCTGGTCGGTGGCCGACTGGTCGCGGGCAACGAGCGCCCGGGAGCGCTGTTCATGTACGAGAACGCCGACAAGCAGCGCATTTCGCTTCTCGTTCGCAAGGACGCCGAGAATTCGCGCGAGACCGCGTTCCGCTACGCGCAGGAAGGCGGCGTGGGGGTGTTCTACTGGATCGACGACGCCTGTGGCTACGCGCTGTCGGGCAACCTCGACAAGACGCAGTTGCTCTCCATCGCCCGCATCGTCTACGGGCAGCTCGCAGCCGCCGAGGCGGCGGCGGGCAAGCCTTAACTAGAGCGAGACCGGCCCGCGCGGCGTTGCGAGCATGGCCGCGAGCCGCGGTGTCATGTCGTAGCTGACTTTCAAGATGTCGCTCAAGCCGAGCGCGGCCAGCGTTGCACGAATCAGACCCGGGGTCGGGTGCGCGGCGGCGAGCCCGGCAAGCATCAGGCGGCTGTCGGGCATCGCGTCGGCGGGATGGGAAGCGCCGGCCCACTCGATGAGCGTCGGCAGCACACCGCCACCTGGAAGGTGGCCATCATCGGGAATCGTGATACGCCAACTGTATTCCCCGCGGGAGGCCGCTTGCACCGGACCGGGATCGATGGGGCAAGCGCGTCGCGTCGCTTCGATGTCGTTGGAGCGCACGACCCAGTGGATGAGACGCGGCGAGGCGGAGAGCGCGGCCCGCATCTCCGGCCTGTCCAGCTCGAACCAGCGCGGCCGCGCCGGCACGTTGCCCTGCGGATCGATCGCGATCACTTCGAGATAGACCCGCTCACCCAGGCGCAGCACGCTGTTGTGGGTCCCCATGGCCACGTGCTTTCCGCCGCGCCTCGGGCGGACGCCGACCCTCGCCTCGACGTAGTCCTCGCCCTGCTCCAGCGTGGCAGCGGCGACAACGAGATGGTCGAGCGCCGCCTTTGCCATTGCGTGCCTCAGGCGGTGGCCGACTCGCCCGGGTCGAAATCGAGCTCGACCTTCGCCCCGTTGGGGTCGTGAAAGAAGACCTGCCAGACGCCAGAGCCGACCTGTCTTCTGCACTCGTGCTCGATGCCGCGCGCTTTCAGGAGCGCGAGCGTGGCGCCGAGATCACGCCCGCTGAACGCCATGTGATCGATGACGCCGGCCTTGAGATCGCTCTTCGGCCGGCCACCGATCACGTGGAGGATCGGGTCCCTGCCGGCGTACAGCCACGCGCCGGGGAAGTTGAAGTTGGCACGCGGGCCCGCGCGCAGCCCGAGAAACTCGGCGTAGAAGCGCGTCGTGCCCTCGACGTCGTCGGTGAGGATGGTGAAGTGGTTCATGCCCGTGACAGCCATGCGAATCTCCTTGTGCGGGACGCCCTCTGCAAGCGTATCTGCTCGATCACGAACTCGCCGAGCAGGCCGGTCGCATCGGGTGGATGCGGGTCATTGTACGGCAACGAAGCCTCGCCCCCGCTCCAGGCATGACCCAGCTCGGACACGCGGATCAGTCGCACCAGCGTGCGCTCCCCTTCGCGATAATCGATGACGGTCATCGTGCGTTCGCCTTCAAGCATCTCGGTCGTGTGCGCATCGGGGGCAGGTAGTTCTTCGCGTCCCAGGGTTTCCGGAGCGAGCCGGCGATTGAGCACCAGGTATTGGCGCGCGAGTTGCACGGCATTGATCGGCGCCACGACCTCGTCGCGCTCTCCGTGAATGGCGACCAGCGGCAGCGGCAGCGCGCCGGAGGGAGCATTGTCGCGGGCCACCGCCGCGACGTGCTCGTAGGGGCCATCGGCACCGTGCAAAAGCACGTCGAGCGCGGTCAAAGGTCGTGAGGCCGCGCCGCACGCGACCCCCGAATGAACGAAGATCCCCGCGAAGAGCTTCCGATGCTGGACGCCGAGCAGCGCCGCCATCGCGCCTCCCGCCGACATTCCCGCGGCGAAGATCCGACGCGGATGCGCGCGGTATTCGCGGCGCACCGCGCGAATCTGGGCCGCGATGATAGCGGCCTCCCCGAGCCCGCCACTGGTGCGCTTGTCGAACCAGTTCCAGCAGCGCCAGGGATTGGCCCTGGCGGTTTGTCGCGGCAACAGGACGAGCCAGCCGTGATGGTCGGCGAGCGCGCTGATGCGCGTGCCGGCGACCAGCTCCTCGGGAGGCTGCCTGCAGCCGTGGATCAGGACGATGAGCGGGCGGCGCTTCCAGCGCGTGTGACCGGCGGGGACGTACACGAGATAGTCGCGCGAGGGCCATGCCCACGGCGCGAAGCCGATCCAGCCACGCCAGGAGAACTTGCTGCCTGCAACGAAGCGCCCGGGGTGCGGCAGCTTGCGGCGAAAGAGCCTCGCGGCAAAGTCGCGGACGCGGGACCACAGCGATGCGTTGGACATAGAGCACCCCAAAAAGCCGATCAAGAGCCGTCGCGAGCGCGGGCAGAGCGAGGCGCGAGCGGGCGAGGAACCGGAATGTACCAGCGTAAGTACATGAGGATTCCGAGCCCGCGCGCAACAAAGCTATGCCAAGCGCAGCAGGCTATTGACGGCTTTTAGATCAGGATGATGTCGTACTGCTCTTGGGTGTAGATCGACTCGACCTGCAGGGAAACCGGCTTGCCGATGAAGTCGCCGAGCTGCGCAAGGCTCTGCGATTCCTCGTCCAGGAACAGATCGATTACCGATTGTGAAGCGAGGATGCGGAACTCACGCGCATTGAACTGCTTGGACTCGCGCACGATCTCTCGCAGGATCTCGTAGCAGACGGTCTGCGCCGTTTTGAGCTCGCCGCGGCCGCCACAGGTCCCGCAGGGCTCGCACAGCACGTGTGCCAGGCTCTCGCGCGTGCGCTTGCGCGTCATCTCGACTAAGCCCAGCTGAGTGAATCCGTTGACGGTGAGCCGCGTGCGGTCGCGCTCGAGGGCCTTGTTGAACTCGGCCAGCACCGCGCTGCGGTGGTCGGCGTTCTCCATGTCGATGAAGTCGATGATGATGATGCCGCCCAGGTTCCGCAGCCGGAGCTGGCGCGCGATCACCTGCGCCGCCTCGAGGTTGGTCTTGAAGATGGTGTCGTCGAAGCTGCGTCCGCCGACAAAGCCTCCGGTGTTGACGTCGATGGTCGTCAGCGCCTCGGTCTGGTCGATGATCAAGTAGCCGCCGGACTTGAGGTCGACCCGTCGCGCCAGCGCTTTCTGAATCTCTTCCTCAACCGCGTTCAGGTCGAACAGCGGTCGCTCTCCAGCGTAATGCTCGATCCGTTGGACGATGTTCTGGGTGTACTGGCCCGCGAACTCCTGCATCTTGTGGAAGGTCTCGCGCGAATCGACCAGGATCCGTACGGTCTCCTCGTTGGCCATGTCGCGCAGCACGCGCTGGGCGAGGTTCAAGTCCTGGTAGACCAGCGACGGCGCCGGCAGCGATGCGGACTTCTCGGTGAGATCGTGCCAGAGCTTGGTCAGGTACTCGATGTCGTTCTGCATTTCGCGCTCGGTCGCGGTTTCCGCCATGGTGCGGATGATGAAACCTCCCGCGAGCCCCTGCGGGAGGAGTTGCTGCAATTTCCCTCGCAGGATTTCGCGCTCCGCCTCGTCCTCGATGCGTTGCGAAATGCCGATATGCGAATCCTGCGGCAGATAGACCAGCAGTCGCCCGGCGAGGCTCACTTGCGTCGACAGCCGCGCGCCCTTGGTGCCGATGGGATCCTTGATAACCTGAACCAGGAGCGCCTGGCCCTCGTGCAGGATCCGTTCGATGGGCTTGCTTTCGGAGCCGTTCTGGCGATGCTCCCAGATATCGGCGATGTGCAGGAACGCCGCGCGCTCGAGCCCGATTTCGATAAAGGCCGATTGCATGCCTGGAAGCACTCGGGCGACGCGCCCAAGGTAGATGTTGCCGACCAGCCCGCGTGCGGACGTGCGCTCGACGTGCAACTCCTGCACGACTCCCTGCTCGAGCATCGCCACGCGAGTCTCCTGCGGCGTTACATTGATGAGAATCTCGTGACTCATATCACGTGATGGCCGATTTTCGACAGGATCTCGGCGGTTTCGTAAAGCGGCAGGCCCATCACACCCGAATAGCTGCCCTCGATGCGACGAATGAAGATCGCGGCGCGCCCCTGGACTGCGTAACCGCCCGCCTTGTCGAAGGGCTCGCCGGTGGCGACGTAGCGCGTTATCTCGTCGCCGGCGAGCACGCGAAACGTGACCTGCGACCTGGCCACCGCCTGCACGATCTGCGCATCCCAGCGGACCGCGACCGCGGTGATCACCTCGTGCGATCGGCCGGAGAGCCGCTTGAGCATTTGCGTCGCGCTTGCGGCGTCTTCGGGCTTGCCGAGCACGTCGCCGTCGACCACGACTTCGGTGTCGGCGGCGAGCACCGGCTTAGGCGGCAATCCTCGGCGCCCCATGCGGTGCCAGCCGACGGCCGCCTTGGTTCGTGCGATGCGCTTGACGTAGTCGAGCGGTGACTCGTCCTTGCGCGGGACCTCGAGCACGTCGCGGCGGCGGCCTGCGGCTTCGCGCAGCAGCAACTCCTCGAACTCGACGCCGATCTGCCGCAACAGCGCCTGCCTGCGCGGGCTCTTCGAAGCGAGGTAGACCGAGGGCCGCTCGGTCAGCAGGAACGGTTGGGTCATTCGCGATGATAGGGATGACCTCGCAGCATGCTGATGGCCCGGTACAACTGCTCGGCGAGCACGACGCGCGCCAGGCCGTGAGGCAATGTTAACGCGGAAAGGGCGACGACCGCATCGGCATCGCGCTTCACCGCGGCCGAGAGTCCGTCGGCGCTGCCGATGACGAACGCGACCGCGACTCCCTCGTCCTGCCAGCGCGCGAGTGCGCGCGCCAGGCGTGCCGTGGTCCACGCCTCGCCGCGCTCGTCGAGCGCTACGACGTGATACCCGCGCGTGGCTTGCGCGATGCGCACGCCTTCGGCGGCAAGAATCTGCGCCACGCGCTTTCCGCGATCGCGTGCTTCGGGCCGGATCTCGAAGATCTCCAGCGCGACGTCGCGCGGCAACCGGCGAACATAATCGTCGCAGGCTGCGGCGACCCATGCCGGCAGCTTGTGGGCAAGCGCGACGATACGGAGCTTCAAGCGCAGATTCCGGGATGCGTTCGCCGCGGTGGCGCGTTTCGTGTAAACCTGGTCGACCCCGGACCTGATCGGTGGAAACCGGCGAACCTCAATCATCCATCGTCCCGGGTTTCGCCTTGCGGGCTCAACCCGGGCTACGAACTACGCTGGAACCGCGACCTTGCTGCGCCGGCGCGGCGCCGGAGGCGTCCACAGCTCTTCCAAGTTGTAGTAGCGGCGCACGGCAGGCTGCATGATGTGCACGACGATGTCGCCGCAGTCGACCAGCACCCACTCGCCCGATTCCTCGCCTTCGACCCCGACGATCGTCGCGCCCGCGCTCTTCATCGCCTCGCGAACGTGCTGCGCGAGCGCCTTGACCTGCCGGCTCGATTCGGCAGTCGCAACGATCAAAGTGTCGTACAGGGTGGTGAGCTTGCGGACATCGAGCAGCGCGATGTCGCGGGCTTTGATGGCTTCGAGGGCAATGACGGCGGTTTTCTGCAGGCGGCTAAGTCGCATCCGTGGGTGGCCGATACAATTGGTTGCGGTCAATATAAGCCAGAACCTCGGCAGGAAGCAAACCGGCGACCTCGGCGCGACCGGCGGCTCCTCGCGCGAGCGCATCGCGGATAGCCGTCGCCGAAATCGGCTGCGGCGTTATGGGCACGCGCAGGATCGCGCCCGCGAGCGTTCGCGACAGGCGCGATCGATCGGTGGTCAATCGGCGTTCGTATTGGGTGCGCAGCGGCTCGGATAGTTTCTGTGCGTCGAAGCGCACTCCCGGCCGCTCGGCGACGATCAGGTGCGACAGCGTGAGCAGCAGTTCCCAGCGATGCCACCTCGCGAGTCCCGCGAGCGCGTCGGTGCCGACGAGCAGGCCGAGCGGACGCGACGGGTCCACATCGTGCAACTCCTGCAATGTCGTCACCGTGTAGCTGGGCCCCGGGCGGCGAACCTCCCGCCCGTCGGCGATGAGCCCGGGGAACTCGGCGCAGGCGAGCTCGACCATGGCGAGGCGCGCTTGCGCCGAAGCGACTGGCGCGGTGCGATGCCATGGATCGCCCGCTGGAATGATCAATATGCACGCGAGATCCAGCATCGCCCTGACATCGGCGGCGAAGCGCAGATGCCCATAATGGATCGGATCGAAAGTGCCGCCGAGGATTCCTATGGTGCGCACTGGACCGCCGCCTTCAGGAATCTCCCCTCGATCCGAATCCCGCGCCGAAGGCGCGCAGATGCTTCCCCTCGCCCGCGTGAGCGGGAGAGGGGATAGGGGTGAGGGCTCTCTTGCGGGAGAAGGGGTGAGGGTGCGCCGCCGTCATTCGCATTCACGATGCTCGTCAAAAGCTGCTGCCCGGAGTGGATAGGAAGGCGATTTCCTCGGCAGTCGACGCGCGGCCAAGAATCGCGTTGCGGTGGGGAAAGCGGCCGAAGCGGCGAACGACCTCGGCGTGGCGCTGCGCCCACGGGAGCGGGCCACCGAGCCCGTGGTCGCGCAAGCGAGCGAACAGCTCAAGCCCCATTTCCTGCGCAGCAACGTCTTCTGCGTGCTCGAACGGCATGTAGAGGAACCAGCGCTCGACCGGGATCAGGCTGCGGTCGACACCGCGAGCGACCGCGCCGCGTGCGAGCTCAAGGGCCAGCACGTCGCCAGCGAACGCTCGCGGTGTGTCGCGGTAGACGTTGCGCGTGAACTGGTCGAGAAGCAGGACGCGCGCGAGCAAGCCCCGGTCGTCGGTCCAATCGGCGAAGCCTCCCGCTAGCGCGGTTTCGATGGCCGCACCGAAGCGCGCCCGTATTGTCTCGTCGAACGCCGCATCCTTGCGGAACCACTCGTCGCGCTCCTTGCCGTAACCGCCGGTGCCGGGCTTGCCGAACCAGAAATCGAGAATCGTTTCTCTCATCGTGTTCGCCGCTAGTGTCCCGAGTCGTTAGTTCGTTGGCGACCTGTCAGAATGCCTAACCCCGACGCGGTTGCCAAAAGTGCCGAAATCGGCGCCAGACGCGAAGCAAACCGGAGGCGGGTTGGGGTACCCGGCGAGGATTTGCGACAAAGTATGGCGTCGATTCTCGGCATTTCTTGGTCAGCGAATTAGCGACTCGGGACACTATGTGCAATCGCTGATATAGTGCCTCTGCGCGCACAACGCAACCCCTGTTCGCCGCGCGGAATCCTGGCCTCCTCCGATGCGAACCTCGTACCGCGACATCGTGCTGCTCGCATGCTGCCAGGCGCTGCTGCTGGTCAACAATTCCGGACTCATCTCGATGAACGGCCTTGTCGGCTACGCGCTCGTAGACAACAAGACCCTGGCTACGCTCGGAGTGACGAGCTACGTCATCGGCTCGGCGCTTTCGGCGATGCCCGCCGCGCTTTGGATGGCTCGCGTGGGCAGGCGCCGAGGGTTCATGACGGGATCGGTCATCGCGATTGTCGGCAGCGCCGTCTGCGCACTGGCGATCGCCCTGGCGAGCTACCCGCTGTACTGCCTCGGTACCGCGATCATCGGAGTCTACACGGCCTTCGGTCTGCAATACCGCTTTGCCGCGGCTGAAGTCGCCGCGCCGGATTTCAGGGCGAAGGCGATCTCGCTGGTGCTCGCCGGTGGCATCGTCGGCGGCTTCGTCGGCCCGGCGGCGAGCCTGTGGGCCAAGGATTCCTTTTCCAGGCCGTTCCTCGGTTCGTTCCTGGTGCTCTCTGGGATCGCGCTGATTGCATTGGCGGTGCAGTCGACGGTTCGTGTGCCGGCACCCGCGGCAGACCAGCGCGACGGCGGGCGGCGGCTAGTGACGATCGCGCGCCAGCCGGTGTTCGTGGTCGCGGTGTTGGCCGGTGCGCTCGGCTACGGCATCATGAACCTCTTGATGACGGCCACGCCGCTGGCCATGGATTTCTGCAGCCATCCGTTCAGCGCGGCGGCGCTGGTTATCGAATGGCACGTCGTGGGCATGTACGCACCCGGATTCTTCACCGGCTCGCTCATCAAGCGCTTAGGCGTGCTCAAGGTGATCGGCGCGGGCGTTGCGCTGATGACTGCGTGCGTCGCGGTGGCGGTGGCCGGCGTCGCGATCTGGCAATTCTGGACGGCGCTGGTCCTGCTGGGCGTGGGCTGGAACTTCATGTACACCGGCGGCACCACGCTGCTCACAGAGGCGTACACTCCGGCCGAGAAGGCGAAGGCCCAGGGGTTGAACGATGCGTTCATCTTCACCGTGATGGCGATCTCGTCCTTCTCATCAGGAGTGCTGGTCAGTGCAGCGGGATGGAGCGCGATGAACTTCGGGGCGCTGCCTTTCCTCGTTGTCGTTGCCGCGGCGGTGGCGTGGCTGGGATGGTCTAGACAGCATCGGCCGGCGATCGCGCGCTCGTGAATCCGATTCCTGCCGCCGACCGTTACCAGGAATTGCGCGAAGCGATGCGCGCGCTGTGTCGCGTCTTCGATTCCGCATACTGGCAGAAAGTCGATGCGGAGCGCGGCTATCCGGTCGAGTTCGTCGACGCGCTCACCCGCGCGGGCTGGCTCGCGGCTATGATTCCAGCCGAATACGGCGGCTCGGGGCTCGGCTTGGCCGAGGCGTCGGTGATCATGGAGGAGATCAACCTCTCCGGGGGCAACGCCGGCGCCTGTCACGGCCAGATGTACAACATGGGGACACTGCTTCGCCACGGATCCGAAGCGCAGAAGCGCGCTTACCTTCCTGGCGTCGCCGGCGGAGACTTGCGGCTGCAGTCGATGGCGGTGACCGAGCCGACGACCGGCACCGACACGACGCGGCTGAAAACGACGGCGGTGCGCAAGGGCGACCGCTATGTCGTGAACGGGCAGAAAGTGTGGACCTCGCGGCTCCAGCACTCCGACCTGATGATCTTGCTCGCGCGCACCACGCCGCTCGCGGAAATCAAGCGCAAGGCCGAAGGGATGAGCGTCTTCCTGATCGACCTGCGTGGCGTCAAGCGCGACGCGCACGGCGGCATCACCGTGCGGCCGATTCCGAACATGGTCAACCACGAGACCAACGAAGTCTTCTTCGATGATCTGGAGATTCCGGCGGAGAACCTGATCGGCCAGGAAGGCGAGGGCTTCCGCTACATTCTCGACGGGCTCAACGCCGAGCGCACGCTGATCGCCGCGGAATGCATCGGCGACGGCTGGTGGTTCGTCGACCGCGCGCGCCGTTATGCTGGCGAGCGCATCGTCTTCGACCGGCCGATCGGCAGGAACCAGGCCGTTCAGTTCCCCATCGCCGAGAGCTACATCGAGCTCGAGGCGGCGAACCTGATGCGCTTCAGAGCCTGCGAGTTGTTCGACGGCGGCAAGCCATGCGGAGCGGAAGCGAACATGGCCAAGCTGCTCGCGGCCAAGGCGTCATGGGAAGCGGCGAACGCCTGCCTGCAGACCCACGGCGGATTCGGCTTCGCCTGCGAGTACGACGTCGAGCGCAAGTTCCGCGAGACTCGGCTCTATCAGGTGGCGCCCATCTCGACCAACCTGATCCTCTCCTACGTCGGCGAGCATGTGCTCGGCATGCCACGATCGTTCTGACCATTGCTGTAGCCCGGGCAGAACCTGAAGGGCGAAACCCGGGTTTCCCTCGGATCAGGTCCGGGGTCAACCCGGGCTACCGCCGTCGCGGTGGGGAAAGCGCCAGTACACCTCGTCGATCACCTTGCCCTCGCGCTCGCCGGCATGGCGCTTGAGCGCGTCACCGAGCGTGCGCGAATCGGGTCCGCCTTGCAATCCTCCCGCGTCGGGCCGCACCCGGATAAAGACCACGCTGTGATTGTCGTCGACGACGATGGAACTCACGTCGGCCCCGACACCCCGCTCGGCAAGAAACGCGGCTGAGAAGCGATCGAGCGAGGAATCCGACGCGTCGATCAACAGCCGCCGGTTGATCGCGGCGAGAAACAACGCCATCGCGCCCAGTAGGATGCCGACGGTGATCGCGACCGCCGCGTCGAACTCCGGACGCGGACCGAAAAAGAACGAAACTGCGGCGACCAGCAGCGTGAGCAGGATGCCGAGCAGGGCAACTGCATCCTCCAGCAGAACGGCGAGAACAGTCGTTTTGGTGCGGTTGGTGGCGACTCCGCGCCAGCCACCCAGCTCGCGGAATGCGATGACAAAGGTGTACGACTCGAGCACCAGCGCGAACAGCAGCAGCCCCATCACCAACGGAGTGAACGGCTCGATCGCTCCGGGGTCGAGCAGCGCGGCGAGACCGTGGTAGACGTTAACGCCGCAGCCGACGAAGAAGACGCTGACCGCGGAGACCAGCGCCCAGAAGAACTTCTCCTGGCCGCGTCCGAAGGGGTGCGCCGCATCGGCGCCGCCGCGCCCTCGCACCTCGCCGATCTTGAGCAGGATCTGGTTGGCGACGTCGGCGAGCGAGTGGATTGTTTCCGCGAAGAGGGTCGGCGAAGCGGTGACGAACCAGCCGAAGCCCTTGGCCGCGGCGATCGCCGTGTTGGTTGCGATGGAAACGGAAACCGAAGACGACAAGCTCTCATCCCGAGCGGGAGCGAGGGACCTGCTGTTTGTCCGATCAGCGACTCGCCAACAGCGGATTCCTCGTCGCTCGTGCTCCTCGGAATGACAACTCGTTCTACGTGCGTATCTGCCCGCTGCCGAGCACGACCCACTTCTGGCTGGTGAGCCCTTCGAGGCCCACCGGGCCGCGAGCGTGCAGCTTGTTGGTGGAGATGCCGATCTCGGCGCCCAGGCCGTATTCAAACCCGTCGGCGAAGCGCGTCGACGCGTTGACCATCACCGAGCTCGAATCGACCTCGCGCAGGAAGCGCATGGCGTTCGTGTGGTCCTCGGTGACGATGGCGTCGGTGTGCTGCGAGCCGTATCTCGCGATGTGATCGATCGCGGCGTCGAGGCTCTCCACGACGCGCACGGCGAGAATCGGCGCGAGATATTCCGTCGTCCAGTCTTCTTCCGTGGCCGGCTTCATCTGCGCGACGAGCGCGCGCGCCGCCGGGTCGCCGCGCAGCTCCACGCCCTTGTCGAGATAGACGCGGCACAGCGGCGGCAAGACTCGCGGCGCGATCTTGGCGTGCACCAGCAGCGTCTCCATGGTGTTGCATGGGCTGTAGCGCTGCGTCTTGGCGTTGTCGGCGACGCGGATCGCCATGTCGATGCCGGCGCTCTCGTCGATGAACACGTGGCACACGCCGTCCAGGTGCTTGATCACTGGCACGGTCGCTTCCTTCGCGATGCGCTCGATCAGGCTCTTGCCACCTCGGGGAACAAGCACGTCGACGAAAGCGTCCATGGTCGCAAGAAGGCCGACCGCCGCGCGGTCGGTGGTGGCGATGAGCTGAACCGCCTCTTCGGGGATTCCCGCGGCGCGCAAGCCGGCGTGCATACAGCCGGCGATGCCCTGATTCGAGTGCCACGCTTCCGACCCGCCGCGCAGGATGCAGGCGTTGCCTGACTTGAGGCAAAGCGCGGCTGCGTCGGCGGTGACGTTGGGCCGCGATTCGTAGACGATGCCGACTACGCCCAGCGGCACGCGCATCTTTCCCACCTGAATGCCCGACGGGCGGTACTTGAGATCGGTGATCTCGCCGACCGGATCGGGCAGCGACGCGATCTGCTCCAGCCCCTCGGCCATCGCCGCGACGGTGGCGGTCTTGAGCGTCAGTCGGTCGATGAATGCGCTGTCCTCGCCTGCCTTTCGCGCGGCAGCGACGTCCTCGGCGTTGGCGGCGAGAAGCTTGTCCGTATCGCGGCGTATCGCCGCCGCGGCGGCGGCGAGCGCAGCATTCTTGGCGGCGGTCGGCGCGCGGGCAACCGCGCGTGCAGCGGCACGCGCTCGCTCGCCGATCTCCCGCATGTACGCGGGCAGGTCCACCGTGGGGACGTTGAGGTTGGTCATCGCCTCATTCTAACCGAAGCAGGGGTCGCCCTCCCACCCGTCAAAGATCGGCTCGAAAGCCACACCGAAAGCAGCTAGATGAGGCAACATTGCGCCAAGCGCAGCACGCTTGAAGTCGACATGCCCAGTCGACCCGCGCTTCAGGAAGCTGCCCGCGCTTGTACTCGGCTACTTGCCGGCGCTCGTGGAACTCTTGTCCCCGTCCACAACCGGGTCGGCCCGAGCAGCCGGCCGGTCGGCGGCGAACACTGGGCCGCCCGCGTAGGTGAAGTAGAGCTTGCGCTGGCTGTGCGACACAAGCACCCGGTGCGCCGAAATAAAGTCGGCACCGAGAAGCATCGGTTGCATGGCGCTCGCGTTCCGGCGTATCTGGGTGCCGGTCTGCGTATAAGTCGTGTCTTTGTACAGATCCGCGAAGCGGATCCTCACGTCTGAAATCTTTTCGTTACCGATGGCGAAGCTCTGAAATGGACCGATCCAAGTATCCACGGACTTCGCACCCAGCCCGCCGCCAGGATTCGTGGCAACGACACCGGGCGTTTCCGGTGTAACGCCCAGCGAGGCTGCATCGCGCAGGGTCAGGACCGACGATGCTGCGCCGGAATCGAGCATCGCTCGGATCGGTTGACCGTTGATGTGCACGGTCAGGTTGATCCGCGGGCGATACTCATCAATAGCCTCGATCTCTACTTCTCCGGCGACCTCCTTCGTCCAGTAGGCGAGCGACACGCTGTCGCAATCCTTCGGTTGGTGCAACCGCACCACCCGGCGTGCCAAGTCGAACTCGACATCGAAGCGCTGCAGGAAATCCTCGCCGATGACGACGGCGACTTTCTCGCCGAAATCGCGTTCACCCACGACGAGCAGTCTAAAACCGTTGGCCGAGACTCCTCCGAGATTGAAGTCGTCGACTGTCGTGACCTCGACGGTGGTTTCGCCGCCGATGCCGAACATCCGAGACCCCTTGACCTCGCGCGTGAGCAGACCAAGCCGCGTAGCTGCCGATCGCAGGATCAGAGTGTCAGGCGCTCCGGTGTCGAGCATGACGCCGATCTTCTGGCTATTGATGGCGCCGTCCACAAGGATGTGGTTTCCACTCAGCCGCACCGGCCACTCGGCGATGCGAGCGAGCTTGCAGTTGGTTGCGCCGGTAACTGCACTACTCATCATCACCACGCTGGCTGCGAGCAAGACGGTAAGCGATGCTCGCGAGGTGCGGCAGCGATATCTTACGCCTGGGGGGCGGACATAGTTAGGGGGTGGAGTCGCACTGTGCTTGGCGACTTCCGATCCGAATTCGGAGTTTCGCAAATGGAGCACGCGATCAAAACCTCTGCGCGTCCATCGTCCGCACGCCCTGATCGGTGCCGATGAGGATCACGTCGGCACCGCGGCGCGCAAACAACCCGTTGGTGACGACGCCGGCGATATTGTTGATCTTCGCCTCGAGATCGACCGGATCGAAGATTCGCAAGCCCTCGACGTCGAGGATGACGTTGCCGCTGTCGGTGACGAAATTCTCGCGCAGCTTGGGTTGACCGCCCAGCTTGACCAGCTCGTGCGCGACGTGGCTTCGTGCCATCGGTATCACCTCCACCGGCAGCGGAAACTTGCCGAGCACGCCAACGAGCTTCGAGGCATCGACGATGCACACGAACTTCTTGGCGACCGCGGCGACGATCTTTTCGCGGGTAAGCGCTCCGCCTCCGCCCTTGATCATCGCGCCGCGCTCAGTCGTTTCGTCCGCGCCGTCGATGTAGACCGGCAGATCGTCCACGCTGGTCAGCTCGACCACCGGGATGCCGTGGCCTTTCAGTCGCTCGGCGGTCTTGATCGAGCTGGCCACCGCGCCCTTGACGCGGCCCCTGATCTTCGCCAGCTCGTCGATGAAGTGGTTCGCCGTCGAGCCGCTGCCCACGCCAAGGTAGGCGTCGGGCACGACGTACTTGGTCGCCTCGCGGGCGACCAGTTGCTTCTGCTCGTCCTGGGTCACGACCGCTTGCGCGCCGGGGGCAGGTCGGTGCACACGCCTTCGAAGGCTTCCGCAGCCATCCCCACCGACTCGGACAGCGTCGGATGAGGATGGATGGTCTTGCCGATGTCGACAGCGTCGGCGCCCATCTCGACGGCAAGCGCGATCTCGCTGATCAGGTCGCCGGCATGGGTGCCGACGATGCCCCCGCCGATGACCCGGTGCGTGGCGTCGTCGAACAGCAGCTTGGTGAAACCCTCGTCGCGCCCGTTGGCGATGGCGCGACCCGACGCGGCCCAGGGGAACATGCTCTTCTGGATCTTGACGCCCTTGGCTTTCGCCTCGTCCTCGGTCACACCCACCCAGGCAATCTCGGGATCGGTGTACGCGACCGACGGAATCACCCGCGCGTCGAAGAACGATTTCTGGCCCGCTGCGGCCTCTGCGGCGACGTGTCCCTCGTGCACCGCCTTGTGCGCGAGCATGGGCTGACCCACGATGTCGCCGATGGCGTGGATGTGGGCAACGTTGGTGCGCATCTGATCGTCGGCCGGGATGAAGCCGCGATCGGTGACGATGACTCCCGCCTTTTCGGCGCCGATTTTCTTGCCGTTCGGGCTTCGGCCCACCGAGAGCAGGACCATGTCGTAAGGTTGCGCTCCCGAGGGCGCCTGCTCGCCCTCGAAGGTGACGTAGAGGGCGTCCTTCTTGGCTTCCACCGCCGAGGTCTTGGTCTTGAGCATCACGCGGTCGAAGCGCGGCTTGTTCATCCTCTCCCACACCTTGACCAGGTCGCGGTCGGCGCCGAGCATCAGCCCATCGAGCATCTCGACGACATCCAGTCGCGCGCCCAGCGTCGAATACACGGTTCCCATCTCGACGCCGATGATGCCGCCGCCGACGACGAGCATGCGCTTGGGCACCGATGGGAGCTCCAGCGCACCGGTGGAATCGACGATGCGCGGGTCGTCCGGAACGAAAGGCAGGCGCACCGATTGGGAGCCCGCGGCGATGATCGCTTTCTCGAAGCGGACAACCTTCTTGGCGCCGGTCTTGTCCTGAGCGGGCCCGTCGGTCAGCTCGACGACGACGTGGTGCGGATCGAGAAACGCGCCGTAGCCGCGCACCCACTCGACCTTGCGCATCTTGGCCATGCCGGCTAGCCCTCCCGTTAGCTTGCCGACGACTTTGTTCTTCCAGGCGAGGAGCTTGCCGAGGTCCACCTTCGGGGCGGCGAAGCCGACCCCGTGCTCGGCGAGCAGCGCCGCCTCATCGATGATCGCGGCGACATGCAGCAGCGCCTTCGAAGGGATGCACCCAACGTTCAGGCACACCCCGCCCAGCGTCGGGTAGCGCTCGACCAGCACCGTCTTAAGCCCCAAGTCGGCGCTGCGGAACGCGGCGCTGTAACCGCCTGGCCCCGCACCAAGCACGAGCATCTCGCATTCGACGTCGACGGCGCCGGAGTAGCTCGACGCCTCGGGCGCTGGCGCCGGAGCCGCCTTCGCAGGTGCGGTTGGAGTCGCGGCCGGAGCCGTCGGCGCGGCCGCTGGCTTCGAAGCCGCAGCGCCCGCGGCTTTGAGGATCAGGATCACGCTGCCTTCGCTCACCTTGTCGCCGAGCTTGACCCGGACCTCCCTCACGGTACCCGCCGCTGGCGAAGGCACGTCCATGGTCGCCTTGTCGGACTCCAGCGTGATCAGCGGGTCCTCGGCCTTCACCGCGTCGCCGGGCTTGACGAAGACCTCGATGATCGGCACGTCCTTGAAGTCGCCGATGTCCGGGACCTTGACTTCGATTGTGCTCATCGTTGCCTCAGAGAAGACTTAACGCAATACCGCAAACCGAAAGTACTGGCTTGTCATTCCGAGGAGCTTTACGACGAGGAATCTGCTGTACGCCGGTCGCAGATCACCGCGACAGCAGATCCCTCGCGGAGCCTGCCCTGAGCGAAGTCGAAGGGCTCGGGATGACACTATGAACTGCTACAGCATCACGCGCCGCATGTCGCCGAGCAGGGCGACTAGATGGGAGTTGAAGCGCGCTGCGGCGGCGCCGTCGACTACCCGGTGGTCGTACGACAGCGACAACGGCAGGATCAGCCGCGGCGCGAACTCCTTTCCGTTCCAAACCGGCCGTGTGCTCGAACGGCACACCCCGAGGATCGCCACCTCGGGTGCATTGATGATGGGCGTGAAGTACGTACCACCGATACCTCCGAGGCTGGAAATCGAAAAGCAGCCGCCCTGCATGTCGGTGGGACCGAGCTTGCCCTCGCGCGCCTTGGCGGAGAGCTCGCCCATTTCCCTCGCGATCGCCAGCACCCCCTTCTGATCCGCGTTCTTGAGCACCGGAACGACCAGACCGTTGGGGGTGTCGGCGGCAAAGCCGATGTGGAAGTAGCCCTTGTAGACGAGGTTCTCGCCATCGAGCGAGGCGTTGAACTCGGGAAATTTCTTGAGCGCGGCCACGCACGCCTTGATCAGGAAGGCGAGCATCGTCACCTTAATCCCCGTCTTCTCGTTCTCCTTGTTGAGCTGGACGCGGAAGGCCTCGAGCTCGGTGATGTCTGCATCCTCGCAGTTGGTGACGTGGGGAATCATCACCCAGTTGCGGGCGAGATTCGCACCCGAAATCCTCTTGATCCGAGATAGCGGTTTCGACTCGACGGGGCCGAACTTGGCGAAGTCGATCTGCGGCCACGGCAGCAAGCTCAGCCCCACTCCGCCCGCCGCCTGAGCCGGCCCGCCCGGAAGGGCGCCGCTCAGCGCTTCCTTGACGTACTTCTGCACGTCTTCCTGCAGGATGCGATCCTTGGGTCCGGTGCCCCTGACCTTGGCGAGATCCACACCGAGCTCGCGCGCAAAGGTGCGCACCGATGGCGATGCATGCGCCTTCTTGAAGCTCTCGCTGGCGACAGGCGTCGCCGGGGCTTCGGCCCTTGCGGTCGGCGCAGCGGCAGGCGCTCGCTCGGAGAGAAGCGCCGGCGCGGAGACAGGCGCTGCGGCGGCCGGCTTGGGCGGCGCGGCAGCCGCAGGCGCGGCGGCGGCGCTGGCCGCTGCCTCGAGCATCAGGATCACACTGCCTTCGCTGACCTTGTCGCCCAGCTTGACCTTGAGCTCGCGAATGGTGCCGGCGGCGGGCGACGGCACGTCCATGGTCGCCTTGTCGGATTCCAGCGTGATCAGCGGGTCGTCGGCCTTGACGGCATCCCCCGGCTTGACGAAGACCTCGATGATCGGCACGTCCTTGAAGTCGCCGATGTCGGGAACCTTGACGGCGACGATGCCTGCCGGCCCTGCTGCGGCGGGCGCTCCAGTGGATGGGGGAGCTTTTGCCGGCGCTGCCCCGGCAGGGGCCGGTTTTGCTCCCGCGGCCGCGCTATCCAGCGTGACAATGACGCTGCCTTCGCTCACCTTGTCGCCGAGCTTGACCTTAAGCTCGCGAACGGTACCGGCGGCGGGCGAAGGCACGTCCATGGTCGCCTTGTCCGATTCCAGTGTGACCAAGGGGTCCTCCGCCTTCACCACATCGCCCGGCTTGACGAAGACCTCGATGATCGGCACGTCCTTGAAGTCGCCGATGTCCGGGACCTTGACTTCGATTGTGCTCATCGCAGCCTCGAAAAGGTCTCAGCGCAAGGCGCACGAAGCCAGGAAATCATTCGCTGTTACTCCCCGTTCCTTCGGCGCTTGCGCTGGTCCTACTGCAGGTATCTCGATCACGCTGTCCACGGCGACGACTTGCTCGGATCGATGCCGTAGCGCTTGATCGCCTCCGCGACCTTGGCAGCCGCGATCGCCCCCTCGTCCGAAAGCGCCTTCAACGCAGCCACGGCGATGTAGTGGCGATCGACTTCGAAGAAGCTGCGCAGCTTCTCGCGCGTGTCCGAGCGGCCGAAGCCGTCGGTGCCGAGCACCACATAGCGCCGCGGGACGGAGGCGCGGATCTGTTCCGCGAAGGCGCGGATATAGTCGGTCGCCGCCACGATCGGCCCCTGCGTGTCCTTGAGGCACGCTTCGACGTGCGAGAGCTTCGGCTTGGCGGTCGGGTTGAGCATGTTCCAGCGCGAGGTCGCGTAGCCGTCGCGCGCGAGCTCGGTGAAGCTCGGGCAGCCCCAGATGTCCGATTCCACGCCCCAGTCGCCGCGCAGCAGCTCGGCCGCCGCGATGGCCTCGCGCAGGATCACTCCGGAACCCAGAAGCTGCACGCGAGGCCCCTTCGCCTTGTTGTCGCCGGCTTTGAGCGAGTACATCCCCTTGATGATGTTCGGTGCCGCACCCTCCGGCATCGCAGGGTGAGGGTAGTTCTCGTTCATCAGCGTCAGGTAGTAGTAGACGTCCTGTTGCTCGACGTACATCCTTCTCAATCCGTCCTGGATGATCACGGCGACCTCGTAGCCGAAGGTCGGATCGTAGGAGATGCAATTGGGAATCGTTGCCGACATCAAGTGCGAGTGGCCGTCCTCGTGCTGCAGGCCCTCGCCATTGAGGGTCGTTCGTCCCGCGGTGCCGCCGAGCAGGAAACCGCGCGAGCGCATGTCGCCGGCGGCCCAGGCGAGGTCGCCCACACGCTGGAAGCCGAACATCGAGTAGAAGATGTAGAACGGTATCATCTGCACGCCGTGCGTGGAGTACGCCGTCGCCGCGGCGATCCAATCGCACATCGCCCCGGCCTCGTTGATGCCCTCCTGCAGGATCTGCCCGTTCTTGCTCTCCTTGTAGAACATGAGCTGGTCGGCGTCCTGCGGCGTGTAGAGCTGGCCGAGCTGGTTCCAGATGCCGAGCTGGCGGAACATGCCCTCCATCCCGAAGGTGCGCGATTCGTCCGGGACGATGGGGACGATGCGGGGGCCGATGTTCTTGTCCCGTAGCAGCGTCTGGAGCACTTGCACGAAGGCCATGGTTGTCGAGATCTCGCGATCCTCGGTGCTCTTGAGGAACCGATCGAGCACGGAGAGCGACGGCACCGCCAGCGGCTCGGCCTTGCGCCGGCGCGACGGCAGATACCCGCCCAGCCCCAGGCGATGCGAGCGCATGTACTCGAGCTCGGGTGAGCCTTCGGGGAAGGTCACGTAGGGGACCCCTTCGATCTTGTCGTCCGGCACCGGGATCTGGAAGCGGTCGCGCATGGCCCGGATCGACTCGACCGACATCTTCTTCTGCTGGTGGGTGATGTTCTGCGCCTCGCCCGATTCGCCCATGCCGAAGCCCTTGATGGTCTTGGCGAGGATCACCGTCGGCTGCCCGTTGTGGTTCACCGCGGCGTGGTAGCCGGCGTAGACCTTGAACGGATCCAGCCCGCCGCGGTTCAGATGCCAGATGTCCTCGTCGGTCCAGTCGGCGACGAGCTCCTTCAACTCCGGCGAATTGAAAAAGTACTCGCGAACGTAGGCTCCGTCCTTGGACTTGAACGTCTGGTACTCGCCGTCGACGCATTCCATCATGCGCCGCATGAGGATGCCCTTCTTGTCGCGGGCGAACAGCGCGTCCCAGCGCGTGCCCCAGATTACCTTGACGACGTTCCAGCCGGAGCCCCGGAAGTCGCTCTCGAGCTCCTGGATAATCTTGCCGTTGCCGCGCACCGGGCCGTCGAGGCGCTGCAGGTTGCAGTTGACCACGAAAATCAAGTTGTCGAGCGCCTCGCGGCCGGCCATGCCGATGGCGCCCATCGATTCGGGCTCGTCCATCTCGCCGTCGCCACAGAAGCACCAGACCTTGCGACCCGCGGTGTTGACGATGCCGCGGTCCTGCAGATACTTCATGAAGCGGGCCTGGTAGATCGCCATCAGCGGTCCGAGCCCCATCGACACCGTGGGGAACTGCCAGAACTCGGGCATCAGCCACGGGTGCGGGTAGGACGAGATGCCCTTGCCGTCGACTTCCTGCCGGAAGTTGTCCATCTGCTCGGCGGTGAAGCGGCCGAGCATGAATGCGCGGGCGTAGATGCCCGGCGAGGAATGCCCCTGCACGAACACCAGATCGCCGCCGTGATCGGCGGACGGGGCGTGCCAGAAGTGGTTGTAACCGACGTCGTAGAGCGTGGCCGCGGAGGCGTAGCTCGCAATGTGGCCGCCCACGTTGGTGTGTTTGTTGGCGCGCACTACCATCGCCATCGCGTTCCAGCGCGCGTAGTTGCGTATCTTCTCCTCGATCGTCTGGTCTCCGGGCATCTTGGGCTGCTTGCCGACCGGAATCGTGTTGATATAGGCCGTGTTGGCGGAGAACGGCACGTGCGCGCCCCGCCGGCGCGACTGGTCGATGATCTGCTCGATCAGGAAGTGCGCCCGATCCGGACCTTCGTGCTCGAGCACGCCGTCGATCGCGTCGAGCCACTCGCGGGTTTCCTGAGGATCGAGATCGGATTTCATATCCATGGGACGCTCCCAACATAAGGCGGCACGTGCATTTGACCGAACCGCATTGTAGGCGCCGTCTATGGGCGCCGGATCCCAGCGGTGCGATGCACGAATAACGGCAACTATCCTACCAAGCAACGCAACTCATTTCCATTTCCGACTACGCCCGGCTCGGAGGCGCGGGTTGGCCACCACGGTCGCTGGCCGCAACCCTGATTTTGCCCTAGGGCGGGGTCAGGATTCGAGTCGGCGTAATCACGGCACGCACCGGCAGGTCGTGCGGCGCGGCCGGCACGCGCTCGACGATCTGGAGATCGAATGCCCCTGCAATTCGCTGGGCATCGGTCCGCAGCAACGGCAGCAGCCGATCGTAGTAACCGCCGCCGTAGCCCAGCCGGCGTCCGGCGGAATCGAATGCGACACCCGGCACCAGCGCCCAGTCGATCTCGGCCGGGTCGATCGCTTCGCAATGTGCACCCGGTTCGGGGATCAAGCGGTAGCCCGGCGCAACGTCCAGCGCCAGATCGAGGACGAGGCAGGCGTCGAGCATGCGGTGCTCGAGGTTGATGCGCGGCAGCGCGACTGCCTTGCCTTGCGCCAGCGCCTCCATGGCCAAAGGCCGGGTGTCCCATTCACTCCCGAAGGGAAGTGTAAGCAGAATCGTCCGGGCGCGGTGAAAATCGTCGCGCCGCGCGAGAGCTGCCGCGATCGAACGGCTCCCGGCATCGCGCGCGTCGGGAGCAAGGCGATCGCGTTGCGCGAGCACGCGCGCGCGCAGCGCGCGCTTGGCATCGCGCAGGTTGCCGCTCGCCACGGGGGCCGGGCCGACAGAGGATGGAGCCACACGACCATGGTACCGCGCCACGGCGCTCGCGCGCTTATAATGGCGCGTCTTCTTCGCGGGCGTCCCCGTGAACTACAACCACCAGCACCATCGCGCGCGCCGCGCACGACTGATTTCGGAAATGCGCCACCAGACCGGCGGCGGCATCGCGGCGATCCCGACTGCGCCCGAAGCCGTCCGCAACGCGGACACTCACTACCCGTACCGTCCCGACAGTCACTTCTTTTACTTGTCGGGCTTCTCCGAGCCGGAGGCGGTCGCGCTGCTCCTGGCGGGGCGCGAAGAGGGCGATTCGAAGCACATTCTCTTCTGCCGCGACAAGAACGCCGAGCGGGAGATCTGGGACGGCTTCCGCTACGGGCCCGACGCAGCCCGCGAGATCTTCGGTTTCGACGAGGCGTACCCCGTCGTCGAGCTTCCCGCCAAGCTCGCCGACTGGTTGTGCGACCGGCCCGCGCTCTACACCCCGCTGGGCCTGTATCCGCAGTGGGACGAGACGATCAAGCGGGCGCTCATCGAGGTTCGCAACCGCGTGCGCACGGGGGTCGCCGTGCCGGAGACCGTGGTCGACGCCCGCGGGCCGCTGGCCGGGATGCGGCTCGTCAAGGACGAGCACGAGCTGAAGCTCGTGCGGCGCGCAGCGGAGATCTCCTGCGGGGCACACCGGCGCGCGATGAGTCGCACGCGCCCGGGATGGTACGAGTACCAGGTCGAAGCCGAGCTCGTGCACGAATTCCTGCGCATGGGCGCGCAGGCCGTGGCGTATCCGTCGATCGTGGCGTCGGGCCCGAACGCCTGCGTGCTGCACTATCGCGACAACAACCGCCAGACGCAGCCGAACGATCTCTTGCTGATCGACGCGGGTTGCGAGTTCCAGGGCTACGCCTCGGACATAACTCGCACCTTTCCCGTGGGCGGCAAATTCAGCGGCCCGCAAAGAGCGATCTACGAGCTCGTCCTTGCCGCGCAGCTCGCGTGCATCGACGCCGTTCGGCCCGGGCGCGCATTCCACGACTATCACCGTGTCGCCGAGCGTGTCCTCGCGCAAGGCATGATCGACTTGGGGCTATGCGAAGGCTCTCTCGACGCGGTCATGGAAACGGAGGCCTACAAGCAGTTCTACATGCATCGCGCCGGGCACTGGCTCGGGCTCGACGTGCACGACGTGGGCCTGTATCGCGTCCAGGGCGAGTCGCCGGTGCTCGCTCCGGGCATGGTGCTCACCGTCGAGCCCGGATGCTATGTCCGCCCCGGCGACAAGGTGCCGGAACAGTTCTGGGATATCGGCGTGCGCATCGAAGACGACGTGCTGGTCACTGCCCAGGGCAACGAGAATCTGACCGCCGCGGCGCCCAAGATGGTCGCCGACGTCGAAGCTGCGTGCGCTCGTTGATCGTGCCGGGTCGCGGATAACAACCGCATCGCGAGGCAGCCCAGAGGCAGCACCAAAGCCCTGCTTACCCGATGCTGCATGACGTCGTGATCGTAGGTGCGGGGCCTGTCGGTGCGACGCTCGCGCTGGCACTTGCGGGCGACGGGCTCGACGTGATCGCGCTCGATTCGCGCCAGGCTGGAGCGAGCATTCGCGGCGACCGCTCGCTCGCGCTCTCCCACGCAGCACGACTCGTCTTCGAGCGCCTCGGCGTGTGGAGCGATCTTTCCTCGATGCCGCAGGCAGTCACGCCGATCCTTGCGATCGACGTCTCTCAGCGCGGCGGGTTCGGCGGCGCTCGGATCGACGCGGCCGAGCAGGGAATACCGGCGCTAGGTTACGTGGTCAGCTATCTTGCACTGCAGGGCGCACTCGATGCTGCGCTCGGGCACGCAGGTATCAGGGTCGAGCACGGTCTCACCGCCGAGCGAGTGAGCGCAACGCCGGCGCATGCCATCGTAGAGGGAAAGCGCAATGGCGTCGACGCGAGCTGGAGCTGCCGCCTCGCCGCAGTCGCCGACGGCGGCGGCGACATCGTCTCCGGCATCGTGCGCCATCGCCACGACTATGGCCGGGTAGCCTTGGTCGCCCGCGTCTGGACACGGGAGGCGCAAAGCGGCGTCGCATTCGAACGATTCACGCCGGAAGGGCCGATTGCGCTGCTGCCGGAGGGCGATCACTTCGGCTTGGTGTGGACCACATCGCCGCAGGATGCTCAGGTCCTGGTCGCGTCTGCGGAGGCGAAGTTCCTTGAGACGTTGGGAAATTGTTTCGGTCGGCACGCAGGTTGCTTCGAACGGGTTGCCGATCGACGCATGTTTCCTCTCGTTCTGGATTTCGTCGATCGGGTTGTCGCCGAACGGATAGTCCTGCTTGGCAATGCGGCACAGGCATTGCATCCGGTTGCAGGCCAGGGCCTCAATCTCGGCATACGCGACGCATGGGAGCTGGCGCAAGAGTTGCTTGTTGCGGAACGCGAGGAAATCGGCGCTGCTGCCCACCTCGCGGCGTATTCCAGGCGGCGCCGCACCGATCGTTGGGCCGGCGTCGTGTTCACGCATGGATTACTTCGCGTTTTCGGCAACGACTACGCGCTGCTAAGCTGGCCGCGGGGGTTGGCGCTCACTTTGCTCGATGCGTTGCCGCCGTTGAAGCGCGCTTTCACGCACGCGATGCTGTTCGGCGTGCACTAGAGTTCGCAAAAAAGCAACACGTGAGATTGCAATCCGACGAACGCAATGACACCGCTTGCGCAAAGTCGGTATAATTCGCTCCCCTCCTGCTTCAGCTCCAATCGTGCGCATCGGCTCGCATCACATCGAGAACAACCTGGTCGTCGCGCCGATGGCCGGGGTCACCGACCGTCCGTTCCGGCAACTGTGCAAACGGCTTGGCGCCGGCCTGGCGGTGTCGGAAATGGTCTCGGCTGATCCGAGATTGCGTTCGACGCCTAAGTCGCAGCGCAGGACCGACCACCGAGGCGAAGTCGAGCCCATCGTCGTACAGATCGCCGGCGCTGACCCGCGACAACTCGCCGAAGCGGCCCGCTACAACGTCGAACGCGGCGCGCAGATCATCGATATCAACATGGGATGTCCGGCGAAGAAGGTCTGCAACGCTGCCGCGGGATCGGCGCTGTTACAGAACGAGCCGCTGGTGGGCGAAATTCTGAAAGCTGTCGTCGCCGCGGTCGACGTCCCGGTCACCCTGAAGATGCGCACCGGATGGAGTCTGGAGCATCGCAACGCGGTGAAGATCGCCAGGATCGCCGAGGACGCGGGCGTGGCGGCTCTGTCGGTGCACGGCAGGACGCGTGAATGCGGCTTCGTGGGAGAGGTGGAGTACGACACCATCCGTGAGGTGAAGCGCGCGGTGCGTCTGCCGGTGACGGCAAACGGCGACATCGACTCCAGTGAAAAGGCATGCGACGTGCTTGCGCGTACCGGCGCCGACGCCCTGATGATCGGCCGTGCAGCACAGGGTCGGCCATGGATCTTTCGCGAGATCCGCCACTATCTTGACCGCGGCGAGTGCTTGCCGCCGCCGCGGGTCGAGGAGATTCGGGAGCTGATCCTGGAGCATCTGGCCGACCACTACGCGCTCTACGGCGAAGAGGCGGGCGTGAGAACGGCGCGCAAGCATCTCGGCTGGTACGCGAGCGGGCTCGCCGGAGGACAAGCATTGCGCAGCGAAGTGAACCGGCTCGAAACCGCGGCTGAGCAGATCGCCGCGGTCGAGCGTTTTTTCGACCGACTTGCCGATCGCGGCGAACGCCTGGCGTACGCCACGCAGGCTCCGGCAGGGGCTACGTGGGTGGGGGAGGCCCTCGCAGCGTGAAACGAACCGTCCGCATGAATGGCGGCAACGAAATTTGCCGCAGCGTCGAGAAATCGCTCGACGACTATTTCCGCAGACTCGACGGCGAGCAGCCGCACGGCATCTACGATATGGTGATCGGCAATGTCGAGCGTTCGCTGCTTTCGCTGATCATGCACCGCGCCGGCGGCAACCAGACTCACGCCGCTGACATGCTCGGACTCAACCGCAATACGCTGCGGTCGAAACTCTCCAAGTACGGAATCCGGTAGCCGCGGCGCTGGGTCCGACGTCGAGCGCCGAGCGGATCAGTGCCCCGGAATCACGCGCGGCGCCGCATGTACGATCCCGTTGCATGAGCGCCCCGATCTCTCAGGCGTTGTTGTCGGTTTCGGACAAGACCGGCCTCGCCGATTTCGCGCGCGGCCTGTCGGCGCTCGGGGTGCGGCTGCTCTCGACCGGCGGAACAGCGAAGGCGCTCAGCGATGCCTCGCTGCCGGTCACCGAAATCGGGGCCTACACCGGTTTTCCTGAGATGCTCGACGGCCGAGTCAAGACGCTGCACCCGAAGGTGCACGGAGGAATCCTCGCCCGGCGCGACGTGCCCGCCCACGTTGCTGCGCTCGAGGCGCACGGCATCCCGGCCATCGATCTCGTAGTCGTCAATCTCTATCCCTTCCGGGAAACGGTGGCGAAGCCGGGATGCACGCTCGCCGATGCCATCGAGAACATCGACATCGGGGGTCCGACACTAGTTCGCGCGGCGGCGAAGAATTACGCGCATGTGGGCATCGTCGTCGACCCGGCCGACTATCCCGCGCTGCTCGAGGAGTTGCGTGCGACCGGCGGCAAGCTCAAGCTCGCGACGCGCTTCGCGCTCGCGCGCAAGGCCTTCGCCCACACCGCTGCCTACGACGGCGCGATCGCCAACTACCTGACCACGCGCGATGCGGACGGCTCGTCGCAGCGATTTCCGGAACGCCTGACCTGGCAGGGAGCGAAGCTGCAGGAGTTGCGCTACGGCGAGAATCCGCATCAGCACGCGGCCTTCTACCGCGACGAGGCGCCGGCGCCCGGGTCGATCGCGACGGCCTCGCAATTGCAGGGCAAGGAGCTTTCCTACAACAACATCGCCGACAGCGATGCCGCATGGGAATGCGTGCGCAGCTTCAGCGACCCGGCGTGCGTGATCGTCAAGCACGCCAACCCCTGCGGCGTGGCGACCGCCGCCACGCCGCTCGAAGCCTACCGCAGGGCTTTCGCAACCGACCCGACATCCGCGTTCGGCGGGATCATCGCCTTCAATCGCGAGGTGGGCGCAGATGTCGTCGAGGCCGTCGCGGAGCAGTTCGTCGAGGTGCTCGTCGCTCCTGCGTATCGCGACGATGCTCTCGCGGCGATCGCTCGCAAGGTCAACGTTCGCGTGCTCGCGGTGGCGGTGGCTGCGGCGAAGGGAAGCGACGCCTGGGATATGAAACGCGTCGGCGGAGGCATGCTGGTGCAGACCGCCGACACGGACGAGGTCGATGCCTCCGCGCTCAAGGTGGTCACGCGAAAGGCGCCGACGCCGCAACAGCTGTCGGATCTTATCTTCGCCTGGCGCGTGGCGAGATTCGTCAAGTCCAACGCGATCGTCTACTGTCGCGACGGGCGGACGCTGGGCATCGGCGCGGGACAGATGAGCCGCGTCGACTCGACCCGGGTGGCCGCGATGAAGGCGGCCGCCGCCGGGCTCTCGCTCTTGGGCTCGGTCGCCGCGTCGGACGCGTTTTTTCCATTTCGCGACGGGCTCGATGTCGTCGCGGACAACGGCGCCGTCGCGGTGATCCAGCCGGGAGGAAGCGTGCGCGACGCCGAAGTGATCGCCGCGGCCGACGAGCGCGGCATCGCCATGGCGCTCACCGGCGTGCGCCACTTCCGCCATTGATCAAATAGGGGTTCATTGAAGCGACTCGCACTTGCGCTGGTCGTGCCGCTCGTGTTGCCCGGGACCGCGGCCGCGCTCGAATGCTCGGACTTCTGGGAGTTGCTGGAGAAGGGCTGCCGGCACGTGGTCGACACCTACGAGGAGGGCGACAATGCGCTGCTGGTTTCCGGCTACTCGTGGCACCTCCCATGGAGCTGGACGGCGGAGCGACGCGCCCAGGAAAACGCGGAGGCGTGGGGAGGCGGCTGGGCACGCTCGCGCGAGAATGAGAGTGGAAACACCGAAAACGTCTACTTTCTGGTGTTCAGCGATTCCCATCGTCAGGCGCAATTCAACCTCGGTTATAGCTGGACGACCTATTGGCTCGACCGCGACGGCCTGCAGCCGGGGCTCGGCTTCACGGCAATGATCATCCAGCGACCCGACATCGCGGGCGGCTGGCCCGTCCCGATCGCCTTGCCGCTGTTCACGCTGCGCTATCAGAAGGTCGAGGTGCTGAGCACCTACATTCCGAAGCTCAATGGCGGCATCAACCACGGCAGCGTGCTGTACATCTTCGGCAAGATCGATCTGAAGCAGTGAACGTCCTGGTCATCGGCGGCGGCGGCCGCGAGCATGCGCTGGCGTGGAAGATCGCCCAGTCGCCGCGGGTGGTTAAGGTGTTCGTCGCTCCCGGCAATGCCGGCACCGCGCGGGAACCCGGGATCGTCAACGTTGCCGTGACCTCGATTGCCGAACTCGTGGCGTTCGCCGCGGCAGAGGGCATCGCCCTCACCGTCGTGGGTCCGGAGGCGCCGCTCGCCGCGGGCGTGGTGGACGCCTTTCGGCAGGCAGGCCTCAAGATCTTCGGGCCGACCCGAAACGCAGCGCGGCTGGAGAGCACCAAGGATTTCGCCAAGGCGTTCATGTTGAGGCACGGCATTCCCACCGCCGCCTATCAGACCTTCGGCGATGCGGCCAGTGCGCATGCGTACATCGACTCCCGCGGTGCACCAATCGTCGTGAAAGCCGACGGACTCGCGGCTGGGAAGGGCGTGGTGGTGGCCCTCAGCATCGCCGAGGCGCACGCCGCCGTCGATTCCATGCTGCTCGACCATCGCGTCGGCGATGCCGGCGCCCGCCTGGTGATCGAGGATTGCCTCGGCGGCGAGGAAGCGAGCTTCATCGTGATGTCCGACGGCACGAACGTGTTGCCGCTCGCCTCCTCGCAAGACCACAAGCGGTTGCTCGATGGCGACCTTGGCCCCAACACCGGGGGAATGGGAGCCTACTCGCCTGCGCCCGTGGTCACGCCCGAGGTGCATGCGAGAATCATGCGAGAGATCATCATGCCGGCGGTGCATGGCATGGCGGCCGAAGGCGAGCCGTATGCCGGCTTTCTGTACGCCGGGGTGATGATCGACGAGGCGGGGCGGGTGCAGACTTTGGAGTTCAACTGCCGGCTGGGCGACCCCGAGACACAGCCGATACTGGTGCGGCTCAAGTCCGACCTGCTCGAACTCATCCGTCATGCGGTCGACGGCTCGCTCGACAAAGTCGAGGTCGAGTGGGACCGCCGCGCCGCGCTGGGCGTGGTGCTCGCTGCCGCGGGCTACCCCGACAGCCCGCGCAAGGGGGACGTGATCTCCGGGCTCGACGGCATGCGCGAGGATTGCAAGGTTTTCCATGCCGGCACCGCGCTGGCGGGCGACTCCGTCGTTACCAGCGGCGGCCGTGTGCTGTGCGTGACGGCGCTTGGCGAGACGCTTCGCCAGGCGCAGCGCTCGGCGTACGCTGCGGCGGGCGGGATCCGCTTCGAGGGCATGCAGTATCGCAGGGACATTGGACATCGCGCACTCGCGGCGCGGCCCTGAGAGAGGGCGCGTGGACATCAGCGGCGTCCGCAAGTACTTCAGCGATCTGCAGTCGCGGATCGTCGGCCGTCTCGAGGCGATCGACGGCACGAGCTTTGTGCGCGACGCGTGGCAGCGCCCCGAGGGCGGCGGCGGGCTTGCGCGCGTAGTCGAGAACGGCAACGTGTTCGAGCGCGGTGGCGTCAATTTCTCGCACGTCAGTGGTGTCCGGCTGCCGGCATCGGCCAGCGCGTCGCGGCCGGAGCTCGAGGGACGCTCCTTCGAGGCCACCGGCGTTTCTCTGGTGCTGCATCCGCTCAACCCGTTCGTGCCGACGGTGCACATGAACGTGCGCCTGTTCGTCGCTCGAAAGCAAGGCGCCGATCCCGTGTGGTGGTTCGGCGGCGGCATGGACCTGACACCCTATTACGGGTTCGAGGAGGACGCCGTCCACTTCCACCGCACCTGCCGCGACGCGCTCGCCAAGTTCGGTTCCGACTACCACCCGCGGTTCAAGCGCTGGTGCGACGAATACTTCTTTCTCAAGCACCGGCGAGAGCCGCGCGGGATCGGTGGGATCTTTTTCGACGATCTGAACGAGGGTGGCTTCGAGCACTGCTTCGCGCTGACCAGGAGCGTTGGCGATCACTTCCTGCCGGCGTACGAGCCGATTTTGCAGAGGCGCCTAAAGTCGCCCTACGGCGAGCGCGAGCGCGATTTCCAGGCGTATCGCCGCGGCCGCTACGTCGAGTTCAACCTGGTGTATGACCGAGGCACGCTCTTCGGCCTGCAGTCGAACGGACGCGCGGAGGCTATCCTGATGTCACTCCCGCCTGTGGTGAAGTGGCGCTACGACTGGCAACCGGAACCGGGGAGCGCCGAAGCGCGGCTCAGCGCCGATTTCCTGGTCGCACGCGACTGGCTCGCATGAAAAAGAAGGCGGACGACGCGCATCTGGTCGAGACAACCGTTGCCTCGACGGACGTCTTCAAGGGCAAGCTCCTCTACGTCAGGCGCGACACCGTGCGGCTGCCCGACGGAGGCGAAGCGATGCGCGAGTACATCGTCCATCCGGGCGCGGTGATGATCATTCCGCGGCTGCCCGACGGCAAGCTCTTGCTCGAGCGGCAGTACCGCTATCCGCACGCCAGAGTGTTCATCGAATTTCCCGCGGGCAAGATCGACCCGGGCGAGGAGCCCCTGGCCACCGCGAAGCGCGAGCTCGCCGAAGAGACCGGATATATCGCGTCGCACTGGACGCACCTCGCGGAGCTGCACCCGCTTATCACCTACTCGACCGAGCGCATCGAGATCTACATGGCCGACGAGCTGAGCCACGTCGGCGCACAGCTCGACCACGGTGAGTTCGTCGAGACATTCAGCGCGAGCCTCGAGGAAGCGCTGGACTGGCTCGACCGCGGCGAGATCACCGACGCCAAGACGATGATCGGTCTGCTGCTGCTCGCCCGGCGCCTGCCGCCCGTTCCGCGATGACGCAGGCGCCGGGGATCGCGCGGCGGCTGCTGATCACCGGTCGCGTGCAGGGCGTCGGATATCGCTTCGCGTTTGCCGACGAAGCGCGCGAGCTGCGGCTGCAGGGCTGGGTGCGCAACCGCCGCGACGGCAGTGTGGAGGCCATCGTTGCCGGACCGGCTGCTCATGTCGAGGCGATGATTGCCTGGGCCCACCGCGGTCCGCCGGCGGCGAGGGTGGCCGCGGTGAGCGTCGAGATCGTGGAAGGCGAATTCAGCGACTTCGACATCGCGCCGACGGCTTGATCCACCTTAGGCGGAAGGAGCCGGAACGGCGTAGATGTCCTTCCACGCCGCATAGCTCGCTGCGGAAAGCAGGGGAAGGACAGCGATCAGTCCGACACCGAAGGTGAGCAGGCCGACCGTGATGAGCAGCAACGCGACCGCTCCAAACACCAGCAGCGGCAGCACGTTGAGCGCGAAGCCATGTACGCTCGTGGCAAACGCCTGTCGGAACGAGGCGTCGTCGAAGAGCACCGCGAAAGGAACGAACAGCACGGGCAGCGAAACCAGCGTGCCGATGGTGAACATCGCACCCAGTGTCGGACTCGTGATGTCGGTTTCATCGCTGCCCGGCGCCAGAAGATTGACTCCTTCGAGCGAGTACCCGGTGAGCGCCTCGGCGCCGAAGACCAGCAACGCCGAGGCGACGATCGCCGCCAGCGCAGACGCCCTGGCTCCAAAGGCGGAGAACGCGTAGCGGATCTCCAGCGGCTCGCCACGATCGACGGCGGCTGCGCCAATCAGCATCCCGCACTCCATGACGGGAATGATCACCTTCGAGGCGGCGACTCCGATGCTCGGAACGATTTGCAGGGCCAGCTCGGCGGCAAGCGTGACAAAGCCCAGCATGCACCAGTTGAGCGGAGCACGCTTGAACAGACGCATTCCGTCCTCGTACCAGACGAATGCGTGCATGACGGAAACGGCACCAGGAGGGCGGATCACGCCTATCGCACCGGCCCGCAAGCCGCCGACCTACGCTGCCGCCTCTTTGCGCGCGATCCGCGAGCACGCTCCCGAGTTGAGTCGGCAGCAGCCGCGATTCGCCTCGCGCGATCCCGGTCCTAGGCGGGGCGACCGGCGACGCTGCGGGCTCACGCCGCGGCCTCGCCCAAATACGCGGCCCGCACCTTGGGATCCGACAGCAGCTCCTTGGCGCTGCCCGCAGTCGTGATCTCTCCGCTCTCCATGACATAGCCGCGGCGGCTGACCTCGAGCGCGAGCTTGGCGTTCTGCTCGATCAGCAGGATGGTGACTCCCTCCTTGGCGACGGCGAGAACGGTCTCGAAGACCTTCTGCACCATGAGCGGCGCCAGCCCCATCGAAGGCTCGTCCAAGAGCAGGAGCTTGGGGCGCGACATCAAAGCGCGGCCCATCGCGAGCATTTGCTGCTCCCCGCCGGAGAGCGTCCCCGCAGTCTGCCGGCGGCGCTCTTTGAGGCGCGGAAAGAGGTGGAACACGCGCTCCGCGTCCTCCCGAATGGCGCCGGCATCGTCGCGCGTGTACGCACCCATCGCCAGATTCTCGTCGACCGTCAGCGCGCCGAACACGCCGCGTCCCTCCGGCACCATCGACAACCCTTTGCGCACCAGCTGAAACGCTGGCCTGCCCGTGATGTCTTCGCCCTCGTAATGGATCGACCCGCCTTTCACCGGCTGAAGGCCCGTGATGCCTTTGAGGGTGGTCGTCTTGCCTGCGCCGTTGGCGCCGATCAGGCACACGAGCTCGCCGTGCTCAACGGTGAGGTCGATGCCTTTGACGGCCTGGATGCCGCCATACGCCACCTGCAGGCGCTTGAGCTGGAGCAAAGGACCGGCGGACATCGGCTCACCCCTTGAGGTCGAGTGACACCTCGCCGCCGAGGTAGGCGGCGATGACCTTGGGATCGTTCTGCACTTCGGCGGCGCTGCCCTCGGCGATCTTGCGGCCGTAGTCGAGAACCAGCACGCGATCGCAGACGCTCATCACCAGCTTCATGTCGTGCTCGATTAGCAGGATGGTGATTCCATCGCGGCGGATGTCCTCCAGCAGCCGCTTCAAGCCTTGAGTTTCGGTCGCATTCATGCCGGCCGCCGGCTCGTCGAGTGCGAGCAGCTTCGGCTCGGTGGCGAGCGCCCGGGCGATCTCCAGACGGCGCTGATCCCCGTAAGCGAGGTGCCTGGCGAGATCGTTGGCGCGCTTGGCCACGCCGACGTAGCCGAGCAGCTCGTAGGCGCGTTTTTCGATCGCGGCTTCCTCCGCGAGCGTCGACTTGTCGCGGAACATGGCGCCGAAGACGCCCGCCTTGGTGCGCACGTGACGGCCGATCATGACGTTCTCCAGCGCGGAGAGATTCTGGAACAGCCGAATGTTCTGGAAAGTGCGGGCGATGCCACGCTCGGCGACGTCGTTCGGCTTGACGCGATCGAGCGGCTCGCCGTCGAAGACGAAGCTGCCGGCATCCGGCACGTAGATCCCGGTGAGCACATTGAACAGCGAGGTCTTGCCGGCGCCGTTCGGACCGATCAACCCGTAGATCTCGCCATGGTTGATGGTGAAGCTCACGTCGGCGAGCGCGTGCACGCCCCCGAAGCGCTTGCTCACGCCTTTGGCGGTGAGCAGGCTCAACGGCTTCATTCGGCAACGACCTTTGGCGTCTCCAGCTCGCGCTTGCGCACCGCCGAAGGCCACAGTCCTGCCGGGCGGTAGAGCATGATCGCGACCAGCGCGATGCCGAAGACGAGCAGGCGGACGGTCTCGGCGTCGAGCAGGACACGGCCGAACAATGCCATCTGAAGCGGCTCCATGGTGTAGCGCAGCACTTCGGGCAGCATGGTCAGCATGATCGCGCCCAGGATCACGCCGGGAATGTTGCCCATGCCGCCCAGCACCACCATCGACAGGACGATCACCGATTCGAACAACCCGAAGCTCTCGGGGCTCACGAACTGCTGGGTTGCGGAAAAAATCGCGCCGGCGATGCCGCCGAACGAAGCACCCATTGCAAACGCCAGCAGCTTGATGTTGCGCGTGTTGATGCCCATCGCCTTGGCCGCGACCTCGTCCTCGCGGATCGCCTCCCATGCGCGCCCCAGCCGCGAGTTCTGCAACCGGAAGTTGACGATCACGACGCCGATCGTCACCAACAGCAGGACGTAGTAATACTTCTGCGGACCCGAGAATTGGATGCCGAGGATGGTGTCGGCGCGCGCCAGCGAGAAATCATTGATGCGGAACGGGTCGATCAGATTGATTCCCTGCGGTCCGTTGGAGATGTTGACCGGCGCATTCAAGTTGTTCAGGAAGATGCGGATGATCTCGCCGAAGCCCAGGGTGACGATCGCCAAATAGTCGCCGCGAAGCTTCAAGGTCGGCGCGCCCAGCAGCACGCCGAAGATGCAGGCTAGCCCGGCGCCCAGGGGAAGGATCGCCCAGAACGGAAGGTGGATGCCGAAGTGCGGTGACGCGAGAAGCGCGTAGACGTACGCGCCCACCGCGTAGAAGGCGATGTAGCCCAGGTCGAGCAGCCCGGCGAAGCCGACGACGATGTTCAGCCCCAGCGCCAGCATGGTATAGATCATCGCGAAGTTGAGGATGCGCACCCACGCCTGGCCGACGAGGGCGGCGGCGAAGGGCAATAGCGCCAGCGCCACGGCGACCAGGGCAAGGCCGGCCCACGCCTTCGGCGGAATCGGTTTGGGGTGGTGCGCTTTCATCCTCGGCCTCCTTGATACCGCAAAAGAAAGCCACGCCCCGCGTCGGCCTCGCTTCGCATTCGCCCGCCGTCGCACCCTTCGGGCCTTAAGCTTTGCCGCGGCGGGCTCACGCGTCGGCCTCCTTGTGCCCTCGGTACCCAAGCGGAGCGTGGCGTGTCGGCCTCATCGTCATTCGCGCGGCGCAGTCCGCTGCGCGCCTTAACTTCTCTCGCCGTGCTCATGCCTCGGCCTCCTTGAACCCGCGGCGCGAAAAAGCCACGCATTGTGTCGGCCTCGCTTCGCGTTCGCCCGCCGTCGCGCCCTTCGGGCCTCGGCTCCGCCGCAGCGGGCTCATGCGCGCTCCGCCACTCTCTCGCCCAGCAGTCCCGACGGGCGGAAGATCAGCACCAGGATCAGCACGAAGAACGCGAACACGTCCTGGTAGTTGCTGCCGAACATGCTTACCTGTCCGTCGTTTGCCGCGCATTGCGCGCGCAACGAGTCGCTCAGCCAGGGGAAGCCGCAGAGGTTGGAAACATCGCCGATATAGCCTGCCCCCAGCGCCTCGATGATGCCGAGCAGGACGCCACCCAGCATCGCCCCGGCGAGATTGCCGATGCCGCCAAGCACCGCCGCGGTGAACGCCTTTAAGCCCAGCAGAAAGCCCATGTAGTAGTGCGCGATGCCGTAGTAGGTCATCACCATCAGTCCCGCGACGGCAGCGAGCGCCGCACCGATGACGAAGGCCGCCGAGATGACCACATTGATGTCGATGCCCATGAGCCCGGCCACCTGTGGATTCTGCGCGGTGGCGCGCATGGCCATGCCCAAGCGCGTGCGCTGCACGATGAAGACCAGGCCCGCCATGAGCAACCCGGCCAGCACGACGAT
>DASPTZ010000140.1:0-16132 GCA_035623155.1 Casimicrobiaceae bacterium | reverse complement strand
CCCCTGCGCCGCAGGCCTGGTGTCCGTCTGCGTTAACCCGCGGAAGATGTACTGGCTGTAGATCCCGAAATTGCCGGTCAAGGTGTAGTCAGGCTCGGGAGCTTTCGCCTCTGCCTTGGGCGGCTCCGCGGCTGGCGTGGTTTGAGCGAAAACGTTGGCCGCGAAAACGTAAGCGATTGCCGAAGATGAAGCCGCGAAGCGAGTTGTTCGAGTCATGTGAGTTCCGTCGGATGGTCGATGATGAGGACGCAACTGCCGCATGCGCTGCAGCATTTCCTGTGCCATTCCACTAAACAGCTACGGATCAATGGCTTATGGGACAGCTCAGCGCTGCTGCTAAATGCCAGACCAAAACGCAGGCACCATTGCTGTGCAGCGGTTTGCGGCTGCTGCACCGGCCTGGGGCGAAGCTCTGGTGGTTGGTTTGGGCTTCAGCCAAACGGCCGAGAGACCGCCGCCAGAGCGCTTTGCTAGACTTCATTCGCGCGTGATGAAGCGTGGCGCTAAACACCTGGAGCGAGCTCATGCTGAACCCCGGAAAACTCGACGAGCTGGCGCAAAAGATCGGCAAGGCGATCGAAGCCTCTCCCGCCAAGGACATTGAGAAGAACGTCAGGGCGATGTTGCAGAGCGGGCTTGCGCGCCTCGACATGGTGCCGCGCGAGCAATTCGACGTGCAGGCGCAGCTGCTCGTGCGCACCCGAGAAAAGCTCGAAGCGCTTGAAGCGAGAGTCGCCGATCTCGAGGCGCGGTTGAGTCAAGCACGCGGCGGGAGCTGACGCCGCACTCCGCGGCGCTGCAGGGACGCCGCGCATCGAGCGAGCCATGCCCGTCGCCGTTCTGCACAGCCGCTCGCTCGCCGGCTTCGACGCGCCCGCGGTTGCCGTCGAAGTGCACTTGTCAGGAGGCTTGCCGGCGTTCAATCTCGTCGGCCTTCCGGAGACCGAGGTCAAGGAAAGCCGTGATCGTGTGCGCGCCGCGCTGCAGAACGCCCAGTTCGAGTTCCCTGCGCGCAAGATCACGGTGAATCTCGCGCCGGCTGATCTACCGAAGGAATCGGGCCGCTTCGACCTGCCAATAGCGCTGGGAATCCTCGCTGCGACCGGGCAACTGCCCGCGACCGGGTTCGAATCGCACGAATTCGCCGGGGAACTTGCGTTGACCGGGGAGTTGCGCCCGATCCGCGGCGCGCTGGCGATGACGCTCAAGGCACACCACGACGGCCGCGCCTTTGTCCTGCCGGAAGCGAACGCTCACGAAGCCGCTCTCGTGCGCGGCGCAATCGTGCATCCGGCCAAGAACCTCCTCGCGGTCTGCGCCCACGTGGCAGGACGAGAAACGCTGTCGCGTTGCGTGGCCGCGACGGCAGATCGCGAGGAGGATGATCGGCCGGACTTGAGCGATGTGCGCGGGCAGGCACTCGCCAAGCGCGCGCTGGAAGTGGCGGCGGCGGGCGAGCACAGCCTGCTCATGGTCGGCCCGCCCGGAACGGGCAAGTCGATGCTCGCGCAGCGCTTGCCGGGTCTCGCTCCGCCGATGGAGGAGGACGAGGCGCTCGAGAGCGCCGCTGTCCATTCGCTCGTCGGCGCCTTCAGGGCAGCCGATTGGGGCCGGCGGCCGTATCGCGCGCCGCATCACACCGCGTCGGCGGTGGCGCTCGTTGGCGGAGGCAGCGATCCGCGGCCCGGCGAGATTTCGCTCGCCCATCACGGAGTGCTGTTCCTCGACGAGCTTCCCGAATGGGACCGCCGCGTGCTGGAGGTCCTCCGTGAACCACTCGAATCGGGACGCATCCACATCTCGCGCGCAGCAAGACAGGCGACCTTCCCGGCCCGCTTCCAGCTTGTCGCGGCAATGAACCCGTGTCCATGCGGCTATCTTGGCCACGCGAGCGGCCGCTGCCGTTGCACGCCCGACCAGATCGCGCGCTATCGGGCGCGGATTTCCGGACCGCTGCTCGACCGAATCGACCTGCAGATCGAAGTGCCGGCGCTGCCGGTGCAGGCACTGCCGATGCGTCGCGGCGCTTGCGCGCAAGAAGAGCCGAGCGCGGTGGTGCGGCAACGCTGCATCAGTGCCGCGCGGCGCCAGCGCGAGCGGCAGGGCAAGCCGAATGGCCGGCTGCAGCCGCGCGAGGTCGAACGTGATTGCGTTCCGGAACCCGAGGGCGAAGCACTGCTCAAGAGCGCGTTCGCGCGTCTCGCGCTTTCCGCGCGGGCTTACCACCGGATCCTCAAGGTCGCGCGCACGATCGCCGATCTCGCCTCGGCGGACATCATCTCGGCGGCGCACATCGCCGAGGCGATCGGGTATCGCCGTCTCGAGCGCGCATGAGCCCGCCGCGGCGAAGCCGAGGCCCGAAGGGCGCGACGGCGGGCGAATGCGAAGCGAGGCCCACGCGATGCGTGCCTTTCTTGCTTGGCGCGTCCAAGGAGGCCGAGGCATGAGCACCGAGCGAGACAGCCCTCCGCTGGGCAGGCCGACAACCTATCCGGACCGCTACGATCCGTCGCTGCTCTTTTCGATGGACCGCGCAGCGACCCGGGAAGCCCTGGGCGTCGCCCGCCGGCTGCCTTTCGCGGGAGTCGACATCTGGACCGCACACGAGATCACGTGGCTCGATCCCCGCGGCAAGCCTCAGACTGCGATCGGCGAATTCCGCGTCGGCGCCGATTCGCCCTCGCTCGTCGAATCGAAGTCGGTGAAGCTCTACCTCGGATCGTTCGCGCAGGAGCGAGTGGACACAGCGGCCGAGCTCGCACGAATCATCGAAGGCGACCTCGCGCGCGCTTGCGGCGCCCCAGTCGGCGTCGCGCTCGTGCCACCCGACGAAGGGGCGCGCGTCGCGGAATTGCCCGGCGAATCGATCGACATCCTCGATGTGGCGATCGAAGCTTACGCGCCGGACGCGGAGCTGCTCAGACGAGGAACAGCAAGCGTCGAGGAGGCGTTGCGCTCCGCGCTCTTTCGCTCGACCTGTCCCGTGACGGGACAGCCCGATTACGCCGACGTGCTGGTTCGCTACCGCGGCCCACGGATCGACCGCAGCGCGCTTCTCAAGTATCTCGTGTCGTATCGACGGCACGCGGGGTTTCATGAGGCCTGCGTCGAGCGCATCTTCATCGACATCGCCGAGCGCTGCAGTCCGGAACGCTTGACCGTGTACGCGCGCTTCCTGCGCCGCGGCGGCATCGATATCAATCCCTTCCGCAGCAACTTCGAGCCGGCACCGGAGCTCAACGAGCGAACGCCGCGGCAGTAGCGGCGCGATCCGGGAAGCAGGCGCCCCGCAAGCGAAGCGAGCGGGGATGCGACCCAGGCGAGTCGACGCTGGCGGCCGACGCGCAACGCAGCAGCTCGCAAAGTGAGCGTAAGGAGGTCGCCGCGCGATCGGGGAAGCCGGGGCCTCCACCACCGTGGCACGCATACGTAGCGACCCGTCGTCGGCCCTTGCGCCTGGGTCGGGTCGCATCCGCTCGCTGTCACTCGCGGAATCAGCCCCACCTTGCCGGTGGCCCGCTTGAGCGAGGGATGCGAGCGACCGCGAGTGGCCGCGGTGGCCGACGCGCGACGGGCCATCTTGCGCGAGGGGATCAAGGAGGCCACGGCGCGATCCGGCCGCATTGCTGCATTGCGATAAAATCGGCGCGATCATGAACACGGTCGCCGACGCTGTCTTGAGCAGCGCCGAGATCTCCGCGGTCCCGCGCCTGCGCGAGATCCCCTACAACTACACCTCGTTCTCGGACCGCGAGATCGTCGTTCGCCTGCTCGGCGCCGAGATGTGGGAATTGCTCGGGGAACTGAGGGCGCGGCGGCGCACCGGACGCTCTGCGCGGATGCTCTTCGAGGTGCTCGGCGACATCTGGGTGGTCGAGCGAAATCCCTATCTGCAGGACGATTTGCTGGACAACGCGAAGCGCAGGTCGCTGCTGATCCAAGCGCTCCGGCATCGGCTCGACGAGATCCAGAAGCGCAGGCGCCCCGAAGCCGACGGCGAGCAGGACGCGAAAGTAGGACGCCTGCTCGAGCACGCGCACAAGGCAGTCGACGCGTTCGAAGCTGGTTTTGCCGAGACTGCAGAGTTGCGCCGTCGCGCATTGCGGGTGCTGCTGCCTCGCACGCGGCGCGACAACATCGCCTTCGACGGCATGGCTCGCGTCTCGCACGTCACCGACGCCACGGATTGGCGAGTCGAGTACCCATTTGTCGTACTCCACCCCGATTCGGAAGAGGAAGTGCCCGGCCTGGTGCGCGGCTGCATCGAATTGGGGCTCACGATCATTCCGCGCGGCGGCGGCACGGGCTACACGGGAGGAGCCGTGCCTCTGGACCGCCGATCAGCAGTGATCAACACCGAGAAACTGGAGCGTCTTTGCGCCATCGAGAGCGTCGTGCTTGCGGGCCGCACCGAGCCGACGCCCACGATCGAGGCCGGGGCGGGTGTCGTCACCAAGCGAGTCATGGACGCGGCAGAGCAGGCCGGCCTTGTGTTCGCAGTCGATCCGACCTCGGCCGACGCCTCCTGCATCGGCGGCAATGTTGCGATGAACGCCGGCGGCAAGAAGGCCGTGCTATGGGGCACCGCGCTCGACAACCTCGTCTCCTGGCGCATGGCGACGCCAGACGCAGAATGGCTCGAGGTGAAGCGCCTCGATCACAATCTCGGCAAGATTCACGATGCTGCGGTGGCAACCTTCGAACTCGCGTACTACGCAGCGAACGCCGATGGCACTCCCGGCAAGCTCGAGCGGCGGGAAACGCTGGCGATCCCCGGTGCGAGCTTCCGCAAGCCGGGCCTGGGCAAGGACGTCACCGACAAGCACTTGAGCGGGCTTCCCGGCGTGCAGAAGGAAGGCTGCGACGGGATCATCACCTCCGCCCGCTTCGTGCTTCATCGCATGCCACCGGCGATTCGCACGGTGTGCATGGAATTCTTCGGGCAGGTGCGCGATTCCACGCCGGCGATCGTCGAGGTCAAGCGCCACCTGGATGCCCGCCCCGGGGGAGCGATGCTCGCTGGCCTCGAGCATCTGGACGAGCGCTACATGAAGGCGGTCGGTTACGCGACCAAGGCCCGGCGCCACGGCCGGCCGAAAATGGTCTTGATCGGCGACATCGTCGGCGAGGACGAGACCGCGGTCGCGCGCGCGGCGTCGGATGTCGTGCGCATCTGCAATGCCCGCGGCGCCGAGGGCTTCGTCGCGGTGTCGGCCGAGGCGCGCAAGAAGTTCTGGCTCGATCGCGCCCGCACCGCCGCGATCGCCGCGCACACCAACGCGTTCAAGATCAACGAGGACGTGGTCATTCCGCTCGAACGTCTCGGCGACTACACCGACGGCATCGAGCGCATCAACATCGAGCTCTCGATCTCGAACAAGCTCAAGCTCTGCGACGCGCTACTCGCAATGCTTGCCGAGCCGCTGCCGCCGGTGCTGTGGGGCGCGCACGCCGAAGTGCGCCCCCCGCAGGAGATCATCGATGCGAGGATCGACGAGGCGCGCGCCCTCATCGCCGGCATTCGCGAGCGCTGGCAGCGCCTCGTGGACCGCCTCGACGAGAATTTTGCGGCGCTTCAGGACCATTCGGTCACGGTATCGTGGAAGACCGAGCTCAAGGGCCCGCTGGAAGCGATCTTCGCCGGGACGGCATTCGCGCCGATTCTCACACGCTGCACGGTCGTGCACCGCGAGATGCTGCGTGCGCGAGTGTTCGTGGCGCTTCACATGCACGCGGGCGACGGCAACGTGCATACCAACATCCCTGTCAATTCCGATAACTATGCGATGCTGCGCGAGGCGCATGCGGCGGTGGCGAGGATCATGGCTCTCGCGCGCAGTCTGGGAGGCGTCATCTCGGGCGAGCACGGCATCGGCATCACCAAGCTTGGCTATCTGACGGAAGGCGAGCTCGCCCCGTTCGTCGAGTACAAACGGAAAGTCGATCCTGGAGGAAGGTTCAACCGAGGGAAACTCCTTCCCGGAGCCGATCTCTCCAACGCGTACACGCCCAGCTTCAATCTGATCGGTGCCGAGAGCCTGATCTTGGAACAGTCGGAGATCGGCAGAATCTCGGACTCCGTCAAGGACTGCTTGCGCTGCGGCAAGTGCAAACCGGTGTGCGCAACCCACGTTCCCGGCGCAAATCTGCTCTACAGCCCCCGCAACAAGATACTGGCGACTTCGCTGCTGATCGAGGCGTTCCTGTACGAGGAGCAGACACGTCGCGGCGTAAGCCTGCGACACTTCGACGAGTTCTCCGACGTCGCAGATCACTGCACGGTCTGCCACAAGTGCGCGAATCCGTGCCCGGTGGACATCGACTTCGGCGAAGTGTCGATCTCGATGAGAAACCTTCTTCGGGAGCAGGGCCAGCTTAAGTTCAACGCCGGCGCTGCGCTGTCGCTGTTCATGCTCAATGCAACGAACCCGGCCACGATCAAGCTCGCGAAAGCGCTGCTCATCGATTGGGGCTACCGAGCGCAGCGGGTGGCGCACGCGCTTGCCCGTCGAATCGGGGTCGCCCGGCGGCAGACGCTTCATCCTCCGGCGACGGTCGGCGCGGCGCGGCTTCCCGCCCAAGTCATTCACTTCGTGAACAAGCCGATGCCGGGCGGGCTGCCGAAGCGCACCGCGCGTGCGCTGCTCGACATCGAAGACGCGAAGATCGTACCGATCATCCGCGACCCGGCACGCGCGGCGGACGAGGCGGAAGCCGTCTTCTACTTCCCCGGTTGCGGGTCTGAGCGGCTTTTCTCGCAAGTGGGCCTGGCCACGCAAGCGATGCTCTACCACGTAGGCGCCCAATGCGTTCTGCCGCCCGGCTACCTGTGCTGCGGCTACCCGCAGACGGCGGCCGGCAATCACGACAAGGGGCAGGCGATCACCACAGCGAACAGGGTGCTCTTCCACCGCGTGGCCAATACGCTCAACTACCTGGACATCAAGACGGTCATCGTCTCCTGCGGAACGTGCATGGACCAGCTGCACAATTACGAATTCGACAAGATCTTCCCGGGATCGCGGCTGCTGGACATCCACGAGTACCTTCTGGAACGAGGCGTGAAGCTCGATCGCGTCAAGGGCGTGCGCTACCTCTATCACGATCCCTGTCACACGCCGATGAAGACCTATCAGCCTCTGAAGGTCGTCAACGAGTTGATGGGCGCGCAGGTCGCTCTCAACGAGCGCTGCTGCGGCGAGTCCGGGACGCTGGCCACGACGCGTCCCGACATTTCAACTCAAGTGCGCTTCCGCAAGGAACAGGAGATGCGACGCGGAGCAGCGAAAGCGCGCGCCGACGGATTCGAAGGCTCCGTCAAGGTGCTCACAGCATGCCCGTCCTGCCTTCAGGGACTGTCGCGTTTCGATGACGACGCCGGTACTTCCGCCGAATACATCGTGGTGGAAATTGCCCGCCACGTGCTAGGCGAGAATTGGCTTCCCAAGTACGTGGCGGCGGCTAGTCGCGGCGGGATCGAGCGAGTGCTCGTGTAGCGCGCAAATTCGGCGCGCAATCTCACTGCTTGTTGACCGGTGCGATAAAGCTCGGAGGCGCAGAGGCTTCGCCGATGAGCGCCAGGCCGCGACTGGCAGCAAGCGCGGTGTCCGAGACGACCGACGGCAAACTGACGATCAGCGCCGAAGTCGCTGCGACTGCGGCGAGCGCAAGCGTGACCCTCGCGGCCTTGCTGCTGCGGCGGGATTTGAAGGGGCCCAGCAGCCGACGCGCAGCCGCCAAAAAGACCCCGCGACTGCGCGTCGGCCGCGCAGCGCGGGTTGGAGGCAACTGGAAGCCAGGGCGGAGCGTCCCGCCGCCGGGTTCGCCGACCAAGGGCGCCCGGTCGCCGTGCAAATCGAGCGGACCCGGCACGTAACAAGGTCGTGGGAGTTTTCTGGGTCGCTGCTCCTGCACTGGAAGTCGGTTCATAGGCTGCTCGTCCCCTTGGTCGACCACATCTGCGTTCAATCGGTTCGAAGTGTGCGCTCGCCAAGAGTGTTGGCGCGCGGGAAGACTCCCGCCCGAGCGTGCTGAATATTCACGCTGGTAGGCTTGCGGCGCGCGCGGGACGCCAGGCGGCAGCGTCGGTAGAGCCAGATGTGCTATAAATCACCACCGGACTGAACGCGGGCTGGCGCTCCTGTAGTCAACATGGCGACCAACGAATTCACGCTGACGCAAACCCAGACGCAGGCTGGGATGGCTTCGCTCGCGTTCGCGGACGCCGACGGCTGCGCCGCGTGGCTGCGCGCCCTGCCGCTCACCAACATTCCCCGGCACTACGAGGCGATCGTCGGGCAGTTGAGACGGCTCTCCGAGGCGGAAATGCCGCCGCGGGAAAGGGCGAGGATCGCGGAGGTCATGCGCGAGCCGGTGATGTTCCTCCACACCGAGCTTGCTCGCCGCTACGCCGGAAAGCCGCAGCCCGCCGCGACGCGCGAGCGCGAGGCTTTCGACCAGGCGCTTATCCTGTGGCAAGCGCTCTGGGGGCAGTACTCCGCGTGCTTGAAGCCCCTGCTCGAAAACGATCCGGAGTTGGCGGGTGTCAAGGCCAAGGTGCTGCAGCGCGGGCTGTGGGTCGGGAAGCAGTTGGTGCTCGTCCACGGGCTCGCCCGCCAGGTGCCGCCCGCCTCGATGTGGCAGGAGCTGCACGCCTATTACCGCCTCGCCGAGATTCTCGAATGCGCGGTCAGTGCGGTTAGCGATGAGCTGATGCCGAACGCCGTGGGCGTGTCCTGCTACTCGACCTATTGCCACGCGTTGCTGCTGGAGTTGGCGGACCCCTGCGCGATGAGCGTGAGGCAGATCGAGCTGACCGATCGCTGGCTGGCGATGTGGGCGCGCAAGGTCTTCCCCTATACCCAGCAGCGCGAGACGGAAGGGCCGGTGATCTCGATCGACCTCGATTCGCCCGCCGGCGCGGGGCTTGTGCAGGTCGGGCCGCGGCATCCCGGGGAAGGCGCGCGCTTCGGCTATCCCGCGAAGCTCGCGACCAGCGTTCGCGGGCGGCTGAAGAGGCTCGCCGGCGGCGCAACGCCGGCGGAGCTGCAGCTTGGCCACGATGTCTCGGCCGAGGCTTGCGCCGCGCTGCTCACGCACCTGGATTCGCGCTGGTACGCACCCGCATCCAAGCAGGCCAGCAAGGAGGCGCCAACGAGTCTCGAGCTGTGCGTCGGCGGACTCGGAGCCGCGTACTTCCGCGTGGGGGGACGCACGTTCAACAGCCAGGAGCTGCTCGGCCGGATGTCGTATCAGGACACGCAGCATCTGGCGACGATGGGCGCGCTGACCGACTACGATCGCAACAAGGAAGAAGCGGAGAAATCGTGGGCGTGGGAGCGCTGGCAGGGAAGCTACGACTGGACGAGCGCAAGCGTTCGCAGAGTGGGCAGCGGGCAGCACCGCTGGCACCTGGAGCAACTCGTGGTGGTGCGCGACGAGGAGCGCGTGCGCTGCGGCTGCGTCGCTCGCGTCGCGTTCGACCCGGCCAGCGATCTCGCCATATCGCTTAAGTTGTGGGCGGGATCACCGACGGCGATCGCGCTGCGTCCGCTATCGACGGTGCTGGTGGAGGAAACCCCGTTCCCCGCCGTTATCCTGGGCGCGACGCCGGATGAAAAGGCTTGTCTCGTCGTGCCGCCGCGAGCCTTCGCCGCCGGCCGGGTGCTGCGTTCGCTGGGCACTATGCCCGAGCGACGCTTCAGGCTCACCAAGCTGATCCAACGCGGCGCGGATTTCGAGCGCGTAGCCTTCGAGGAAACCGCGCCCTAGCGTGAACCACCTCGGGGGCGAGACCAGCCCCTATCTGCTTCAGCACGCGCAGAACCCCGTCCACTGGTATCCCTGGGGCAAGGAGGCGCTTGCCCGCGCCAGGCGCGAGAACAAGCCCATCCTGCTGTCGATCGGATACTCGGCGTGCCACTGGTGCCATGTCATGGCGCACGAATCCTTCGAGGATCCGCAGATCGCGGCGCTCATGAACGAGCATTTCGTGAACATCAAGGTCGATCGCGAAGAGCGTCCGGATCTCGATCAGATCTACCAGGTCGCGCACGCGATGCTCACCCAGCGCGGAGGCGGCTGGCCGCTGACCATGTTCCTCACTCCCGAGCAGGAGCCCTTTTTCGGCGGCACGTACTTCCCCAAGGCCTCGCGCTACGGGCTGCCGGGATTCGCCGAGCTGCTTCCGAGGGTGGCGGCGGCGTACCGCGATCATCCGGGCGCGATTGGCGAGCAGAGTGCCCGGCTCAAGGCGGCCTTGGCATTGACCAATCCCGAGCCGGTTGCAGACGCTGCGCTGCCGGGTGATGCGGTGAAGCACGCGCTCGCGGCGCTTGTGCAGTCCTTCGATCCCCAGCACGGCGGTTTTGGCCGAGCGCCCAAGTTTCCACACGCGGCCGAGCTCGATCTTTGCCTCCGCAACCACGCCCACGATGCGAGTCTCCTCGAGATCGTGCGGGTAACGCTCTCGCGCATGGAGGAGGGCGGAATTCACGACCAGCTCGCGGGCGGCTTTTGCCGGTACAGCGTCGACGCCGAATGGACGATTCCGCATTTCGAGAAGATGCTCTACGACAACGCGGCGCTGCTCGCACTCTACGCCGACGCCTGGCGCGCCACCGGCAATGCCGCTTTTGCGCGAACGGCGCGCGGCATCGGAGCATGGGTGCTCGCTGAGATGTGCTCGCCAGAAGGCGCCTTTTGCTCGAGCCTCGATGCCGACAGCGAGCACGAGGAAGGCCAGTTCTACGTCTGGACGCCCGACGAGGTCAAGGCGTTGCTCAATGCCGACGAATACAGGCTCGCTGCCAGACACTGGGGGCTCGACGGACCTCCCAACTTCGAGCACAGCGCATGGCACCTTCGCGTCGCGGTGCCGCTCGCGGACGTGTCACGCGAGATCGGCCTCGATACGGCGCAAGCGCAACGCGCGATCGAATCGGCGCGCTGGAAGCTCGCCGCCGCGCGGGCGAAGCGTGTGCGGCCGGCGCGCGACGACAAGGTGCTCACCTCCTGGAACGCGCTGATGATCGAGGCCCTCGCCCACGGCGCGCGTGCGCTTGGGGAACCCAAGTGGCTCGCTGCCGCGCAGCAGGCGGCAGACTTCATCCGCGGCACGCTGTGGCGCGACGGGCGGCTGCTTGCCACCTACAAGGACGGACGCGCGCACCTGAACGCTTATCTGGACGACCACGCATTGATGCTCTTCGCGTTGCTCGAGCTCATGCAAACAAGCTTCCGGCGTCATGATCTCGCGTGGGCGATCGAGCTTGCTGACGCGCTCCTCGATCGCTTCGAAGATCGCGCGGCGGGCGGGTTTTTCTTCACCAGCCACGATCACGAAAAGCTGATCCACCGAGCCAAGCCCGGGCACGACAACGCGACACCGTCCGGCAACGGCACTGCCGCGCGCGCCCTTCTCGCGCTCGGTCACTGGCTCGGCGAGCGGCGCTACGTGGATGCCGCCGAACGGACGGTGCGCGTGTTTGCGCGCGAGCTTGCAGCACAGCCGGCCGGATTCGCTTCGCTGCTGATCGCGCTCGGCGAGTGTCTCGAGGCGCCCACGACCGTGCTGCTAACCGGCGACGCCGCGACGTGCGCCGCGTGGCAGCTCGCGCTCGAACGTGCATACCGGCCGGGCGTCCGGACGCTCGACCTCTCGGCGGCAGGTCCGCTGCCGGGCGCGCTGAGTAAGCCACACGTCGGGGCTGCGGACGCAGCGACCGCCTGGGTCTGCCGCGGCGCGACGTGCCTGCCGCCGATCACGACGATCGAGGCACTCGAGCGGGAATTCTCTTCGGCCGGGTAGCGTCGATGATCCGCTTGCGGTACCATGGCGGCCCCCAACCGCCACGTAACGGAGAGCGCATGAAATTTCGTTGGATCGCCCTGACAGCCGGCATGGCTGTCGCCGGGAGCGCGAGCGCCACGCTGGACAACGCTGCCGCCGAAGCGATGATGAAGAAGGACGGATGCGCCGCGTGCCACGCCATCGACAAGAAAGTCATCGGTCCCGCATATCAGGAGGTCGCAGGCAAGTACAAGGGCGACAAGGACGCGGCCGCCAAGCTCGCCGACAAGGTCAAAAAGGGCGGCGTCGGCGTTTGGGGGCAGATCCCGATGCCGCCGAACGCGCAGGTATCCGACGCAGACATCAAGGAACTCGTGGCCTGGATTCTGACGCTGAAGAAGTAAGAGAAGCAGCCACGCGACGGGGAATTGCGAGTAGCGGCGCGAGCAGCGAGAAGGCTCGCCGCTTGCGGGGTCGAGTGTGCGCGAGTCGCCGCACGAGGCCGACACACGTCCTGGCGGTCAGGCGTTTTGACAACGCCAGCCATGCCGGGTAACCTTGTTCTGTCCGTGCAGGAGAGTGCGGCTTAAGTGTCAGCGGCCGCCGCCGAAGGCGTAACTCCCACAATCGCTCAGGCTTAAAGGACTGCGCGGACCGAATCAATCGGTCTGGAGAGCGGCTGCGCGAGTCGTGTTGCGCGGCCCACCGAAGGGGCACCGGGCGAGCGCGTCGCGACGCTCGCACCGCAATCTCTCAGGTAAAAGGACAGACGGGGCGAAGCCGATTCTTGCTTCGCCCTTTTTGTTGCCGCGACGCCGGAAACCGTGCTCAAGCAGACCGCGCTCAATGCCGTGCACCGGGCCGCTGGTGCGAAGATGGTCGACTTCGGCGGCTGGGAAATGCCTGTCGCCTACGGCTCGCAGATGGAGGAGCATCATGCGGTGCGCCGTGACGCCGGAATGTTCGACGTCTCGCACATGCTCCCCGTCGACTTAAGCGGTACAGGTTCGCGCGACTTCCTTCGCTACGCGCTCGCCAACAATGTCGACAAGCTCAAGCTCGCTGGCAAGGCGCTGTACTCGTGCCTGCTGCGGCCCGACGGAGGCGTTCTCGACGATCTCATCGTCTACTTCCTTGCCGAGGATTCGTTTCGCATCGTCGTCAACGCCGCAACCGCCGACAAGGACGTTGCCTGGTTCCGCAACTTGATCGGCGAGCGCGCCCAGCAGCTCAAGCTCGCTCCGCGCCGAGACCTCGCGATGATCGCGGTGCAGGGCCCCAATGCTCGCGAGCGCGTGTGGGGCGCCCTGCCGGGAAGCCGCGCCGCGACCGAAGCGCTGAAGCCGTTCGTGGCAGCAAGCTACGCCGACTGCTTCATCGCTCGCACCGGCTACACGGGGGAGGACGGGTTCGAAGTGTTGCTCCCTGCCCGCCGCGCCGCGGAGCTGTGGACCGCGCTCGCCGCCGCCGGCGTGAAGCCGTGTGGCTTGGGTGCACGGGACACCCTGAGGCTCGAGGCTGGCATGAACCTCTACGGGCAGGACATGGACGAGACGACGACACCGCTTGAATCGGGTTTGGCGTGGACCGTCGACCTCGCGAGCGAGCGCGACTTCGTGGGCAAAGCGGCGCTCCTCGCCCAGCGCCCCTCGCGGCAGCTCGACGCATTGCTGCTCGCCGACAAGGGTGGGGTGCTGCGCAGCCATCAACGAGTTCATAGCGAGCTTGGAGACGGGGAGATCACCAGCGGCACCTTCTCCCCCACGCTCGGCGCCTCGATCGCGCTCGCCCGCCTGCCCGCGGGCGTTCCGCTGGGAGCTGCGGTGCGCGTCGCAGTCCGCGACAAGCAACTCGCGGCACGCGTGGTGAAGGCGCCGTTCGTGCGCAACGGGAAGGCCCTGGTTTCGTAATCGCTGGCGTTTTCATCATGAACATCCCTTCAGACCTCAAGTACACGGCTACCCACGAATGGATTCGCAGCGAAGCCGACGGCACGCTCGCCATCGGCATCACCGACCACGCGCAGGAATCGCTGGGCGATCTGGTGTTCATCGAGCTGCCCGAGAAGGGCAGAAAGGTCGCCGCGAGCGAGGCCTGCGCGGTGGTCGAATCGGTGAAAGCCGCCTCCGATATCTATGCGCCGGTCGCGGGCGAGATCCTGGCGGTCAACGCGGCGCTCGTCGACACACCCGAGAAGGTGAACGCGGACGCGTACGCGAGCTGGCTGTTCAAGCTCAAGCCCGCGAATGCCGCCGACGTCGCCAAGCTTCTCGACGCAGCCGCGTACACCGCGGTCGTCGGCAAGGGATGAGGCGAACCATGAAGATGGACGACTTGCATCCTCGAGCGCGGCGTCCCCTTGCCGAGCTCGAGCAGCATCGCGGCTTTGTCGAGCGCCACATTGGAACCAGCGAAGCCGAGCAGGCCGAGATGCTCGCGACACTCGGAGTCGCATCGCGGGCAGCGCTCGTCGATGCGATCGTTCCAACGGCGATCCGCTTGCACCGCGAGCTCGCGCTTCCCGCGGCCAAGGGCGAGCAGGAGGCGCTGGACGAGCTCAAGGCGATCGCGCGCAAGAACCGTGTTGTCAAATCCTTCATCGGCCAGGGCTACTACGGCACCTTCACTCCCGCCGTCATCCTGCGCAACGTTCTGGAGAACCCCGCCTGGTACACGGCGTACACACCGTACCAGCCCGAAATCTCCCAAGGTCGACTGGAGGCGCTGATCAACTTCCAGACGATGGTGTGCGACTTGACCGGGCTCGCCGTGGCCAACGCCTCGATGCTCGACGAAGCCACCTCAGCGGCCGAGGCGATGACGCTGTGCAGGAGGGTAGCCAAGGCCCCGAGCATGACCATTCATGTCGCCGAGGACGTGCTGCCGCAGACCATCGATGTGGTGAGGACCCGGGCACAGCCCCTGGGCATCGAGGTGAGCGTCGGGCCGGCGCAAAGAGCGCTCGACATCGAATGCTTCGCTGCGCTGCTGCAATATCCCGGCGCCGACGGCGACGTGCGCGACTACCGGGCATTCGTCGAGGCGCTGCACGCGAAAGGGGCGCTCGCGATATGCGCCACGGACCTGCTGGCGCTGACGATCCTGACACCGCCGGGCGAATGGGGCGCCGACGTCGCCGTCGGCTCGAGCCAGCGCTTCGGCGTCCCGATGGGCTTCGGCGGTCCCCACGCCGCATTTCTCGCCACCCGTGACGAATTCAAGCGCAGCCTCCCTGGCCGCCTTGTCGGCGTTACGGTCGATTCGGATGGCCGGCCCGCCTACAGGCTCGCCTTGCAGACGCGCGAGCAGCACATTCGCCGGGAAAAGGCGACTTCGAACATATGCACCGCACAGGTCCTGCTCGCCGTGATCGCCAGCATGTACGCGGCGTACCACGGCCCGCAGGGGCTCGCCACGATCGCCGCGCGCGTGCACCGGCTCAGCAGCGTGCTTGCCGCGGGGCTGCGCCGCCTGGGTGTGAGCGTCGTCAACGACACGTTCTTCGACACGCTGACACTGGCCACCGGCGAGCGCACTTCCGAGATTCACGAGGCCGCCGTCGCGCGGAGCCTCAACCTGCGGCGTATCGACGACGCGCACCTCGGCATGTCGCTTGACGAGACGACCACCCGCGCCGACGTCAAGGCGCTGTGGCAGGTGTGCGGCCGCGAGGGTGTCGCATTGCCCGATCTCGAAAGCCTGGAGGCGGGCGTCCAGGATGCGTACCCGCAGACGCTCAAGCGCGCGTCGGCATTTCTGACGCATGCGACCTTCAACCGCTATCACTCCGAAACGGAGATGATGCGCTACCTGCGAAAGCTCGCCGACCGCGACATCGCGCTCGACCGGGCGATGATTCCGTTGGGCTCGTGCACCATGAAGCTCAATGCGGCGAGCGAGATGATTCCCGTGACTTGGCGGGAATTCGCGCACGTGCATCCGTTCGCTCCCGCCGACCAGACGGCCGGTTACCGCAGGATGATCGGGGAGCTCGAGCGCATGCTGTGCGCGGTGACCGGCTACGCCGCGGTGTCGCTGCAGCCGAACGCGGGCTCGCAAGGCGAGTACGCGGGGCTGCTTATCATCCGGGCGTATCACGCTTCGCGGGGCGAGGCCCAGCGTGACGTATGCCTCATTCCCGCCTCCGCGCACGGAACCAATCCGGCATCCGCGCACATGGCCGGAATGAGGGTCGTCGTAGTGGCCTGCGACAGCGCAGGCAACGTCGACCTTGGCGACCTCAAGGCCAAGGCCGAGGCGCACCACTCCCAGCTCGCCGCGGTCATGGTCACCTATCCCTCGACGCACGGCGTGTTCGAAGCCGGCATCCGCCAGATATGC
>DASPTZ010000139.1:0-5148 GCA_035623155.1 Casimicrobiaceae bacterium | reverse complement strand
GAGACGGACTTACGAGTACCTAGTCAGCGGAGACGTTTTGTCCGACCTTCGCCATCGCCGTACACGATCCGCTTCCCGGAATCCGGGATAAAGACGTAAGATCAGAACGGGGTATTGAGAAATTTTCAGCAATGGACCGGGAAGACTGGGGAAGCCTGGCCGCGTTCGCGGTGGTCGCGGAGGAGCACAGCTTCACGCGCGCGGCCGCAAGACTCGGCGTGTCGCCGTCGGCGCTAAGCCATACGGTGCGGCGCCTCGAGGACCGGTTGCGCATCCAGTTGCTCGCCCGCAGCACTCGAAGCGTTTCGACGACGGAGGCCGGCGAGCGTTTGCTCGCACGTCTCAGCCCGGCGATCGATGAGATCTCGAACGCGGTCGAGGATCTCGGACGCCTCCTCGACCGCCCCTCGGGGCGCGTTCGGATCACCGCATCGAGAACTGCAGCGCAATTGGTTCTAGCGCCCGTCCTGCCTCGGTTCGCCAAGAGCTATCCGGACATCGTCGTTGAAGTGCTCATCGAGCCGGGCTTGACGGATATCGTCGCCCGGCGGTTCGACGCGGGCATTCGTCTTGGCGAGTCTCTCGAGAAGGACGTGGTCGCCGTTCCGGTGACCGGCCAGCTTCGCATGGCCGTCGTCGCGACCCCGACCTACTTCGCGACGCATCCGCCACCGTCAACGCCTCAGGATCTCCGCCTGCACCGCTGCATCAACTTCCGGCTGCCTTCGGCCGGCGTGATCTACAAGTGGGAATTCGAAAAGGGCCGTCGCAAGGTCGAGGTGGGAGTCGAGGGGCCGCTCGTCTTCGATGACGAAGAGATGGTCCTCGATGCCGCGCTGGCCGGCGTCGGCCTCGCGTACCTGATCGAGGACAAGGTTGCGCCCCTGCTCAAGGCGGGCTCGCTGTCGAGGGTGCTCGAGGATTGGTGTCCGCCATTTCCCGGGTTCTTCCTCTATTATCCGGGGCGACGGCAGGTGTCGCCCGCACTCCGGGCGTTCGTCGATGCGATCCGCGTGCCGGCCAAGGCCAGGAAGGGTCATTGATCGGCCGTGTCGGACTTCCGTTCTTGACGAACTCCCCTCGGGAAGCCTCAAACCGTGCCGCAGCTGTCGCAGGCCAGGACGTTGTCGCGAAGAGACGAGCGAGCTAGATCATCCGACCACGCTGCTGCTCGAGCAAGTGCTCCAGAACATCGATGTTACTCCTCACTGCATCCAGGTTGGGGTTAACCTCCAGCGCCCGCCGCGAATAGTCCAGCGCGCGCTGGTAGTATCCGAGTCGAGCATAAATCTGCGCGTAGCCAGCGAGCGCGCCGAAATGATACGGGTTACGCTTCATGACCTCGTCGCAATCGGCAAGTGACTTACGCAACTCGCCGACAACAAAGTACAGCGTAGCCCGCTTGTTCCAGGCTTCGGCGAAACCTGGCTTGAGTTCGATGATGCGTGTGAAGGTGGCGATACCCTCTTCCAGGTCGCCAGCAGTCATCTGCTGGATGCCGGTCGCGTAGAGCTTGTCCACTTTGGGGTCGCCTGAGCGCGCCCAGATACTCCATAGAGCCTGCTCGGCTTGAACGCGGGTGTCCTCGTCGGCGTCCCTCAGCGCTTTGACCAGGAGAGACGCGTCCGCCATTGTGCCAACCTCGCCCAACCGGCTGGCGGCTTCGCGGCGCGTTTGCGCATTGGAGTCGAAGAGAGATCGGGCGGCCTGTTCCCGGCTGAGCTCCTCTGCCTGCGCGGCCATGGCGGCAAGCAGCAGGATCGACAGCAACGCCGATAGCAGTCGAAAGCGGTTTCCAGTCATTATTGTTCGTACGGTATTCACGAGTCACGATCGGCCAGCCAGTGCGACGACTTGGTCGAATGGCCTTCGAGCAAGTATTGCTTGGCGCGGCGCTGGATCTCGCGATCGGCAACGCTTGTTCGTTCGTGCTGGCGCAGGTGCTCCATCCAGGATTCGTCCATGAACGTCTCGACGAAGCTCGTCGGGTCCTCCGAGTCGTGGAAGAGCTGCCAAAAATAGGCGCCATTGCGCCGGCGCATTTCGCGCACATCCTGCATCGCCGCCACGAATTCGGCGCGCTTGTCTGGCTGAATCCGGTACCTGATGGTGACCATCACCGGCACATCGGGCTCCGGCGGCTCGGCCAGGACCGGAAGCGGCCAATCCATGGTCGGCGTGAAATCGAGCACCTGGTGTTGTCCCAGACTGAATTTCCAAGTCACCGCGATGGCCAGCACCATCCCGACCGCGGCCGTGGTCAACGCGGCGGGAATGCCGATCCGGTTGGCGACCTGCCCCCACAGGACGCTGCCAAGCGCCATCCCGCCCATCAAGATGACGACAAACGCGGCAAGTCCCCGCGCGCGCACCCACTCCGGCAGGGTCATTTGTGCCGAGACCTGCAGAGCGGAAAGAATCGAGATCCAGGCCATACCGGTCGCGAGCATGGCCACCACCAGGAGACCGAGGCTCTGGACGAGCGCGAGCGCAAGCGCGGCCAGGGCGTAGAGCACAGAGGCGCCAGTGACCAGCGCATCGCGCGAGACCTTCGCCCGCACGCGCGGCAGCAGCATCGCCCCGGCGACCGCACCCACGCCGATGCAGGTGAGCAGCAGGCCATAGACCTCGGGTCCGCGCCCAAGCTCTTGCCGCACGACGAGAGGGAACAGCGACCAGGTCGCGCTGGCGAACACGAAAAACGCGCCGCCGCGAATCAGCACGACCTGCAGCGCGCGGGTATGCAGCACGAAGCGCATCCCGACGCGGATCGCGCTCACGAATCGCTCTGCGGGCAGCGTGCTCTTGTGATGCTCGCGCCGCCACCGCAGGAGCACGGCGACGATGCCGATGTACGACAGCGCATTCAGCATGAAGACGAGCCAGGGGCCGACGGCTGCGACCAACACCCCGGCGATGGACGGACCGATCGCCCGCGAGGCGTTGATGGCAACGCTGTTCAAGGCCACTGCCGCCGGCAACTCGTCGCTGCGCACGAGCTCAGGCACGATCGCCGACCAGGCAGGCATGATCACGGCCGTGCCCAGGCCGAGCACGAAGGTGAATCCGAGCAACGCCCACGCCGTGGTCAGGTCGAGCAGGGTCAGGATCGCCAGCACGCCGGTGACGAGCATCAGGTAGACCTGAACGGCGATCAGGAGGCGACGCCGGTCGATGATGTCGGCGAGCGCACCCGCCGGCAGCGCGAGGAGCATCACGGGAATGCTGTCCGCCGCTTCGACGAGGGCCACCATCGCCGGCGAGGGCGAAAGCGAGGTCATCAGCCAGCCCGCTCCAACATCCTGCATCCAGCTCCCGACGTTCGAGACGATCGTGGCGATCCACAGGCTGCGGAAGAGCGCGTTATGCAGGGGGCTCCAGGCCGAAGATACCTCGAGAGCCTTCCCGGCGGAGTCTTCGCTCACCCGAGCTCCATCACGACCTCATCGACGTAGCACCAGCTCCAGTTTTCTCCCGGCTCGAGTGAAGTCATGATCGGATGCTGCGTCGAGTGGAAATGCTTGGTTGCGTGCTTGTTCTTTGAATCGTCGCAGCACCCGACGTGGCCGCAGGTTCGGCACAGCCGAAGGTGCACCCAAGTATCTCCCAGCGCCAGGCATTCTTCGCATCCGGCGGTCTTGGGAGTGGCGGTCAATACAAGATTGAGATGGCTGCAGTGCGAGGACATGACGCTGCTCTCCGCCTTCGAAATGATTACGCTCGTCGCGACCGGGTCGTTGGCTTCTCGAAGCCTGGGCTCGGGCGGAGACCGATACCGGTCATCCTGTGTACTTTTCGACAACCTCCGGCGGGCGAACGTGCGCTGCACTCACGTCGCCACCCGTTTCACGCAGCGCACGGCGCTGGCGCAGCAGGTCCCAGCACTGATCGAGCTCGACCTGAATGGTGGAAAGCCGCCGGCTTTCGGAAGCATCGAGCGATCCTTTGTCGAACAGGTGGTGCTCTTCAGCGACGAGCTGCTGAATGTGGGTCAGCACGGGCGCGTCTTTCGCTTGGTCTTGCATGGCGTTTCCTTTGGCTGTTTTTCAGGCGGCGACCGCCAGATATTGATGGATCAGGGCGACGACGGCTGCTCCTTCTCCGATCGCGGCCCCCACGCGCTTCACCGAGCCCGCACGCACATCGCCGACGGCGAACACGCCCGGCACGCTGGATTCGAGCGCCGCCGACACTCCGCCTGCCGCGAGGCGCGCGCATGCTTTGCCGGTGAGTAGGAAGCCGTTCGAGTCGCGTGCCACGCCGCAACCATCGAGCCATCCGGTCTCGGGGTCGGCGCCGACGAAGAGGAACAGGTTTCGGATCGGGCGAGTCTCCTCGATGCCTCGCCGCGCATCGTGCCACGTGACGCCGGCGAGTCCTTCTGCCGCATCGCCATGGAGCTGCGTCAATTGCGTTTGGGCATGCAGCTCGATGTTGGGCGTGGCTCCGATGCGATCGATCAGGTAGCGCGACATGCTGGCTGCCAGACTCGGCCCTCGCACCAGCATGCGTACCTTGGAGGCGTGTTCAGACAGAAACACCGCTGCCTGGCCCGCGGAGTTGCCGCCGCCAACCAGGGCCACCTCGGTCTGCGCACACATTTTCGCCTCCAGAGCGGAGGCCCAGTACCAGACGCCGCGGCCTTCGAACTCCGTAATGCGCGGCACGTCCGGCCTGCGGTAGCGAGCTCCGCTCGCGATAACGACGGTGCGCGATTTGAGCTTGCGCCCGTCGCTGAGCGTGACGGTCATTTCGTCGTCGCTCCCCCGGGCGCAGTTCAGCGCCGCGGCCTGCGCCGGAATGATGATCTCGGCACCGAACTTCTGCGCTTGCACGAAGGCGCGGCCGGCGAGCGCCTGACCGGAGATACCGGTCGGAAACCCGAGGTAATTCTCGATGCGCGCGCTGGCGCCTGCCTGTCCGCCGTACGATCGGCAATCGAGCACGACGACACGAAGGCCTTCCGAGGCGGCATAGACGGCGGTGGCCAGGCCGGCTGGGCCGGCGCCGACCACGACGACGTCGAATATTTCGTCCTCGTGCGCGATGTCGAGCATTCCCAGCGAGCGCCCCAGCGTCTGCTCCGAAGGATTGACCAACACCGATCCGTTCGGACAAATCACCAGGGCGGCATTACGGCCAGCGCCG
>DASPTZ010000138.1:0-60691 GCA_035623155.1 Casimicrobiaceae bacterium | reverse complement strand
GGGGCTGACGTACAGCGTCAACGGATGGAACTTCGGCGGCTACTGGACCGACACCAACACCAACGGTTCGGTGTACACCATCCAAGGCAAAAACATCGGCAAATCCACTGGAACGGCTTTCGTTCAGAAGACGTTCTGATTTCGAGGGGTCCTCGGAGGGTAAGGCTTGCACAACCGGCTAAGCGACGAGGCTCGCCTCGAACATTACTGCCTGGTGTAGGCAACGCAACATTGATCGGCGTCAATTAGCCCCAAGGACGGAGGGGTAGCATGCCTGCTGAAGGGGTTACGCTGCGGTTTCTATGCAGCGTTTACACGCTGGCAGCGCCCATCTTTACGAAATCTTGATGCGACTCGATCTATGGTTACGAGTTGATCAAAGATAACAGGCTGAAAAGGAGCAACGGCATGGATATTGTGCTCGATGTTGGCTACGTCGTGCTGATCGTGGCGATGTTCGCGGCGTCGGCATGGTTGGTGCGTTTCTGCGCAAACCTGCTCGGGGACAAGGGAGGGCGGTCATGAACTGGGCGTATTGGTTGAGCGGCATCGCTTCGCTCGGAATCTTTGTGTACCTGCTCATCGCGATGTTCAAGCCGGAGATCTTCGAATGACCACCTTGGGTTGGCTTCAGCTTGGGCTCTACACCGTTATCCTGCTGCTTTTGGTCAAGCCGATCGGCGCGTACATGGCAGCGGTGTACGAAGGACGCGCCACACTAGCGCAACGAATCGGTGGCCCTCTGGAGCGTTTGATCTACCGCACCGCTGGCATCAATCCCGATGAGGACATGCACTGGACTCGCTACGCGATGGCGATGCTGTGGTTCAACCTCTTGGGCGGGATCGTCGTTTATGCGCTACAGCGACTCCAGCAATGGCTGCCGCTCAACCCGCAGACCATGGGCGCCGTTTCGCCGGATTCGTCGTTCAACACCGCCGTGAGCTTCATCACCAATACCAACTGGCAAGGGTACGGCGGCGAATCCACAATGAGCTATCTCACGCAGATGCTCGGGCTCGCAGTGCAGAACTTTCTGTCCGCTGCGACCGGCATGGCGATTCTGGTGGCGCTCATACGGGGCTTCGCCCGCAAGGAAGCCAAGGGTGTCGGTAGCTTCTGGGTCGACCTCGTGCGGACGACCGTTTATATCCTGATCCCGCTGTGCATCTTGCTGTCGCTCACTCTAGTCTGGCAAGGGATGCCGCAGACCTTCGACAAATATGCGACGGTAACGTTGACTCAGTCCGTCACCTACGACAATCCCAAGACCGGCTCCGACGGGCAGCCGCTCAAGGACGAGAAGGGCAACCCCATCACCGAGAAGGCCACCGCGACCGAGCAGACTATCCCGCTCGGACCTGTCGCCTCGCAGATCGCGATGAAGCAGCTCGGAACCAACGGCGGCGGCTATTTCAACGTCAACTCCGCGCACCCCCTGGAGAATCCGACGCCGCTGTCCAACTTCCTGGAGATGCTAGCCATCTTACTGATCCCGGCGGCGCTTTGCTACACCTTCGGAAAGATGGTCGGCGATACTCGCCAGGGGTGGGCCATCCTCGCCGCGATGACGATCGTCTTCGTCGCGCTGCTTGCGGCCGACTATGCTTTGGAAGCGCAGGGCAACCCCATTCTTTCCAAGCTTGGAGTCGATCAGGTCGCAAGCGCGACCAACATCGGGGGAAACATGGAGGGCAAGGAGGCGCGCATTGGAGTCGCCAACTCGGCTCTGTGGGCGGTCGCGACGACCTCTGCGTCGAACGGCTCGGTCAACTCAATGCACGACTCCTTCATGCCGCTCGCGGGCATGATTCCGATGTGGCTGCTCCAGCTCGGCGAGGTGATCTACGGCGGCGTCGGCTCGGGCTTGTACGGAATGATCATGTTCGCTGTAGTCGCCGTTTTCGTCGCCGGCTTGATGATCGGGCGCACCCCCGAATACCTCGGTAAGAAGATCGGCGCATTCGAGATCAAGATGGCCTCGATCGCGATCCTGTTGCCTCCGCTGTTCGTTCTGTGCGGTACCGCGGTGGCGGTGTTGCTGGAAGCCGGCAAGGCGGGCGTATCGAATCCGGGCGAGCACGGGTTCTCGGAGATCCTCTACGCCTTCTCGTCGGCAAGCAACAACAACGGAAGCGCGTTCGCCGGAATCAACGCCAACACGCCGTTCTACAACATTGCACTCGGCATCTGCATGTGGTTCGCGCGCTACTGGTTGGCGATCGCCGTGCTGGCATTAGCAGGCGCGTTGGCCGCGGCCAAGCGCGTGCCGGCATCCGCAGGTACGCTGGCTACACATACCCCGCTGTTCGTGTTCGTGCTCATCGGTGTGGTGATTACCGTGGGGGCGCTTACCTTCGTGCCCGCGCTGGCGCTAGGCCCAGTAGTCGAGCACCTTCTGCTCTTTTCCGCCCAGTAACGTTTCATGCTACCGAGAGAATCGACTATGTCGACCGTCACCGCAAGACAATCCGCGCTGTCGTGGTTCCTGAGCGGCGATCTGATGAAGACGGCGCTGCTCGACAGCTTCCGGCGCCTGACGCCGCGCTACCAGTGGCGCAATCCGGTGATGTTCGTCGTTTATATCGGCAGCATTCTGACGACGATCCTTTGGTTGCAAGCGCTGTTTGGCCAAGGCGAGGCACCCGCGGGATTCATCCTCGCGGTGTCGCTGTGGCTTTGGGTAACGCTGCTTTTCGCAAACTTCGCCGAAGCGATTGCCGAGGGGCGAAGCAAGGCGCAGGCGGCGTCACTCAAGAGCGCACGCCGGGAAACGACTGCAAAGAAGCTGGCCAAGCCCGAGCGCGGAGCTGCGCAAACCCCCGTGCCCTCCGCGAGCTTGCGCAAGGGTGATGTCGTCCTGGTCGTGCAGGGCGATCTGATTCCGGGCGATGGCGATGTGATCGAGGGCGCGGCGTCCATCGACGAATCCGCGATCACCGGCGAGAGCGCGCCGGTGATCCGGGCCGCGGGCAGCGACTTCGACACCGTGACCGGCGGCACGCGTGTGCTCTCCGACTGGCTGATCGTGCGCATCAACGTCAATCCGGGAGAAGCGTTTCTCGACCGCATGATCGGCATGGTGGAGGGGGCGAAACGTCAGAAGACCCCCAATGAGATCGCGCTCACGATTCTGCTCGTAGCGATGACGCTGGTGTTCCTTCTTGCGACGGTGACTCTGTTGCCGTTCTCGATCTACAGCGTCGACGTGACCAAAGCTGGAACGCCGGTAACCATCACGGTATTGGTCGCGTTGTTGGTGTGCCTGATCCCGACTACGATCGGCGGGTTGCTGTCCGCGATCGGAGTGGCCGGGATGGGCAGGATGATGCGTGCGAATGTCATCGCGACCTCGGGCCGGGCAGTCGAAGCCGCGGGCGATTGCGACGTACTTCTCCTCGACAAGACCGGCACGATCACGTTCGGCAACCGTCAGGCCTCGGCGATTTATCCGGTGGCTGGGGTCACTGGGCAGCAACTGGCCGAAGCGACGCTTCTTGCCTCGCTTGGCGACGAGACGCCCGAGGGCAAGAGCATCATCACCTACCTCAAGCGCGCCTGGGGTGTCATGCCGCCAGCGTTGGAGCCAGGGCAATTCACCATCGTCCCCTTCTCGGCCCAGACTCGCATGAGTGGCGTGACCTTTCGCGGCCGGGAAATCCGCAAAGGGGCGCTCGACGCGGTCAAAGGTTGGATCGGTTCGCAGGGCGGGACCGTGGATGCCGAGGTTATCGCCCGCGTCGAAGACATAGCCCGTCGCGGCTCGACGCCGCTGGCGGTGGCCGAGGGTCGGCACCTTCTTGGAGTGGTCGAGCTTAAAGACATTGTCAAGACGCACATCAAGGAACGCTTCGCGGAGCTCCGCAAGATGGGGATCCGCACCGTCATGATCACCGGCGACAACAAGCTCACCGCGGCATCGATCGCCGCAGAAGCGGGCGTCGATGACTTCGTCGCAGAGATCAACCCGGAAGCGAAGCTCAAGCTGATTCGCACTATCCAGGCCGAGGGCAAGCTCGTGGCGATGACCGGCGACGGCACCAACGATGCGCCGGCGCTGGCTCAGGCCGACGTCGCTGTGGTGATGAACAGCGGCACGCAGGCGGCGAAGGAAGCAGGCAACATGGTCGACCTCGACTCGAACCCGACCAAGCTGATCGAGATCGTCGAGATCGGCAAGCAGTTGCTGATGACACGCGGGGCTTTGACGACCTTTTCGATCGCCAACGACGTCGCCAAGTATTTCGCGATCATCCCGGCGGCGTTTGCGAGCACGTATCCGGTGCTGGAAGCCTTGAACGTGATGCATCTTGCAACGCCTAACAGCGCGATCCTGTCGGCGGTGATCTTCAACGCGCTGATCATCCCGGCGCTGATTCCACTGGCCCTGAAGGGCGTGAAATATCGTCCGGTTGGCGCAGGGGCGGTGCTGCGGCGAAACATGCTGATCTACGGCGTCGGCGGGATTCTGCTGCCGTTTGCCGGAATCAAGGTGATCGACATGCTGCTGGCCGCGGCAAGTCTGGCTTGACCCGGGAGAACATCGATGTTCGCATTTTCTGAAATCGTTCCGTCGCTGCGAATGCTCGTGGTGCTTACCGTGCTGACGGGTGTCGCTTATCCGCTGGTCATCACCGGCGTTGCACAGGTTGCCTTCCCGCATGCCGCGAACGGCAGCCTGATCGTCGTCGACGGCAAGGCGCTGGGTTCTGAGCTGATCGGCCAGCCCTTCGACGATCCCAAGTACTTCTGGAGCCGCCCCTCCGCGACGTCGCCGCAACCGTACAACGGCGCATCCTCCGGAGCTTCCAACCAGGGTGCGCGCAACCCGGCGCTCGCCGATGCCGTGAAGGACCGCATCAAGGCGCTGCGCGACGCCGATCCGGACAACAAAGCGCCGGTACCGGTGGATCTCGTTACGGCGTCGGGCAGCGGGCTCGACCCTCACGTCAGCGTCGCGGCGGCGGAGTACCAGGTCGCGCGTGTCGCCAAAGCGAGGGGAATAGAGGTTCGACGTGTCCGTGACCTCGTGGCAGGGGCGACCCAGGGACGCACCCTTGGAATCCTTGGCGAGCCCAGAGTCAACGTTCTAGCGCTAAACCTGGCGCTGGATCGCGCGGGGCAGTAGAGCGAAGGGGTTGTGGCTGCACTTCGGTTGGGGCTAGGATGCGCGGCGTGGCACCCGTAGACACAGAGGCCATCGCCGCCGTTTAGCCGGCCTGCTCCTTCGGGTACGCCGCTCTTCGCCGCATGCCGAAACAGCGCCCCGACCCCGATCAGCTCCTTGCCGAATTCAAGGCCGAGGAAGTTCGTGCTGCGCGCGGCCGGCTGAAGATCTTCTTCGGCGCTTCCGCCGGGGTCGGCAAGACGTACGCGATGCTGGCCGCGGCTCAGACGTTGCGCCGCACCGGCACCGACGTGGTCGTGGGTTTCGTGGAGACGCATGGTCGCGCGGAAACGTCGGCACTGGTCGAAGGGCTCGAGCAACTGCCGCCATTGCTGCTGGACGTCAAGGGTGCGTCGGTCAAGGAGTTCAACCTCGATGCTGCACTTGCTCGTCATCCCGCGCTGATCCTCGTCGACGAGCTCGCTCATACCAACGCCCCTGGCGCGCGGCATCCCAAGCGTTGGCAGGACGTCGACGAGCTCTTGGCCGCCGGTGTCGATGTTTTCACCACGCTCAATGTCCAGCACCTCGAAAGCCTGAACGACGTGGTCGGTGGCATCACCGGGATACGGGTCTGGGAAACCGTCCCCGACACCTTCTTCGACGAGGCCGACGAGGTCGTTCTCGTCGACATCCCGGCGGACGAATTGCTCGCCCGCCTCAAGGCGGGCAAGGTCTACATCCCAGAGCAGATCGAGCGCGCCGCGGGCAACTTCTTCCGCAAAGGCAACTTGATGGCGCTGCGCGAGCTCGCGCTGCGCCGCACGGCCGATCGCGTCGAGGATGATGTCCAGGCATACCGTACCGACGAGGCGATCGAGCGCGTCTGGAAGACGGAGGCTTCACTGCTTTGCTGCGTGGGCCCTTCTCCCGGAGGCGAGCACGTCGTCCGGAGCGCGGCGCGCCTCGCCATTCAGCTCGACATCGAGTGGACCGCGGTCTACGTCGAAACACCGGCACTGCAGCGCCTGCCACCGAGCGAGCGCGAGCGGATCCTGAAGACGGTGAAGCTCGCGCAGGACCTCGGCGCCAAGACCGCGATACTCTCGAGCGGCGATGCGGCTTCTGCCGTTGTGGAGTACGCGCGTACGCACAATTGCTCGAAGGTTGTCCTCGGCCGGGCACCGACGGGAAGACGCTGGCCATGGGCAAGCGGCATCGCGAAGCGCGTCGGCAAGCTCGCGCCGGACGTGGACGTCATCGAGATGGGGCGTGGCGAGGCGAAGCCCGCCACGCCGGCGACTCAGGCCGTGTCCGAGGACACGACCGAGCCGTCATCCCGCATGCGGAAGCGGCTCGCCTATGTGTGGACGCTGCTGGCCTGCGTAGCCACGGCCCTGATCGCCACGCCTTTGATGCCTTACTTCGATCTCGCCAACATCGTCATGCTGTTCCTGATGACCGTGGTGCTGGTCGCGGTCAAGTTCGGGCGTGGCCCTGCGGTCGCAGCGGCCCTGATCAGCGTTGCCAGCTTCGATTTCTTTTTCGTGCCGCCCCGGTTCTCGTTCGCGGTAACCGACCTTCAGTACCTGCTTACTTTCGTGGTCATGCTGGCCGTCGGTCTTATCACCGGACAGATGACCGCAGGCCTTCGTTACCAGGCGCGGATCGCGTCCTACCGTGAGCAACGCGCCCGCGCGCTGTACGAATTCGCGCGCGACATGTCCAGCCTGCTGCAAACAGAGCAGGTCGTCGAAGCGGCAACGAAATTCATCGAAAGCACGTTTCAGGCGAGGGTGGCCATTCTCATTCCCGACGAACAAGAGAGGCTTCAGCTTCCCGGCGGCGGCGCAGCAGCGCTCGACATCGACGTTCGCGCGGCAGCGCAGTGGGCCTACGACAAGTCGCAACCGGCGGGCGCGGGTACCGACACGCTTCCAGGCAGCGAGTTTCTCTACGTGCCCCTGCGTGCGCCGATGCGCACGCGGGGCGTGCTCGCAATCAGGGCCAGCAATCGTCGTCTGCTGATGATCCCCGAGCAGCGACGGCACCTGGATACGTTCGCCGCGCTCGTCGCGATCGCGCTCGAGCGTGTCCATTACGTCGATGTCGCGCAGAAGGCGCTCATCAGCATGGAGTCGGAACGCCTGCGCAATTCGCTGCTTGCCGCGCTTTCGCACGACCTGCGGACACCGCTCGCGTCATTGGTCGGGCTGGCCGAGTGGCTGGAGCTGGCCAAGCCCGAGCTCGCGGGAGAGCAGCGCGAGACCATCCGCGCGATTGCCGAGCAAGCGCGGCGCATGAGCGCCCTGGTGAACAACCTGCTCGACATGGCCCGCATCCAGAGCGGCGAGGTGAAGCTGCGCCGGGAATGGCAATCGGTCGAGGAGGTCGTCGGCAGCGCGCTCAAGGCTGCGCAACCGGCGCTCGCGAATCACCGGGTCGAGGTGGCCCTCCCGCGCGACTTGCCGCTGGTGGAGTTCGATGCGACGTTGATCGAGCGCGTGCTCTATAACCTGCTCGAGAACGCGGGGAAGTACACGCCTGCCGGAACGACCATCGGAATCGATGCCGCTGCTTCCGAAGGCCGATTGCTTGTCACCGTAAGCGATAACGGCCCCGGAATATCTGAAGGACAGCGGGAGGCGGTGTTCGAGAAGTTCACCCGCGGTTCGCGTGAATCCGCGACACCGGGCGTGGGACTCGGCCTGGCAATCAGCCGAGCGATCGTCGAGGCACATCGGGGAAGAATCTGGGTCGAAGACAACCCCGGCGGGGGAGCGAGATTTCGCTTCACCCTGCCGCTCGGTACACCACCTGCGCCCATGGTCGAAACCACCACCGCAACGGGTGCGACGTGAGGAACACGCTGCAGTGACCGATCCTGCCTCCGTCGCCGTTCTGGTCGAGGACGAGCTGCAGATTCGGCGCTTTGTGCGTGCCGCCCTGGAGACCGAGAGTTGGCGGGTGTTCGAGGCAGAAACCGTCAAGCAGGGCCTGGTCGAAGCCGGCACGCGCAAACCCGACGTGGTGATCCTCGACCTCGGCCTGCCCGACGGCAGCGGCATCGATTTCATTCGCGACTTGCGCACCTGGTCGGCCGTTCCGGTAGTCGTGCTCTCGGCGCGAGTCAACGAGGCCGACAAGATCGAGGCGCTCGATGCAGGTGCCGATGATTACCTGACCAAGCCTTTCGGAGTGGGCGAGCTGCTTGCCAGGGTGCGTGCGGTCCTGAGACGCAAACTGGGCGCTGGTCCCAAGGATGGTCCAGTCCTTTGCTTCGGCGACGTCGAAGTCGATCAGGAAAAGCGCTTGGTACGGAAGGGCGGAGAGGAGGTTCACCTCACACCCATCGAATACCGGCTCCTCTCGGTAATGATCGCCAACCTAGGACGCGTGCTGACCCACCGCCAGATCCTGCGCGAGGTGTGGGGGCCCGCCTATGTCGATCAGGGGCACTACGTGCGCATCCATATGGCGCATCTGCGACAGAAACTCGAAGATGATCCGGCGCAACCCAAGCACCTTGTGACGGAAACGGCCATCGGCTACCGGCTGGTCCCATAGTACTCGGGGATGCCGAACGCGAAGATCGTTCGACGAGAAGTGCAGGTGTTCCCAATCGAGATAAAGGCAGTTATCGCGTAGAATCGGCCGCTTCGGCCTCGGGGAGTCCCCAGCCGCTCCATGCCATTGGCGCAATGAGTGCGATTGAACCCCCCGCCAGAGCGAGCGCTCTGGACGCCGCTCGGCAACCCTCCAAGCACTCGACGGCGGGTCTTGCTCTGCTGGCGTTGGGTGTCGTTTACGGCGATATCGGGACGAGCCCGCTTTACGCGGCGAAAGAGACTTTCAATCCCGATCACGGCATCGCGCTCACCCCGGAGAACATTCTGGGTGGCGTCTCGACGATCTTCTGGTCGCTGATGATCGTCGTTTCGCTCAAGTACGTGACGCTCGTGCTGCGCGCTGGCAACCGGGGGGAAGGGGGCATCATGGCGCTGCTGGCACTGGCGACGGCGTCCGTGCGGGACCGCCCGCAGCTGGGAGCGACTCTGCTCCTGATCGGCGTCTTTGGTGCATCGCTGTTCTACGGAGACGCTGTGCTGACCCCGGCGATCTCGGTGCTCTCGGCCATCGAGGGTCTGGAGGTCGGCACGGAGGCCTTCAAGCCGTACATCGTGCCTATCTCGGCGGGGATCCTGCTGGGGTTGTTCGCGATCCAGCACTATGGCACGGGTGTCGTGGGCTTGCTTTTCGGCCCGGTGTGCGCCCTTTGGTTCGCGTCGCTGGGCGCCATCGGGATTTGGAACATCGCGCAGGAGCCCACGATCCTGAAGGCCATCGATCCGACGTACGCGCTGCGCTTCGTGACCGGCCACGGCTTCGCTTCGTTCGTCGTCCTCGGTTCCGTCCTGCTCGCGATCACTGGCGCCGAGGCGCTGTATGCGGACATGGGTCACTTCGGCAAGCGCGCAATCCGGCTCGCCTGGTTCAGCGTCGTTGCCCCGGCCCTCGTGCTCAATTATTTCGGGCAGGGTGCGCTGCTGATTTCGAGCCCCGGCGCCATCGAGAACCCGTTCTTCCTCGCGTACCCCCGCTGGGCGCTCTATCCCATGGTCATACTGGCGACTGCGGCCACCATCATCGCGTCCCAGGCAACGATTTCTGGCGCCTACTCGATGACGCAACAGGCGATCCAGCTAGGTTACCTGCCGCGCGTGTCCATCCAGCACACCTCCGCCCGCGCGATCGGCCAGATCTACGTTCCGGCGGTGAACTGGATTGTGCTTTGCGCGGTGCTCGGCGCCGTGGTCGGATTCGGCAGCTCCACGCGGCTCGCATCTGCCTACGGCGTCGCCGTGATGGGCACCATGCTGGTTACTACGGTGCTGACATTCTTCGTGCTGCGCTACGGCTGGGGGTATCCGCTGTGGTTGTCGGCCCTCGCAACCGCCACTTTTGCGGTGGTCGACGTAGTGTTCTTCGCCGCGGCGATGCACAAGGTGCTCGACGGCGGCTGGTTCCCGCTGGCGCTGGGCGCGTGCGTGTTCACGATCATGGTCGTGTGGCGGCGCGGCCGCGAAACCCTGCGCGCGAACTTGCTAGGAACGTCACCGCCGCTGGAGGGTTTCCTCCAGTCGCTCTTCAAGTTCCCGCCGCAGCGCGTGCCCGGCACGGCTGTGTTCCTGACCTCGACGCCCGCAGCTACTCCTGCCGCGCTCTTCCACAGTCTCAAGCACTACAAGGTTCTGCACGAGCAGAACGTGTTCATGACGGTCGAGTTCCGAGACGTCCCGTGGGTGCAGCCCGAGGAGCGCGTCGCGTGCGAGCGGTTGACGCATGATTGCTGGAGGGTCACGGCGCGGTACGGCTTCATGGAGCAGCCCAACGTAGCCTCGGCGCTGGAGCTTTGTCGGCCGCAAGGCCTGCAGCTCGAGCCGATGGAGGTCTCCTACTTCCTGTCGCGCGAGACCATCGTTCCGGCTGCGCGCGTGCGCGGGTTGGCGCGGTGGCGCGACCTGGTGTTCTCCGCCATGGCCCGCAACGCCGGGAGCATCACGGATTTCTTCAATATTCCGGCCAATCGCGTAGTCGAGCTCGGAACGCGCGTCGAACTGCAACAGCGTGGCCCTCGGCGTCAGTAGCCAGCCGCCTGCCCGTCGCGACGGGAATCCGATCCCGCGATATAGCCGCCCTCGCCGCAGACGATGAACTGGCCGCCGCCGAAGTCCATGTAAGCGTCAGCTACGGACGCGAACTGGTGCCCTCTTGCGGCGAGCCCGGCCTGCAACTCCGCAGATGCTGCCGCCTCGACATCGAGCGACAGTCCCTGGTTGACCTTCCAGCGCGGTGCATCCAGGGCAGCCTGCGGGTTCATCTGATAGTCGACCAGTCGCACCAGCGTCTGTAGATGACCCTGCGGCTGCATCGAGCCGCCCATCACGCCGAAGCTCACGCAGGCGGCGCCATCCTTGGTGACGAAACCGGGAATGATGGTGTGGAACGGCCGCTTGCCGCCTCCCACCAGATTCGGATGTCCGGATTCCAGCGAAAACCCCGTTCCGCGATTCTGCAGGCTTATCCCGGTGTCGGGAACCACCACGCCCGAGCCGAAGCCCATGTAGTTCGACTGAATGAGCGACACCATCATGCCACGCTCGTCGGCAGCAGTGAGATAGACCGTGCCTCCGGACGGCGGCGAGCCGTGCTTGAAGTCTTGCGCGCGCGAGAGGTCGATGCATCGGGCCCGGGCGGCGAGATACCGGCTGTCGAGCATTTGTGCCGGCGTCACCGACATCGAGTCTTGGTCGGCGACGTAGCGGTAAACGTCGGCGAAGGCGAGCTTCATCGCCTCGATCTCCAGATGCTGCACCTCGGCCGAGTCGACGGCGTGCCCTGTGAGGTCGAATTTCTCGAGGATCCCCAGCGCGATCAACGCAGCGATGCCCTGGCCATTGGGTGGAATCTCGTGAACCGTGTAGCCCCGATAGTCGTGAGCGAGCGGCGTGACCCAATCGCACGTGTGTTCCGCGAAGTCACTCTCCGTGTGTGCGCCTCCGTGAAGCCTCGCGTGCGCGACCATGGCGTGGGCGAGCTCGCCCCGGTAGAACGCCTCGCCTTCGCTGCGCGCGATCTTTTCCATCGACTTCGCCATCGCCGGGGATGCGAAGACTTCACCGATCGCCAGCGCTCGCCCGCGAGGCAGAAAGTGCTCGGCGAACCCTGGAAAGCCGCCGAGGACAGGCATCGCCTTCGCCCACTTGTCGGCGATGATCGGTGACACCGCGAATCCATCGCGCGCATACCTGATCGCGGGCTCGAACAGGTCGGCAAAAGGGAGCTTTCCGAAGCGCCGCGACAACGCGACCCAGCCCGACACCGCGCCTGGAATGGTGACCGTATCCCATCCTCCGCGTGGCATGGCGCGGAGGCCCGCGAATCGCTGCGGCGTCCACGCTGCGGGAGCGCGGCCGGAGGCATTGAGGCCCGCGAGTTCCTGCGCGTCCCAGACCAGCGCGAACAGGTCGCTCCCCAGGCCATTGCTGCAGGGCTCGACGATGGTCAGCGCGATGGCGGTCGCCAGCGCGGCATCGACCGCGTTGCCGCCGGAGCGCAGTGTCGCGATTCCCGCCTGCACGGCGAGCGGTTGAGAGGTCGCCACGACGTTCCTGGCGAAGATCGGCGCGCGGCGCGAAGCGTACGGGAGGCTCCAGTCGAGCGGCATTGCCGGCCGGCGTTGAGAAGCGTCGTTCATGTCTCACCTTCCTCGAACACCTGCTCGCGCTTCTTGCGGATATTCGGCAGCGCGATCAGCAGCAGCAGAGCGACCGCGGCGAGCAGCAAGCCGAGCGAGATCGGTCGCGTCACGAGCACCGTGGGATCACCGCGCGAGACCAATCCTTCGGGTGGCGGATGAATCGCATTGCGGGCTCTCTCAACGCCGGTCGCGTCGCCCGGTCGCGGTAAGCATAGCATCCAACCGCGGTCGCGGAGCGGCCGCAGCGCATGCAGCGAAAAAAAACAGGCGGGGGTGACCCGCCTGCCGGTAGCCTTGCGAAGGGCGTGCCGATCAAAGCCCGTTCTTGGTGCGCAGTTCCTTGACGTACGCTTCGACGATCTGGCCCTGCATGCGCTGCGCGAGCTGTTGCTTCACTTCGTCGAACGGCGGGATCTTCGCGTCACGGATATCCTCGATCATGATCACGTGCCAGCCGAACTGTGTCTGCACCGGCGTAGTCGTGAACTTGCCTTTCGGAGTAGCGACGACCGCGTCCGCGAACGGCTTGACGAAGTTGGCCGGAGCATTCCAATCGAGGTCGCCGCCGTTGATCTTGGATCCGGTGTCCTTCGAGCGCTCTGCCAGCTTCTCGAACTTCTCGCCCTTCTGCAGCGAGGCGATGATGTCCTTCGCATCGGCCTCGTTGTCGACGAGGATGTGTCTCACCTTGTATTCCTTGTCGCCGAGCTGCGCCTTGATGCTGTCGTACTCCTTGTGCAACGCTTCGTCGGAAACCTTGTGCGCCTTGAGGTAGTCGGACATCAGGGCGCGCACGAGGACGGTCTGCGAAGTAAGGTCCATCTCCGTCTTGATGTCGGCGTTCTTGTCGAGTCCCTGCTTCTTCGCTTCGCGCACGAGAAGCTCCCTGGTGTTGAGCTCGTCGCGAACTGCCGCGCGCAACTCGGGCGAATCGGGCTGGCCTTGCGACGTACGCTGCTTGATCAGGAAGTCGTAGAACGACTGCGGGTAAAGCTGCTTGCCCGCGGCCGACGACGGCGCGGCCTTGGCCTTGGCGGCATCCTGCGCCAGCGCGGGCATTGCGAGCACGGCGGCCAACGCGGCGGCCATGAGGGGGACAGACTTGAGCATGAATGACAGTCCTTTGGGAGTGATGAAGCGGGTCAAGAGACTTCGTCCGGGGCTAGCGCCCGGATCGACAATGCGTGGATCGGAAAGGGCAGCAGGTCATTGACTCGGGAGAGCACCTCTTGGTGGCGCTCGAGTCGCGGCATCCCGGAAAACGCCTTCGACACGATGAGAAGCGAAAAGTGCCGGGCGCCATTGGCCGCGCCGGCGTGCCCGACATGCTTTGCGCTGTCGTCTCGCAGCTCCATGGCGGACGGGGCGAGGTCGGCCAGCCGCTCGCGCAGGGTCGTCGCCACGTCGCTCACGATTCCTCCGGCAGGTAACGCGCCACCGATGCGACGGTGCCTACGGCTGCGAGCATGAACAGCCCGATGCCGCCCCAGACCTTGAAGTTCACCCAGATGTCGGTCGCGAAGTTGGAGGCGACATACAGATTGGCCGCACCCATGGCCACCAGGAAGCCGACCCAGGCCCAGGTGATGCGCGCCCACACAGGGTCGGGCAGCGTCAGCACAGGCAGCAGCGCTCCGATCAGGTTGCGGCGGAACAGCAGCCGCCCCCCGGCGAGCACGACGGCGAACAGCCAATACAGAACGGTGGGCTTCCACTTGATGAAGGTCTCGTCGTGCAACAGCAACGTCGCGCCACCGAAGATGACGATGATGGCGAGGCTCACCCAATGCACGGGCGCGACCTTTCCGCGGACCCTGCGGAAGTACAGGATCTGCAAACCCGAAGCCACGATGGCGACCGCCGTAGCGGTGTAGACGCCCCACAGCTTGAAGGCGACGAAGAACAGAAGAAGCGGGAAGTAGTCCGCCAGAACATGCATAACCTATTATTTTACCTCGAAATCCGCCTTCGTCCAAGGGGGACGCATCGGACCGCTGACTACGCTGCGGTAGATGCCGAGCGCACCCGCGGGGCGATCATCTTGCGGTAGAGGGGCCAGTCGAACGCGGGACCGGGATCGGTCTTGCGCCGCGGCGCGACATCGCTGTGGCCCGCGATGTCGCGGATGGGATAGCGCCGACGCAGGGCTCGAGTGAGCTGCGCGAGCAGGTCGTACTGGGCCTCGGTATAGGCCACCGTATCGGCCCCCTCGAGCTCCACGCCGATCGAGAAATCGTTGCAGCGCTCACGCCCCCGCCACGACGAAGCGCCGGCATGCCAGGCGCGCAGCGAGCAGGGCACGAACTGCGCCAGCGAACCGTCGCGACGGATCAGGAAGTGCGGCGACACGCGAAGGTCAGCCAGCTGCTCGAAGTAGGGATGCGCCTTGATGCGCAGCCGGTTGGTGAACAACTGAACGATCCAAGGGCCGCCGAACTCGCCGGGAGGCAGCGAGATGTTATGGATGACGAGCAGCGTGATCTTGGTCCCGGGGGGCCGAGCATCGCAGTTCGGAGACTCGATCTGAGCGACGGAGCGGATGATGCCGGCGCTGTCGACGTGGAGTCGCGGGCTGGCAGGCATGCGGTGATTGTAGCCCTACGCGCCGGCGGCCGTTGCGCCGCAGTTCGGCGAAGAATCGAGCCCCGCCTGGCATCGGCGGGGACCGAAAGTCAGGTTGCCGTGCGATGCGGCCGAGCAGCCGGACCAATCAGGGCGGCGATCTAACCTGCTTGGCGAAGCAGGGCGGGCAACGCGTCGACCGGAGAGACGCTCACCGCGGGCGGCGCGTCGCGGTCGCGAGGGCGCGTCGCGAAGGCAAGATAGCCGGGTATCGCTTCGATCCTCGAGCGCAGCGCACCTATGTACTTCTGCAGTTCGGCATCCCTGGGCTTGCCGAGCGTCGTGAGCTCCCAGATGAGCCGCGATGTTGCGCGTACGATCATCAAGGCGTTCTCACAACGGAAATAGACGAACCGCCACTCGACGCCTGTCCGAAGCTCCGGGTGCAGGATCAGAGCATCCGCCTTTGTCGTCGCTCCGACGGCGAGGTCGCGGAACCTCAGGATCTCGCTCAGATGCTGCTGCAGCGCCTTCGTGGCATTGGGGTTGAGGCACAGCGCTCTGCTGAGGATTTCGGTGATGCGGGTGTGATGCGGGGCCCGATTTTCTCGCCATTTATCGATCAACCACCGCGGCAACTCGAGTTGCGTCCGTAGCATCGCGCTCAGTGCGTCCAGGGCGATTCCGCAGGCAACGATCGCCTGGGTGCAGGCCTCGAACTCCCACTCTAGCGCTGCACTCTTCGCCGTTTCGTCTGTGCCTTCCCACGCGGTGACTCGCGCGTGCTTTGCTACTTGTGCGTCCGAGGCATAGCGCAGGGAGAGTTCCAGCCATCTGGAACACGCGTCGAAGCTCGGCTGAGCGATCGAAGCAGCAACGCTTCGCTCCTCGCCGAACGGGATGACTACGCCACCTGCGGGAGCGCTGGCCCAAGTATCCGGGCGACGAGCTACTGCGCTCGCGTGTTGGCTCGCGGCGGGCGGACCCATGGAGTCGAGAATGTTGTCGGCCAAGGTCCCGGAACGAGACCAAACGATAGGATAAGCCTAATGCCAAGCTACACGTTGTGCTGCACACCTATTCTAGCAGATGCGAAGCGCTAGCGGTTAGGCTTGGCTCCTTCGGATATCGCGCGATGCGCCTCGGGCAGCCCAGCCGCTGCCAGGTCCTGGGCAGGTAATTGGCCCGATCGAGCGGAGCGAAGGCGGCTACTTGATCCCAAGCCGCTCCATGCGGTAGCGCATCGCCCGGAAGGTGATACCGAGAAGCTTGGCGGCGGCGGTGCGGTTGTAGCGCGTCTTCTCCAGCGCTTCGTTGATCGCCGTGCGCTCAACGCGATCGAGGTAGTCCTGCAATGGCCACTTGTCCCCGCTGGGCGGCGCGGCTTCGTCGGCCTCTTCGGGCGGCGGAGTGAGCCTTAGATCCGCAGCGGTTATCTTCTGGGAATCGGCGGCGAGCGAAAGCCCCCGCTCCAGGATGTTTTCGAGCTCGCGAACGTTGCCCGGGAACGGATACGCCTCGAGTGCCGTAATCGCTTCCGCGTCGAGCTTGGCGGTAGCGCCACGGGTGAGCTTTTTCAGGATGGCGTCGGCGATCGCGGGGATGTCCTCTCGCATCTCGCGCAAGCTGGGCATGGCCAGCTCGATCACGTGCAGGCGGTAGAACAGGTCCTGCCGGAACTCGCCTGCATCGACCAGGGCGGGGAGGCGCTTGTGCGTTGCGCTGATGATGCGGACGTCGACCGGCTCTTCGGTGGTCGCGCCGACCTTGCGCACCTTTTTCTCCTGGATCGCGCGCAGGAGCTTGACCTGCATCGGCAGCGGCAGATCTGCCACCTCGTCGAGAAACAGCGTTCCGCCATTGGCTGCCTGGAAGAAGCCGTCCCGGTCGCCTTCGGCACCCGTGAACGCCCCCTTCTTGTAGCCGAAGAACTCGCTCTCCATCAGGTTCTCGGGAATCGCGCCGCAGTTCACCGGGACGAATGGCAGCTCGGCGCGCGAGCCTCCGGAATGAATCATGCGCGCGGCGAGCTCCTTGCCGCTGCCCGACTCGCCCGTGATGAACACCGGCGCCTGGCTCTTGGCGAGCCGCTCGATCATGTCGCGCACCTGCATGATCGCCGGCGAGGCACCGAGCAGCTGGAACGACGAAGGAGTCGACGGCTTTTCGGGAACTTTGAGCGCCTGCTTGACCAGCGCGCGCAGCTGCTCGAGCGCAACCGGCTTGGCGAGGTAGTCGAAAGCGCCTGCTTTCAGGGCCGCGACGGCGTTCTCCGCGCTGCCGAACGCGGTGATGACCGCGACCGGCACGTCGAGCCCTTCCTTGGTGATGTGCTCGACCACGGCAAGGCCCTGGCCGTCGGGCAAGCGCATGTCGGTCAGGCACAGATCGAATGGCTGGGAATCGAGCAGGGCGACCGCCTCCGCCACCGACTGTGCGCGCATCGTGTCCAGGCCCATCCGCGACAAGGTGAGCTCGAGCAACTCGAGAAGATCCGGTTCGTCGTCGACGACCAGGACCTTGGGTTGTCCGCGATCGCGTGTTCTCCTGCTCATGTGTGCACCGCCTCCCTTAACTTCCTTGAGCCTGCGCCTTGGGCGACTCGACGGCCGCCCTTCTGAGCGTCAGGCGAAAATGCGCGCCCGGAGTCTTGGGCAGCAGTTCCAGCGCAGCGCCATTGGCATCGGCCAGCTCGCGTGCGATGTACAGCCCCAGGCCGGTGCCGCCCGGTCGCGTCGTGAAGAACGGCTCGAAGATCTGCGCGCGCAGCTCGGCCGGGATTCCGGGACCATCGTCGGTCAGCTCGCATATTACGGCATCGCCCATGTAGCCGGCGCGCGCGACGATGCGAATGCTCGCCAGTTTCTTCTGGCAATGCTGCCAGGCGTTGCGCACCAGGTTCCAGACGATCTGGTTCAAATGCCCGCGATCGAAGATCACCAGCAGGTCCTCGGGGCAGACGATGGCTACGCCGCCCTCGGGGATGTGCTCCGCCTGCACGATCTCCTCGGTGAGCGAGCGCAGGAACTCGCCCAGCGAAACGACTTCCGGCTGCTGGCGGTCGCGGCGGTTGAGCTGCAGTACCTCGCCGACGATGCGATCGATGCGCTTGGCGTTGCTGCGGATCATCGCCAGCAGGCGCTGGCCTTCCGCCGCGACCGAACCGTCCTCCTCGAGCAGCTGCGCCGCCTGATTGATCGCGGAGAGCGGATTGCGGACCTCGTGGGCGATGCTCGCCGTCAGCCGACCCATCGCCGCGAGCTTGATCTGCTGCGCCTCGCCCTGCGCGCGCCCGAGGTCCTCGAGATAGATAAGCGTGCCGCCGTTGAGCCCCGACCCGATGCGCACCAGCCGCACGCGCAGCAAGCGCTGCGTGGTCTCGACCTTGAATGGCGGCAGCGGCTCGGCGAAATCCTCCTGCCAGCGGCGCCAGTAGTCGTTCAGCGTCTTGCTGAACTCGGAGAGGCGCATGCCGCCGCGCATTCGTCCGAAGCCGCCAAGAAGTCGCGTCACCTGTGCGTTGTGGCCGCGCACCACGCCGTTCAGGTCCACCACGAGCACGCCGTCCTGCATGTCCTGGATGATGAGCCGGTTGACCTGTTCCAGATTGGCGACGTCGATGCCGCGTTGCGCCGCGAGATCCTCGCTGGCCTTGGCATAACGGCCGAGCGCCATCGCGACGCCGACAGTTGCGAAATAGCCGAAGCCGATCAGCCCGGTCTGCAGGATCTGCGGGCTGGGGATCAACCCGTCGATCAGGCGCAGGCTGTCTACCGCGATCAGCGCGGAACTCGCGAGTGCGGCGTGAAAGAAGGCGATGCGCGAGCGCATCAACCAGCCGCTTGCCGCGAGCTGCGGGAAGAGCAGGATGGGCAGCGGTCCCCCGGCGCTGCCACCCGAGTACATCAGCAGGCCGATGAACAGGATGTCTCCGCCCAGCAGTGCCAGGACCACTGCGGGCAGCGGCAGGGCTAGCGTCTCGCGCTGGATCCAAAGAAACGACGCCAGGCCGAACACGAAGTACATGCCGGCGGCCGTGAGGAAGGCGTTCGGCGAGCCTCCCGGAACCTCCAGGAACAGAGCAGCACCCACCAGGAGCGTCCCGCAAATGGCGCGGTAGACGCCGATGATCCACAGGATCCGTCGCCCGGACTCTGTGATGATCGCCGGGAGCGGCGGCGGCTCGAAGGGCGGGACGGCGGGATGCGGCTGAGTGGCCATATCAACTCTTGGCGCAGCGCCCGTCGGCGCAGGCGTAGCCGCCATTGACCGCGGCGGCCTCGGCGCGCGGCAGGAACACCCCGCAGCGCACGCAGCGCACCATCGGCGCGCCTGCCTTGTCGTTCGACGAGGTCTGGGCGCGCCGCTTGCGCGTGTTGCGCGAGGCGATCATGCGCAGGGCGAAAAGCACGACGAAAATCAGGATCAGCCAGGCGACGATCTTACTCATGGCAGGACCTTGCCGGGGTTGAGCAAGGAATCCGGATCGAGCGCGTGCTTGATGCGACGCATGAGCTCGACCTCGATCGCCGGTTTGTAACGCGCCAGATCCGCGCGCTTCATTTGCCCGATGCCGTGCTCGGCGCTGAAGCTCCCGCCCTGCTCGGCGACCAAATCGTAGACGATGCGATTGGCGCGCGGCGTCTCCGCGATGAACTCAGCAGGAGCGATGCCGGCCGGCGACGAAAGATTGTAATGCAGGTTGCCGTCGCCCAGATGCCCGAACACGAAGTAGCGCACGCCGGGAAACGCCGCGTCGAGCGCAGCGCGGGCGCGGTCGAGAAAGACAGGGATGCGCGACACGGGAACGCTGATGTCGTGCTTCATGTTCGGGCCCTGCCGCCGTTGCGCGTCGGGGATGTGCTCGCGAATGGCCCACAGCGCGTTCGCCTGGGCCTGCGATTGAGCGATCGTCGCGTCCTGCGCAAGCCCTTCGGCGACGGCTTCGGCCAGCGCGCGTTCGATCTCTCCGAGCAGCGGCGAGCCGGCGGCGGCATCGTCGGCTTGAATCAGCGCGTACCATGGATGTCCCGGCAGCGGGTCGCTCAGCGTCGGGAACTGCGCGCACGCCAGAGCGACGCATTCCGCCGAGACGAGCTCGAATCCGGTGAGGCGGTCTCCGAGCGCGGCGCGCATCGCCCGGAGCAGGGCGACCGAGGCCGCGACGTCGGCGATTCCCGCCCAAGCGGTCGCCGAAGTGCGCGGCTGCGGAAACAGCTTGAGAACCGCCGCCGTGATGATGCCGAGCGTGCCCTCGCTCCCCAGGAAGAGCTGCTTCAGGTCGTAGCCGGTATTGTCTTTGCGCAAGCCCTTGAGGCTTTCCCAGACGCGGCCATCGGCGAGCACGACCTCGAGCCCGACCACGAGGTCGCGGGCATTGCCGTAGCGCAGGACCGCGGTGCCGCCGGCATTGGTCGCCAGGTTGCCCCCGATCAAGCAACTTCCTTCGGCGGCGAGCGACAGCGGGAACAGCAGGCCCGCCTTCGCCGCGGCGTCCTGCACGGCGGCAAGCGGCACGCCGGCTTCGACGGTCATCGTCGCATTGGCGGCGTCGATTGCGCGCACCCGGTTGAGGCGCGAGAGCGAGATCACGACTTCGTCGCCGCTCTCGTGGGGCGTCGCGCCGCCGCACAAGCCGGTGTTGCCGCCCTGGGGGACCACCGGCACTCCGTGCTCGGCGCAGCAGCGCACCACGGAAGCCACCTCGGCGGTTGACCCGGGGCGCACGACAGCGCGGGTGCTGCCGCGATAGCGCTCGCGCCAGTCGATGCAGAATGGCGCCACCTCGTCGGCGGCAGTGAGAACATTGGCTTCGCCGACGATCGATTTCAGCGTCGGTAGCAGGGGACCGGCGGATTCAGCCATTGCGGCATAATATAGGAAAAAACAGACACTTCGTCACCATGGCTCAAGGAGGAAAACCCGTGGCCGATGCCCCGTCGCTGCCATTTTCGCCACAGCAGGCGTTGGAGTTCATGCAACGGATGTGGAACCCGTTCGGGATGCCCATTCCCGGATTCACGCCTTCCGCTGCTCCCGGCGCGCCACCCGCCCCAGCGCCGTTTCCCAACCCGGCGGCGATGTTCGCAACGCTCGATCCCGCCGAGATCGACAAGAAGATCACCGAGCTGCGGGTGATCGAGAATTGGCTTGCCATGAGCCTCAACTTCATGCAGATGAGCGTCAAGACACTCGAGCTGCAAAAGGCTTCGCTCGAGGCGTTGCGGGGAGCGGCGACTCCGCCGCGCCAGGAACCGACGCCCGAGCCGGCGCCGAAGAAGGTGCGGCCTCGATCCGAGGAGCGATAGATGCCGCTGACACTCTATTACGGTTCAGGCTCTCCCTACGCGTGGCGGGCGCATCTCGCGCTGGAGCACAAGGCGTTGCCCTACGAGCTCAAGGTGCTGTCGTTTTCCGCGGGCGACACGCGCAAGCCCGAGTTCATCGCTCTCAACCCGCGCCATCAGGTGCCGGTGCTGGTCGACGGAGACTTCGTGCTCTGGGAATCCAACGCCATCGTCGAGTACCTCGATGAAGCATATCCGGGACGCGGCTCGCCGCTCTTTCCCGGGGACGCCAAGACGCGGGCGATCATCCGGCGATTCGTCGAGGAGGTCGACAACTACTACGGCAAGGCGATCGATCCGATCCTCGACCAGGCGTTCTCGGTGAAGCCCGAGGAGCGCGACGCCAAGAAAATCGCCGCCAGTCGCAAGAATGCTGTGGAGGAGCTGGCGATGTTCAGCAAGGCGATGCGCGGAGACTACCTCGCCGGGCCGCTGTCCGCCGCCGACTTCACCTTCTACCCGCTGGTGGCGTTCCTCTATCGCACGCAGAAGATGAAGCTGCCTGACCTCGACGCCGACGGCATGCTCACTCCGCAGCTTCGGGTATGGAAGGCGCGCATCGAGGCGCTGCCGTTCTTCGACAAGACCATTCCTCCCCACTGGAAGCAATCCTGACCAACCATGGCAAATGAGCCCCTCGCCCGCTTGCGGAGAGGGGCAGGGGTGAGGGTGCGACCCATCAATCAAATAGGCCCCGACACTGGAGATTCGCATGCGTCTAATGACCACCGCTTTCGCCGACGGCCAACGCATCCCGGGGGAGTTCGCCTTCTGCGTCGTCGATCCGAAGACACACGTGCGCCTGGCGGAGAATCTGAATCCCGATTTCGCCTGGAGCGATCTGCCTGCCGACGCGAAATCGCTTGCCTTGATCTGCCACGATCCCGACGTTCCCTCGCGCGGCGACGACGTCAACAAGGAGGGGCGCAGCGTGCCGGCATCGCTGCCGCGCGTGGACTTCTACCACTGGACGCTCATCGACCTGCCGCCATCATCGCTGCCGATCGCGCGCGGGGAGTTCTCGCGGGGCGTCACCGCGCGCGGCAAGCCGGGGCCGGCCGCACCTCGCGGCGCGCGCCAGGGCGTCAACGATTACACCGGATGGTTCGCCGGCGACAAGGACATGGCGGGCAACTATTTCGGCTACGACGGGCCGTGCCCGCCGTGGAACGACGAGCTCAAGCACCGCTACGTGTTCACGCTCTACGCGCTCGACGTGCCGCGGCTGGCCGTGCAGGGCAACTTCACCGGCGCCGAGGCCGTCGCGGCGATGAAGGGGCGCGTGCTCGCCAAGGCGTCGATCACCGGGGTGTATACGCTCAATCCGGCGGTGCGGGTCTGAGGCGGCGGGCGAATTGGATCCGTCATTGCAAAGCGTTTCGGAGTGGACTAGACTTAGCTAAGTTCAGCAGAGTGCCGGAAAGCGAGAGTCATGAACGACAATTCGGTCAATATCCACGACGCGAAGACACACTTGTCGAGGCTCGTCGAGCGAGTCACAGAGGGGCGTGAAATCATCATCGCGAGGGCCGGCAAGCCTGTTGCGAAGTTGGTGCCGGTTGTGGGGACGAAACGTCGTCGCAAGATGGGGGCGTTGAAAGGCAGGTTTACGGTGCCGGACGACTTCGACACCCCGCTGCCGCGGAAGGTTATCGCCGACTTTGAAGGGCGCTAATGCGCCTCCTGCTCGATACGCACGTTCTTCTTTGGGTCTTGGGAAGCCCGGAGAAGCTACCACGCTCGACGCGCAAGATCATTCTCGACTCTGCGAACGAGGTTTGGTTTTCGGTCGCGAGCATCTGGGAGATCGCCATCAAATCGCAACTCCGGCGCGTCGATTTCAAGGTGAATCCGGAACAGGTCGCTCGCGCCGCGGCCGAGAGCGGGTTGGATGAACTTCCTATTCGCGCGGAGCATGCCGCGCTGACTGCTCGGCTGCCGACGCATCATCGTGATCCATTCGATCGTCTGCTCGTCGCGCAAGCGTTGATCGAGCCGGCACGGCTACTGACGGCGGACAAGGCGCTCAGGCCTTACTCCGACCTCGTTGAGGTCATATAAGGCGGCGAGATCGGGCGCTCAGTTCGGTATCAAGAAGTGGCGCCCCGAACACGAATCGAACGTGCGACCTGCCCCTTAGGAGGGGGCTGCTCTATCCACTGAGCTACCGGGGCGACCGGCGGAATTCTACCCCGATCGCGCGCTGCTCACCGGGCCACGGGCGAAGCGATGCAACGTGGCCCGCACCTATAATGGTGCTCCGCAATCGCCTCGCTTCGCATGAGCCCGACTCCCTCGACATCGTCCAAGTCGCCGATCGTCCGCACGCTGGGACGCCTCTCGGTCTTCCTCGCACCGTATCGCGCGCGATTCGTCGTCGCCGGCATTGCGCTGCTGGTGGCGGCTGGCTGCACGCTCGCGGTCGGGCAGGGACTCAAGCTGGTGATCGATCGAGGATTCTCCGCCGGCAACGGAAGCGAGCTCGATCGCGCGCTCGTGGGGCTGCTCGTGATCATCGCGGTCATGGCGATCGCGACCTACGTGCGCTTCTACAACGTGTCGTGGATCGGCGAGCGGGTCACCGCGGACCTGCGCCGGCGCGTGTTCGATCACCTGCTCACGCTCTCGCCCGGCTTCTTCGAGATCACGCGGACAGGCGAAGTGATCTCGCGGCTCACCAACGATACGACCATGCTGGAGACGGTGATCGGCTCGAGCCTGTCGTTCGCGCTGCGCAACATGGTGCTCGGCATCGGCGCACTCGTGTTGCTGACGCTCACCAGCCTCAAGCTCACGCTGCTGGTCATCGCAGGGCTGCCGGTCGTGCTGCTGCCCATCATCCTGTTCGGCAGGCGGGTGCGGCGGCTGTCGCGCGCGAGCCAGGATCGCGTCGCCGACACCGGAGCCTACGTCGACGAGGCGATTCACGAGATCCGCACGGTGCAGGCGTACGTGCACGAGCCGCAGGATCGCGATGCGTACGCCAAGCGGGTGGAGGCTGCTTTCGGCACGGGAGTGCAGCGCATCCGCCAGCGCGCGCTGCTGATCGGCGCGGTGATCTTCCTGGTGTTCGTCGCGGTAGGAATCATCCTCTGGATCGGCGGGCACGACGTGCTGGCGGGTCGCCTGTCGGCGGGCCAGCTCTCGGCGTTCGTGTTCTACGCGGTGATCGTCGCCACTTCGGTCGGCGCGGTGAGCGAAGTCGCGGGCGAGCTGCAGCGCGCAGCGGGAGCGACCGAGCGCCTGCTCGAGCTTCTCGACACGCCGGCGAACATCGCCTCCCCGGCGAGCCCCGTGCCGCTGCCCGATCCGCCGCTCGCCACCGTCGCGCTCGGGGCGGTGACCTTCGCCTATCCTTCCCGCCCGAACGATCCTGCGCTGCGCTCGTTGTCGCTGCGGGTTGCAGCAGGCGAGCGAGTCGCACTGGTCGGCCCCTCGGGCGCCGGCAAGACGACGGTGTTCCAATTGCTGCTGCGCTTCTACGATCCGCAGGTCGGGGAGGTGCGGATCGACGGTGTCGACGTACGGGCAGCCGACCCACGCGCAGTGCGCGGTCGCATCGCAGTGGTGCCGCAGGAGCCGGTGATCTTCGCCGCGAGCGTGTGGGACAACGTGCGCTACGGCCGGCCCGATGCGACGGACACCGAGGTTCGCAACGCCTGCGAAGCGGCCTATGCCAGTGACTTTCTCGAACGCCTGCCGCATGGCTTCGACACCGAGCTCGGCGAGCGGGGCGTGCGCTTGAGCGGAGGGCAGCGCCAGCGACTGGCGATCGCGCGCGCGGTGCTATCGGGGCGGCCGATCCTGCTGCTCGACGAAGCCACCAGCTCGCTCGACGCCGAGAGCGAGCGCATGGTGCAGCTCGCGCTGGACCGGCTGATGGCGGGACGTACCACGCTCATCATCGCGCACCGCCTGGCGACGGTGGTGAGCGCGGACCGCATTGTCGTGCTCGATGGTGGCGTGGCGGTCGCCGAAGGCACACACGCGACGCTGGTGCGCGACGATCCGCTGTATCGCCGGCTTGCCTCGCTGCAGTTCGGGCTCGATGCGCCTGGCGTGAAGGGCGAAGGACTTGCCGTCGCACAAGCGCGCTGACTACGCGCTTCAGCGCGAGAGCTCGGCGTAGCGAAAGCAGGTCGCGGTGTGGTCGTTGACCATGCCGGTCGCCTGCATGAACGCGTAACAGATGGTCGAGCCGACGAAGCGGAAGCCGCGCTGCTTGAGCGCCTTCGACAGCGCGTCTGACGCGGGCGTGCGCGCCGGCAGCGCGCTCAGGTTGCGCCAGCGGTTGACCTTGGGCGCGCCGCCGACAAGGTCCCAGAGAAAGTGGTCGAGGCTGCCAAGCTCGCGCTGCACCTCGAGCACCGCGCGCGCGTTGCTCACCGTACTCTCGACCTTGAGCCGATTGCGCACGATCCCCGGGTTGGCGAGGAGCCGCTCGATGCGACGGCGATCGAAGCGTGCCACGCGCGCCGGGTCGAATCCCGCAAACGCCTCGCGATAGGCGTCGCGCTTATTGAGAATGGTCTGCCAGGAGAGCCCCGCCTGCGCGCCCTCGAGAGTGAGGAACTCGAAGAGCAGCCGATCGTCGTGCACCGGCACACCCCATTCCTTGTCGTGGTACGCAATCATCCGCGGGTCCGTGCCGGCCCAGGCGCAGCGGGTTTGCTTCGTCATAGGGTCTCCCGCCCCGATTATCGCGCGACGGCGGCAGGGTCCGACACTCATGGAGCACGGCTTGTTGCATCCGACCGCCGCCGGCAAAATGATACGGTGATCCACTGGCTGCGCTCCTCCGAATCCTTTCCGCCGATCGAGGATGCCCTTGCCGATCCCAATGGCTTGCTCGCCGCCGGCGGGGATCTGTCGCCCGAGCGGCTGCTCGACGCCTACCGCCACGGCATCTTTCCGTGGTACAGCGACGGACAGCCGGTCCTCTGGTGGTCGCCCGACCCACGCATGGTGCTCTTTGTCGACGAGTTCAAGGTCTCGCGCTCGCTGCGCAGAGTGGTGAGCCGCGGCGACTTCGACATCAGCGTCGACAAGGCATTTCGATCGGTGATCGAAGCTTGCGCGGAGCCGCGCGACGGCCAGGCTGGCACGTGGATAACCCAGACGATGATCGATGCATACACCAGGCTGCATCGCTATGGTTACGCGCATTCAGTCGAGGCGTGGGTCGACGATGAGCTCGCCGGGGGGCTGTACGGCGTGGCGATCGGGCGGATGTTCTTCGGCGAGTCGATGTTTGCACGCGTGACCGACGGATCGAAAGTCGCGCTCGTACACCTGGTCGAGATGCTGAAGCAGCGCGACATGCCGCTGATCGATTGCCAGCAGCAAACGCCGCATCTCGCGCGGCTGGGCGCGCGTCCGATCCCAAGGCGGGCGTTTGCGGAGGCGCTGGCGCGGTTGGTACACTCGCCGCAGCCGGCTGGCGCCTGGAGCATCGTGGCGCCCCCGGGGGATGCGCCGTGACCAAGCTCAACGACCTGCCGATCGCCGCGCTGCAGTTCTATGCGACGGCGCCTTACCCGTGCAGCTACCTGCCGGACCGCCTCGCACGTTCGCAGGTGGCCACTCCCAGCCATCTGATCGACAGCCATGTCTACGGGGAGTTGGTGCGACTGGGGTTCCGCCGAAGCGGCGCCTTCACCTACCGCCCCTACTGCGACCACTGCCGGGAATGCGTGCCCGTCCGGGTCCCGGTGGACGAGTTCAGGCGCAGCCGAAGCCAGCGCCGGTCGTGGCGGCGCCACGGCGACTTAGCCGCAAATAAACGACAATTGGCGTTCGATAGCGAACATTACGCGCTGTATCTGCGGTACCAGCGGCATCGCCACCCTGGAGGTGGCATGGACCAGGACAGCCGGGAGCAGTACCAGCATTTCCTGCTCCACAGCAACGTCAGCACCGACCTATACGAATTCCGGGAGCAGGGCAGGCTGCGGATGGTGAGCCTGGTTGACCGGCTGCACGACGGGCTGTCGTCGGTCTACACTTATTACGACCCCGATCCGCCGGGCGCGAGCTACGGCACCTACAGCGTCCTGTGGCAGATCCAGCGCTGCCGCGAGCTCGGGCTCCCCTATTTGTACCTCGGCTACTGGATCGCCGAGAGCAGGAAGATGGCGTACAAGGCAACCTTCCGCCCGATCGAGGGGCTGGCGCCGGGGGGGTGGAGGAGGTTGTAGCAGCCGTCAAAACTGAGCGCGGCCAAGCCCAGGATCCCTGCAGCGGTCGAAGCGTTTGGGCTCCGTCCTCTTGCGTCGCGCTCAGACAGTCCCGGAAGCAACGCCACGCAGAATTCCGCCGGTATTGGATTGAATTGGCGAATTGCGGCTCGACTCTGCAATCGGGCCGACAGGGCCGAGCGTAACGATGTTTGCTACATAGTTGTATGTGGAAGGCCTTGGTCCCCAATGGCCACCGCTAGTGAATCCATAAGCACGAGGTGTGTTTACAAAACGATAGCGCTATAGAGGGCTCTTGGCGAAGACGACTTTGCACATTGCGCAGCGAGCTTACGCACATCGAGTCAGTGGCCTGGGCATGCGTGCGCTTGTAGGCGACGGAGAAAATCGGGAGTCCGGCTCGCCGTCCGTGTTTTGCTCGAAGCGAGCCTTGACCGCATTCCAGGGTCGCAGTGGAAAAAACTCTACGGACAGCGTGTAACCCGCGACCACCTGTGCTGAAACGATGAGATCGACCGTCGAGTGGGGGGAGAATGATCAAGAATGTCGCCATCGGAAGAGTTGCACTGGAACGGGTTCCCCTTACACCGCCGTTCCTGCTCCCCCTAATCTCGGCGGCAGAAGCAGGGGAGCAGCTTGAACCGCCTCTGATAGCGATCGTCGCTGAGCTGGGCTTCGACAGCTTCATGTTTGGGATGAGCACCAGCCCGATCGTGAACCATGAGAGCCAGAACTATGTGTTTACAACGGTCCCGATCGAATGGATTGTTCGGTACGACGAGATGGACTACATCGAGATCGATCCGCGCATACTGAAGACCCGAGACAGCACGTTCCCTCTGCTATGGGATTCCAGAAGTGAGCGTGGCAAAGATGAGCGCACCGATGCGTTTCTCGATGATGCGGCGGCGCACGGCATAGGAAGTGGGCTTGCATTCGAGTTTCACGATAATCACTATGTGAGAGGGCTGATGGCGCTAAGTTCACGTGACCCTGTGATCAGCGATAAACGCCGCAGCGAGATTTCTCGACGCCTCGGCGACATCCTCGTCCTAGGGGCGTACTTCCATGAGATCTTCAGGAAGGGGGTCGTTGAGCAAGGTGTCGCTCCGCTGTCGCGCGGTGCGCGGCTAAGCGCACGCCAGCGCGAGTGTCTCGAAATGGCCGCACGGGGGCTAAATACAGAGGATATTGCGCTAAGACTTAACATCTCTGCACGCACCGCTCAGTTCCATTTTGACTGTATACGGAGCAAGTTGGGCGCTGCGAATCGACAGGAGGCTGTTGCAAAGGGAATCGCGGAGGGAGTAATTCGGCCTTGAAAGTCCGATCGATCGGCGTTCGACAAGACTAAATATGAACGGCGTACTTGGTGTTAAGCATCGCGCTATTTTTCGCTCGCGGTGGGTCGGTCCTCGGCTATAGTGAACAGTTTCCGAGGTCGAGGGCAGCAGAAACATGATGAGGTCTGATGGTGATTCGCCGGCGGAAGGGATACACGAGACCGCTGTTACGTTTGTAGCTGTGGATGGTATTGAGCTCGCAGGGACGTGGTTTACGCCTCTAGGAGACCAAAGTCGAGTTAAGGCGGCAATCGTAATCGTGTGCGGTGGCGGGATACCAGCGCGATTCTATCGTCGTCTTGCGCGTTATCTTGCTCGCCGTGGGGCTGCGGTGTTGACGTTTGACTATCGAGGAATAGGCCGTTCGAGAAGGGGGAGCCTTAAGGATTTGAGAGCGGGCGTCGATGTGTGGGCAGTTTACGACCTCGGCGCTGCGCTTGCGTTAGCGCACGGCACATTTCCCCAGCTGCCGCTTGAAGCGGTCGCTCACAGCGTTGGGGCGCTCCTAATCGGTGCAGCGCCGGACGCAGTTCGTTTGTCGAGGCTCGTATTCTTCGCTCCTCACACCGGCTACTGGCGTGATTACGCTCCTCGCTGGCGTTGGCTGTTGCATTTCACTTGGCATGTCTTGATGCCTGCGGTTACTAAGGTTGTCGGTTACTTTCCTGGGAGAGCACTAGGATTAGGTGAGGATCTTCCGGCAGGGATTGCACGTGACTGGGCAGGACGACGTCAGCCGGAGTTCTTCATAGTTGGGGATTCGCGTCCGATTGATGAATTATTGGGCCGTTACCCAAACGTCCGCGCTTCGACGCTAGCTCTCTCAGTAAGTGATGACGCCTTTGCGCCAGGTACCGCCGCCCGCCGTTTGCTCGCCCTATATCCCAACCTTACGGTCAAGCATGAGGTAATTACGCCCGCGAGTGTCGGTCGTCGCCGCCTAGGCCATTTTGGATTTCTACGGCGCCCCGTGGGGGAGGTATTCTGGGAGCGAGCTGCAGCGTGGTTGCTAGCTGAGTAGACACCGTCCTCCGGCAATTGAGGACAACAAGGAAAGCGCTGGATTACTTGTTGCCGGCGTCGTGCTCATCGCGCAGGCGAGTTAACAAAGCGTCTAAGAAGTGGGCCGCTGCGGCACCATTGATGAGCCGGTGGTCAAACGTTAATGCGACACGAGCAGTGCTTGTTTCCTTCTTTGGGACACCCAAAAAGAAGATCGAACTCGCCGGCGCCACGAGAGTCGGGATTGCATCGGGGATCCCGTAGTCCCCCAAGTGCGTAAGAAGGATCTGCGTATCTTCGGCAGCTTGATCTCCAGAACGAATCGCGGCTCGCATCTGCTGCGTACAAGACTTCGTGAACTCGGCAAGCGTCAGCTGATCTGCGCCTCGAACAACTGCTGTAATAAGCTCATCATCGGGTCGTGCGACCGCGAGACCAACATTGACGTGATCATACTCGCGTATCGTGTCGTCGCCGACCATCACAGAACGGAACTTTGGAAAGATTTTCGCAAGCTGCGCGACCGTGTAGCCAAAGACTTGAAACGGCGTTGCCTTAAGGCCATTCTCCTCACGCTCTGCAAGAAGAAGTGCCGACCATGGTATATCGATCGCCAACGTGCCCTGTATAGTGATCGACGCACTGCGGCGAAAGCGATAGACCAGTGCGCGGTGCGCACCGGCTACTTTCCGGTCGCGATAAGGTGTGTGTGTTGGGGGTGCTATTTCGGGTGCTGTGTCGTCAGTGTCCTTACCCTTCGCGTACGCTTGCGCGCGTGGAGACATGACCCGTGGAACCGGGTGCTGGTGAGGTCGAAAGTTCTTCTCGGCAAGTTCTTGGTCGAGAACTACTATCACCGCGTTGACGGGCACAATATCGCCTGCAGCAACCTTCCATTCGGCAATTTTCCCGTCCTCTGGAGCTTCCATTTCAACCGTTGATTTGTCGGTTTCGATCACGTAGAGCGTATCGCCGCGCCGAATCGAATCGCCGACCCGCCGGTGTAGTTCAACAACGCGTACCTCCCGCAGTCCTTCGCCGAGTTGGGGTACTCGTATCTGCAGCATCACTTTGCTACCTATTTCAATACTTCGAGCACCGCTGCAGTTACTCTAGCGGCGTCTGGCAAGACGGCGTACTCGAGAGTTGGGTTGAATGGAATGTGAGTGTCCGCGCGCGCAACCAGAAGTGGTTGTGACAGCAGGCGATTGAAACGCACTTGAGAGTTGGTCATCTCTGTGACGACCGTCTGCCCAAAGCTCCCTGTACGTGCGTCCTCGTTCACAACGACGAGGCGGCCGGTCTTCGCTACCGACGCCTCAATGGCGGTCCAATCGCATGGTACTAGGCTCCGCAGATCGATGATCTCGACGGAGCACGTATCGCGCAGCGCCGTAGAAGCTTCTTCGACGATCTCGACGCAGTTACCCCAGGTCACTACGGTGACGTCTTTACCTGCCTGGACTTCGCGAGCGCGGCCGAACCCGATCGCGCGTGGTACGTCTACCTTGTGGCGAACCCGCATGATGTGTTTGGGGATCAGGAGGATGGTGGGGTCCCCTTCATTTAGCGCTGTCCATAGCAAGCCAACGACGTCGGCGGGAGTGCTAGGCACAGCAACGCGTATACCCGGGATATGTGTCCAAAACGCTTCGTTTGACTGACTGTGCCAAGTTCCGCCGGCAGGGAGATACGCGCCGTAAGGTGCATAGAAGATGGCTGGACAGGTCCAATCCCCATTTGAACGCCACCGCAACGTCGCCAGTTGATTGATCAACTGACTAAACGCAGGAGCTATGAAGTCAATAAATTGCAACTCGAAGATGGGTCTAAGGCCACAGGCCGCAAGGCCAACACCAGCCCCAACGATCGTTGCCTCTGCTAAAGGGGAATTGATCACGCGTCCGGGGAAACGTGTGGATAGCCCCCGTGTAAAACCAAAGACACCCCCTTTCGGATCTTCGACATCTTGTCCGAATACGAGAGCATCCGGGAATCGGTCAAGCGCTTCCCGTAAGCAGGTATTGAGTGCACCAACCATTGTGCTCGCAGCCTCATCAAGCGGAAATGGAGGCTGATAGCCAGCACCTTCTGCGGCGCCGAATAGCTGGGCTGCGGCAGTCGTTGGTAGGGGTCCGGGCTCGTTTTCCGCTTCGCGATATGCGGAATCCGCCTCGGCGTTGGCCTCGGTTCGTAATGCTTCGAGTTCAACCTGCGTCAGATCACCGCGTTTGATCAGGGTCTGCGCGTACGCTTCAACGGGATCGCGGGCCTTCATCGCTTCGATGTCGGCGCGAGAGCGGTAGACGCGGTGATCATCCGAGTTCGTATGGGAGCTTATGCGATCTACCTCGACCCAAAGGACCGACGGCCCGTCGCCGCGACGTGTCATAGTGATGATGTCACGACCGGCGGAATAGACAGCGTCGACCGAGCGCCCATCGACATGTCGATAAATTTTTTCCGAAAAGATTCCGAGGCGGAACGGCAACATTTTTTGCGTTGGCGTACTAATTCCGTAGCCATTGTCTTCAACTACAAATGCAACTGGCAAACGCTCCTGGATTGCAAACGCGAGGGCCTCGTAGAAATCTCCCTGACGAGTCGAGGCATCGCCAACTGTGCAGAGCACAATTCCGTTGCGCCCCTGTATCCGCATACCCCAAGCTGCCCCCACGGCTGGAAGGCACTGCGATGCGGTTGGTGTGGCGGGAGGAAAAATGCCCAGACGATGGTAAGACCCGTGCACAGGCATCATGCGGCCCTTTGACGTCGATCGGGAAGTAGCGAGGTACTCGCGCGCCATCTCGACAGGCCGCACTCCGCGAGCCTGCATTAGGGCCCTGTCACGATAATAGAGGAACAGCAGGTCTTCCGGCTCGAGTGACTCGGCAATCGCTGCCAGAGCTTCGTGACCTAGGCCGGGGATGTGGATCCAGCCCTTGCCTTGCCGGAGCAGTCTCTCTTCGAGCAAGTCGCAAGCCCGAATGAGAAGCAGTTCACGAAGCTGTCGCCAGTTCTCCACCTAGGGTCTTGCCCCTGCTCCTGTGGGCATGTTGGTGGTTCCTCAGACAAAGGTGGTCGGCAGGTTTTCCGCTACGGGAAACAATGACATCCGCATACTACCGTCCTGTGAGTAACCCTACACGACGCGCCTCCCAAGATGCAGAGGTGACGGCGAGGCTGAAGCCCAACCGGAGCCCACTTTCCCTCGGAAACCCGGCCGAAGCCAGCCCTCTCAACTGCCCGAGAATACCGGACGTTAGGGGGCAGGCTAGCCTAGTTCTTGTTGTATTTTACAACCAGTCGTACCATAGTTGTACCTGTAAGGGGCGCGGGTACACCGTCGCAAGGCGAAAGATGCTGCGCCATTCCACGTAATCGCTGAGGCGAGTCACGCAACGGGCAGGATTCTACTTGCTTGCTGCATCTCGGAGGGGAGACACCATGAGCATGGCAGTCGAAGTCGCGAAACGATCTGAGCCTATCCAACTTTTTAAGCAGTTCAGCACACGCTTCGACCCAGAATACGGTGTGCTCTGGGGATTTATGCGCCCCGCGGGGCGCGCTAGCTTCAACCTGCAACTGCTCGACGAGTTATCGGCCTTTGTGCGTAGCATAGCGGAGTCGGGCGGCGTCGTTAGTCATGATGCCACTGACGAGCCCATAAAGTACGCGGTAATTGCGTCGGCGGTCCCCGGTGTTTTTAACTTGGGCGGCGATCTCGCGCTGTTCAAGGAGGCCGTCACTGAGCAGAACCGCGAAGAGCTAATTCAATATGGGCACAAATGCATCGACAATCAATATCCATGGTATTGCAACTTTGGATTGCCGATGACGACGATTTCTCTTGTGCAGGGCGACGCGTTGGGTGGTGGTTTTGAGTGCGCGTTGTCAAGCACCGTGTTAGTTGCCGAGGAGTCGGCGCGGATGGGATTCCCGGAAATTCTCTTCAATCTTTTCCCGGGGATGGGAGCGTACAGCTTCCTCCATCGGAAAGTCGGCCATCGCGTTGCTGAGGAAATGATCGGCGGCGGCACAATCTATAGCGCTCGCCAACTTTATGATATGGGCGTAGTCGACGTTATTACGCCTGACGGCACGGGCGAAGCTGCGGTCTATAGCTTCATCCGGAAACACATGAAGAGCGCAAACGCCCGCCGAGCGTTGGAAGCGGTGCGGAATGGAGTCGATCCTTTAACTCATGGCGAGTTGGCTCGTGTCGTTGAGATCTGGGCCGACACTGCCCTTAAGCTGAGTCCGAGGGATCTAAGAGTGATGGAGCGCCTGCTTCGTGCTCAGCGTCGTTGCGAGAGCGATAACAGCGACGAATCGAGCCCAGACGCAAACAAGGTTGTTCATCTGGAGGTTGCGGGCACAGGCGACTAGACCGCGGAATAGCCCCCACGCAATTCCAGAGCAGAAGCCGCGAAGCCCGGCTAGTGGGCTGTCGGCCTGCGGCACGGGTGTTTACTGCAAGGACGATTTCTGTTGGCGCTGTGCGTCAAGGTATGCATCGAGGGCGCTCATCGTCCGTTCCGCGGCGCTCGATAAGTCTTCCACCCACTGGCGGCCCTTTTGTCGCGTCGTTTCGTAATTGGCCTTCTCCAGTCTAGTTGCAAGTTGCATTAACTGCGTTGCTCCGATGCTCCCTGCGCCACCCCTAAGCGCATGAGCGGCATCCTTCACAGATTCGTATCGCCGCTGGGCCAGGCCGGTCTTTATCTCTTGAACTAGCCGATCGCAATCAGCTCGGAACCCTTGGATAAGCCGTTCAACAAATGTCGGGTCGGTGGACAACTTTGCAAGGTCGCCCAGGGTACGTGCGTCAAGCGACGGCGAGTTGACCACAGTAAGCGTTGGGCGATCGTCCGGTCTGATAGGTGCCGAGGGCAGACTCGAATCGTCGGCCCCGGCGAGTTGACGCTCAATCGCGTCAAGAAGGATCGAAGCTCGAATCGGTTTGCGAACAAACTCCGCCGCACCAGCGCGCTGGCACTCGGCGATGACGTCGGTTGTGACGTTAGCCGATAGGATCAAGACTGGGATCGGTCTTGGAGTTGTAAACTGATATAACTTTAGAGCCTCAAGCCCGCTCACGCCTGGCATGGATAGATCAAACAGGGCAACATCAAAACCACCTCGCTCAAGCGCATCGAGCGCTTCTTCGCCGTTCTCAACGATCGTTACAACATGGCCGCCACTCTGAAGAATAAGTTCAGTAACACGCTGGTTGGTCGGGTTATCGTCCGCAACTAACACACGCGCGCCGTGAATCTTGCGCACCCTTGGTCCCTGCGATGCCGCGAGTGCTTGGCTCAGGCCGGCAGTCTTAAGGGTGGTAGTCAGTTCGGCTGTAAGGTCGAGACCCCTCGGCTCTGATATAGGAAGCGGAACCTCGAACCAGAATGTGCTGCCCACGCCTTGAACGCTGTGGAGGCCGAGTTGGCCACCCATCAGAGTGATTAACTGCTTCGCGATTGTTGTCCCGAGGCCAGTTCCACCGTAAACCCGAGTAATTGAATCATCAGCCTGAGCAAAGGCCTCGAAGATGGCAACCTGCTTGTCCGGCGCAATACCAATCCCTGTGTCTTGGACTTCGACTCGCACCTTTGCGACGCCGTTGACGGTGTCCAAAACTCTCGCTCGAACTGTCACTTCTCCATTTTCGGTGAACTTAACTGCGTTGGAGAGCAGATTGAGCAGTACTTGGCGAAGGTGATTTTCGTCGCCCACGAACCATCGAGAAGCATCAGGCGCAATGTTCGTATGAACTGCAAGACCCTTGTACCGAGCTTGCGGAAGAACCACTTTTATCGCATTGGTGAGCAGGGTACCGAAGTCGAACGGTGCGACCTCAATTTGGATCCGTCCAGCCTCGATCTTGGCAATATCAAGTACATCCTCGATCTGAGCTAGGAGAAGATTTGCAGAGTTAGAAAGCGTGGTCACGATCTCGCTCTGCGCATCGTTGAGGCTCGTTTCGCGTAGCACGTCAGCCATCGCTATCACGCCGTTAAGTGGCGTCCGCATTTCATGGCTTACGTTTGCAAGAAAACGCCCCTTCGCCTGGTTGGCTTCGTCGGCACGCCTCTTTTCTTCCTTAATCTTCTCAGCAAGCGAGCCGACGTAGAACGGCAGGACCGCGAGCAAGAACCCGAAGGTCCCGGCGAGCCACAAGTGTTGAGACCAGAACGGCGAGAGCCAAACAACAAGCGCGAAGCCAAGCAATGCCATTGCTTGGCAAATGTTCATGTGCCGGCGGTCGTACCTAAGACCGTTGCCGAACGTTATAAACAGATAGACGAAAATGACGATAGCGCCCTTTTCCCCGAACTGCAGCAGGAAATAGGTTGTGGCCGCATTATCGCAAACCATGCCAAACACGCGGCGAGGGATGGATACATTCGCCGGAGATAGAAGCACGCGTGCCGCAATGGCAATCGACACGATGACAAAGGACGCGCCGACCAAGACTGATTGCTGCTCAGCAGCGCTAACTTCGCCGTCGTGGTAGACGAGGACAAGAAGGTAAGCATAGACGAGACCTATCAAGCCGACTCGCAACTTCGCCTGGTTAAACTCTGCGCGAGGTGCTGCCGCTATTAGCTGCGACCACCAATCGACCAGCGGTTGCCAGCGTTTAATAAGACGCGCAGTCATCATCGCCTAACCATCCCCCAACTCCCTCTGTATCTCCCTCACCCTCTCCGCCCCGCTCAGGAAGGCCTCGATGCAGCGCGGATCGAAGTGCTTGCCCTTCTGCGACGCGAGATACGCTAGGCCTTCTTCGACGCTCCAGGCGTGCTTGTAGGGGCGCTCGCTGACGAGCGCGTCGAAGACGTCGGCGATGGCCACGACGCGGGCTACGATGGGAATGTCGTCGCCGTGCAGGCCGTTGGGATAGCCTGAGCCGTCGAACCTCTCGTGGTGTCCGAGGGCGATGATCGCGCCCATGGACAGGTATTTCGAGGGGCTGCCCTTGAGGATGTCGTAGCCGATGCGAGGATGCGTCTTCATGATCGCGTCCTCCTCGGCGGTGAGTGGGCCCTCCTTGAGCAGGATCGAATCGGGAATTCCGATCTTGCCGATGTCGTGCATGGGGGCGGCCACCTCGAGCACGTGCACGGTCTCCGGCGCCAGGCCGAGATTGCTGCCGATCAGGTGCGAATACCTCGCCATGCGCAGGAGGTGGTTGCCCGTGGTGCGGTCGCGGAACTCGCCCGCCTTGGCCAGCTTGGCCAGCGTCTCCAGCTCGCGCTCATGGATCTCGGCGATCGACTTGTCGACCTGGTACTGCAGCACGCGCGCCTGGTCGGAGAGCACGATCTTGTGCCGCCGCAGCTCGAGCAGGTTGGCGCAGCGCGCCCGTGTTTCGTGCTCGTCCAGCGGCTTGATCAGGAAGTCGGTCGCCCCGGCCTCCAACGCCTCGTAGCGAACCCGTCGGTCGTCGACGACCGTGATCACGACGATGGGCACGTCGACGCAATGGGGCAGGGCACGCAGTTGCCGAACGAGTTGCACCCCGTCGAACTCCGGCAGCTTGTAATCGGTAAGGATCATGTCGACACGATTGTTCCGCGCGAACTCGAGGGCGCGGCCCGGCGTGTCGAAGAGCTCGAGGTTGAGCTTGCCGTCGATCTGGCGGACGATTTCCGCCAGCAGCAGCCGGCTGCTGAACAGGTCGTCGATGATCAACACCGTGTTGCGCTGGGCGCGCGCCAGCGCAAGCTCGGAAATCACCGCATTCTTGGTCGCGCTCCTCGTTTGGGATGCGCTCATCGCAACCACCTGTTGTAGAGGCCCGGCTCAGGGCCGGAAGCAAGAGTTGTGCCGGACAAATGCGCTGTAGCGAACAACTCATCACAAGACTGCGCCGATTTCTCAACGCTGGCAACTGTCCCAGCCGCGCCATGAAAAACAACGGGCGCCGCGAGGGCGCCCGGCATTTCGGCGTGGGCCTTTTCCGAGGGGGAATGGTCGGGGCGATGTGATTCGAACACACGACCCCCTGCACCCCATGCAGGTGCGCTACCAGGCTGCGCTACGCCCCGACGTGAAGATGGTGAGTATACCGTCTTCATGGGCTGGAGCCGAGCAAAGCCCGAATTTCCTCGATGACCTGCCGAATTTGGGCAGAGGACAGTGACGCAGCCCGGCGATCGTCCTGATCGTGCGGGCTCGCCGCTCGGCGCACGACGGGTTCGGGTGGGAGCGCCAGCGCTTCGGACTCCAGCCGGTGCCGCGCGCCGTTGATGGTGAAGCCCTGCTCGTAGAGCAGGTCGCGTATGCGCCTGATGAGCAGTACTTCGTGATGCTGGTAATAGCGGCGGTTGCCGCGCCGTTTGACCGGCTTGAGCTGGGCGAACTCCTGCTCCCAGTAGCGCAGCACGTGCGGCTTCACCGCACAGAGGTCGCTCACCTCGCCGATGGTGAAGTAGCGCTTGGCCGGGATCGCCGGAAGGTCGGACTTAGTCTGCCTGTGCTCGGCCATGGTTCGCGGCTTCGACCATTGCCTTTAGCTTCTGGCTGGCGTGGAAGGTGACGACGCGCCGCGCCGTGATCGGGATTTCCTCGCCAGTCTTGGGATTCCGGCCCGGGCGCTGCGGCTTTTCGCGAAGCTGGAAATTGCCGAATCCCGACAGCTTGACGCTGTCGCCCGCCTCGAGCGCCATGCGGATTTCCTCGAAGAAGCGCTCCACCATGTCTTTCGCTTCGCGTTTGTTGAGACCGAGCTGCTCAAACAGCAGGTCGGCGAGTTCGGCTTTCGTGAGCGTCATGGAAGTCCCTACCGACGTAACGTCGCGTTGAATCGATTCTCTAGCTCCCGCAGCAGCGCCGCCACGGTCGCGTCGATTTCTGCGTCCGTCAAAGTACGTGCAGTATCTTGTATAAGCACAAGAATTGCAAGGCTTTTCTTGCCGCGCTCCACGCCCTGGCCGCGATACACGTCGAAGAGCGCGATGTGCTCTACATGAGGCGGCTTGACACCCTTCAGGGCGTCGAGGATCGCCTGCGCGGTTAGCCCCTCGTCGACCACCACCGCGAGATCCCGGCGCACCAGCGGCAGCTTGGAGACAGGGCGAGTTGCCGGGAGTCCGGCCTCGATCAGCGCTTCCTGCTCGAGCTCGAAGGCGATCGGTGCCTGCGGAAGCTCGAACTCGCGGACCAGCCTCGGGTGCAGCTCCCCGAGCCATCCGGCGGGCATTCCGCCGACGAGGACTCGTGCCGACCGGCCGGGATGCAAGGCAGGGTGGGGCGATGCTTCCGTCCTTACGGCGAGCGGCGCCGCGAGCGCGGCGATGTCGGCCTTTACGTCAAAGAAGTCGACCCGCCGCTTGCCGCCATCCCACTGCACCGGCTCGGCGCTGCCGAAAGCAAGTCCGCCGATGCGCGGTGGCTGCGCGTAACGCTCCCCGTCGCGCAAGAAGCAACGCCCGACCTCGAAGATCCGAACCCGCTCCGCCTTGCGATTGACGTTGGTGCGCAGCGTCTCGATGAGTCCGCCGAGCAGAGTCGAGCGCATCACGTCGAGGTCGCTGGCGATCGGGTTCAGTACCTTGATCGGGTGCCCGGTGACCTGCAGCACGCGCTCCCAAGCCGAGTTGACGAAGCTGAAGGTGACGACTTCCTGATAATCGCGGTCCACCAGCCGCTGCCGCAGCGGAGCGAGTGGACGCGAGGCTTCGCGCTCGGGGAGCATCGCCTGCGCGTGCATCGACGCCTTGGCCGGGATGTTTTCGAAGCCGTGCAGCCGCGCCACTTCCTCGATGAAATCTTCTTCGATCGCCAGATCGAAGCGGTACGAAGGCGGCGTCACCATGAACTCGTCGCCCTTGCGGAGGTGCTCGAAGCCCAGGCGCGTGAAGATCGCCGAGATCTCGTTCGCCGGGATGCTCATGCCGAGGATGCGTGCCACGCGCGCGGCGCGCACGCGGACGGCGTCGCGGCGCGGCAACTCGCCACGCACGTCGACCAGCGGGCCAACGCGACCGCCGCATAGCTCCAGGATCAACTGGGCGGCGCGATCGACCGCAGCCGGCGACCTCGCGAAATCGACGCCTCGCTCGAAACGGAAGCCGGCGTCGGTCACGAAGCCGAGGCGCCGCGCCTTTCCCTGGATCACTGCCGGGTTCCAGAACGCGCCTTCGAGGAAGACGGTCCGGGTCGCATCATTGATTCCGCTGTGTTCCCCGCCCATGATCCCGGCGAGGCCGAGCGGTTTCTTTTCGTCGGCGACGAGGAGCAGCGACGGATCGAGGCCGATCACCTGACCGTTGAGCAGCGTGAGCTTCTCGCCGTTGCGTGGGAAGCGCACGACGACATCGCCTTCGAGCAGCGCGTCGTCGTAGGCGTGCAACGGCTGCCCGAGCTCGAGCATCACGTAGTTGGTGACGTCGACCACGGCCGAGATCGGACGGATGCCGCTGCGCTCGAGGCGGCGCTTCATCCACGCGGGAGTCGGCGCCCGGGCATCGATGCCCTCGATCAACCGCGCGCAAAAGCGGGGGCACGCCAGCGCGTCTTCGACGCGAACATTGCGGCGCGGCGCCGCCCCAGAGGCGATCTCCGGCGCCTTGGGAAGCTTGACGGGTGAGCGCGTGATCGCACCGACTTCCCGCGCGATGCCGACAATCGACAGGCAATCGGCGCGATTCGGCGTGAGCTTGAGCGTGAATAGCGCGTCGTCGAGATCGAGCGCCTGGCGAAGGTCGGTGCCGACGGGAGCATCGGTGTCGAGCAGCAGGAGTCCCGAGGCGTCGTCGGAGAGCCCCAGCTCCGCCGCGGAGCAGAGCATGCCCTGCGACTCCACGCCGCGCATGGCCGTCTTGCGGATCGACACTCCTCCAGGCAACTCGGCGCCGATCAGCGCGCAAGGCACGATCGCGCCGGCCGCGACGTTGGGCGCGCCGCACACGATCGACAGCGGGTCGCCCTGTCCCGCGTCCACACGGCACACGGTGAGGCGATCGGCGTTCGGATGGCGCTCGACGGCAAGCACCTTGCTGACGACCACGCCCCTGAACTTCGGCGCCGCCGGCGCGCGCTCCTCGACCTCGAGCCCGGCCATGGTCAGCGCGTGCGCGAGCGCTGCGCTGTCGAGCGGCGGATCGACCAAGGTGCGCAGCCAGTGCTCCGAGAACTTCATCGCGTCATAACCCCTCTCCCTGTGGGAGAGGGGAAGGGGTGAGGGAAACTTGCCTACGAATACAGCGTCTTCCCTCGCCCGCCGCGCTTCGCGCGGCGGCCTCTCCCACAGGGAGAGGCGACACGAATAAAGCCCTCGCTCGGATAGGGACGGTCAGGGTTGAGGAAACCGCTTGGGTACGGTCAACGACGTTCATCACGAGAACTGCCGCAGAAAGCGCAAATCGTTCTCGAAGAACAGCCGCAGGTCGTCGACGCCGTAGCGCAGCATCGCCAGCCGGTCCGACCCCATTCCGAAGGCGAATCCCTGATAGCGCTCGGGATCGATGCCGACGGCGGAGAGCACGTTCGGGTGCACCTGGCCCGCGCCGGCGATCTCCAGCCAGCCGTCGCCGTAGCTCATGTCGATCTCGGCGGACGGCTCGGTGAACGGAAAGAATGACGGGCGAAAACGAAGCTGCAGGTCGTCGCGCTCGAAGAAGCGGCGCATGAAGTCGGTGAACACGCCCTTGAGATCGGCGAAGCTCACCGTCTCGTCGATCCACAAGCCCTCGACCTGATGGAACATCGGCGAGTGCGTGGCGTCGCTGTCGACCCGGAAGACGCGACCCGGCACGATGATCTTGATCGGCGGCGGATGCGCTTCCATGTAGCGGATCTGCACCGGCGAGGTGTGCGTGCGCAGCACCATGCCGCCCTCGACGTAGAAAGTGTCGTGCATCGAGCGCGAAGGATGGTCCTCCGGCATGTTGAGCGCGGTGAAGTTGTGGAAGTCGTCCTCGATCTCGGGACCGTCGGCGACGCTGAAGCCGAGCGAATGGAACAGCGCTTCGATGCGCTCGAGCGTGCGCGTGATGGGATGCAGGCCGCCGATGCCCAAGCCCCGTCCCGGCAACGACACGTCGAGCGCCTCGGCGGCGAGCTGCCTGGCGAGCTTCACGTCGGCGAGCTCTTCGCGCCGGCGGACGAGCGCACTTTCGAGCGTTTCCTTGGCGGCGTTGATGCGCGCGCCCGCGCCGGGCCGCTCGGCGGCGGAGAGCTTGCCCAGCGATTTGAGCAGCTCGGTCAGCCTGCCCGCCTTGCCGAGGTAGCGCGCCTTGCTGTTCTCGAGTGCGGCCGGATCGTTGCAACCGGCGAACTCGGCGAGCGCAGCGGTCACGATCGTTTCGAGCTCTTGCATCGCGATCTCAATAGTTGAGCCGTCGACTCTTGGCCGGCCGCAGCCGGCGGTGGAAATAAAAAAAGGGAGGCTTCAATCGCCTCCCTCGCTGATCTTCGATCCTCAGGCCAGAGAGGCTTTGGCCTGCTCCGCGATCTTGCTAAACGCCGCCTTGTCGTGAACCGCCAGATCGGCGAGCACCTTGCGATCGATGTCGATCGATGCTTTTTTCAAGCCGTTCATGAACGCGCTGTAGGATAAGCCCAGCTCTCGCGCGGCGGCGTTGATGCGGGCGATCCACAGCGCCCTGAACTCGCGCTTTTTCGCGCGCCGGTCGCGGTACTGGTATTGCCCCGCCTTCATCACCGCCTCCTTGGCGATGCGATAGACGTTGCTGCGCCGGCCGCGATAGCCCTTCGACTGGACGAGGATCTTCTTGTGCCGCGCCTTGGCGGTCACTCCACGTTTGACTCTTGGCATGGTGGCGCTCCGTCAGGCGTAAGGCAGCATGGCCTTGACCGATGCTGCGTTGGTCCCGTGGACCGCGGTGGGGCCGCGCAGGTGCCGTTTGTTCTTGGTCGACTTCTTGGTCAGGATGTGGCGCTTGAACGCCTGCGAGCGCTTGATGCTGCCGCTGCCGCGAACGCGGAAGCGTTTTTTCGCGCCGCTCTTGGTCTTCATCTTCGGCATGACTGTTCCTGTTTATTTGCTGCCCACGGCGGTGCTCTCCTTGGGAGCGACTTTGCTCGCCTTCTTACCGGCCTCGGGCTTGTTCGGGGGATGCTTGGCTGCTGTTGCTTTCTTCGGTGCCAGCAGCATCACCATCTGCCGGCCCTCGAGCTTCGGAAACTGTTCGACGACGCTGTAAGGCTCCAGATCGCCGCGGACGCGCTCGAGAAGGCGAACTCCGAACTCCTGGTGCGCCATCTCCCGTCCTCGAAAGCGCAGCGTGACCTTCGCCTTGTCGCCTTCACCGAGGAACCGGATGAGATTCCTCAGCTTGATCTTGTAATCGCCCTCGTCGGTCCCAGGCCGGAACTTCACTTCCTTGACCTGGATCTGCTTCAACTTGAGCTTGGCTTCGTGCGCGCGCTTCGCTTCCCGGTACTTGAACTTGCCGAAATCCATGATCCGGCAAACCGGGGGTGTCGCCAGCGGCGCGATCTCCACCAGATCGAGTTCCGCCGCTTCCGCCCGCGTCATTGCGTCCGCGATCGACACCACGCCGATCTGCTCGCCTTCCGCGCCAATCAAGCGAACCTCGGGGGCGTTGATCTCACCGTTGATCCGCTGCGCTTTGTCCTGGGCTATTGTCTAGTCTCCTCGAATCTCAAAAGAATCGGCCGCGCTGCCCGCTGCCAGGCCCGTCAACGACGGGCTGCCACTTCATCTGCGAGGCGGCGCATGAAGCGATCCAGAGGCATCACCCCCAGATCCTCGCCGGCACGGGTTCGCACGGCCACCTGATCAGCCTGCAGCTCCTTGTCGCCCAAGATCAACTGGTACGGCAACTTCTGCAGGCTATGTTCGCGAATTTTATAAGTTATTTTCTCGTTGCGCAAATCGGCAGAGGCACGGAAGCCCGCCGCCCGCAAGCGCGAAGCAACCCCCTCGGCGTAGGCCGCCTGACGGTCGGTGATGGTCAGCACGGCGACCTGGACCGGCGAAAGCCACAACGGCAGAGCGCCGGCGTAGTGCTCGATCAGAATGCCGATGAAGCGTTCGAGCGAGCCGACGATGGCCCGGTGCAGCATGACGGGGACCTTGCGCGTGTTGTCTTCGGCGACATACTCCGCGCCAAGCCGCCCGGGCATCTGGAAGTCGACCTGCATGGTCCCGCAGGTCCAGGGGCGGCCCAGCGAATCCCTGAAGTTGTAATCGATCTTCGGGCCGTAAAACGCCCCATCGCCCGGTAGCTCGGTCCATTGCATGCCGCAGGTATGCAGGGCTGCCCGCAGCGCTCCTTCTGCGCGATCCCAGGTTTCGTCGGAGCCGATGCGCTTCTCCGGGCGCAGCGCCAGCCTGACGCTGATGCCCTCGAAGCCGAAGTCCTTGTAGACGGCGAGCGCCAGGCGATTGAACGCGGTCACTTCCGCCTCGATCTGCTCCGGGGCGCAGAAGATGTGCCCGTCGTCTTGGGTGAACGCGCGCACGCGCATGACGCCGTGCAGCGCGCCCGAGGCTTCGTTGCGGTGGCAGAAACCGAACTCCCCGTAGCGCAGCGGAAGGTCGCGGTAGCTCCTCAGCTCCGAGTTGTAGATGAGCACGTGCCCCGGGCAGTTCATCGGCTTGACCGCGTAGTCGCGCTTTTCCGACTCCGTCGTGAACATGTTCTCCTTGTAGTTCTCCCAGTGGCCCGAGCGCTCCCACAGCGAGCGGTCGAGAATCATCGGCGCCCGCACTTCCTGGTAGCCGTTGTCCTGGTACACGCGCCTCATGTACTGCTCGATCTGCTGCCACAGCGTCCAACCCTTGGGGTGCCAGAACACCATGCCCGGTGCCTCGTCCTGCTGGTGGAAGAGATCGAGCTGGCGACCGAGCCTGCGGTGATCGCGCTTCTCCGCTTCCTCGAGGCGGTGAAGGTACGCGTCGAGCTCTTCCTTCTTCGCCCAGGCGGTGCCGTAGATACGCTGCAGCATCTCGTTGCGCGAGTCGCCGCGCCAGTAGGCCCCGGCGAGTTTGGTCAGCTTGAATACCTTGAGCTTGCCCGTCGAGGGCACGTGCGGACCGCGGCAGAGATCGGTGAACTTGCCTTCGCTGTAGAGCGAGATCTCCTCGTTCGCGGGGATCGAAGCGATGATCTCCGCCTTGTAATGCTCGCCCAGCGATTCGAAGTACTTGGCTGCATCGTCGCGCGCCATCAGCTTGCGCACGACCGGCTCGTCCTTCCGGGCAAGCTCTTGCATCTTCTGCTCGATTGCCGCGAGATCCTCCGGCGTGAACGGCCGCTTGTACGAGAAGTCGTAGTAGAAGCCGTCCTCGATCACCGGCCCGATGGTCACCTGCGCGTCGGGAAACAGCTCCTTGACCGCGTATGCAAGCAAATGCGCCATTGAATGACGCAGGACTTCAAGGCCCTCGGGATCGCGGTCGGTCACGATGGCCAAGTGCGCGTCGCGGTCGATGACGAACGAGGTGTCGACAAGCTTGCCGTCGACCTTCCCGGCCAGCGCCGCCTTGGCGAGCCCGGGCCCGATCGCGGCGGCGACCTGGGCGACAGTCACCGGTGCGTCGAAACGCTTGATCGCGCCGTCGGGCAATCGGATGTTGGGCATGATCGGTCCTTATAGACGAAAAAAGTGCGGACGAGCCGCACTTTTTCGACAACAACAGTCGCGTGCGAACTCGCGCTCCGGTTAAGCGGTCCCCTTACGCGTTCGCGGTGTCATAACCATGCCTTTCCGTGACTCCTGTCTGGCTCCTGGGGGTGGTGGGCGCGATTGGACTCGAACCAACGACCCCCACCATGTCAAGGTGCACACAGTACCAGAATAATCAGCAGCTTGCACGGGGTGCGTGACTAAGAAGTGACGCGACCCGTGTCCAAGACATATCTGCGCACGGCCCGCCGCGCTTAGCGATGACAGGACCGGCTCGAACTCCGTTATTGCCAGCCGCGCATTGAGAAGCGGAGGAACTTCAGTGACCGGCCACAGGAGATTAATCGCCGTCGGGCGCTTCGTGCTTAGCCGACTCGAATTGAGAGGCTCTAACCGCCGCAGCGACTAAGCCTGCTCCTCGGCATCTCCGTTGCCTTCCAGTTTCTCGCGGACCGCCGCTATAACGCTATGCGTGGTCTTGATGTCGGCGACCCGCAGCGCTTCAGACAGCTGATTGATCCAGGGCGTCTGTAGGCGCATGGCGGCGTCGAAGGCTCTCTTCCCGGCGTCGGTGAGCACGACCAGCTGTGCCCGCCGGTGATGTGGATTGCGCTGGAATTCGACCAGCCCGTCGTTCATGAGATCGTTGACGATGCGCTGGACGTTCTGGCGGTTGCCTCCCATATCGCGTGCGAGCCAGGCGACCGGCTGAGGCCGATCCGCCGCGACGATGGTGCCGAGCACCTGCCAGCGGGCGCTCGTCAAGCCAAGGCCAGCAACGAGGCGGTCTCCCGCGGCAAGCAGTCGATTGTTGAGCCTGAAAAGCTCAAGCACCAAGTCGGTCAGAGCCCTTCCGGCCGGGGTGCGCCTAGTTTTGTTCATGCGCCACATAGTGCCTGCTTGACATCATGATGTCAAGTAGGTACGATTCCACCACATGATGCCATATTGACATCATGCGACCACACAGGAGACCGCCATGCTGACCCTACGCCCGATGGATCCCGCCTTTCCGATTGAACGTCAGCTCGCTGTCGATGCATCGCCTGTCGTCCTCGTCAATGTATTCACTCTCGACAAGGCCGACGAGCATTCGCTGCTGGAAGCATGGGAGCACGACGCGCAGTTCATGAAGCAGCAGCCGGGCTTCATCTCGACTCAGCTTCACCGCGCAATCGGCGAAAGCCCGACCTACCTGAACTATGCCGTTTGGGAAACGACGGAAGCCTTTCGGGCTGCGTTCACGAATCCGGAATTCCTGGCGAGGTTGTCGAGTTATCCGTCCTCGGCCGTGGCGACGCCGCACCTCTTCCAGAAGGTCGCGGTAACCGGAATCTGCGTCGCCTAGCCCGCGCGAGTCGCGAGGAAGGAGTGATTACCATGACCAAGATTGTTCATCCCCTGGCCGGAGCGCTCGCCATTCTCACCATTGCGGCATTCTGGCTCTCGACAGCATTCAGTGAGCTGTTTGGATCGCAGGCGATGGTTACGAGTGTCAAGACCGCCATACCCTGGGGCTTCCTGTTGTTGGTTCCGGCCCTGGCAGCCGCTGGGGGCTTCGGCTTCGCGCTGGCGAGGGAACGCCGGGGGGCCGCTCTGATCGCTTCGAAAATGAAGCGCATGCGGATCATAGCTGCCAACGGGATTCTGATTCTGATCCCCTCGGCGCTCTTCCTCGCGTCGAAGGCGACAGCTGGGGAGTTCGACGGTGCGTTCTATGCTGTGCAGGCTCTCGAGCTCGTCGCGGGTGCGACGAATCTTGCGCTCCTCGGCCTGAACATGCGGGACGGCCTCAAGCTGACTGGCCGGCTGCGTCGGCGACACATGTCACAGACACAGTCTTAGCGAGACCGCAGATAACGTCGGTACGAATACGGGGCAGCGCGTGGGGTGCCCTGTGCAATTCTGAGTGTCGAAGGTCCGCTTTGCTTCATCAACAGGGCCCGCTCCGGGCCGAAAGCGGCGTTGAAGGTCTGTTTTCGGGAAGGCTTCCCTGCAAAACTCATGCGGGAGAGTTGTCAGCTGCACGCGCTACTCGAGGCGCATGCGCGACGCGATCGCGCGCTCTGCTGAAAACTCACTGAGCACGCTGGTAGATGTTCGTGGTGAGAGCCTGCCCTGGAGCTCTAACCAGAGTCGGCTAAGCCGTTGAAGAGATGGTAGGCGCGATTGGACTCGAACCAACGACCCCCACCATGTCAAGGTGGTGCTCTAACCAGCTGAGCTACGCGCCTAATGTTGGAGGAGTATACCGGACCCGCGCGACGCCCGCCACGCGATCCTCACACCAACACTCGCAGCATACCGAGCAAGATCGGCTGGTGCACCATGTAGACCAGCAGGCTGTGCTTGCCGAGCCAGTTCAGCCAGCGCGGCGCTGCGCGCGACATCGGTTGCAGCGGACGATAGTCCTTGCGCGCAAGCCATCCGCCGACGGCTACACCGACGAGCACGACGCCCAGCCACGGGAACAGCGGGACGTAGTCCTCGGTCGGCGGCTTGTGCGTCATCATTCCGATCCAGTTGAGCCACCGCGTGTCGAAGATCTGCAGCCGCACCTGCAGCCCGATCTCGACGATGGCGAGGCCGGTGACGAGCGCGGCCAACGGATAGCGCACCAGCGGCCACGCGAGCACCGACGACACCGCGATGCAGTGCAGGATACCGAAAGTGATGAAGGTCTGTGGAAACGCGAAGTAGCTTCCGGCCGTGACCAGCATGGCGCAGAAGGCGATGAGCGCGATGCGCCGCCAGAAGCGGTGGCGACTGATTCGCGCACCCCGCGCGAGCACGAGGCTGACGCCGACGAGCAGCAGGAACGAGCTCACGATCAGCGCGCGCAGGGTGAGCCAAAGGGCGTCGTTGTTGAAATCGGCTCGAAACACGCCGAACCATGTGAGATCGAATGCGAAGTGGTAGCCGATCATCGCCAGGATCGCGCCGCCGCGCAGGGCGTCGACGGCCGCAATGCGCGTCGTTGCCGCGGAGCGCGGGTGGACGGTGCCCGCAGAGGGAGGTGTAGAGCCGGGACGGGAGCGGCGGCGCTTGTGCCGGCTCATCGCAATGGCGCGGACCAGACGATGCGGTAGCCGCCGGCGCCGTCGGGTTGAGCCAGCATAGCCAGTGCGTCAGCGATCGCGCGACTGCGCTGCGCGTCGATGCCAGCGCGCGGCCGGATCAGCATCTCGACGCGGGCTCCGTCTGCCGAGAGTCGCGCGCTTCCGGAGATGTCGACGTCGCCGCCCGCATTGGCGAGCGTGCCGCCGAGCGCGCTGCCCTGGCCGATCGCGTCGAGACGCACGTCGCCCAGCATGAGGCGAGCTTCCGGCTTGGGCCCGGGCAGGCTCGCGCTGTCCCAGCGAACGGCGACGCGGCCGTCGACGGCGTTGCCGCGCCACGTCAGCGCATCGATGCGTAATCCGATCGTGCCGCCGCCGGCGGCTAGCGGCTCGGCGACGGCGCGCAGGAGCACGTCGGCCGGTAACGCGAGGACGACGTCACGCAGCGCGAAACCGCCGCTGCCCAGCGCGAAGCTTCCGCGCGGCTCGGCTGCCGACTCCCCGCTGAACGAGCCGTGCAGCTCGCCCCACAGCAGCGGCCATGCATCGATGTGCCAGTCGATGCGCGCCGTGGCGAAGCCCGGGGGCAGCCACAATGCGCCACTGCCGTTCCACAGAGTACCGCGAGCATCGACTAGGCGCAGGCGTCCGCCCGAGAGCGAGTTAAGCCTCGCGTCGGCAAGGGTCGCAGGCGCCCCGATCGCCAGCGCAAGCGCGAGGAACAGGACGCCGGCGCCGAGCGCGATCCCGGTTCGCATCGCGCTATGGGGCGAGGGTGATTTCGGCGCGCACTTGCCCCGGCTCGACGCGCGCCGTCGACGTGAGATCGACCACCCGCAGTCTAGCCTCGCGCTGCAGGCCGTCGAGCAATGCCACCAGCGCATCGAAGGCGATGGCGTCGAAGGTCAACCGCAGGCGATCGTTGTCCAGGCGGTCGATCGTCGCTGGCTTGAGCGACTGGCGATTGACCACCGCGTCGAGATCGGCGCGGGCGTCGCGCGGAGCGGGTGCCGCGGCATTTCGCGCGAGGTTCGCGATGTCGTCGGCTTGCCGCCGCGCCTCTGCGAGGGTCGCCCGCTGCGCCGCGATCTGCTGCGCGGTGTGCTCGATGTCGCCGACCATGGGACGCCACAACCCGAACCAGGCGAGCGCGGCGACGACGATTCCGCCGCCCAGGGCGAGCGATGTGCGCTCGGTCGTCGTGCGCAGTTGCCACCACTCGGCAAAGCGCTCGCGCGCAGCAGGCTTCAGCGTCGTCGCCATCAATCCAGACCCAGTCGCAGCCGGGCCCCTGAAGCGGTTGGGGCGGCGACGGCCACCAACCCGACCCGCTGCAGGTCCTGTTGCATGCGGGAGAGCTGCGTCGCATCGAGCTTCTGGAGCTCGAGCACGACATGGCCGTCGGCGTAGCGCAAGGATCGCATCGCCCCTGCCGGGATATTCGCCAACACCGGAGCCGCGCGCGCAAGCAGCGGCAGGAAATCATCGGCCGCCGCCAGTCCGGCGCCATGGCGTAGCGCCGCATCGCGCCGCGCGATCGCTGTTGCGGGCGCGAGGTCGGCCGGCGCGTCGGGCGCAGCGGTGCGCGCCAGCGCGACAAGCTCGCGCCGCAGCTCCGCCGATTGCCACTGCAGCCACAGCCACTGGCCGAGCGTCGCCAGCACGTGAATGCCCAGCGCGCAGGCTGCGATCACGAGCGGGGTGCGAAGCCATCGCCCGAGGTCGACGCGCGGAGTCGCGGGCACGGGACCGAAGGCGCCGCTCTGCAGGTCGATAGCCCCCGCGAACGCGGTCGCTACCACGGCGTTCCAGCGCCACGGCGTCCCCGCGGAAAATTCGACTCCGGTCGCCTCGCGTGCCCGCGTGACCAGCGCGGGAGTGACGCCGGCGATGTCGACGCGGACGATTCGCGGGCGTGGAGCGCGGCTGGCCGCAAGCGCGAGCTTGAGCTCGTCGGGAGGTGTGTCGTCGCGCACCGCGCCGACCGCGATGGTCGCGCCGTCGGCAGTGCGCGCGAAGCCCGGTCGATCGAGAGCGGCGGCGCACCAGCACCAGCCTCCCGCAGGAGGCTGCGCCAGATCGCTCTCCAGCATGACTTTGCGCCAGCGGATGCCGCTCTTTGCGGAGGCCGCGACGAACGCGCGCATCCACGCTTGGTCGACGATGGCGACGCGCAGGGTGCCGTCGGCGCCCTGCGCGCCGGGCGCGATGTGGCTGTCTTCGGCGCTTCCCGCGAGCTGATCTTCCAGCGCGAAGCGCGCCGCCGCCGCCATGCGCGCCGCAGGCAGAGGCGGCAGCGCGAGCGTTGCGAGCCGTCCGCGCGTTGCGGCGATGACTGCCTCGACGACGTCGGCCGCGGGCCAGCTCGCCTTGGGGCCGCGGCCCGTGCGCATCATCCGATTGCTCGCGTCGAACAGCGCCCACTCGGCGTCACGCCCCGGATCGGGCGGAGCGTCGATCAAGATGCGCAAGGTGGTCATCGTGCGCCGATTCTACTCGACCGCGCGGCCAACCTCGCGGCCTATTCCACGGTCTGCCACACGACGCTTGGCCACTCGCTGCCGCTCGCCGCGCGCTTTAGCATGGCGCGGGCGCGCGCCAGCGTCTCGCCCTGTCGCGCCTCGATGGAGACTTCGAACCAGGCGCTCTTCACGTCGATGAGTGCCTCGTCGAATATGAGGTCGGGTCGCGCCAACCGGGCCCTGAAATCGAAGACGCTGACGAACGGCGTCTCGGTGCGCTTATTGACAAGCGCGAGCGCGCCGGCGCGATCGAGTCCCGGCACGAGCGCGGTAAGCACTTCGGGCGGCGCGGTGTTGACATTGACCGCCGCCGGCGCGTCGATCGCGGAGATGAACGGTCGCAGGCGCGAGAGCGAGGCGGCGTTGGCGCCTCGCACCGCGAGCAGCTCGTCGACGCGTTCCACCGGCGCATTGGCGGCAAGACTCGGCGGGCTCTGAGCGAGATACCAGGCGTCCTCGGCGCCGCCGGGTTCGCTGACCATGTTGTCGGCGTCGACCCAGTCGGTGATCGCGTTGAGCAGCGTCGGCGGCAATCCGAGCACCGCGAAAAGCCGCTCCAGCGCCGCGCGGCTCGGCGTCTGCACGTTGCCGTTGGTCAGGTTGTTGACGTTGATGCGGCCCTGCGCGTCGACGATGTAGCCCGCGATCGAGCCGTTCTCGATGGGGATCGCCGGAAGGCGCAGCGCCCAGGGCTGTCCCAGATGCACCGGCACGCCGGCCGGCGCGTTGTCGTGGATGATCTGGCGCGCCCATTGGATCCCGGCGAGCGCCAGCGCCTGCGCCTGCACCTGGTCGCGGCGATGCTCGTGCGCGCTCAACCAGCGCTGCTGCTGCCAGAGCAGCGTGGCGGCGATGGTCGCCGCGAGCGCGGCGAGGAGCATCGCCATGATGATCGCCGCTCCGCGCATGCGAGCGCTCATCGAAGGGCGAACCATCGCTCGATCGAGTCGCCGGAAGCCAGCGTGAGCTGCACACTCACCGCGCGCGGCAGCTCCGGCTCGCCCGCCGCCGGCCAGGCTTCGACCCAGGCGCCATTGGTGGTGAGGTACGCGAGGCGCAGGCGCGCAACGTCGCCAAGCAGCGTATACGAGACTGGCGAAAGATCGCTCGGCCGATCGTAGCTCGGCCAGTAGAGCACCTCCACCACGCCTTCGCGCAGGCGGTAACCGAGACGCTGGCCCGCACTGCCCGGCTCGACGTTGAACTCCGGCCCGGCGCGCGAGAACTCGAGCACCGAATTGCCGTCGGACGCGGCGATGGTTCCCAGCCACGCCGGCAGGCGTGCCGCGCCGAGGCGTGCGCTTCGCGGTACGGCCTGCCGCAGATCCGCCTCCATGCGCGCGAAAAAAGCATCCAGCTCGCCCCAATGCGCCGACTCCGCGGAGAGCCGCGCCTCGCTTTCCGAGAGCGAATCGAGTGCGCGATAACCCAGCGTCGCCATGGTCGCAACGATCGCGATCGCAATGAGCACTTCGAGCAAAGTGAAGCCGCGCGCGTTCATCGACTGGCGAGGTAGCCCACGAGGCGAACCAGCGCGTAGTCGGGCGCGGACGCGTCGGCGACGGTGATCTCGATCTTGCGAAACGCCGGGTTCGGCGTGCCGCCGATGGTCTCGTGCCAGGAGAACGCCGCGCCGGCCTGCATGGCGCTGCCGTTGCGCTCGCCGGTGGCGGGCGCCGGCGTTTCGAGTTGGGCGGCAGCGAGACGGTTTTGCGCAACCCATAGCGCCAGCGTGCGGGCCTTCAGCGCCGTGGCGCCGTCGGCGCTTTGTGCGACGCTGCGGAACCCGGCTGCGAGCGCGACGGCGAGAATGGCCAACGCAACCAGCACCTCGACCAGCGTGAAGCCGCGACGCGCGGCTAGCGCGGAATCGGAGCGGCGACGGCGACGCGATTCAGCGGGTCGGCGAAGAGGAGCACTCGCCATTCGGGAGAGGCGATCTCGAACGCGTAGGGTTCGTTGCGACCGCTGGGGGCGAGCGGAAGGATCGCGTCCGCAGGCACGCCCCGGCCTGCATACTCGCGGGCAGCCGCGGACAGACGCTCCGGCAACGCGCGCGGCGCAAGGATTTCGTCGCTGGTGAATGCGGCCCACTGGTCGCCTTCGGCGCTGGGTACTCGCCGCCAGAAACGATAGGCCGCGCCGCCGGCGGACACGCCGAGTGTTTCGTTGCGCCACTGGGCGAGCGCGGCCGCGTGCTCCAGCGCCGTGGCGAAGCGCCGCGCCTCACGCTCGACCTCGCGCCGCGGATCGCTGTCGAATCGAGCGTAGGCAAAGCCCGCGGCGAGACCGATCACGAGCAGAACGACCAGCACTTCCGCGAGGGTGAAGCCGCGTGCGTTGTCGCGGTTTCTCACAGATCCCATGATCCGATGTCCGCGTCTACGCCGGTTCCGCCGGGCTGACCGTCGGCGCCGAAGCTGAAGACGTCGATCTCTCCGCGCAGTCCAGGGTTCAGGTATTGATATGGATTGCCCCACGGATCCTTTGGCAGGCGCTCGAGGTAGCCGTTCGGCTTCCAGTTGGGCGGCAGCGGCGGCAGCGTCGGTCGGGACACGAGCGCGGCGAGCCCCTGATCGGTCGTCGGATAGCGGCCGTTGTCGAGGCGGTAGAGCTTGAGCGCCTGCACGATCGTCGCAATGTCGTGCTTGGCGGCGATCACACGCGCCTCGTCGGGGCGCTCGAGAATCCGCGGCACGACCAACGCCGCGAGGATGCCGAGGATGACGATGACGACCAGGACTTCGATCAGCGTGAAGCCTCGCCAACGCAATGGCTTGCGCATGCTGCCATTATAATCGCCCGCACCTCATCCAGATTTAATCGGTGCATCGGTGCTGCGTCGTCTTGGCTGGTTGCTCGCTTGCTTGCTCATCGTGCCTGCCGGGATGTATGCGTGGGCGGCGTGGCGTCCTTTGCCTCTTCCGCAACCGACCTACGCCTTCGACGTCAAGCCCGGAGCCACGCTGCGCTCGATCGCGCACGAGCTCACTAGCGCGGGCGTCATTCCGGCCGAATGGGTCCTGGTTGCCCTGGGCCGCGCAGCGAGGGTCGATCGCAGCATCAAGGCGGGCAACTACGAGATCGCCGCAGGAACGACACTCACCGGGCTGCTCGCCAAACTCGGCCAGGGCGACGCGACGCAGAGCGCATTCACCATCGTCGAAGGCTGGACCTTTCGCGATATTCGCGAGGCGCTCAAAGCCGATGGCGGCGTCTCGATCGTGGTCTCCGATCGTCCCGACGACGAGCTGATGCGGAGGATCGGCGCAACCGAGGCGCACCCCGAGGGATTGTTCTTTCCCGACACCTATTTTTTCGCGAAGGGCGCGACTGACGCGTCGCTGCTCGCGCGCGCCTACAGGTTGATGCAGCTGCGCCTTGCCGCCGCGTGGCAGCAGCGGGCGCCGGACTTGCCGCTTGCGTCGCCTTACGAGGCACTGACTCTGGCGTCGATCGTGGAGAAGGAAACCGGACGCGCCGCTGACCGGCCGCTGATCGCGGCGGTGTTCATCAATCGTCTGAAACAGGGGATGCGCCTGCAGACCGACCCTGCGGTGATCTACGGCATGGGGACTCGCTTCGACGGAACGCTTCACAAGCGCGATCTCGAAGCAGATCAGCAGTTCAACACCTACACACGCGAGGGTTTGCCGCCCACGCCCATCGCGATGCCGAGCCTTGCTTCGCTGGACGCGGTGCTGCATCCACCGGCTTCGCCGTATCTTTATTTCGTGTCGCGCGGCGACGGCTCGAGCGAGTTTTCTTCGAGCCTCGCCGACCACGATCGCGCGGTGGCAAAATACCAGAAGGGCGGGCGATAGACGCCCGAGCGCAATGCCCGATCGTAATCGCCGCGGCCGCTTCGTCACCGTCGAGGGCATCGATGGCGCAGGCAAGAGCACGCACCTGCCGTGGCTCAAGACGCTGCTCGAGCGTGCCGGACACGAGGTCTGGATGACTCGCGAGCCAGGCGGCACTCCGCTTGGCGAGCGGCTGCGCGAGATCCTGCTGCACGAGCCGATGACGCCGCTCACCGAAGCGCTGCTGATGTTCGCGGCGCGACGCGAGCACTGCGAGCGCGACATCTGGCCGCGCCTCGATGAAGGAGTCTGGGTGGTCTGCGATCGCTTCACCGACGCCACGTACGCGTACCAGGGCGGAGGCCGCGGGCTGCCGCCGCAGCAGATCGCCGAGATCGAACGCATCGTCATCGGCGGATTCGCGCCGGACCTGACGCTGATCCTCGATGTCCCTCCCGCGGTCGGACAGGCGCGTCTCGCTGACGGCCGGGCGCTGGACAAGTTCGAGCGCCAGCAGGCGGCATTCTTCGAGCGCGTGCGCGCGGCCTATCTCGCGCGCGCCGCCGCCGAGCCGCGGCGCTGCCGCGTCATCGACAGCACGCGGCCCCAGCAGAGCGTTCGCTCCGAGATCGAAGCAATCGTCCGCGACGCATTATGAACGGCCCCGATCAGGACACTACCTGGCAGCCGCTGCCTCCGTGGCAGCACGCTGTAGTGGCGGACATGCTCGCCGGGCGCGCGCGCTGGCCCCACGCCGTTTTGATCGGCGGCAGGGAGGGCTTGGGCAAGCGGCGCTTGGCGATGCATCTCGCGCGAGCGCTGTTGTGCGAGGCGCCTGGCGCGGACGGCGAGGCTTGTGGCGCATGTGTGAGCTGCCGTCTGGTCGAGAGCCGAAGCCATCCCGATCTGCGCCTGGTCGAGCCAGTCACTTACGACGAGGAAGGCAATGCGACCAAGACGGACAACATCGGCGTCGATCGCGTTCGCGAGTTGACCGCCTTCGCCCAGCTTTCGAGCCACCGCCGCGTGGCCAAGGTCGCGGTGATCGTTCCTGCCGAAGCGCTAAACGCGGCTGCCGCAAACGCGTTGCTCAAGACGCTCGAGGAGCCGCCGCCTGCGACCTACTTGCTCCTGGTCAGCCATCAGCCCGGGAGGCTTCCCGCGACCATCGTCAGCCGCTGCCGGCGATTACCGGTCGGGGAGCCAGAACCCGCGGCGGCGAATGCCTGGCTGGCCGCGCACGGGGTGGCCGATCCAGGTGCGGCGCTGGCCCGGGCAGGGGGCGCGCCGCTGCTCGCTCTGGAGCTGGCGCAGCCGGAGGCTCAACAAGGACTGGAGGCGTTGATCGCCGATCTGTCTTACCCGGAGCGGCTCTCCGCGGTTGCCGTCGGAGCCAGGCTCGACGCCGTACCCAAGGACGACCGCGGCGCAGAGCTTGCGCACCTGCTGTACTGGATGCTCACGTGGGCTACAGACCTGGCCGCCGTCGCGAGCGGCGGGGAGCCGCGCTTTCATCCCGATCGGCGCCAGGCACTCTTCGTGCTTGCGGCGCGGGTGGCGCGGGTGCCCCTGTTCCGCTATTATCAAAAGTTGCTCCACCACCGCGCCTTGCTCGCGCATCCGTTGCAGCCGCGGCTGGTGGCCGAAGCGCTGTTGCTCGAGTATCGAAGCTTGTTTGCTTGATCGACTTCTTCGGGACAGAAAAGGCATGGCAGTAGATCGATCGAACGGCAGCTCAGGACCGGCAACGGTCGCCCGACCGGGCGTGCTGTCGCTCAACATTCGCGAGAAGGCGGCCCTTTATGCCGCGTACATGCCTTTCCTCGCCGGCGGCGGCATCTTCATTCCGACCAGCCGCCAGTATCACCTGGGCGAGGAAGTGTTCATGCTGCTGTCGCTGATGGACGATCCGCAGCGGATCGCTGTTCAGGGCAAGGTCGTCTGGGTCACCCCGGACGGCGTGCAGGGCAATCGCACCCAGGGCATCGGCGTGCAGTTCACCCGCGACGAGACCGGCGCCGCCGCGCGTGCCACGATCGAGAAGATCCTGGGCGAGACGCTGGCTTCCAACCGCCCGACTCACACGATGTAGCGCGCGGGCGCGCGCTTTAGCGTGCCGGCCCGCACTTTGCGGGCACGGGCCGTATGTTTGTCGACTCCCACTGCCACGTCAACTTCCCCGAGCTGGCCGCGCAGATGCCTGCGGTGCTCGAGGCGATGCAGCGCGAGCACGTGACGCATGCGCTGTGCATCGGCGTCAACCTGACCGAGCTGCCGTCGGTGCTCGGCCTCGCCGCGGATCACGCCAACATCTACGCCAGCGTCGGCGTGCACCCCGACCACGAGCAGCCTCCGGAGCCGACCGTCGACGGGTTGGTCGAGCTTTCGCGCAGGCCGAAGGTCGTCGCCATCGGGGAGACGGGGCTCGACTATTACCGCCTTTCCGGGGATCTCGAATGGCAGCGCATGCGCTTCCGCACCCACATTCGCGCGGCGCGTACGTGCGGCAAGCCCCTGGTGATTCACTGCCGCGCGGCGGCCGATGACACCCTGGCGATCATGCGCGAGGAACACGCCGCCGATGTCGGAGGGGTGATGCACTGCTTCACCGAGAGCTGGGAGGTTGCCCAGGGTGCGATGGATCTGGGGTTCCACATCTCCTTCTCGGGCATCGTCACTTTCAAGAACGCGGTTGCCTTGAAGGACGTCGCCCGCCGCGTGCCGCTCGAGCGCATGCTCATAGAAACCGACGCACCCTATCTCGCGCCCGTGCCCTATCGCGGCAGGATCAACCAGCCGGCGTACGTGCGCTATGTCGCGGAGGAGATCGCGCGCCTGCGCGGCGTCGATCTTCAGGCGGTCGCGACCGCGACTTCGGCCAATTTCTTCCGCCTGTTCGGCGTGAGCGAACGTGCTCAATACTGAGCTTCGTGCAAATGGGTGACAACTCATTTGCACCACGAATCTCCCCTCGCCCGCTCGCGGGAGAGGGGCCGGGGGGTGAGGGCGCGGCGCCGTCACCCATATATACGGTGCTTGTTAGGTCGCGCCGATGCGCCGCGCGCCTGCTCGTGGCGTTCGGCGTGCTGCTGCCCGTGGGTGAGACTCTCGCCCAGGCGCTCTACGAGGCCTTCATCCAGGCGGTCACCGTCGACCGCAGCGATGAAGTCCGCAAGATGCTCGCTCGCGGAATGGATCCGAACACCGTCGATCCGAACGGCGATCCGGTCCTGCTGATCGCCGCGCGTGCGGGGTGGGATCCGACCGTCGATGCGTTGCTGGCGGCAGGCGCCAAGGTCGATGCTCAGAACAAGTATGGCGATCGTCCGCTCATGGTGGCCGCGCTCGGCGGTCACCTTTCCGTGGTCAAGAAGCTGTTCACTCGCGGCGCCGACGTGAATCCGCCCGGCTGGACGCCGCTCGCCTATGCCGCGACCAACGGTCATACCGAGGTTGTTGCCTATCTGCTCGGCGTCGGCGCCAACATCGACTCCGAATCGGCCAACGGGACGACCGCGCTGATGATGGCCGTGCGTGGCGGCCACGCCGCGACGGTCGATCTGCTGCTCTCCAAGGGCGCGGACGTCAACCACAGTAACCAGGCCGGCGCGACGGCGCTGGCGTGGGCCGAGCGCGGCGGTTACAACGAGATCGCGAAGGCGCTGCGCCAGCGCGGAGCGCGTTAGCCTCTGTTCAACCGTCGGCCCTTCGCCGCGCTCGCCGCCGACGCACGTCCTTCGGGTTGGCCGCCAGGGGACGGTAGATCTCGACCCGGTCGCCATCGGCGAGCGCCGCGCTTCGATCGACCTTGCGGCCGTAGATTCCTGTCGGGGCGCGCGTGAAATCGACTTCGGGATGCAGCTCGGCGATGCGCGATCGCGCAATCGCCTCCGCAACGCTCGCTCCGGCAGAGAGGCGCATAATGATTTCGGTCGCACGCTCGGCGCTGGCGTAGACGACGCAGACCGTGATCTCCTTCATCGCTTCGCCTCGACACTCGTTCGTTCCCCCTTGACCCGCCGTGTCAGGGCGGCGGCACCTTCGCGTTCGCGCCGTGGACTTGCTCCGCGCGGTGCACGAAGGCATCGACCAGGCTCGCTGCGATGCGCCCGAACACCGGGCCGATCAGCCTCTCCAGTACGTGCGTGGTGAATTCATAGGTGAGCTCGAGCTCGACCTTGCACGCGGTCTCCGCCAGCGCGCGGAAACTCCAGGTGCCGTCCAGGTGGCGAAACGGGCCGTGGCGCAGCTCCATGACGATGCGCTCGGGTGCCTGGTTGTGATTAGCCGTCGTGAAATGCGCGTGCACGCCGTGGTAGTTGATATCGATTCGCACCAGAACGCGGTCTTCGTTTCGCTCGAGCTCCCGCGCGGCGGCGCACCAGGGCAAGAACGCCGGATAGTCTTCGACGCGCTCCACCAGGGCGAACATCTGCTGCGCGCTGTACGGAACGAGCACCGACTTGTGGACGCTGGCCATTGCTACAATAAACGTTGCTGGGAGTCGAACGCGTTCATGAGCATCGTCGCCAACAAAAAAGCCTATCACGACTACTTTGTCGAGGAGAAATTCGAGGCAGGTCTCGCGCTGCAGGGCTGGGAGGTGAAGGCGATACGCGCCGGCCGTGCCCAGTTGAAGGAGGCCTACGTCGTCGTCAAGAACGGTGAGATCGTCCTGCTGGGCGCGCATGTCACGCCGCTGCCGACTGCTTCCACGCACATCCGGCCCGATCCGACGCGCACGCGGAAGCTGCTTCTTCATCGCGCCGAGATCAATCGGCTCGTCGGCAAGGTGGAGCGCGCGGGCTACACACTCACCCCGCTCGACCTGCACTTCAAGGACGGCCGCATCAAGCTGGAGATCGGGCTGGCCAAGGGCAAGCGGCAGTACGACAAGCGCGAGACGGCAAAGCGGCGCGACTGGAACCGGGAGAAGCAACGGCTGCTCCGCGACAAGCCGGGCGCGGGACGCCGCAGGACTGCAAAGTGAAGCGAAGCGATGTCGGGGTGCGTGAAGCGACCGAGGCCGATCTCGACGCCATCGTCGCGATCTATTCGCATCACGTGCGCACCGGGACGGCGAGCTTCGAGATCGATGCTCCGGGCGGCGCCGAGATGGCGCGCCGCTGGCGCGAGCTCGTCGATCGAGGGCTGCCTTATCTCGTCGCGGTCGCCGGTTCCGGCGTCGTGGGTTACGCCTATGCCGCCCCTTACCGCCCGCGCCCGGCGTATCGCTTCACAGTCGAGGATTCGGTATATGTGCGCGCCGATTTTGCGCGGCGCGGCGTCGGCGCGACGCTGCTGGCGGAGCTGGTGTCGGCCTCCCAGCGCGCAGGGGCGAGACAGATGATCGCGGTCATCGGCGACTCGGCCAACGTCGCGTCGATCCGCCTGCATGCGGCAGCCGGCTTCACCAAGGTCGGCGCGCTGGCCAGCGTCGGCTGGAAATTCGAGCGCTGGCTCGACGTGGTCATCATGCAACGGGCGCTCGGGCCCGGGAACGCGCTGCCCGCGGGATGAAAAGGATGAAGCGATGAGCAAGGCGGGGAGCTCGATCTCGGGAGGGCTGGAGCGCAACCGCGCCAACTACGTGCCGCTCTCGCCGGTAGCCTTTCTCGAGCGAAGCGCACTCGTCTATCCAGCGCACGTCGCGGTTCGCCACGGCGAGTGCACCTACACCTACGCCGAATTCGAGGCACGCTGCCGCCGGCTCGCTTCGGCACTCGCCCGGCGCGGGGTAGGCCGCGGCGACACCGTCGCAGTCATGGCTCCCAACATCCCGGCGCTGTTGGAAGCGCATTACGCCGTGCCGGCGCTGGGGGCGGTGCTCAATGCGCTCAACGTGCGGCAGGACGCTTCGA
>DASPTZ010000137.1:0-10869 GCA_035623155.1 Casimicrobiaceae bacterium | reverse complement strand
CTCCGAGATGCTGCGCTCGTAGTCGACGCCACGCTTGTGCACGCGGTCGACCAGAGTGTTTACCGGTGCTTGAAGGTAGATCACCAGGTCCGGGGTCGGCGTCTGCGGCTTCAGATGCGAGTACACCTTGTCGTAGAGCGCGAACTCGTCGTCGGTCAGATTGAGCCGCGCGAACAGCGGGTCCTTGTCGAGCAGGAAATCGGCGACGGTGACGCGGCGAAACATGTCGAGCTGCGTCAAGCCGCGGAGCTGGTCGACGCGCTGGAACAGGAAGTTGAGCTGCGTGGGCAGCGCGAAACGGCGCATGTCCTCGTAGAAGCGGGCGAGGAAAGGATTCTCGTCCGGCGCCTCGAGCAGCGCTTCGGCGCCGAGGCGCCGCGCGAGCGAGCGGGCGAGGCTGGTCTTGCCGGCGCCGATCGGGCCCTCGACCACGATGTAGTGCAGCTTGTCGACGTTCATCGCACTGTGTCAGCGCCAGGCATGGCGGCGCGTGGGCTCGATCGCCTGATCGCGCACCGCGCGCAGCCATCGCCGCGCCGCGCCGCGCCCCGGTACCCTGGCCGATGGCGCGACCTCGAGCAAGGGCTTCAGGACGAATGCACGCTGGTGCATCCGCGGATGGGGAAGCGTGATCCCCGGCTGCCGCACGCGGCGCCCACCATAGATCAGCAGATCGAGATCCAGCGTGCGCGGGGCGTTGCGCACCGCGCGCGCACGGTCGTCGCGGCGGTGGCGGCGCTCGATGGCGTGCATCCGGGCGAGGAGGCTCCTCGGCGGCAGCGCCGTGCGAAGCGCGGCCACCGCGTTCACGTAATCCGGCTGCGGCTCCGGGCAACCGAGAGGCGCGCTCACGTAATTGCGTGACGCCGCCACCATGCGCGAGCGCGGCAGGCGCGAGAGCTCCGCCAGCGCGCGCGCCACGTGCCGTCGCGGATGCTCGAGGTTGCTGCCCAGGCCGATGAACGCCAGTGCGGCCATCACGACTCTCCTGCCGCGGGCGCCGCTTCGCCGGTTGCGCCACCCTGTCCACCCTGGCGCTTGCGGCCGCGACCGCGCGAGCGGCGGCGCTTTTTCGGCGCTTCCTCGGGACGAAGCATCTGCTCGCGTTCCGCCTGGCCTGCGTGCTGGAAGCGCTCCCACCAGTCGGCGAGTCCCGCGCCCTCGCCCTTGAACTCGCCGGAGTCGCAGCGCAGCCGAAGGAAGTCGTACCCGGCGCGAAAGCGCGGGTGCTCGAGCAGTCGGAACGGCCGCTGGCCAGCGCGCTGCTCGAAGCGCGGCTGCAGCGCCCAGATTTCCTTGATCGCTGCCTCGAAGCGGCGCGGAATCGCCAGCCGCGCGGCCTGCTGATCCAGCACGCGATCCATGGCGTTGAAAAGCGCGGGCATCGGCCGTTCGCCCTTGGCCTTGGCGGCGTTCCAGCTTGCGAGCACTTCGTGCCACAGCAATGTCGCGAACAGGAACGCCGGCGTCACCGACTTGTCGTCGCGCACACGGGCGTCGGTGTTGGCGAGCGCGAGTTCGATGAAGCGCTGCCCGAGCGGCTGCTCGAGGATCACGTCGAGCAGCGGCAGCACGCCATGGTGCAGGCCGTGCCTGCGCAGGCTCTTCACCGACTCCACTGCGTGACCGGAGAGCAGCAGCTTTTCCATTTCGTCGAAGATCCGCGCCGGCGGAACGTTCTCGATCAGCGGTGCGAGCGTCGGAATCGGCGCCGAAGTCTTGCGCTCCAAGGCGAGCCCGAGCTTGGCGGCCAATCGCGCCGCCCGCAGCATACGCACGGGATCCTCGCGGTAGCGCGTCACGGGATCGCCGATCAGCCGCAGCCGCCGCACCGCGATGTCGTCGACGCCGCCCACGTAATCCCAGACCTCCTCGGTGGTCGGATCGAAATACAAGGCATTGATGGTGAAATCGCGCCGCAAGGCGTCGTCGGCTTGCGAGCCGAACACGTTGTCGGACAAAAGCCGCCCGTGCTCGTCGGCAACATCCTCGCCCGTCTGCCGCGCCCGGAACGTCGATACCTCGACCGTCTCCGCTCCGGCGAGTACGTTCACCAGTCGAAAGCGCCGTCCGATGATGAACGCCCGCCGGAACAGCGGCTTGACCTGCTCCGGTGTGGCGTCGGTCGCCACGTCGAAATCCTTCGGCGCGATGCCGAGGAGCAGATCGCGCACCGCACCGCCGACGATGAAGGACTTAAAGCCCGCCTGCTGCAGCTTGCGGGTGACTTCCTGTGCGCCGCGCGAGATCTGGCTCCTGCGGATCCGATGCTCGGTCGGACCGTAGATGCGTGGTTCCCTGGCAGCGCGGGGCATCAGGCGCGCGAGAAGACGGCGGATCATGCGTGTTCGCTACGCGACTCTTCCGCCTTCGTTCGCTTTGCCGGCGAGCGCGGGGCGACGCGCGAAGCTGCCATCCAAGGCATCGTCGGGAGCGGCGCGGCGCAGCGAATCAAGTAGAAGTTGTCGTGGGTCCGAAGCAGGCGGGCGCGGCGTCGTAGTCTGCGCTTTCCATTGGAAAGCCAAGAACGTTGACCGCGATCAATAGATGATAGCACGCCGCCGTGACAGGCCGGCTCTGAATCAAGGATAATCACACGCTTACCTTCGCGTTGCGCCCATCCAGGAGTAGCCATGCCCGCCTATAAGCACGTCACGGTCCCGGCCGGGGGCCAGAAAATCACCGTCAACAAGGATTACAGTCTCAACATCAGCGACCAGCCGATCATCCCGTATATCGAAGGCGACGGCACCGGACTCGATATCACGCCGGTGATGATCAAGGTGGTCGACGCGGCGGTGGCGAAGGCGTACGGAGGCAAGCGCAAGATCCACTGGATGGAAATCTACGCGGGCGAAAAGTCGACCAAGATCTACGGCCCGGACGTGTGGCTGCCGGACGAGACGCTCGCCATCCTCAAGGACTACGTCGTTTCCATCAAGGGGCCGCTGACCACGCCGGTCGGCGGCGGAATCCGCAGCCTAAACGTCGCTCTGCGGCAGCAGTTGGACCTCTACGTGTGTCTCAGGCCCGTGCGTTGGTTCGCCGGTGTGCCGAGCCCGGTCAAGGCCCCTGAAAAGATCAACATGGTCATCTTCCGCGAGAACTCGGAGGACATCTATGCCGGCATCGAATGGCCGGCCGGCTCCACTGAAGCTAAGAAGCTCGTCGAGTTCCTGGTGAAGGAGATGGGCGTCAAGAAAATCCGCTTCCCTGCGACCTCCGGCGTCGGAATCAAGCCGGTGTCGAGCGAAGGCACCGAGCGCCTGGTGCGCAAGGCGATCCAGTACGCCATCGCCAACGACCGCAAATCGCTGACGCTGGTGCACAAGGGCAACATCATGAAGTTCACCGAGGGCGCGTTTCGCGACTGGGGATACGCGCTCGCGCAGAAAGAGTTCGGCGCGCAGCCCATGGACGGCGGTCCCTGGTGCAAGTTCAAGAACCCGAAGACCGGCAGGGACATCGTGGTCAAGGACGTCATCGCCGACGCCTTCCTGCAGCAGATCCTTCTGCGCCCGGACGAGTACGACGTGATCGCGACGCTCAACCTGAACGGGGACTACATCTCCGACGCGCTGGCGGCGGAAGTGGGCGGCATCGGCATCGCCCCCGGCGCCAACATGTCCGACTCGGTGGCGATGTTCGAAGCGACCCACGGCACCGCGCCCAAGTACGCCGGCAAGGACTACGTCAACCCCGGCTCGGAGATTCTGTCAGCCGAAATGATGCTGGTGCACATGGGGTGGAAGGAGGCAGCCGCGCTGGTCGTCAAGAGCCTGGAGAAGGCGATCGCCGACAAGGTCGTGACCTACGACTTCGCGCGCTTGATGCAGGGCGCGAAGCAGGTTTCCTGCTCCGGCTTCGGCCAGGCGATGATCGAAAGGATGTAGCGACGCGAGCAGCGAAGGAGGGGCCCCACGCGAAGCGTGGGGATGCGAGCGCCCGCGAGTCGGCGCTTGCGGCCGACGCGCGACAATGCGTTGCAGCGCTTCCTCGCGTAGGAGGCCGCGCGGCTGTCCGAGAGCAAGACCCGCAGGGTCGCGGCGATTGGAAACAGCTTCGTCATCCCCGCGAAGGCGGGGATCCAGTGTCGTTGAAGGATTCGCTAGCCCGTGCCGAACGTCACCGGGTTCCCGCTTGCGCGCGAACGACGGACGGGGCGAGCCGAAACCCGACTTCCGCACTAGGAGATTGTGGATCGTTGGCCCCCGGGGTAGCTTGGCGAGAATCGCAACGCCTTAGCCCAACCGCGCCCCAAAACAGAAACCCGCCTTGCGGCGGGTTTCGTTTCTTTCCTTTCGAGCGAGTGGGAATCAAGCGGCCTGTATATTCGACGCCTGCTTGCCCTTCGGTCCCTGGGTGACTTCGAAGCTCACCTTCTGACCTTCCTTCAGCGTTTTGAAGCCGTTCATCTGAATCGCCGAGAAATGGGCGAACAGGTCTTCGCCGCCGTCATCTGGCGTGATGAACCCGTAACCCTTGGCGTCATTGAACCACTTGACCGTTCCGGTTGCCATATAGCCACTTCCCTCCAATTGATATAGACGGTGTTTGGACAGCAAGTGCTACCAACCGCCAGCGCAACGGTAGGCTACGGCGCACCGGGACAGCAGACGTTGTTGGAGCCAAACGACACTTTTTTACGCGCCTAGTACCGGCGAAGTCAAGCATTGCCCCCCAAAACCCGCCTCCCCTTGATAATTCTGTTGCAATCATCAAACATAGACCCATCTTGAGGGAGGTTCTGCCGGCAGGCCCATGGCGATTCAGCAGCAGGAAGGCAACGTTCTCGAGGTCGAGAAGACCCGGCTCAAACCCCCGCCGCTGTACAAGGTGATTCTGCTCAACGACGACTACACACCGATGGACTTTGTCGTCGTGGTGTTGCAGACTGTGTTCGCAATGAGCCGGGAAAAGGCGACCCAGGTGATGTTGCAGGTGCACCGCGAGGGCATGGGCGTGTGCGGGACCTATACTCGCGAAGTGGCCGCGGCAAAGGTCGATCAGGTGCTGAACATCGCCCGCAGGCATCAGCATCCGTTGCAGTGTACGATGGAGGAAACATAAGAGGTTTTGTGAAGCAGGCACGCCGCGGTGGCGTCGCCGCTCACGCAGGAAGCCGGGACGAATCATGATTGCGCAGGAACTCGAAGTCTCCCTTCACATGGCTTTTGTCGAGGCCCGGCAGAAGCAGCACGAATTCATCACCGTCGAGCATCTGCTGCTGGCGATGCTCGACAACCCGTCGGCGGCGGAGGTGCTGAAGGCGTGCGGAGTCGACCTCGAAGAGCTGCGCGGCGTTCTGACCGACTTCATCAACGAGCACACGCCCAGGCTCTCGCCGCACTCGGACGCGGATACGCAGCCGACGCAGGGCTTCCAGCGCGTGATCCAGCGCGCGATCCTGCACGTGCAGTCATCCGGCAAGAAAGAGGTGACTGGCGCCAACGTGCTGGTGGCGATCTTCGGCGAGAAGGAATCGCATGCCGTCTACTTCCTGAATCAGCGCGGTGTGACGCGGCTCGACATTGTGAACTACATCGCGCATGGCATCACCAAGAAGGAGCCGCAGAAGCACGACAAGGCGGAATCTTCCAAGGAGGACGGCGACGGCGACCAGCAACCAGCCGGAGCGCTCGACGCCTACACGCTCGATCTGAATCACCTGGCCAAGACCGGCAAGATCGACCCGCTGATCGGCCGCGAGCTGGAGCTCGAGCGCGTGGTCCAGGTGCTCTGCCGTCGGCGCAAGAACAATCCGCTCCTGGTCGGCGAGGCCGGCGTAGGCAAGACAGCGATCGCGGAAGGGCTCGCGCGCCGCATCAACGAGGGCAACGTCCCCGAGATGCTCAAGGAGTTCACGGTCTACTCGCTCGACATGGGCGCGCTGCTCGCCGGCACCAAGTACCGCGGCGACTTCGAGCAGCGTTTGAAGGCGGTGCTGAAGCAGCTCACCGAGAACCCGAAGTCGATCCTGTTCATCGACGAGATCCACACCATCATCGGGGCGGGGGCCGCGTCCGGCGGGACGCTGGATGCTTCGAACCTGCTCAAGCCTGCGCTCAACAGCGGCGCGCTCAAGTGCATCGGCGCGACGACCTACAACGAGTATCGTGTGATCTTCGAGAAGGATCACGCGCTCTCGAGGCGCTTCCAGAAGATCGACATCCCCGAGCCGTCGATCGCCGAGACCGTGGAGATCCTGAAAGGGCTCAAGACTCGCTTCGAGCAACACCACGGCGTCAAGTACGCGCCGGCGGCGCTGACTACCGCGGCCGAGCTCTCCGCCCGCTTCATCAACGACCGGCACCTGCCCGACAAGGCGATCGACGTCATCGACGAGGCCGGGGCAGCGCAGAAGATCCTGCCCAAGTCGCGGCAGAAGAAGGTGATCAGCAAGACCGAGATCGAGGAAATCGTTGCCAAGATCGCCCGCATCCCGGCGAAGAGCGTGAGCAGCGACGACCGCAACGCGCTCAAGACGCTTGACCGTGATCTCAAAAACGTCGTGTTCGGCCAGAACCAGGCGATCGACGCGCTGGTTGCGGCGATCCGGATGGCGCGCTCGGGGCTGGGCAATCCACGCAAGCCCATCGGCAACTTCCTGTTCTCGGGCCCGACCGGCGTGGGCAAGACCGAGGTGGCGCGGCAGCTCGCCTATTGCATGGGCGTGGAGCTGACCCGCTTCGACATGTCGGAGTACATGGAGCGCCATGCGGTGTCGCGCCTGATCGGCGCGCCGCCGGGCTACATCGGCTTCGACCAGGGCGGCCAGCTCACCGAGGCGATCACCAAGCATCCGTACAGTGTGCTGCTCTTGGACGAGATCGAGAAGGCGCACCCGGACATCTTCAACATCCTGCTGCAGGTGATGGACCACGGGACGCTCACGGACAACAACGGGCGCAAGGCCGACTTCCGCAACGTCATCATCATCATGACGACGAACGCGGGCGCCGACATGCTCGCCAAGAGCTCTATCGGCTTTACCGACACCAAGCAGGCGGGCGACGAGATGGAGTCGATCAAGCGCATGTTCACCCCGGAGTTCCGCAACCGGCTGGACGCGACGATCTCGTTCTCCTCGCTCGACCACGAGATCATCCTGAAGGTCGTCGACAAGTTCCTGCTCGAGCTCGAAGGCCAGCTTCACGAGAAGAAGGTGGAGCCCTCGTTCACGCAAGAGCTCAAGGAGTTCTTGGCCAGGAAGGGCTTCGACCCGCAGATGGGCGCGCGGCCGATGTCGAGGCTCATCCAGGATACGATCCGCAAGGCGCTGGCCGACGAGCTGTTGTTCGGCCGGCTGGTCAACGGCGGCAAGGTAACCATCGACATCGACGCCAACGACGAAATCAAGCTTCTGTTCGAGGAAACCAAGGAAGCGGAACCGGTCGCGTAGCTTCCCCCTCACCCTCCTGCCCCTCTCCCGGCGGGAGAGGGTTTCATCGAGTGCTCTCTTGGCGGTCTTCGTCGTTTCGCCTCTCCCTGTGGGAGAGGCACGCCGTGCGTGAGCACGGCGGGTGAGGGATCAACGGTTCACCAATGACCCCGTCATGGCTCCTTATCGCGGCAGCGATCGCGATGCTCGTGGTGGGCGCAGGCGCCGGCGCTGCCGACCCGACCTTAGGCCGAGACATCGCAGCGAATTGCGCCAACTGTCATGGCACCGATGGCCGAAGTCGCGGAGGAGTCCCAAGCCTTGCCGGTCAAGACAGGAACTACATCGTCCAGCAGGTGAAGGATTTCCGCGACGGCAAGCGGCCGTCGACGGTGATGCAGCAGCTTGCCAAGGGCTACACCGACGCCCAGATCGAGGCGGCGGCGGCGTATTTTGCGGCGCAGCGAGGGAACTGACCCGCGATTCAGGCATGCGACCCGGCTGGACGCGACGCGAGTTTCTCAAGGCCGCGCCGGCGGCGCTTGGCGCCGCGGCGCTGGGCGGGTGCGCCAGCACGCCCGCGGGCGGCCCGAAGGTCGTCGTCGTCGGTGCAGGCTACGGCGGCGCGACCGCAGCCAAGTACGTTCGCAAGTGGAGCGACGGCAAGACCGACGTCGTGCTGATCGAGCGCGGCAGCGAGTTTGTCTCCTGCCCGGCGTCGAATCTGGTGATCGGCGGCAGCCGGCAGCTCGTGGATCTCACCGTCTCCTACGACGGCCTCGACCGCTGGGGCATACGGCGCGTGCGCGACGAGGCGATCGCCATCGATCCGGCTGCGCGCACGGTCAAACTCGCCGGCGGCGCGACGCTTCCCTACGACCGGCTGATCCTTTCACCCGGCATCGATTTCATTTGGAAGCAGATCCCGTCGCTCGATAACCCGGAGGCGCAGGCGAGGGTGCTGCACGCCTGGAAGGCGGGTCCGCAGACAGCTGCGCTGCGCTCGCAGCTCGAGGCCATGCCCGACGGTGGCGTGTTCGCGATCCACGTGCCCAAGGCGCCCTACCGCTGTCCACCGGGACCTTACGAGCGCGCCTGCCAGGCTGCGTTCTACTTCTCGACGCGCAAGCAGAAATCCAAGGTGATCGTCCTCGACGCCAACGACGACGTGCAGTCGAAGAAGGCGCTGTTCACGGCGGCGTGGAACGGTCGCTACAAGGGCTACGTCGAATACCGGCCCAACAGCGAGCTCATCGACGTCGACCTCTCGACGCTCACCGCCCAGCTCGAATTCGAGAGCGTGAAGGCGGACGTGCTCAACGTCATTCCGCCGCAATGCGCCGGTGCCATCGCGCGGGAGCTCGGCATGGCCAACGCCAACGCGCGGTTCTGCCAGGTCGATTTCCTCACGTACGAATCGACCGCGCAGAAGAACATCCACGTTCTCGGCGACGCGATCCAGATCGCGCCGGCGATGCCGAAGTCGGCGCACATGGCCAACCAGCACGCCAAGGTCTGCGCCGCAGCGGTTGTGGCGTTGCTAAGCGGCCGGGAAGCGAATCCATCGCCGATGATCGCCAACACCTGCTACAGCTACATCGACGACAAGCGGGCCGTGCACGTTGCTTCAGTGCACACTTACGACCGCGACCAGAAGACCATGATCGTGGTTCCCGGCAGCGGCGGGCTGTCCAGCGCACCCAGCGAGCAGGAGGGCCTCTACGCCGAAGCGTGGGCGCGCAACATCTGGGCCGACACCCTCGGTTGAGCGGTGTCGCAGCAGAGCCGTCCGCCGGGCCGCGGGCGATTCAGCTCGCAGACTTCGCTTCGGCAGCCGCCAGCGCCTTCTTGGGGTTGATCAGCGTCCGCCGGCCGTCGGCGGTCTTCTCCGCGGTGTCGCGGATGAGCGCGATCACCTGCGGCGGGGTCAGCCTGGGATTGACGGCGAGAATCTTGGCCGCGAGGTTCGTCACCTGCGGCGAAGCCATCGACGTTCCCGATTCGGCGAGCCTTTCTCCGCCGGGAATGATGCTGTCGACCTGATAGCCGTTGGCGTGAACGACGACGGTCGGGCCGTAGCTGGTGAAGCTCGCTTCGTCACCCGCCTTGTCGACTGCCCCGACCGTGATCAGGTTGGGCAGCGAGATATTCGAGGGAATGAACTCGTCGAACGACGCGTCGCTGTTGCTGTTGCCCGCGGCAGCCACGAAAAGAATCTCCGGCGCGCTGGCGAAGGCTTTGGTGAGCGCGTTCTTCTCGATATCGAAATATTCGCGCGCCAGGGCCTTACGCTCTTCGGGCGTCTTGCCTACATTGCACAGCTCGAGCGCCTCTTCCTCGCCCTTGACGCTTCCGCCCCAGCTCATATTGACCACGCGCACGCCGTTCTTGCGGAAGAAGTCGACGTAAGCCTGGCTGCTGCGCGCCATGCGCTCGGCGAGCTCCTTGCTCGGGCACGGGTCCGGCAGAAGGTGGTAGTCGGCCTCGAGGCGGCCGACGACGACTTGCGCATAAGGATTGCCCGCGAGCGATATGCCTGCGACGTACGTGCCGTGCATCCACTGGAGGGCGAGAGAGATTTCCTCGATTGCGGCCTTGTATTCTTCGGGCTTGAGCGTCGAAAGCCACTGCTTCAGTTCCGAAGCCTCCGGGCTATCGATATTCGACTGCAGGTCGGAGAAGCCTTTGAGCTTCGACTTGAGCTCCGGGATGCGGCTGCGCGGTTCTGCCGGAATCGGCGCGAGCTCGCCCGTCGCCGGATTGAAATAGCGGTCGAAGGCGATGACGGCCGGCGCTCCGCCGTCCTTGGCGACGGCGCTTCCGAACAGCTTGGTATCCACGCCGGTGTCCCAAACGGCGACGATGACTGCCTTGTAAGCGCGCCCCGCCGGCAGCGCTGCGTCACGCGCCGCCCAGATGTCGGGCTTGTCGATCTTGTGCGCGGTCAGGTAGGTGCCGTAGGTGTCCGCCAGCGTCTGCTTGAGCGGCAGCTGGAAGGTGAGCACGTACTTGGCGCCGACCAAGTTCGGCGCCAGGTCCGAGGACAGCACCCCGCCGTTCTTGTCGACCGTCGGTTGCAGGAATTCACGCAGCGATCCGATGACGCGTCCCTCGCCGAGGATTTCCGCGCGCGCCTTCGCCTCCTTGATGTCGTTGGCGATCACCTCATAGGGCATCGGCGCGAGATCGGCGGCGATGCTGCGGCCGACTTCGCTGCGATACGCGTCGGAAGTGCGGTTGCCGGCCTTGCGCTCGGCTCCGATGATCGCTCGCTGGCTCAATCCCGAAAGCAGCTTGTCGGCTGGTTTTTCTTGCAGCGCCTTGACCCGCGCGATGCCGTCGAGCGCGGCGTCGTTGCGGCCTTCCAGCAGGTCGAGCTGGACCAGCGTGCCACGCAGGCTGCGCTCGGCGGCCTTGTCGGTGATGTCGTACTTGGCGAGAACGCTGTCGATGTCGCGCCGCACTTCGGCGGCAAACTTGGCGAACTT